>CALADI010000012.1 GCA_937890525.1 uncultured Clostridia bacterium | reverse complement strand
TCTCCTCGGGCTTGGTCTCCTCGGGCTTGGTCTCCTCGGGCTTGGTCTCCTCGGGCTTGGTCTCCTCGGGGACAGTGGGCTCAGGGACATAAGTAGAGCGGACAGTCACAAAGACCTGACCATTCTCGATGGGCATATCACCGGTGATGGCGATGGCGTAGCCATAGGGAACATCCTTCAACAGGGAGGTGTTCACGCTGGTAGCGTCCTTGTCCATCACAATGTCGGAGGTCAGCACGCAGTTGCCATCCTCGGTGACATAGTTCACCAGAACACTCTTGGTGTAGGGGGTCAGGCGAACCACCACATCGATGTGGTTGCCCTCGATGGGCATATCGCCGGTAACAGCGATCTCATAGCCGTAGGGAACATCGGTGAGCACAGAGGTGTTCACGCTGGTCTGCTCTTCCAGAACCACCACATCGGAGGTCAGCACCAGAGTGCCATCCTCGGTGATGTAGTTGACCACAACGCTCTTGGTGTAGGTCTTTTCACGGACGAACACATTGATGTGGTTGCCCTCGATGGGCATATCGCCGGTGACAGCGATCTCGTAACCGGTGGGGACATCGGTCAGCAGAGCGGTGTTCACACTGGTGGCATCCATGTAGACAACGATGCTGGAGGTCAGGACACACTTGTTGTCTGCCTCGTTCACATAGTTGACCAGCACGGACTTGGTGTATGCCTTCTCACGAACCACCACGGTGACGGTGTTGTCCTCGATGCGCACATCACCGGTGACAGCGATCTCGTAGCCGTAGGGAACATCCTTCAGCAGGGAGGTGTTCACATGGGTGGCTTCCTTGGACATCAGGATGTCGGAGGTCAGAACCAGATTGCCTTCCTCGTCAACATAGTTCACGACGATGCTCTTGGTGTACTCCTTCTCACGAACTACCACATCGATGTGGTTGCCCTTGATGGACATATCACCGGTATTGGCGATCTCGTAACCATAGGGAACATCGGTCAGCACAGAGGTGTTCACATGACCAGCTTCTCTGTCCACCACGATCTCGGAAGTCAGCACCAGAGTTCCGTCCTCGGTGACATAGTTCACCAGAACGCTCTTGGTCAAAGACTGAACCAGAACACGGACTTCTGCGGTGTTGTAGGTCACCTTCACGCTCTGATCCTTGTTCAGCAGCTCGTAACCCTCAGGTGCCAAAACTGCCAGAGCAGCGCCGTTCAGAACGACCTCTTCGCCCTCAGCTACAGTGACCTCACGGGTTCCAACAACGGTAGTTCCGTCAGTCATGAACTTGATGGGCACATTCTTGTTGGCAGGAGCAGGCACCTCGATCTTGGAAACCAGAACACGGACTTCTGCGGTGTTATAGGTCACATTCACGCTCTGATCCTTGTTCTGCAGTTCATAGCCCTCAGGCACAAGAACTGCCAGAGCAGCTGCATTCAGAGTGAGGGTCTCGCCCTCAGCTACAGTGACTTCACGGGTTCCAACAACGGTAGTTCCATCAGTCATGAACTTGATGGGCACATTCTTGTTGGCGGGAGCAGGCACCTCGATCTTGGAAACCAGAACACGGACTTCTGCGGTGTTATAGGTCACATTCACGCTCTGATCCTTGTTCTGCAGTTCATAGCCCTCAGGCACAAGAACTGCCAGAGCAGCTGCATTCAGAGTGAGGGTCTCGCCCTCAGCTACAGTGACTTCACGGGTTCCAACAACGGTAGTTCCATCAGTCATGAACTTAATGGGAACATTCTTACTGGCGGGAGCAGGAGCAGGAGTCTTAACAACCCAAACGAGAAGCTCGGTCGCACCAGGCTTCAGGGCAAGCCCCTCCTTCTGAGCAAGCTGATAGCCCTCAGGCATTCCAGATTCCAAATCCGCAACCTGAACCATGGTAGCGTCCTCGCTAACATAGACCATTGCCTCATGGATAGGATCTTCTGCATCATTGCAGACATAGGTCAACTTGATTCCTTTGCTACCACTGCTGCCAGCACCGGGCTCTTCCACAGCGGCGGCGCCCATGGGGAACACCACAGAGAAGATCAGCACAAGGCTCAGCAGCAAACAAAGGATGCTTTTGTAGTTGCGCAAAACATCAAATCCTTTCTTTATAAGATTTGGGATAGGATCTTTTACCCTGCCCCCCGATCAGGGCTTGCGACCCCTCTCCCCCGAAGTGGAAACTCCCTATCCGGGCGTACCTCTTCGAGGTTATCCTAACAAAAAAAAAAAAAAAAACAAGCCTTTTCAGGCAGATTTTTCCTTTTTTGTAAGTTGTCCACAAGCAGATTGCTTTCATTTTATGTATATGCGTATATTCCGATCATTCGACAGGTTTATTAAATATTCTTAAAGATACCGCAAAGAAGCCATGAACCCGGATGACTTTTCCACAGATCTTTGGTAAGATAATTACACCCCATTTCTCCCCCGGCATGCGGAGGGATCCTTTACCGGAAAATAATCCGAAGAAAGTGAATCGATCGCCATGAAAAACCTGAGAAAAAAAGAAAATCCCGCACCCCAGTCTATCTCTGCCGATCAGGTGCGGCGCTTCTCCCCCGACCCCGCCAAGGGACTTGACCCCCGGCAGGTGGAGGAGCGGACTGTACAAGGGCTGGTGAATGTGGTCACGGACGATACCTCCCAGTCCACCGGTAAGATCGTCTGCTCCAATGTGTTCACCTATTTCAACCTGATCTTCTTCCTGCTGGCGCTGGTACTGCTGTACGAAGGCTCCTTCAACAACCTGACCTTTCTGGTCGTTGTCACAGTCAACGCCGTCATCGGCATCATTCAGGAGCTGAAGTCCAAGCGCACGCTGGACAAGCTGAAGCTGGTCTCCGCCCCGGAGTCCACAGTGATTCGGGGCGGCGTCGAAACCAAGGTCCCCAGCGACCAACTGGTGCTGGACGACATCGTGGTATTCTGTGCAGGCAATCAGATCTGCGCCGACGCCGTGGTCTGCGACGGGGAACTGACTGTCAACGAGTCCCTTGTCACCGGCGAATCCGATGAGATCAAGAAACGCCCCGGAGATGCCCTGCTGTCGGGCAGTTTTGTGGTATCGGGCAACGCCCGGGCAAGGCTGGACAAAGTGGGCGACGATTCCTTCGCCGCAAAGCTCGCCCGGGACGCCAAGAAGATCAAGAAAAAGCAGCAGCCCGGCATGATGCGCTCCCTCACCCGGCTGATCCAGATCATCGGCATGATCATCATCCCCTTCGCCATCGCCATGTTCTGGAACCAGTACCATGTCCAAGGGCTGGCAGAGAAGGTCAGCGTGGAGAACACCGCCGCCGCCATCATCGGCATGATTCCCGAGGGGCTGTATCTGCTGACCAGCGTGGCGCTGGCCGCCAGCACCATCCGCCTTGCCCAGAAGGATACCCTCGTCCACGACATGAAGTGCATCGAGACGCTGGCACGGGTGGATATGCTCTGCGTAGACAAGACCGGCACCATCACCGAGCCCCAGATGCGCCTGTCCCAGATCATCCCCTTGGACGAGGATGACCCCGGCCAGACCAACGATCAAGTGCGCCGGTTCGTCCAGAGCATGAGCGCCGACAACGACACCATGAAAGCGCTGAAAGCCCATTGGCAGGGGCAGAGCGCCGACGCTTCCGCCCTGCGGATCCGGGGCTTCTCCTCCCGCACCAAGTACAGCGCCGCAGATTTCGGAGAATCCGGCGCATTCCTGCTGGGCGCCCCGGAGATGATGCTCGCTGAGATGCCCGAAGCCCTCCGCCGGCAGATCGCAGACCTGTCAGCACAGGGCGAGCGGGTGCTGCTCTTCGCCGGGTACGAATTCCAGCCCAATTCCCCGGAGGATATCTTTGCCGACGGCACGCTGGGGCAGATGGTCATCCCTTTGGCGCTGGTCACCCTGTCCAACGCCATCCGTCCCCAAGCCAAGCAGACCTTTGAATACTTCCGCTCCCAAGGGGTGGGCATCAAGGTCATCTCCGGCGACAATCCCATGACCGCCGCTGCCGCCGCCGAGAAAGCGGGCATCCCCGGTACCGACCGGTTCATCGACCTATCCACCCTCTCGTCGGATCAAGAGGTGGAGCAGGCAGCCCTTTCCTACACCGTGTTCGGACGGGTCACCCCAGAGCAGAAGCGCATTCTTGTTCGGGCGCTGAAAAAAGCGGGGCACACCGTTGCTATGACCGGCGACGGCGTCAACGATGTGCTGGCGCTGAAGGATGCCGATTGCAGCATCGCCATGGCCTCCGGCAGCGAAGCCGCCGCCCATGTATCCGATCTGGTGCTGCTGAACTCGGATTTCTCCGGTATGCCCCATGTGGTTGCCGAGGGTCGGCGGGTCATCAACAACATCGAGCGCTCGGCATCGCTGTTTCTGGTGAAGAACATCTTCTCCTTCGTCCTTTCCGTCATCAGTCTGGTGTCCCTGTCCCTGTACCCGTTGAAGCCCTCCCAGATCTCCCTTGTCTCCGGTCTGATGATCGGCGCGCCCTCCTTCTTCCTCGCCATGGAGCCGAATCACGATCTGGTGCATGGCAAATTCCTGCGGAATGTGCTGTTCCGGGCATTCCCGGCGGCGCTTACCGCAGTGATCTTGGTGGAGTGGTCGCTGTTGTTCACCGAAGCCTTCCACCTGCCCACGGAGATGGCATCCACCATGGGCTTCTTCCTGTACGCCTTCTCCGCTTACCTGATGCTCTACCGGGTGTGCAAGCCCATGAACCTGTGGCACGGGCTGCTCTTCGGCGCCATGGGCGTGGGATTCCTGCTGGCGGCCACCTTCATCCCCAGCTGGTTCCAGATCGCACCGCTGAACTACCAGTGCATCCTGATCCTGTCGCCGCTGATGCTGCTGACCCTGCCCATCGACCATTTCCTGCACCGGGCATTCGACAAAATGGCACAATGGAAGCAGCGTGCCGTGGCTTACCTCAACGAAAAACTCCCCCTAAAAAAGAAGATCGACTTCTGACCCTCCCCGCAGAACGCACCGCCTGTATTCGTCACGAATATGGGCGGTGTTTTGCTTGTGTCGCATTCTTAGACAAATGCCTTTCGGTTGTCTGGATTATAGACACCCAGTCCCATCTATCTGTACCGACACCCGCTTCACTGCATTACAATAAGGGCACACCACACAAGGAGGTAAACACCATGTATTATTCAAGTGGTAACTACGAGGCCTTTGCCCGTCCCCAAAAACCGGAAGGCGTGGATGAAAAATCCGCATACATCATCGGCACCGGCCTGGCTGCGCTGACCGCCGCATGTTATCTGGTTCGTGACGGACAGATGCCCGGCGCTCATGTCCACATTCTCGAAAAAGACCCCATCCCCGGCGGCGCCTGCGATGGCTGGGAATATCCCCAGCTGGGCTATGTCATGCGGGGCGGCCGTGAGATGGACAACCATTTCGAGGTGATGTGGGATCTGTTCCACTCCATCCCGTCCATCGAAACCCCGGGCGTCAGCGTTCTGGATGAATACTACTGGCTGAATAAAAAAGATCCGAACTACTCGCTGTGCCGTGCCACCGAGAAATGTGGGCAGGATGCCCACACCGACGGAAAGTTCGACCTATCGGACAAAGCTGCCATGGAGATCATGCGGCTGTTCTTCACCCCGGATGAGGAGCTGTATGACAAGCGCATCACAGAGTTCTTTGATGATGAAGTGCTCAACTCCAATTTCTGGCTGTACTGGCGCACCATGTTCGCATTTGAAAACTGGCACAGCGCCCTGGAGATGAAGCGCTACATCAAGCGGTATATCCACCATGTGGGCGGGTTGCCCGACTTCAAGGCACTGCGCTTCACCCGCTACAACCAGTACGAATCCATGATCCTGCCCATGGTCAAGTATCTGGAGTCCTTCGGCGTGGACTTCCGCTACAACACCAAGGTGGTCAATGTGGAGTTCGACATCCGTGCAGACCGCAAGCAGGCCACCCACATCGAGATCGTATCCAACGATCAGACCGCATTTATCGACCTGACGGAAAAGGATCTGGTCTTTATCTCCAACGGCGGCTGCGTGGAGAATTCCACCCTTGGCTCTCAGACCACCCCCGCAGCCTTCCACACCGAGATCAAAGCAGGCGGCGGCTGGGATATGTGGCGGCGCATCGCGGCCCAGAGCCCCGATTTCGGACACCCGGACAAGTTCTGCTCTGACCCCGAGCAGACCAACTGGATGAGCGCCACCGTCACCACGCTGGATCAGCGGATCGTCCCCTATATCCGAAACATCTGCAAGCGTGATCCCTTCAGCGGCGGTGTTGTCACCGGCGGCATCGTCACCGTGAAGGACTCCAACTGGCTGATGAGCTGGACATTCAACCGCCAGCCGCAGTTCCGCTCCCAGCCCAAGGATCAGCTGGTAGGCTGGATCTACGGTCTGTTCTCCGACAAGCCCGGCAACTATGTCAAAAAGACCATGCGTGAATGTACCGGCGAGGAGATCTGCATGGAGTGGCTGTATCATCTGGGCGTACCCGAAGATCAGATCGCCGATCTGGCACACAACAGCGCCAACACCATCCCCTGCATGATGCCCTATATCACCGCATTCTTCATGCCCCGCAGCGCCGGCGACCGCCCCGATGTCGTCCCCAAGGGCGCCGTCAACTTTGCTTTCATCGGTCAGTTTGCCGAAACCGCCAGAGATACTATCTTCACCACGGAATACTCCATGCGCACCGGCATGGAAGCCGTCTACACCCTGCTGAATGTTGACCGCGGCGTGCCCGAGGTCTGGGGCAGCACCTATGATATCCGTGACCTGCTCAATGCCACCATCAAGCTGCGTGACGGCAAGCCCCTGACCGAGATGCATCTGGGCTTTGCCGAGAAGATCGCGCTGAAGAAAGTGCTGGAAAAGCTGCACGGAACAGACATTGAAAAGCTTCTGAAGGAGTATCATGTAATCTGACCCCTTCGCAAGCCGTCATACCGCCGCACCTGTGCCGGTTTCCTATCGGAAACCGGCACATTTTTCTTCGCTATCCCCCGGCAAAGATAGGCAAAACCCAGCCTATGCCCAAATTATGGACGCCGTGGCAAGGTTTATCCGTATGCCCGCCCCCGGTGCGGCGGTAGAATCATGGTGTCAGAACGGGTCGGATCTATGATCCGGCAGTTCCGGCAGCCGAGGGTTTTATAAAGTAAAGTTCTTGTAAATTTTCTTTGAACCATAGGGAATCCGGGGATTTTATGTCTTTACATCAAGAAAAGATTTGTGATAAACTATGTTTCATCAAACTGAGAATATCTGAAAGACGGTTTCATCCCCCTGACCTGCCTGCTGCGGGAGGGACGCCGTCACGATTCGACGAAGGTGAATAAGATGTGCGTTTCGGAAAACAAAGAATTCTACGGCGGGATCGATATCGGTTCCACCACCGTGAAACTGGTGATCTTGGATCAGGATGGCACCATGCTGTTCGGGGACTACCGCCGCCACCATGCCCACACCCAGCAGACCCTAAAAGATCTTCTGGTCGATGCCCAGAACCGGCTGGGAGCATTCCGTCTCCACGCCGGCATCACCGGCTCCGGCTCCATCAATTTGGGCAAAGCCATGGATCTGCCCTTCGTGCAGGAGGTGGTGGCGGTAGCTTCCGCCCTGCAATTCTGTGCACCCCAAACGGATGTTGCCATCGAGCTGGGGGGCGAGGACGCCAAGATCATCTACTTCCGGGACGGTCTGGACGAGCGGATGAACGGCGTGTGCGCCGGGGGCACAGGCTCCTTCATCGATCAGATGGCGGCTCTGCTGCAAACCGATGCCCCGGGACTGGATCGTGCTGCGGCGGATCACCAGCAGATCTACCCCATTGCCGCCCGCTGCGGCGTATTTGCCAAGACCGACATCCAGCCCCTCATCAACGAGGGTGCCACCCGTGCGGATCTGGCCGCTTCTATCTTCCAAGCCGTGGTCAACCAGACCATCTCCGGTCTTGCCTGCGGCAAGCCCATCCGGGGCTGCGTGGCTTTTCTGGGCGGGCCGCTGCACTTCCTGCCGGAGCTGAAGAAGGCCTTCATCCGAACCCTGCATTTGACCCCAGAGAACATCGTTGACCCGGAAAATTCCCACCTCTTCGCCGCCATGGGGGCTGCGCTGGAATCCAAGGATGCCCCCTGTGTGGATGCTGGGGATCTCATCGCCCGTCTGGCTGACGGCGTGAAGATCCAGTACGAAATGCCCCGGCTGGAGCCTCTGTTCCGGGATCAGGAGGAATACGACAGCTTTGTGCGCCGTCACGCCCAGAGCGTGGTCAAAAAGGCCACGCTGGAAACCTATCATGGCAAGTGCTATCTGGGCATCGACGCAGGCTCTACCACCACCAAGCTGGCGCTGATCGGCGAAAGCGGCGAACTCCTGTTTTCCTACTACGCCAACAATCAGGCAGACCCCATCCAGACCGCAAAGAATGCCATCGCCCAGCTCCGAGCCACCCTGCCCCCCACCGCCTGCATCGCCCGGGGCTGCTCCACGGGATATGGGGAGTCCCTGCTCAAGTCCGCCTTTGCGCTGGACGAAGGGGTGGTGGAGACCATCGCCCATTGCACCGCCGCAGCCTTCTTTGACCCGGCGGTGGACTGCGTGCTGGACATCGGTGGTCAGGATATGAAGTGCATCAAGCTGAAAGACGGCACAGTGGACACCATTCTGCTCAACGAAGCCTGTTCCTCCGGCTGCGGCTCTTTCATCGAGAATTTTGCGGTATCTCTGGGGCACACCGCCGAGTCCTTCGCCAAGGAGGCCCTGTTCGCCAAAGCCCCTGTGGATCTGGGCACCCGCTGCACCGTGTTCATGAACTCCAATGTGAAGCAGGCTCAAAAAGAGGGGGCTGCCGTATCCGATATCTCCGCAGGGCTTGCCTACTCCGTCATCAAGAACGCCCTGTACAAGGTCATCAAGCTGGCTTCTGCCGAGGATCTGGGCAGGCACATCGTGGTGCAGGGTGGCACCTTCCTCAACCCTGCCGTGCTGCGGGCCTTTGAAAAAATCGCCGGAGTGGACGCCACCTGCCCAGATATCGCCGGGCTGATGGGCGCCTTCGGCGCCGCCTTGGTCGCCCGCTCCAACGACACCGGGGCTGCCAGCACCATGCTGCCGCTGGACGAGATCGTGGATCTGACCTACACCGCCCGCAGCGCCCGGTGCGGCGGATGCACCAACCGGTGTATGCTCACCGTCAACACCTTCTCCGGCGGACGGCGTCATGTCAGCGGCAACCGGTGCGAGCGGGGTGCAGGCGGATCCGGCTCCGGTCAAAGCGCCCCCAACATGATGGAATTCAAGCGCCGCCGGCTGTTCGACCACTATCCGCCCCTGCCGGAGCAGGATGCCCCCCGGGGCGTCATCGGCATCCCCCGGGTGCTGAATATCTACGAAAACTACCCCTTCTGGGCGGTATTCTTCCGGGAATTGGGATTCCGGGTGGTGCTGTCTCCCTTTGCCAGCCGAAGCATCTACCAGCTTGGCATGGAGTCCATTCCCTCCGAATCCGAATGCTACCCCGCCAAGCTGTCCCACGGGCAGGTGCAATGGCTGGCAGATCAAGGGGTCAAGCGCATCTTCCACCCCTGTGTATTCTACGAGCATCAGGAAGTCTCCTCCGCTCAGAACCACTACAACTGCCCCATCGTGGTGTCCTACGCGGAGAACATCAAAAACAATGTGGAAGCCATCACCCAAGGGGATGTGCGCTACATCCGCCCCTTCATCGCTCTGACCAGCGAAAAGACCGCCGCCGACCGGCTGGTGAAAACTGCCGCCGAGGAGTGGAACATCCCGGAAAGCGAGGTGCGTACCGCCGTCCACCGGGCATGGGTGGAGCAGATCCGAGCCAAATCGGACATCCGCGCCGAAGGCAAGCGTCTTCTTGAACAGATGGAGCAGCAGGGCGGTCGGGGCATCGTCCTCGCCGGACGCCCCTACCACATCGACCCGGAGATCAACCACGGCATCCCGGAGATGATCGCCTCCTACGGTCTGACGGTGTTTACCGAGGACAGTCTCCCCTTGGACACCGATCCTGAGCGCCCCCTGCGGGTGGTGGATCAATGGGTCTATCACTCAAGACTCTACAACGCCGCAGAATTCGTGGCCAAGCGCAACGATTTGGAGCTGATCCAGCTCAATTCCTTCGGCTGCGGTCTGGACGCCGTCACCGCCGATCAGGTGTGCGAGATCTTGGAAAAGAGCAACAAGCTCTACACTCTGCTGAAGATCGACGAGGTAAACAATCTGGGCGCCGTCCGCATCCGCATCCGCAGTCTGCTGGCCGCCATGGATATGCGCCAGCGGCAGCATATCTGTGCCCAGAGCGCACCTATGCGCTATCAAAGGACGGAATTCACCAAGGAGATGAAGCTCAGCGGCTACACCTTGATTGCGCCCCAGATGAGCCCCATCCACTTCGATATCCTTGCCCCGGTGCTGCGAAATCACGGCTTCAATGTGGTGGTGCTGGACAACGACAACCACGATGCCATCGACATGGGGCTGAAATATGTGAACAACGACGCCTGCTTCCCCTCCATCACCGTGGTAGGGCAGATCATGCAGGCGGTGCTCTCCGGCAAATACGACACCGACAAGCTGGGCATCGTCATGACCCAGACCGGCGGCTGCTGCCGGGCCAGCAACTATGTGGCATTCATTCGCCGGGCGCTGGACAAGGCGGGGCTGTCCCATATCCCAGTGATCTCTCTGAATGCCAACGGAATGGAGAAAAACCCAGGTCTGCACTTCACCTCCAGTATGGTGATCGACGCGGTGCAGGCCATCGTATATGGCGACCTGCTGATGCGGTGCCTGTACCGGGTGCGCCCCTACGAGCTGGTGCCGGGCGCTGCCAACGCTATGCACGCCAAATGGCGGGATAAATGCATCGCCTCCCTCACCGGCAGGCACACCCTGCACCAGTACCGGCAGATGTGCCGCCAGATCGTGCAGGCTTTCGACACCCTGCCCATTGACGAGACCCTCCGCAAGCCCCGGGTTGGCATCGTGGGGGAGATCTTGGTCAAATATATGCCCCTTGCCAACAATCACATCGTAGATTTGCTGGAACGGGAGGGAGCAGAAGCCATCGTGCCGGATCTGATGGATTTCATGAACTACTGCCTGTACAACAGCAACTACAAGACCGAGTTCTTGGGGGCAAAGCGTTCCTCCGCCATGGTAGCAGACACCGGGATCCATCTGATCCGCCGGATCCGCAAGCCCGCTCTGGATGCGCTGGCTCAGAGCAAGCGGTTTGATGCTCCCCTGCCCATCGAGACCGTCGCCCAGATCACCAAGCCTTTCCTCTCCATCGGCAATCAGTACGGGGAAGGCTGGTTCCTTACCGGGGAAATGGTGGAGTTGATCACCTCCGGGGTGCCCAACATCGTGTGCATCCAGCCCTTTGCGTGCCTGCCCAACCATGTAGTGGGCAAAGGGGTCATCAAGGCGCTGAAGCAGGCCTACCCCGGGGCAAACATCGCCGCCGTGGATTATGACTCCAGCGCCAGCGAGGTCAACCAGCTCAATCGGATCAAGCTGCTCCTGTCCGCCGCAAAACAGAACCTATAAGGCATTTTGCATCTTGAGTCTTGGGCAGTTTTTCAGTATGATATATGTGCAATGATTTACTGCCGATTTGCCGAAAGGAGTCAACTTATGTCTGAATATCATGTTGTATACGCCGAGACGCCGGATTGGAGCAAGGTGCCTGCCGTGGAACTGGAGCACACCGGCTGGCTGGCCCCCTGCCCCATCACCGCCAAGGCACAGCTTTGCCACAACGCTGATACCCTCTTCGTCCGTCTGGAAGCCCAAGAGCAGAACATCCGGGCGCAGCTCTGCGGCACCCTGGATCAGGTGTGCAACGACAGCTGTCTGGAATTCTTCTTCGCCCCTCTGATCGGTGACAAGCGCTATTTCAACTTCGAGTGCAACCCGCTGGGCAATCTGTATGTGGGCTTCGGCGCAGAGCGCCCCACCCGGGTGCGCCAGATCGTCAAAAATCCCCAGATGTTCTGCATCCACCCCTTCACCACCGATGGCGGCTGGGGCGTGACCTATCAGATCCCCGGGGATTTCCTGCGGATGTACATGCCGGAGTTTGACTTCACCGACTCTGCCGCAGGCAACTTCTACAAATGCGGTGACCAGACCCAAGTCCCCCACTATCTGGCTTGGTCCAGCCTGACCTGCGACACCCCGGACTACCACCGCAGAGGTGATTTCGGCACGCTGGTCTTTGACGGCAAATAAAATACACCCCCTCAGCTTTTGGGCATTTGAACTGCGCCTGAGCTGAGGGGGTATTTTGATACAAAGAATTCAGAACATGGCAGAAAACACCGTCTGCACCGTTTCAATGGTGTGCTGGATATCCGCATCCGTATGGGCCGCCGAAACGAACATGGCTTCAAACTGCGCCGGGGCAAGGTAGATGCCGCTGTCCAGCATCCTGCCGAAGTACTCGGCATACTTGTTCAGGTCGCTGCGCTTCGCCCCGGAAAACGACTCCACGGTGTCCGCCGTAAAGAAGGGTGCCGCCAGACTGCCGATCTGGTTGATGACCACCGGCGCACCGGTCTGCCGGGCCGCTTGGCGCATTCCCTCTGCCAGCTTCTGGGCAGAAGCGTTGATTTTCTCGTAAACCTGGGGGTGGTCGTTCAGATAGCGAAGCTGTGCAAGCCCCGCCGCCATGGCCACGGGATTACCCGCCAGCGTCCCCGCCTGATACACATTTCCACAGGGGGCTACATGCTCCATCAGTTCCCGGCTGCCTGCATATGCCCCCACCGGCATGCCGCCGCCGATGATCTTTCCGAAGGTCACCAAGTCTGCACGGACACCGAAATACTCCTGTGCGCCGCCCTTTGCCAGACGGAATCCGGTGATCACCTCGTCGAAGATCAGCAAGGCACCGTTTTGGTCACACAGGGTGCGAAGTCCCTCCAAAAATCCCGGATCCGGGCCAACAACGCCCATATTCGCCGCCACCGGCTCCACGATCACGCAGGCAATCCGGTCAGGCTTCTCTTGGAACAATCTGCTGACGCTGTTCAAATCGTTGTACTGCGCCGTCAGCGTATCCTTCGCCGTTCCCTCCGGCACGCCGGCAGAATCCGGGCAGCCCCCGGCAATGGCAGAGGAGCCTGCCTTCACCAGCATACAATCGCTGTGCCCATGGTAGCAACCCTCGAATTTGATGATCTTGTCCCGCCCGGTGGCTCCCCGGGCAAGGCGCAGGGCTGACATCACCGCTTCCGTCCCGGAATTGACCATGCGCACCATCTCGATATTGGGCACCATTTCCGTCATCAGCTCGGCGATCTCCACCTCACGCCGGGTGGGTGCGCCGAAGGAGAGTCCGTCTGCCACCGCCTTGTTCACCGCTTCCCGGATCACGGGATGGTTGTGCCCCAAGATCATGGGTCCCCAAGAGCACACATAATCGATATAGCGTCTGCCGTCCACATCCCAGATGTAGGCTCCATCGGCTCTTTCGATGAATCTGGGGGTCCTGCCCACGGCGCGATAGGCACGCACCGGGCTGTTGACCCCTCCGGGCAGAACCTTTTTTGCCCGGTCAAATAATGCTTGAGACTGCTCCATCAGCCGATATCCCCCTTTTGGATGGCCTGTGCCAGTTCCTTGGCATAGTAGGTAATGAGGATCTTTGCCCCTGCCCGGAATACCGACAGCGCCGACTCGCACATGATACGGTATTCATCGATGAGCCCCGCCTGAGCTGCCGCCTTGATCATGGCATACTCCCCGGAGACCGAGTACGCCGCCATGGGAACATCAAAGGCATCCGAGCATTCCCGAATGATATCCAGATAGGAAAGCGCCGGCTTGACCATGATGATATCCGCACCTTCCTCCACATCCAAGGCGCACTCTTTCCGTGCTTCCAGCCGGTTGTGGGGATCCATTTGATAGCTTTTGCGGTCGCCAAAGGAAGGCGCCGAGCCTGCGGCGCTGCGGAAGGGACCGTAAAACGCCGACGCATACTTGGCAGAATATGCCATGATGGGCACATTCTGGAACCCGTTTGCATCCAAACCCGTGCGGATGGCCGCCACACGCCCATCCATCATGTCCGAGGGGGCAACCATGTCCGCCCCGGCTCTGGCATGGGATACCGCCGTCTTGGTCAGCAGTTCCAAGGTGGCATCATTGTCCACATCGTGACCGCACAGCGCCCCGCAATGACCGTGGTCGGTGTATTCGCACATACACACATCGGTGATGACATAGAAATCGGGGTGCTTTTCCTTGATTCTGCGGATGGCTCTCTGGATGACACCCTCATCATCCCATGCCGATGAGCCAAACGCATCCTTATGTGCCGGGATGCCGAACAAAATGCAGCTCTTCACCCCGGACGCAATGCACTCCCCAGCCGCCTGCTCCACCGTGTCCAGCCCATACTGGTACTGACCGGGCAGCGAGTCGATGGGGCGCTTGCCCGTCAAAGTCTCATCCACAAAAATCGGGTAGATCAGGCTGTCCGGGGACAGTCTGGTTTCCCGGCACATCCGGCGGATGGTATCGCCACTCCTCAAGCGGCGGGGTCTGTAGGTCAGATCCATTGCACATTCCTCCCTTAACATTCCATGATCCTCTGGATCAACGCATCGATGGTGGCTTCTGCCGCTGTCACGGTGTGCATGGCGTATTTCTTCGCCTCCTGCTCGGTCTGTTTTCCGATACAGACCGCCGTCACCCCGGAATAATCCCCCTCACCAAGGGCTTTTACAAACCCGGTCACGGTGGATGCGCTGGTGAAAGTCACCAAAGGCGCAGGCTCACTTTGCAGCAATTTGCTGATCTGTGCAGATCCCGCAGCGGGGTATCTGGTTTCGTAGCAGCGGACATCGTCATAGGGAATTTTACACCGCCGCAACTCCTGTGTCAATGCATCCGTACCCATCTGCGCCCGCAGGATCAGCACTCTGCCCGCAGGTTCTTCCCGGCACAAAGCCTGCCCCAAGTGGACACCGTCGTACACCGATGGGATCAGGTCTGCCCGCAGACCATATTTTCCCAGTTCCCGATCCGTTCCCGGGCCGATGGCAGCAATGCGGATCCTGCCCAGCGCCCGGACATCCCGCCCGGTGCGGCGGAGCATCTGCATCAAGGTCGTAACCCCCGCCGGACTGGTAAAGACCAGCCATTCATATTCGTCGATTTTTTCCACAGCTTGTTCCATCTGTGTGGAATTCTCCGCCGCAGCGGTTTCGATGCAGGGGAATTCCGTCACATCTGCCCCCAGTTCCCGCAATCTGCGGCACAGCGTCCCTGCCCGGTCTTTGGGTCTGGTGACGATGACGGGTCTACCCTTCAGAGGCAGTCGGTCGAACCAATTGAACGCTTCCGACAGGGCACAGACCTTCCCCACCACGATCACCGCAGGGCTGCTCACCAGCCGTTCTCTTGCCTGCCGTGGCAGATCCGATATGGTCGAAACCATGGTGCGCTGGGCAGGGGTCGTCCCCCGCTCCACCACCGCCGCCGGCATATCCGGCGCCATTCCCGCCCGGATCAGCCCGGTGCAGATCTGCTCCAATGCGCCCACCCCCATGAGGAACACCAGCGTTCCCCCGGTGTTGACCAGCGCTTCAAAGGGGATCTCCAGTTCCTGCCCCGCCCGCCGGTGTCCGGTGATGATATGCACCGAGGAACAGAAATCCCGGTGGGTCACCGGGATGCCCCCATAGGCAGGCGCCGCAATGGCAGAGGTGATCCCGGGGATCTCCTGAAAGGGTACGCCGTGCTGTGCCAGCAGTTCCAGTTCCTCGCCCCCTCTGCCGAACAGGAAGGGGTCGCCGCCTTTCAGCCGCACCACACGCTTTCCCGAGAGCGCTTTTTCCAGCAGGATCCGGTTGATCTGCTCCTGCGGGACCATATGGTGGGCAGCTTCTTTACCCACATTGATCCGCTCTGCCTGCTCCGGGATCAGATCCAAGATCTCCCGGCTCACCAGCCGGTCATATACCACCACCTCTGCCGTCTCGATGGCATGGCGTCCCTTGATGGTCAGCAGCCCCGGATCTCCCGGGCCTGCACCTACCAAAATGACCTGTCCCGTTTTCATACATCATCCCTCCGCATCTTCCGGGCAAGGCTCCTGCCCAGTTCCTGTCCTCTGTTTCTGCCGCCGGATACCGCATCAAAGACCGGATCTCCGTTCTTGGTCACATACATCCCCCGCAGGGTGATTTTTTCGCCTGTCACCGTCGCAAACGCCGCCACCGGGGACGAGCAGCCTCCGTCCAGTTCCGCCACGAATGCCCGCTCTGCCATCAGGCAGTCCCGGCTGTCGGCATTGTCAAAGTCCCGCAGGAAGGAAACATCCTGCCCTTTTCTGATCTGCACCGCAAGGATCGCCTGCCCTGCCGCAGGCAAGATCTCATCCACGCTGAAATAGCGGCTGATGCGGCACTCCAGCCCCAGCCGGGACAGTCCCGCCCCCGCCAGTACCAACGCGCCGTATTCTCCGGCATCCAGTTTTTCCAGTCTGGTCAGCACATTTCCCCGGATGGGTGCAAGCTGCGCCTGAGGGAACAGGCGGCGAAGCTGGATCTGCCGTCGCAGGGACGAGCAGCCGATGGGCTTGGAAAGATCCAGTTCCTGCACGCCTTTAGGCAGCACCAGCACATCCCTGGGGTCTGCCCGCCGGGAGAACGCCGCCAGCGGAAGCTCTGGGTGGGTCTGCATGGGCAGATCCTTGCTGCTGTGGACCGTGAGATCCACCCGCCCGTCCAGAAGGGCGGCATCCAATTCCTTTACGAACAGCCCCTTCCCGCCGATCTGCGCCAAGGTGCGGTCAAGGATCTTATCCCCCGTGGTTTTCATGGTTACCAATTCCACAGGAATTTCCGGGTCATAGGCATGGATGGCGTCGATCACCATTTGCGACTGGATCACCGCCAGCTTGCTCTCCCGGCTGCCGATACGAATCGTTTTCATTCCATTTCCCCCAGTATACCTCTTATTTTTTCCGCAGCCACGGCGGTCTTGCGGTGATCCGTCCCGTGGGACACCAGCCCGCAGACCAGACCGCCCCCCTGACAGATGGCAGGGAAGAAGAAGCTGCTCTCCTCCTTCCGATCCGCAACGCTGACCGGGATCCCCAGCCGCGACGCTTCCTGCCCCACCTGCCGGTTCACCTGCCGGTCATCCGTGGCAGCCACCGCCAGAAATGCGCCTTTCAGGTCACCCTTTTGGTAGGCACGGCAGAGATACGCCACGCCCTTTGGCACATCCGGGCACTCCGGTGCGATGATGGTCACTTCTGCGCCGAATCTGCACAGGACCTCCGCCCGCCGGCAGGCGATTTTCCCGCCGCCGATCACCACAGCCCGTTTTTCGTTCAAGTCTATAAACAAAGGAAACCGAAATTCCCCACGCTCCATGGGCTTTGCTCCTTCCTCAAGTTCCGCTGTGGCGAGCCACCGTATGGGAACGGATCTTCTGCTCGCAGCGGTTCAGCCGCTCCGGGGTGATGCAGTCCGACAGCCCCCCAAGCAGCAGCTCCACCGTTTTGTCCACCGCCATGGCTGCGATATCCTCACGGCTGGCACTTTCGTCCCCGCCGCAGGCAAGGATCCGCTCCATGAGTGCCTGCTTCAGGCTCTCCTTAGAGCCAAGGCAGTCCTTATAATGCACCCAGCGGTAGAACTGCTCCATGCGTCCGTCGATGATCTGCTCCACCTCCGGCGGCACCGCACGCTTCTGGGTAAAGTTCCCCAAATCGTCCACATTATAGAGTTCCACCCCGGGGATCTCTCCGATTTCCGGCTGGATGTCTCTAGGGATCGCCAAATCCACCAAAACCCGGGGCGGGATACATAGCTGGTCAAACTGCTCCTTGGCTACCGTGTAATGGGGGCTGGTGGTGGCAGAGATCACAAGATCGATCCCATCCATGTGGGCAAACCGGTCTTCATACGCCACCACGCCGCAGCCGGGGGGAACCACCGTCTCCCCGTGGCGATAGGTACGCAGCGTCACATTCACTTGGCACCCCGCCTGCTCCAGCAGAGACGCCGCAAGCCTGCCCATTTCGCCGTTGCCGATGACCAAGCCCCGCTTGCCTTCCAGCGTCCCCAGCGTTTCTTCCACCCGCGCCACCGCCATAGAGGCCGCCGAGGTGGGCAGCGCCGTCAGGCGCACCTTGGAGCGGATCTCTTTGCCTGCGGCAACGGCAGAGCGGAACAGCGTCTCCAGCATGGAGTCGGCCGTCCCCGCTTCTCTTGCAAGGGCAATGGCGTTCTTCACCTGAGAGATGATCTGATCCTCCCCCCAGATCCGGGAGCGCAGCCCCGCCGCCACACGCATCAGGTGATCCGCCGCCAGTTCTTCCCTGCGGGTCACGAATGCACGGCGGTATGCCGTATCCTCTGCACCGGCGGCACGGCACAGCACTTCGGCAGGATCTACCTCCCCGGTGCAGGACACATACAGCTCGGTGCGGTTGCAGGTGGAGATCAGCACACAGCCGGACACATTCCCGCCGGCGCAGATTTTTCGGCTGATATCAATGGTTTGCGCCTTGGTAAAGGACAGCCGCTCCCGCAGTTCGATGGGCGCCGAATCATGCTCCAGCCCCGACATCACCAGTTTCATGCTTGATCCTCCTTGACCACCACCACGGAAAAGTATCCGCTGGGGGTCTGCATATCCCCGAACCGGGACCACACCCGCTCATCTGCCATGGTGCAGTTTTCCACCGCCGATGCTCGATCCAGCTTCCCCTGCGCCGCAAGCCGCTGCTGCAGTTCCATGATGCCGCTGCCCGCCTTCATGTAGACCTTATTGGCAGGAAACTGCTCCCCGATGGGGTCTTCCCCCCCTGCCGGCAGGATCAAAAGCCGCTGATCCTGCTCGCACAGGGAGATCCCCAGCCGGGCTGCCACCGCACAGAAAGATGGCACGCCCGGGATCAGCTCCGCAGGGTATCCGGCCGCCTGCACCCGCTTATGCACATAGATATAGGTGGAGTAGATGGACGGATCCCCCAAGGTGATGAAGCACACCGTCTTGCCCTGATCCAGCAGACTGCAAAGCTGCCGGGCGATGCGGTCGTGGCATTCGTCCAGCACCGCCTGATCCCGGGTCATGGGAGTAGGGCACAGCAGCAGTTCCTTCCCCTCCACATATGCCTGCACGATGCCCAGCGCCGTTTTCTCTCCCGTTCCCTTATCCGGCACCGCCACAATATCTGCCTGAGCAAGCAGCCGCACCGCCTTCATCGTCACCAGTTCCGGATCTCCCGGTCCAACGCCAATTCCATAGAGTTTTCCTATTGTCATCGGTATGTTCTCCCATCGTGTGGATTTTTCAAAAAGGCCGCGGCAGCCCATCTGGCTGCCGCGGCCGTGTTCCCGCGTACCCATTTTCCGCCTGCCCCCTGCGGGGCGATCCCATCGTTAAGCAGGTCTCCTGACTCGTGCGCTGGGGGGAGCCCCCCCGGCAGCCGCTCTGCCTTCCCGGTTTCCCAGTGACCGACTTTCGTCAACGAGCGATGCCAACGCACATACAGTGGCGGTACCGTCCGGGAATTGCACCCGGTTCTCTATTCTCCGCTGACTCCAACCGATATCAGCGGCACTTAAATGGGTATTGGATTGATTTTGATTATACTCGGCGGAGAAATCTTTGTCAACCGATTTGCTCCGATGCCTGCCGGGCGTGGATGCCGAACAACTGCCGTACCGCCGGATACTCTCCCATGCCCCGCAGGACGCATTCCGTCTGATAGCCTTCGCCTTCCAACACATTCTTCCAAGAATCCGAACTCTGACCCGCCATATCGTTCTTGGCGTGGTCGCCTGCCACCACCATCAGCGGATGGAGCCGCACCCGCCGTACTGCGCTCATCCGTCTGAGCCTTGCAATGGCCTGAGGCAGCTCCGGGTAGCCCTCCACCGTGGCGATCAGCGCCCGCTCCCAGCCCAGATCGTGGAGCATATACTCCAGCAGCGCATAGGCCGCATTGGCATAGTGGGCAGAGCCATGCCCCATAAAGAGCAGCGCCTCGTCCTCCGCCGGTGCGGGGATGGACTCCATCATCGCGCCGCAGAGCGCCCTGTAATCCTGCACCGAGGTCAGCAGCGGCTGCCCTATGGATACAGCGATCCGCTGGGTATAGGGTGCGCTCATCCGGCACAGCTTGTCAAATTCCTCGCCGTTGATCACATGGGTAGGCTGGATCACCACCCGGTCATAGCCGTCACGGATCAGGGATTCCATGGCTTCGGGCACGGTGTCGATCTCCATGCCCATGGTCTTCAGTTTTTTCACGATCACGCCGCTGGTAAAGGCCCGGCGCAGATCATACCCCGGCAGCGCATCGGCAATGACCCGCTCCACGGCACAGATGTTCTTTTCCAAGGTGTCCAGATGGCTGGTTCCGAAGGATACCGCCAGCACCGCCTGTTTTTGCTTCATAAAGCTCCTCCTGTACGACTGGGTGGTTTTTGTGTCTGGCGTCATAGTAACAGCAATGTCCCGGATTGTAAAGCACTTTTCCGGCTTTGCGCTGCACCGGGGGTTGACAACTGCCCGGCGGGAGCATACAATAAGAGCGCATATTTCAAGTGCCCCGCCGTCTGTTTCGGGCGTCGGAGAGAATAGAGAATCGGGTGCAAATCCCGAACGGTACCGCCGCTGTATGTGCGTTGGCACCGCTCGTTGACGAAAGTCGGTCACTGGGAAACCGGGAAGGCAGAGCGGTTGCCGGGGGATCTCCCGGCGCACGAGTCAGAAGACCTGCTTGAAATGCCCCGCTTTTGTTCGGCGTATCAACCATCAAGGGGGCACTTGTTGCGGAAATTCGGCTGCGACAGTCTTGGACTGTCGCAGCTTTTTTGTTTTTACGGAGGTCAGATCATGCACTCAGCTATCCCACGGATCCTGCTGGCGGGCACCAACAGCGGGTGTGGAAAAACCACCGTCACCTGCGCCATTTTGCAGGCATTGGTCAACCGCCGGCTGAAGGTCGGGGCTTTCAAATGCGGCCCGGATTACATCGATCCCATGTTCCACAGCCGGATCATCGGCGCAAAGAGCGCCAATCTGGATCTGTTCTTCTTTGACCGGAACACGGCGAATGATCTCCTTGCGGACCGTGCCGCCGACCGGGACATCAGCATCATCGAGGGAGTCATGGGCTACTACGACGGCATGGGCATCACCTCGTCCCAAGCCAGTTCCTACCATCTGGCTGCTGCCACGGATACCCCCGTGGTGCTGGTGGTGAACGCCAAGGGACTGTCTTACTCCCTCCTTGCCATCATCCAAGGCTTCCTGTCTCTGAAGCCGGATCACCACATCTGCGGCGTGATCCTAAATCAATGCTCCCCTATGACATACCCCGCCCTTGCGGACATGATCCGCAGCCAGTTCGCCGGTGCCGTCAAGCCCCTTGGCTATCTGCCCCCCATGCCGGAATGCACCATCAAAAGCCGCCATCTGGGGCTGGTCACCGCCGGAGAAATTCAGGACCTGCGGGGGTTGATGCAAAAATTAGCCCTTCAGGCAGAGCGTTCCATCGATCTGGATGGTCTGATCGGTCTTGCCCGCTGTGCGCCGCCCATTTCCTGCCAGCCGGTCTGCCTGCCCCGGTTTTCCACATCCGTGCGGATCGCCGTGGCGCAGGATGCCGCCTTCTGCTTCTACTACGCCGACAGTCTGCACGCCTTGGAGCGGATGGGGGCGCAGCTTGTCCCCTTCAGTCCCATATCGGACCCCGGTCTGCCGCCGGACATCCACGGGCTGTACCTAGGCGGCGGATACCCGGAGCTGTACGCCCAAGCCCTGAGCGAAAATGCATCCATGCGCCGCTGCATCCGGCAGGCGCTGTCGGACGGGTTGCCCTGCATCGCAGAATGCGGCGGATTTCTCTATCTGAACTCCACGCTGGGAGATTTTCCCATGGTGGGCTTTCTGGACGGGGTCTGCCACGACACCGGCAGGCTGTCCCGGTTCGGCTATGTGACCCTCACCGCCAAGCAGGACAATCTGCTGTGCCGGGCGGGGGAGCAGATCCGGGGGCACGAATTCCACCATTGGGACTGCTCGGACAACGGAAGCGGTTTCCATGCCGAGAAAGCTTCCGGCAAAGGCTGGGACTGCGTCCACGCTACCCAGACCCTCTATGCCGGATTCCCCCATTTTCATTTTTACGCCAACCCCCGCTTCGGGGAGAATTTCTATCAAGCCTGCATCAAGGAGAAAATGCGCCATGATCCAACAAATCAAACCCATGGAGATCGAAAAACGCAGCTTTGAGATCATCACCCAACTTCTGGGGGATCGAAAGCTGGACCCGGAGAACGAAGCCGTCATCAAGCGGGTCATCCACACCTCAGCCGATTTTGACTATGCCGACAATCTGGTATTTTCCCCCCATGCCGTAACGGCGGGGATCCAAGCCCTGAAAGGCGGCTGCGACATCGTCACCGACACCCAGATGGCAAAAGCCGGGATCAACAAGACCATTCTGGAAAAACTGGGCGGTCAGGTGCACTGCTTCATGTCTGACCCGGATGTGGCCGCCGAAGCAAAGGAGCGGGGCATCACCCGTGCCATCGTCTCCATGGAGCGGGCCGCCAAGCTGGAAAAGCCCTGTATTTTTGCCATCGGCAATGCCCCCACCGCCCTGATCTGCCTGCACGAGCTGATCCAGTCGGGGACTGCGACCCCGGCGCTGATCATCGGCGTGCCGGTGGGGTTCGTAAATGTGGTGGAAAGCAAGGAACTGATCCTTACGGATCCTGTGCCCCACATTGTCGCCCGGGGACGCAAGGGGGGCAGCAATGTGGCCGCCGCCATCTGCAATGCCCTGCTCTACCAGATCACACGCTGAGCCATGGAACAGTATGTGACCAAAGAGGGCAAGCGCCTGCGCTTGGGCTACACCACCGGCTCCTGCGCCGCAGCGGCAGCCAAGGCTGCCGCATGGATGCTGCTCACCGGCAGACCGTTGGAAACCATCGGTCTGACCACCCCCAAGGGCATCCGCCTGGAACTTGCGGTGCGTGAGATACACATTTCCCCGGAAGAAGCCTCCTGCGCCATCGAAAAAGACGGCGGGGATGACCCGGACATCACCAAAGGGACGCTGATCTATGCCACCGTCCGACCGGATCCCCACCCCGGGATCCACATCGATGGGGGGCTGGGCATCGGCAGAGTCACCAAACCTGGGCTGGATCAGCCGGTGGGCAATGCCGCCATCAACTCCGTGCCTCGACAGATGATCCGGGAGAATGTGGAGGAGGTAACCTCTGCCGTCGATTACCGCGGTGGATTGTCGGTGGTGATCTGGGCGCCGGATGGGGAGCGCCTGGCCCAAAAAACCTTCAACCCCCGGCTGGGCATCCAAGGCGGCATCTCCATTCTGGGCACCACCGGCATCGTAGAGCCCATGAGCGAGAAGGCGCTGGTGGACACCATCCGGGTGGAACTGCGCCAGCGCCGGGAGCAGGGGCACGACTATGTGCTGCTGACCCCGGGAAACTATGGCTCTGATTTTATCCACAACGGTTTGGGTATCCCTGTGAACAAATGCGTGCAGGTGTCCAATTTCATCGGGGATGGACTGGATATCTGCAAGGAACTGGGGTTCCGCGGTGCGCTGCTGGTGGGGCACATCGGCAAGCTGGTGAAGCTGGCAGGGGGCATGATGAACACCCACTCCAAATACGGCGACTGCCGCATGGAGATCCTTGCCGCCCATGCCGCCGCAGCCGGAGTCCCGGCAGAGGTGATCCGGCAGATCTTGGACTGTGCCGCCTGCGACGAAGCCCTGCGGCTCTTGCAGGCAACGGATCAGTACCGGCAGACCATGGATCGCCTGACGGGGCGCATCGAGTTCCATCTTGCCCACCGGGGCGGAGAAGCCATGCAAACCGGCGGCATCCTATTTTCCAAAGAATACGGGCTTCTATCCCAGACGCAGGAAGCCGATTTCCTACTAGATATGATACGGGAGGGTAAATAATATGGTACATTTTGTTGGCGCCGGAAGCGGCGCTGTGGATCTGATCACCCTGCGGGGCGCCCGGCTTCTGGAAAACGCCGATGTGGTGATCTATGCCGGTTCTCTGGTCAATCCCCAGCTTCTGGAGATGACCCGCCCCGGCTGCCGCATCCACAACAGCGCCGAAATGACGCTGGAGCAGGTCATCGATGTGATCCGGGACGCGGAAGCACAGGGTCTTACCACCGTACGGCTGCACACCGGAGATTCCAGTATTTACGGCGCCGTGCGGGAGCAGTTCGACCGATTGGAGGAACTGGGGATTGCATATGATGTGTGCCCCGGCGTCAGCGCCTTCTGCGGTGCCGCCGCCGCATTGCGGGCAGAGTACACCCTGCCGGATGTGAGCCAGACCGTCATCATCACCCGTGCCCCCGGGCGCACCCCGGTGCCGGAGCGGGAGTCCATCCGTTCCCTTGCCGCCCACGGCGCTACCATGGTGCTGTTCCTCAGCACCTCGCTGACCCAGCTTCTTCAGCAGGAGCTTCTGGCTGGGGGCTACCGGGAGGACACCCCCGCCGCCGTGGTCTACAAGGCCACTTGGCCCGAGGAGCGGATCTTCCGCTGCACCGTAGGGACGCTCCACCAGACCGTCACCCAAAATGGTCTGACCAAGACCTCCCTCATCGTGGTGGGCGGCTGTCTTGGGGACGAGTATATGCGCTCACTTCTGTATCATCCCGGCTTCACCACGGAGTTCCGGGAGGCGACCCAGTGAGCACCGCCATTTTCGCCTACAGCCGCCAAGGCTGTCAAACCGCCCGGCGCATCGCCGGGGTCTTGGACGATGCCCCCATTCTTTATACGGCGCAGCGGCTGTCCGGCGGGGAGTTTCTCCCCATCCCTACCCCATCGCAGGACTTTTTCGGCTCTATTTTTGCCCGGTCGGATGCCATGATCTTCGTGTGCTCCTGCGGCATCGCCCTGCGGCACATCGCCCCCCATCTTCGGGGCAAGGATCAGGACCCGGCGGTGATCGTGGTGGACGAGCTGGGCAAATTCGTCATCCCCATCCTGTCCGGGCACATCGGCGGGGCCAACGCTCTGGCTCGAACCATCGCCACGGCGTTGGGCGCAACCGCCGTCATCACCACCGCCACGGACATCAACCGCCGCTTCTCGGTGGATGCATGGGCAGCGGAACACAACTGCGCCATCAGCAGTCTGAAACAAGCCAAGTCGGTATCCGCCGCCATCTTAGAAGGGGATGTGCCCATGGTGTCGGATTTTCCCATTGCTACGGCGCTGCCCCCGGGGGTATCCCTCGGTTCCGCCGGGCAGGTGGGATTCTGCATCTCTTACCGAACATGCGAGCCTTTTGCCAACACCCTGCGGCTGATCCCCCGGATCCTTCATCTGGGCATCGGCTGCCGCCGGGGAACTTCCGCCGAGCAGATCCGCACGGCGGTGCTCCGGGTACTGGAAAACTCCGGCATCGACCTGCGTGCGGTGAAGTGCGCCGCTTCCATCGACCTGAAGGCAGACGAGCCGGGGCTGGCAGAATTCTGTGCCGAGTATGGGCTTCCCCTTTCTTTCTACACGGCACAACAGTTGAAGCAAATCCCCGGTGATTTCACCCCATCGGAATTCGTTTCCGGGATCACCGGCGTGGACAATGTATGCGAGCGTGCTGCCTGTGTGGGGGCAGACCGCCTGATCGTCAGAAAGACCGCCAGCGACGGCGTCACCGTCGCTCTGGCATGCGAACATTGGGAGGTACACTTTGGGTAAATTGATCGTTGTGGGCATCGGCCCGGGAAATTATGAGAATATGACGGTGGGAGCAGACCGGGCCTTGGCCGCCTGCGACACCATTGTGGGATACCATGTATATGTGGATCTGGTCAAAGACCGCTACCCCGACAAGGAATACATCACCACCCCCATGACCAAGGAGGCACAGCGGTGCCAGATGGCGCTGGATGCAGCCGCCGGCGGCAAGACCGTTGCCATGGTCTGCTCCGGCGACAGCGGCATTTACGGCATGGCGGCGCTGATCTACGAGCTGCGGGGAGAAAGCGCCCAGCCCGAGATCGAGGTGATCCCCGGGCTGACTGCGGCTTGCAGCGGCGGCGCCCTGCTGGGCGCACCTCTGACCCATGATTTTGCCGTCATCAGTCTCAGCGACCGGCTCACCGACTGGGAAGCCATCCGATCCCGGCTGGAGCACGCCGCAAGCGCCGATCTGTCCATCGTTCTGTATAACCCTGCCAGCCACGGACGCCCCGACCATCTGCGCCGTGCCTGTGATATCCTGTTGAACATCCTTCCCCCGGAGCGCCCCTGCGGCATCACCCGCAACATCGGAAGACCCGGCGAAAGCCGCCGGACGCTGACATTAGGGCAGCTTCGGGATGCGGATGTGGATATGTTCTGCACCGTGTTCATTGGCAATGCCCACACCCGGGTCATCGGAGGGAATCTGGTCACACCCAGAGGATACCGGGATGTGTAAGATCTGCGTATTTGCCGGAACCACCGAGGGGCGGGAACTGATCGAATTTCTCTGCACCCAGCGGGCAGATATCACCGCCTGTGTTGCCACGGAATACGGGCAGACCCTTCTGGAGCCCCGGGAGAATCTGACTGTTTTTGCCCGGCGGATGAACCAGACGGAGATGGCAGAATTGCTTGCCCGGGAGCAGTTCGATCTGGTCATCGATGCCACCCATCCCTACGCCAGCGTGGTCACCCAGAACATATGCGAAAGCTGCCGCAGCACCGGGACCGAGTATCTGCGGCTGCTGCGGGAGCAATCCCATCTGCCGCAGGATGCGGTTTTTGTGCCGGATATCCCCGCCGCGGTGGACTATCTGAACAAGACCGAAGGAACCATTCTGCTGACCACCGGCAGCAAAGAACTGGCCGCCTACCGTCCCATCCGGGACTTCGCCGCCCGGGTCTACGCAAGGGTCCTGCCCATGGCGGAGTCCTTGGCGCTGTGCGTCGGCGCAGGGCTGCCCCCCAGCCATATCATCGCCATGCAGGGTCCCTTCAGCAAGGAGATGAACCTCGCCACCCTGCGCTCCATCCACGCCGAATACATGGTCACCAAGGAATCCGGGCACGCCGGGGGCATGGACGATAAGATCGCCGCCGCCCAAGCGTCCGGCTGCAAGCTGGTGGTTATCGGCAGACCGCCCCAGTACGATGGGCTTACCCTCTGCCAGACCACTGCCCTGCTGTGCCGCCGGTTCGGATGGCAGCCGACTCAGGATGTCTTTATCGTAGGCATCGGTCCAGGGGTTAGATCCATGATGACCCATCAGGCACTTTCCGCCTTGGAGCAGGCAGACTGCATCATCGGCGCAAAACGGATGATCCAATCTGCGGCAGCACCTCATCAGACAGCATTCGACGCCATCTCGCCCCAGCAAATCAGCCGGATCATCCGTGAAAATCCCCAGTTTCGCCGCATCGCCGTGGTCATGTCCGGGGATGTGGGCTTTTACAGCGGAACAAAGAAACTGCTGCCCCTGTTGGACGGCTGCCATGTGACCGTCATCCCCGGCATCAGCTCCATGGTCTATCTGTGCAGCCGTCTGGGGATCTCCTACGAGCAGGTCTGCCCCGTGAGTCTCCACGGGCGCACCGCTTGCATTGCCCCTCAGGTGCGCCGCCACCGGCTCGTTTTTGCTCTGGTCGGGGGTGAAAACGGCGCAGCCGACCTGTGCCGCACCCTCACCGAAGCCGATCTTGGGGATGTCACCGTCCATGTGGGGCAGGAACTGAGCTACCCGGAGGAATCCATCGTCAGCGGGTCCGCCCGGGATCTGGCATCCCGGAATTTCTCCGCCCTCAGCGCCGTCCTCATTGAAAATCCCCGCCCTGGCGCCGCCTTGCCCAACGGTTTGCCGGACAGCGCCTTTGTCCGCAGCGGCGGCAAGGAAGTGGTTCCCATGACCAAGAGCGAAGTGCGGTCGGTATGCCTGTCCAAGCTGGGGCTCACCGCCCACAGCGTATGCTGGGACATCGGCGCAGGCACCGGGTCGGTATCCGTGGAAATGGGGCTGCAAGCCACCGCCGGGCAGGTCTACGCCATTGAGAAAAACCCGGCTGCGCTGGAGCTTCTGGAAGAAAACCGCCGCAGCTTCGGGCTTTCCCACATGACCATCGTCCCCGGAACTGCCCCCCAAGCCTGTGCAGACCTGCCTGCGCCCACCCACGCCTTCATCGGGGGCAGCAGCGGGAACATGCGGCAGATCCTCGCCCTTCTGCTGGAAAAGAATCCCCATGTGCGGATCGTGGCCACCGCCATCTCTCTGGAATCCGTGGCAGAGCTTACAAGCTGTCTGACGGACTTCCCCTTCACCGAGACGGAGGTGGTCAGCCTCACCGTGGCACGGGACCGCAAAGCCGGGCACTTCCATCTGATGACCGGGCAGAATCCCATCTATATCTTCACCATGCACGCAGGAGGTGGGGACGCATGATCTGGTCTTTCTTTGCGCTGGGGCTGGGCTTCTGTCTGGATCTGATCTTTGGCGATCCCCACACCATTCCCCACCCCGTGGTGTTCATCGGCAAGCTGATCTCCCTTCTGGAGCGGCTGTTCCGCCGTTTGCTTCCCAAAACCACCAACGGCGAGCGCATCGCAGGAGCGCTGGTGTGGCTGTTCACCGCCGCCATCTCCACCGCCCTTCCCTTTGGTCTGCTGTATGCCTGTCACAGCATCAGCCCATGGCTTCGCACGGCGGTGGAAGCCATCATGTGCTGGCAGATCCTTGCGGTCAAGTCCCTGAATGACGAAACCATGAAGGTCTACTATGCTCTCTCCCGACAGGATCTGCCCGGGGCACGCACCGCCGTGTCCATGATTGTGGGGCGGGACACCCAGTTTCTGGACGCGGACGGAGTCACCCGTGCCGCCGTGGAGACTGTGGCAGAAAACACCTCCGACGGGGTGATCGCCCCCCTGTTCTACCTTGCGCTGGGAGGTGCGCCCCTGGGCTTTCTCTACAAAGCGGTGAATACCATGGATTCCATGCTGGGATACATCGAAATGCCCTACAAAAATGTAGGGCTGATCCCCGCCAAGATGGACGATATGTTCAACTTCATCCCCGCCCGGCTGTGTGCATTGCTGATGCTGGTCAGCGGGTGGATCCTGAAGCTGGATGTGAAAAACGGGTGGAAGATCTTCCGCCGGGATCGGTTCAACCACGCCAGCCCCAATTCCGCCCAGACCGAATCCGTCTGTGCCGGATTGCTGGGGGTACAGCTAGCCGGGGACGCCGTCTACCACGGTGTTCTGCACAAGAAGCCCTACATTGGCGATCCCCTGCGCCCCATCGAGCCGGAGGACATTCCCCGCACCTGCTGTGTGCTGTATGCCACCGCCGTATTGTCCCTGCTGGTATTCTCGGCGGTGAAGCTGGCGCTGATGGGGGTGGTGTGATGCTGTACGACACCAAAAATCCCCACGGCGGGGATGTGTACAGTCAAGAACTCCTTCTTGATTTTTCCGCCAACACCAACCCCTACGGCACCCCCCAAGGGGTACTGGATGCCATCCGGGAGAGCCTGCCGCAGCTCCATCGTTACCCCGACCCCTACTGCCGGGAGTTGGTGCAGGCCATCGCAGCGTTTGAGGGGGTCGATCAAGCGTACATTCTCTGCGGCAACGGCGCCGCCGATCTGATCTACGCCTATGCGCAGGCGGTGAAGCCCCGGCTTGGTCTGGAACTTGCCCCCACCTTTTCGGAGTATGCTCTGGGCATGGAGCAGTCCGGCTGCCGGATGATGCGCTATTCCTTAGATGCCGCCTGCAATTTTGATGTAGACGAAGGTCTGCTTGATGTTCTCGGCACCACCGACGCCCAAGTCCTGTTCCTGTGCAGCCCCAACAACCCCACCGGCAGGTGCATCGATCCGGATCTTGCGATCCGGATCCTGACCCTGTGCCAGCAGCGGCAGATCCGCGTTTTTGCCGACGAGTGCTTTCTGGATCTCTGCGACGGCGGGAGCAGTCTGAAAAAATATCTGGCAGATTTTCCCAACCTGCTGATCTTGAAGGCCTTCACCAAAAGCTACGGTATGGCGGGACTTCGGCTGGGCTACTGCATGAGCGCCGACCGGGCGCTGCTGAAGGGGATGTCCGCTGCTTCCCAGCCGTGGAATGTGTCCACCGTGGCGCAGAATGCCGGGATCGCCGCATTGCGGGAAACAGAATTCTTGGAAAAAACACGAAAAACCATAGCCCAAGAGCGGCAATGGCTCTTTGAGACATTGACCCATCTGGGCTTTTCGGTCATCCCTTCCCGGACGAATTTTCTGCTGTTTCGTGGACAGCCGGGGCTTACCCAGCGGCTTCGCCGCCGGGGCATCGCCATCCGGGATTGCAACAACTACCATGGTCTGGGGGAGGGATGGTACCGCATCGCCGTACGGCTCCATGACGAGAATGAGATTTTGATCCGCACCATAAAAGAGGAGGTCATCACATGGCAAAACCCATTATGATCCAAGGCACCATGTCCAACGCAGGCAAGAGCCTGCTGTGTGCGGCGCTTTGCCGGATCTTCCGGCAGGACGGCTATCGGGTCGCCCCCTTCAAGAGCCAGAACATGGCGCTGAATTCCTATATCACCGACACCGGCGCAGAGATGGGACGGGCGCAGGTGGTGCAGGCGGAAGCCGCCGGCATCCCCCCCGATGTCCGCATGAACCCCATCCTGCTCAAGCCCACCACCGATGTGGGCAGCCAGGTCATCGTAAACGGCAGACCCGTGGGCAACATGAACGCCATGGAGTACAGCCGCAGAAAGCTGGAATTTCTCCCTCAAGTTATGGATGCCTACCACTCTCTGGCGGAGGAAAACGACATCATCGTCATCGAGGGTGCAGGCTCCCCGGCGGAGATCAACCTGCGCAAAGAGGATCTGGTGAACATGGGGCTGGCCCGGCGCATCGATGCCCCAGTGATTCTGGTGGGCGATATTGACCGGGGCGGCGTATTCGCCCAGCTGTACGGCACCGTTGCCCTGCTGGAGCCGGAGGAAAAGGCGCTGGTCAAGGCGACGATCATCAACAAGTTCCGGGGAGATCCCGCCATCTTAGCCCCGGGGCTGACCACGCTGGAGGATCTGTGCGGCGTTCCCGTGGCGGGGGTGGTGCCCTATGTCTATGTGGATATCGACGAGGAGGACAGCCTGTCCACCCGAGTGGAGGGTGACCGCCAGCGCAAACTGCTGGACATCGCCGTGATCCGCCTGCCCCGGATCTCCAATTATACGGATTTCAGCCCCTTTGAGCGCTACGCCAATGTGTCGGTGCGCTATGTGGGCAGGGTTCGGGATCTGCAAGACCCGGATATCATCCTGCTGCCCGGCACCAAGAGCACCATCGCCGACCTAATGTGGCTGCGCCAGAGCGGTCTGGAAGCGGCGATCCTCAAGGCGGCAGACGCAGGAAAGCTGGTTTTCGGCATCTGCGGCGGGTATCAAATGCTGGGCAATTCCGTCTCCGACCCCGACGGGGTGGAGTCCGCCGAGGTAGACAGCATCGCCGGAATGGCTCTGCTGGATATGGACACCACCTTCCGTGGTCAGAAAGTCCAGCGCCAAACAGACGGCACTTTCTCCGGGGTCGGCGGAATGCTGTCCGGGCTGAACGGGATGGACTACACCGGCTATGAGATCCATATGGGCGAAAGCTCTGTCCCCCTGCCGCCGGTGCAGCACCGGGGCAGCGTATACGGCAGCTACATCCACGGCATCTTCGACGCCCCCGGCATCACCGACTGCATCCTGCAGGCGGTCTGCCGCAAAAAGGGCATCGATTTTGATGCGCTGGGCAGCTTCGACCTGAAGGCCTACAAGCAGCGCCAGTATGACACCTTGGCGCAGGCTGTGCGCTCGGGGCTGGACATGGATCTGGTCTACCGCATCCTGAACCGTCAGGTGTGACCAATCAAAAAGCAGCGGAGCGCTCTGCTCTGCTGCTTTTTTGCGTTAATTCAATTCTGACAGCCGATAGATGGAGTGGATATGCTCCAGCGTCTTGCCCGCCGGATCCACCCCCACATACAGCAGACGGATGCCCTCTCCCACCGGGTAGTCTGCAAGGTCGAACCGGTCATTCACCTGATCCTGCCGGATCTCGATGGTATCGCCCACCTCGTCGATCACCTCGTCATAGGCTCGATCCAGCCGCAACATGATGGAGCTGCCGGTGTTTTCCGTCACCGTGCCCTCTACATAGTCATTCCTGGCTTCCTGTCCCTGCCCCAGCGTGAACAGCAGGATGCCCACCACCGCCATCACGGCAAGGACGATGAGCCAATCATATTTCCTGTGCTTCATAAGCGCCTCCTTTGCGATGTGTGCATCTTCCTCCCTCAGTAAAATGATACAATGTTTCTCCATTTTTCGTCAACCGTTTTATTTATTATGACCACTCTTTGCCCCCATCGATCTCTTAGAAACCAGCCTTGATTTCTTCCGGAAAATGTGTATAATATCCTGTTGAGCATATTATTTCGAGAGGTTTTGTTTCATGAAGCAGACAGAAAATGATCTGGGCAGAGAGCCCATCGGACGGCTCGTGCTGCGCATCGCCATCCCCAGTATGCTGGCGCAGTTCGTCAGCGTCCTTTACAGCATCGTGGATCGGATGTTCGTGGGCAATATCCCGGTCACCGGCGACCTGTCCCTTGCAGGCGTGGGGGTCTGCGGCCCCATCGTCACCATGATCGGCGCATTTGCCTTTCTGGTGGGCATCGGCGGCACACCGCTGATGGGCATCGCCCTTGGAGAGGGCAACCGGGAGAAGGCATCCCACATCCTCGCCAACTGCTTTGTCCTGCTGGGCGGCATCTCCGTGATCGTCACCATCCTTGCGCTGGCGCTGAAGGCGCCCATGCTGCGGCTGTTTGGCGCCAGCGGCGCCACCTACCCCTATGCCGAGGCGTATTTCACCATCTATGTCAGCGGTACCATCTTCTCCCTGCTGTCGGTGGGCATGTACCAATTCATCGTGGCACAAGGCTATGCCAAGGTGGGGATGTGCTCGGTGATCTTGGGTGCGGTGCTGAACATCATCCTCGACCCGGTGTTCATCTACCTGTTCCGCATGGGCGTCCGGGGCGCCGCCCTTGCCACCGTCATCAGCCAAGCCGCCAGCGCCGTGTTTGTGCTGGTGTTCCTGTTCCGCAAGTCCTCCATCACCATCTCCTTTGGCGGCTACAGTCTGAAAACCATGGCACGGGTGCTGCAAATGGGCTTCACCCCCTTCGCCATCATCGCCGCCGACAACATCATGATCATCGCCATGAATGCGCTGCTGCAAAAGCACGGCGGTGCACAGGGAGATACCCTCATCACCGTGAACACCATCGTCCAGAGCTTCATGCTGGTGCTGACCATGCCGCTCGGCGGCATCAGCGGCGGTACCCAATGCATCCTCAGCTACAACTACGGCGCAGGACATTCCCAGCGGGTACTGAAGGCCCAGCGCTACATTGCCGGGCTGTGCGCCGCCTACACCGGCATCCTGTTCGTCATGGCACGGCTGGCAGGCCCGATGTTTGTGTCCCTGTTCACCTCGGATGCGTCCCTCAATGCCCAAGCCTGCCGCGCCATCGGCATCTGCACCCTCACCGCCGTCCCGCTGGGCATCCAGTACGCCATCGTGGACGGGTTCACCGGCATGGGGCAGATCCAGATGTCGCTGCCTCTGTCCTTCTGGCGCAAGACCGTCTACTTCATCGCCGTATTTGCCATCCCCAATCTGATGGACGCCTCCATGATCTTCTACGCTCAGCCCATTTCCGACATTCTGGCGGTGAGCGTATCCATCCCCATGTATTTTGTTATGATGCCCCGGATCCTGCGGGGCAGAGCCAACCAATTGGGGAAATAAGCCCTATTCCCGCCGCTGCCGGAGCGGCGGGATTTTTGCACCTGCCGCGGAAATTATGCAGGATATTCACAAAAGAATTACATTTTTCGGATTGCGGTTCCTGACCGGCTGGTTTATAATGATTTTATTATTTTCCAAAGGAGGTACCCGCCATGAAGCAACTGTTCTCTGAGATCACCCCCTATATCCGGGAAATGGCTGATCTGTCCACCCGAAACAACCACATCCAACCCAATATGTATCTGGAACACAAAGTATACCGTGGGCTTCGGGATCTGGACGGCAACGGCGTGGTCACCGGCCTGACGGAAGTTTCCCGCATCAAAGCAAAGGATGTGGATGCAGCCGGCGCATCCGTCCCCTGCGAAGGTCAGCTTTACTACCGGGGCGTCAATGTCCGGGATCTGGTCAAGGGATTTCTGCCCTACGACCGGTTCGGCTTTGAAGAAGCCGTATACCTGCTGCTGTTTTCTCAGCTGCCCACCCAAGAGCAGCTTCGCCAGTTCACCCATGAGCTGTCGGAGTACCGCAGCCTTCCCAACTCCTTCGTCCGGGACATGATCCTGAAAGCCCCCGGCAAGGATATGATGAACATTCTGTCCCGCAGCGTCCTTGCCCTGTACGCTTACGATGACAATCCCGACGATATCTCCATCCCCAATGTGCTGCGCCAATGCATCCAGCTGATCTCGGTGTTCCCCCTGCTGTCGGTGTACTCCTACCAGTCCTACCGCCACTACCACCAGTCCAAGAGTCTGTTCATCCACCTGCCCAAGCCGGAATACTCCACCGCCGAGAATCTGCTGCACCTGCTGCGGGAGGATGGCGCTTTCTCCCAACTGGAGGCCAAGATCTTGGATCTGGCGCTGGTGCTCCACGCCGAGCACGGCGGCGGCAACAACTCCACCTTCACCACTCATGTAGTCTCCTCCTCCGGCACCGACACCTATTCCGCCGTTGCCGCAGCGCTGGGTTCTCTGAAGGGGCCCCGCCACGGCGGTGCCAACATCAAAGTGGTGCAGATGTTCGACGACATGAAGCGCTCTGTGGACATCCACGACCGGGATGCCATCCGGGGATACCTGTCCCGTCTGCTGGACGGCGAAGCCTTTGACCGGGCAGGGCTGATCTACGGCTTCGGTCACGCAGTCTATTCCCTGTCCGACCCCAGAGCCGACATCCTCATGGAATGCGCTCAATCCCTCTCGGAGGAAAAGGGATTCCAAGAGGAGTACCAGATCTACTGCACCGTGGCGGAAATTGCCCCGGAGGTCATCGCCCAGAAGCGCAAGATCTACAAGGGCGTCAGCGCCAATGTGGACTTCTACTCCGGGCTTATCTATCGGATGCTGGATCTGCCCTGCGAACTGTTCACTCCCCTGTTCGCCGTGGCCCGCATCGCCGGATGGAGTGCCCACCGGATCGAGGAGATCCAGAACGCCGGCAAGATCATCCGCCCTGCCTATATCAGCGTGAAGCCCGAGCAGCCCTATGTGGCTTGGGAGGATCGCCCTTGAACCATTTTCCGTCTCTGCCGCGCCCTTGTGCGGCAGAGACGGTTTGTGTTTTCCCCGCCCGTCCTCAGCATTTTCACCAGTTCCCCGGCAGGAAAATCAGCCATCATTGACAAAGGTCGAAAATTGTAAAATTAATGTGAAATTCCTATAGAACTTCCCGAAAAATATGCTACAATAAAAGTGATTATTTTATTGCGCTTTCTGCCGCAATCGACACATGATATCGTATAGACACCAATGCTATGGAGGAGACAAAGAGTATGTCGAACAGTAGTGTGAACCCGTCCAGCTTTTTCAATCCGGAGACTCAGGTCGCTGATCTGGGGCTGATTGCCTGCCCCGGTGCAGAGGAATTTGCCCAGCTCATCGACCAGCATCTGGTGGCATGGTCCAAGGAAGTGGGCATCCAGAAGGATACCTACCTCATCCCCTGTGACTGCCCCCGGTTCCAGAACGGCGATGCCAAGGGTCTGGTGAGGGAGTCCGTCCGTGGTGACGACATCTTCCTGGTCGTAGATCCCGGCAACTACAGCCTGACCTACAACCTGTTCGGTCATGAGAACCACATGTCCCCGGACGATCATTTCGCCAACCTGAAGCGTCTGATCCAGGCCGTTGCAGGCCGCGCCCACCGGGTCACCGTCATCATGCCCAGCCTGTACGGCGGACGCCAGCACCGCAGAGTCGTGCGGGAGAGTCTGGACTGCGCCGTTGCACTTCAGGAACTGCAGGCCATGGGTGTTGAGAACATCATCACCTTTGATGCCCACGATCCCCGGATGATGAACGCCGTTCCCCTGATGAGCTTCGACAATGTCATGCCCACCTATCAGGTGCTGAAGGCTCTGCTGAAGAAGATGCCCGAGCTGAACTTTGACAAGGATCACTTCATCATCATCAGCCCGGACGAGGGCGCCATCACCCGCAATATGTACTTCTCCAGCGTGCTGGGCTGTAATCTGGGTATGTTCTACAAGCGCCGGGACTACACCCGCGTGGTCAACGGACGCAACCCCATCGTGGCCCACGAGTATCTGGGCGAGAGCGTGGAGGGCAAGACCGTGTTCATCGCTGACGACATCATCGCCTCCGGCGAAAGCATGCTGGAAGTGGCACGGGAGCTGAAGAAGCGCGGTGCCAAGCACATCATCGCCAACACCACCTTCCCCCTGTTCACCAGCGGTCTGACCAAGTTCGACGAGGCTGTGGCCGAGGGCACCCTCACCACCGTGGTGGGTACCAACCTGACCTACCGCACCCCCGAGCTGCTGAAGCGGGACTGGTATTTGGATGTGGACTGCTCCAAGTACACCGCCTACTTTGTCGCCGCCATCAATCACGACATCTCCGTCAGCTCCATCTGCGATCCCATCCAGAAGATCGAAGCCCTGCTGGCTACCCGCAATTAACCATGCCCGCACCGGGAAAAGCGCAATGCTTTTCCCGGTGTTTTCTATGTAAAATTTTTTGCCCCGTTGCGTTTTCATCGGTATACGATATAATAAACAAAAGGAACTCGCCCGGTTCGCCGATCAGATCAACGCTCTGTGCGACAAATATTTACGGAAATAACCACAAAAAACAGGCGCTTCATGATGAAGCGCCTGTTTTTATATCAATCAGTTAAGCAGATAGGTGCCTTCGGCAGTCACCGTCAAGGTGGAGCCGTAGTAGACCTGCATCGCCTTGAGCAGATGCTCCACATCCTGCACCCCCGCAGTCTCGTAGCAGGAATGCATGGCAAGCTGGGCAAGTCCAATATCCGCCGTGGGCACGGAGACCTGCCCAAGGGAGATGTTGCCCAAGGTAGAACCACCGGGGATATCCGCCCGGTTGTAGTAGGTCTGCACCGGGACATCTGCCAGACGGCAGACCCGGCGGAACACCGCCGCAGATACCCCATCGGTGGTATAGCGCAGGTTGGCGTTGAATTTCAGCACCACGCCCCCGTTGACCACCGGCGCATTGGCCGCATCCGCCAGTTCCGGGTGGTTGGGATGGATGCCGTGGGCATTGTCCGCCGAGATCAGGAAGCTCTGGCTGAGCATCCGCTCCGGCTCCAAATCTCTCGCCCGGCAGATCCGTGCAATGGTGTCTGCCAGCAGAGTGGACGCTGCGCCCTGCACAGAGCTGGAGCCCACCTCCTCGCTGTCGAACACGCACACCACCGGGATAGAGCGGGACTCCCCGGCAGTCAAGAAGCCCTTGACGGTGCTCCATGCACATTCCAGATCATCAATGGCCTGAGCGGAGAAGAATTCCTCCTGTGCCCCCCAGACCTTGGCTCGATCCCGGTTGTACAGGAACAGATCATGGGCAAGGATCTCCCCGTCCGCCTGCTCTTCAAGCAACGCCATGAGACGGCCCTTGGCATCCTTGCCCCCCAGCACCGGGATGGTGTCGCTGGTGGGGTTGTAGGCGTAGCCGTCGTTGGCCTTGCGGTTCATATGGATCGCCACATTGGGGATCATCATCAGATCCCGGTCGATATTCACCAGCTTGGTCTGCACCCCGGCTTCGGTTTCCACCATGACCCTGCCCGCCACGCTCAGCGGACGGTCAAACCAAGGTGCCATCAGCATTCCACCGTACTTTTCCGTGGCGATACGCACATAATTTCCGTCCAGTTCTCCGTTTTCCTTGATTTTGAAGGTGGGGCGGTCGGAGTGGCTGGCCGTCATGAGGAAGCCCTGAGGGTCTGCACAGGGGATCCGGAAGCCCACAATGGCGCTGCCCCCACGGGTCAGGTAGTATTTTCCCCCCACCTGAAGATCCCAGCGTCCGCCCTCGTCCAGCCGGGTATAGCCTGCGTCCTCAAACATCCGGCGAAGCTGCTCCACAGCGTGATACACGCTGGGAGCGCCGTCCAGAAATGTCATCAGTTCTTTTACATTTTCGTTGACCATCATTTTCCCTCCACGATCTGGCAGAACAGGTCGATCTGGTCGGCGATGGTTTGCAGAGCGCCCCGCCAGAAGCGCTTGTCCGTCAGGTCGATGCCTGCCACCTTGGCGGTATCCTCAGCAGTAGCCACGGTGGTGGTGTGCAGCAGGCGCTTGTATTTCTCCACAAAGGGTGCGCCCTCCGTCTCATACTGGGCATACAGGCCACGGGCAAACAGGCCGCCGAAGGCATAGGGGAAGTTGTAGAAAGTGGGTCCGTAGTAGTGGCTCTTGCACACCCACATATACGGATGCATCTGGTCGTGATCCAGACCGTCCCCGTAGGACTGCTCCTGCGCCTTGGTCATGAAGCCGCAGAGGGTGCCCGCATCCATGAACTGGGACTCCCGGTTGGCAAAGACCATGGCCTCGAACCGGTAGCGGGAGTAGATATCGCAGATGATCTGGGCAGCGTCCTGAAGCTGGGACTCGATCAGCGCCAGACGCTCGTCGTCATCCTTGGCTTCCTTGATGGCGGCAGCCATGACCACGCACTCGTTGAAGGTAGAGGCGGTTTCCGCCACCGGCATGGAGTAATCCCGGTTCAGGGGGCGGTGATCCCGGATGCACTGGTTGTGGAATGCGTGCCCCAGCTCGTGAGCCAGCGTCACCACATCGGTGAACATTCCGTCGAAGTTGGTCAGGATCCGGCTCTCCCCAAGGCACTCCACCCCGGCGCAGAAGGCACCGCCGGCCTTGCCGTCTCTGGGATAGAAGTCGATCCACGCATTGTCAAATGCCGTGGCCACCATCTGCGAAAGCTCGGCGTCGAATCCGGCAAACAGCTCCACCAGAAAATCTCTGGCCTGCTGGGTGGTGAACTTGGTGCTGGCATTGCCCATGGGAGCAAACAGGTCGTACCAAGGCAGTCCGTTCTCGTGACCCAGCGCCTTGCCCTTGACCTTCAAATACTGCCAGAACTTGGGCAGGTACTCGTCCATCGCCCCCAGCATGGCATCCAGAGTCTGTCTGGACAGGAAAGAACGCTTCAGCGTCCGCTCCAGCGGGCTTTCATAGCCACGCAGGCGGCAGTCGGTGATGGTCTCCAGCTTGATGGAGTTCAGCGCAAAAGCCACCGAGTCCTTGATCTTGTCGTAGGCTGCCAGTTCCGCCTTGTAGGCATCCTGACGCACCTGAGGATCGGGATCATAAGCCAGATTCCGCACCGCCGACAGATTGGTGGTCTGCCCACGGTAGTCCACCTCCACGGTACTGGTGAGGTACTGCTGCAGATCGCTCCACGCATTGCCGCCGGACAGCTCCATCCGTGCCATGATCTCCTCGCCCATGCCGGGCAGCAGATACCGGGCGGAGTCCGCCATATTCTCAAACAGGAACCGGTAGCCGCTCAGCACCTCGTCCTGCGATACCAGCTCCATCAAGTTGGGCAGCTTGCTGGCCCAATCCTTGAACGCCGCCTCAGGAGACGCAAGACCGCTGTACAGCGCCATGATCCTGCCCATCTGGGATGTGGCCTGGGGGTCCTTGGTATTGGCAGACTGGCGCAGGGATGCATAGCCCGCCAGACGCTCCACCACCTTGGTGATCCGCTCCTCAAAATCGATCCCCCGGCGCAGCGTCTGCAGAGCATCGCCCCCCAGATCCCGGGGAAAAGCCGTAAATTCTCCGGACAGCGCATCCAGCTTGGCAAGGTCCTGCTCAAAGGCAGGATCATCAAAACCCTTATAGATCGGGTCAAGGTTCCATACTTCGTTCATAACATCGCTCCTTTTCTGAAATGATGGTTTCATTTTACACGATTGGCGGCAGTGCGTCAACCGCAGCCCCGCCGCCGTCTGTCTTTATCTCCTAACATTTCTCCATAAAAGTTGATTATTTGTCCATAAAATGTCGAATAATTCCGCCTTTTGTCGAGCGATTGTTTTGTGTTTTTTATTGCAAAAACCACTACCCCATGCTATCATTTATTTGTCACAGCGACACAGGCGGGGTCGAACCCCGAAGCAAACCAACTTTTAGAAGGAGAGGAATTACATGGACAAAAGAACAAGCGTATTGATCGCCGACGGTTCCGAGGAGTTCTGTACTGCCCTTCGGACGGCGATGCAGCGCTCTGAATGCTTCCAGCTGTCCGGGATCGCCAATGATGGGGAACAGGCGATCCGCATGGTGGAAGAACGAAAGCCGGATATTCTGGTGCTGGATCTGATGCTCGCCAAGCGGGATGGGCTGAGCGTCCTGAAAACCATCGCCGCAGGAGATCACCAACCGGCGATCCTCGCCACCTCCGGGTTCGTCACCGACTATGTGGCATCGGCCGCGGCAGGTCTTGGGGTCATGTATCTGATGCTCAAGCCCTGCGACATGGATGCGCTGGTGGATCGGCTGGAGGAGATCCGTGGTGGGGAAAGCCAGAAGGATCTGCGTCTGCACAAGCCCTCCCAGAACAGCATCGAAGCCATGGTCACCGGCATCATCCACGAGATCGGCGTCCCCGCCCATATCAAGGGCTACCAATATCTGCGGGAGGCCATCATTCTGGCCGTGGAAGATATGGATGTGATCAACGCCATCACCAAGGTACTGTACCCGCAGGTGGCTAAGACCTTCCAGACCACCCCCAGCCGGGTGGAGCGCGCCATCCGCCATGCCATCGAGGTGGCTTGGGATCGTGGGGATCTGGATACCTTACAGCGGTTTTTCGGCTATACCGTTTCCAATACCAAGGGCAAGCCCACCAATTCCGAATTCATTGCCCTCATCGCAGACCGGCTCCAGCTTCAGCTCAAGAGCGCCGGCGCAGCCCAATATTAAAGACCGATCCCCGGCTGATGCATCCGTTTCTGCGTCAGCCGGGGATCTTGTGTTACACGCCGTTTTCCAGCAGGGACGCCAAGGTGATGCCCCGGAAATAGCTGTGGACCAGTTCATCCAGCCCCCTCCACATGGGACGGGTCAGGCACTGCTCCGAGCGGTCGCACGCCCCGCCGCAGCCCACCGTGGTCAGTCCGCCCTCGGTGAGATTCAAAATGGATTCCACCGTATACGCTTCGACAGGACGGTTCAGCCGGTAGCCGCCGTTCTTCCCGTGGGTGGCGTCCACCAACTCCCCCTTGCTCAGTACCGTCATAATGGATTCCAGATACTTCTGGGAGATCTGCTCCTGCTTGGCCAGTTCCTTCAGCGGGATATACCCCTCATCCGAGCGCTTCGCCAGCGCCAGCATGATCCGCAGGGCATAGCGCCCCTTTGTCGATACAAGCATATCTCATTCCTCTGCAGGGAGGTCGTGGTCATGCTCGTGGTCAAATTCGGGGAAATCCTGCTCGTTGTAGGCAATGTGGTTCTTGTCGAAGTAGTCCTTCAGGGCGCTCTTGATGGCTTCCTCCGCAAGGACGGAGCAATGCACCTTGGCCGCAGGCAGCCCATCCAAGGCTTCTGCCACCGCCGCATTGGTCAGGCGCATGGCATCGTGGATGGACTTGCCCTTGATCATTTCCGTGGCCATGGAGGAAGATGCAATGGCGCTGCCGCAGCCGAAGGTCTCGAACCGCACATCCACAATGGTCTCATCCTCGATCTGAAGGTAGATCTTCATAATATCGCCGCACTTGGCGTTGCCCACTTCTCCGATGCCGCTGGCATTCTCCAGCACGCCCAGATTTCTGGGGTGCATAAAATGATCCATAACTTTTTCGCTGTAAAGTGCCATGATAATGCTCCTTTTATTCCTTGGTGATATACTGCCGCTTGCCGGTGACGAGATCCCGCCAGACAGGGCTGATGCTTCTCAAATATCCCACGACTTCCTTCACCGATTCGATGATGTAGTCCACCTGCTCAGGGGTGTTGTCCTCGCACAGGCTCAGCCGCAGAGATCCGTGGGCGATCTCGTGGGGTCTGCCGATGGCCAGCAGCACATGGCTGGGATCCAGACTGCCGGAGGTGCAGGCAGAGCCGGAGCTGGCCCGGATGCCCTTGCTGTCCAGCAGGAGCAGCAGGCTCTCCCCCTCGATGCCCTCGAAGCAGAAGCTCACATTGCCGGGCAGACGGTTCACCGGGTCGCCGTTGAGCACGCTGTGGGGGATCTGGGACAATCCTTGGATCAGCCGGTCCCGCAGCGCCGTCACATAGCCCGCTGTCTCATCCAGAGCGCCGCAGGCATCCTTCAGCGCCTGCGCCATGCCCATGATACCGGGCAGATTCTCCGTGCCGGGGCGCTTGCCCCGCTCCTGTGCGCCGCCTTCCAGCACATTCATGGGCGGGATGCCCTTGCGGATGTACAGGGCGCCTACCCCCTTGGGGCCGTGGAACTTATGACCGGACAGGCTGAGCAGATCCACATGATCCGCCACAACATCCATGGGCAGATGCCCCACCGCCTGCACCGCATCGGTGTGGAACAGCACGCCGCAGGCCCGGCATACCTCGCCGATCTGGCATATAGGCAGGATGGAACCGATCTCGTTGTTGGCATACATGATGGTCACCAGCGCCGTATCTTCCCGGATGGCGTCCCGAACCTGCTCCGCCGTCACCGTGCCCATCGGCCCCACATCCAGCAATGTCACCTCGAAGCCCTCTTTTTCCAATCTTTTCAGAGTGTGCAGCACCGCATGGTGCTCGAAGGTGGTGGAGATGATGTGACGCTTATTCTTCCGGGCGCCGAAGTAGGCGGCGGTGCGGATGGCCATGTTGTCCGACTCCGTTCCCCCGGAGGTGAAGTAGATCTCTCTGGGGGTGCAGCCCAGCGCCTGGGCCACCGATTCTCTGGCAGTCTCCAGCGCTTCCTTGGCATTCTGCCCGTGGGTGTGGAGACTGGAGGGGTTGCCGAACTCTGTAGTAAAATAAGGCAGCATCGCCTGTACCGCCCGGTCGCTGGTGCGGGTGGTGGCGGCATTGTCTGCATATACGATCATAGGATTTACCTCCTTAATTGGTAGGTTGATTTTTCGAAAAGAGCATACCACGAATAACCTACTATGTCAATAGGTAATTTCCATTTGATGACGAAAAAAGCACTCCCCGGTTCCCAAAAGAAACGAGGAGTGCCCTTCTATACATTATTATAATAGTAAATGAAACCGTTTTCATTGCTTACGCCGCCGGGCGAATGGTGAGATCCGCGGACACACTCTCTGCGTCGATCTTGGCAGAGCCGTCCCCCCGGATATACTGCCCGCCGCTGCTGCGGATCTCCAGCTCCGAGCGCAGATCGCCGCTGACGCTGTCCCACCGGGCGGTGAAGCCGCTGTCTTCCGGGATCACCAGCGTCATGTCCCCGGATACGCTCTCCAGCTCTACCTCCCGGCTCATTTCGTCCAGCGTCACGGTGCAGTCCCCGGACACCGTCACCACATCCACCGAGCCGAACTTTCCTTGGATCTCCGTTTCCCCGGAGACCCCTTCCACGGAAAGCTCCCGTGCCTGACAGCCCAGCAGCCGGGTGGTGCCGGACACGCCGTTGAGTTCCAGCGAACCAACGGTCAGGTCTTGGACAGTCACTTGGGCAGAGGCGGTCTGGATGTCCACCTCTTCAGGCTGCCATTGCCGGGGGACCCGGATCACCAGATCCTTTTCCATATCCTGCCATCCCCTCCAGTTGGATCCCTCATAGTCCCGGATCACCAGACGGTCCTGCACAAGCTTCCAGACCATGGGGTGCTCCCCGTCCCCGGTCTCGGCAAACTCGATGCGGTCGATGTCCTCCGGCTGGATGGTCACAGACCCGGCTGTCCATTGGATCTCCAGTTCCCGGACACCTGCCTGCTCCACCGCCGCACCGCCGGAAGCCGCCCCGGACAGCCCGGTATGTGCCCCGAGCCGGTTCCACCACCGGGGCAGCAGGATCCCCGCCGCCAGCACCGCCGTCAGTAGCAGAATGATCAGGCTGTACACCACAATGCGGATGGCTGCATTCTTTTTCATATCAGTTCTCCTCCTTCAGATCCATGCAGGCCCCCACCAAGCCGTTGACTGCGGCGGTGATGACGAAGATCAGCCATGTGATGTGCCATGCGTGGGTGGCAAAACTCACCAGAAAGTACACCACCAGTCCCAGCGCGTTGACGGTTGCCATAATACTGCCCCGCAGCCGCTGGCGGGGTGTAGGGGGCACCGGAGCCTGCGCCTCGTCATCCTCCTGCTTTCGGGAATTGCCGCTTGCCACCATCAGCATGGTTGCAACCGCCACCATACCCAGCAGCAAGCACAGCCCCCACACGCTTTCAAGCAGCAGCAACGGTACCGGGCACAGGATGAACAGCGCCACGGCAACCGCCCGCACCACTCTATTGTTTTCCCTCTGCTCCTGCGTCCGGGGCGGATAGGTCTTTGCTTGGCTCTGGGGCTGCTGCGCCGGACTGCCGCTGGCTTGCAGCAGCTCGCTGATATCCCCGATGCCGGAGATGGCTAGGGAATACGCCGCTTCCGGGGTCTTCCCTGCCGAGATCAGATCGTCATACCGGTCCAGTGTATTTTGCAGGATCTCCTGCTTGATATCCTCTGTGCCGTGGCTGCCGGCAAACAGCAGCTCCACATATTTTTCCAGTTGTTCTCTCATGTACGATCCCCCGTTTCCAGTAGTTGATCCATAATTTCTTTGGTTTCCAACCATTCCCGCTTCAGCCGGTGGGAAGCCTCCCGCCCTTCCGGGGTGATGGTGTAGTACCGCCGCCGTGCCCCGGCGCCGCTTCCGCCCCAGTAGGATGTGATGAATCCCGATTCCTCCAGCCGCTTGAACGCGGTGTAGAGCGTGGCTTCTTTCAGCTCAAATTTGCCCGATGATTTTGTGGAGATCGTTTTGTTGATCTCGTATCCGTAGCTGTCCCCGTGGAGCAGCAGCGCAAGGATCACCGCATCGGTGTGTCCCCGGATCAGATCCCCGGCGATCGACATGGACATCGCCTCCTTTGCGAATGCATAATATCATGGAATACCTCACCTGTCAAGGTATCTCACAAGACTTTTTTCTGCTAGATTTTTTCAGAGCCGTCCCTCCACCCGTTGCCGATATTTGTCGAATTTTCTACCACTTATCCGGCTGTTTTACGGGTATTATCCCCCGTAGGAATTCCACGACCATGACTGCAAGTTAAAATGTACAAAATCGCCACTTTCATTTTGGTCACATTTCCGAAATTATTTTCAGGCGCTTTACATTGCTTCTCAGAAATAGTAGAATAGCTTCACTTAGAGTCACACGACTCAAAAATAAGGAGGAAATTGAATCATGAAAAAGATCATTGCACTCGCTCTGGCGCTGGTCATGATGCTGGGTCTGGTCGCCTGCGGCGGCAACGACGCTGCTGAGACCACCGTTCCCGCTGGCGAGTCTACTCCCGCTACTGACGGCGCAACTACCGGCGCTACCACCGATGGCGAGCCCGCTGCGAACCTGTCCGATGTGAAGGTCAGCGTGTTCTGGTACGACGAGAGCGACGTTTATCTGGGCTCCGTCCGTGACGCTCTGAACAAGGAGCTGGACGCTCTGGGCGTGACCTACGACAACCAGTACGCTACCAACGATCAGGCCAAGCAGCTTGACCAGATCCGTACCGCTATTGCTGGCGGCTCCAACATCCTGGTGGTCAACCAGGTCAGCTCCGGCGCTGAGGACACCGCTCAGGACATCCTGAACGCTGCCGGCGACATTCCCGTTATCTTCTTCAACCGTGCCATCGGTCTGGACGGCAAGGACGTTGAGGTTCTGAACGCCGCCACCAACGCCGGCTTCATCGGCACCGACGCTCCCGAGGCTGGCCACATGCAGGGTCAGATGATCGGCGATTACCTGGTCGAGCACTTCGACGAGGTCGACCTGAACAAGGACGGCAAGATCTCCTACGCCATGATGAAGGGCGACGAGGCCAACATCGAGGCCGTGTTCCGTACCCAGTACGCCGTTGAGGATGCCAACGCTAAGCTGGCTGAGAAGCAGCTGCCCGAGCTGGAGTACTTCGATGCTTCCAACCCCGACAAGTATCAGGTCGACCAGGCCGGTGCTTGGTCCGCTCAGGCTGCTAAGGACTACATGGACACCAACATGATCACCTACAACGAGGGTTCCAACAACATGATCGAGCTGGTCATCTGCAACAACGACGGCATGGCTGAAGGTGTTGTTACCTCTCTGCAGTCCAAGGGCTACAACAAGGACGGCGGTCACATGATCCCTGTCTTCGGCGTTGACGCTACCGACAACGCTAAGGTTCTGATCTCCGAGGGCGCCATGGTCGGCTCCATCAAGCAGGATGCTGAGGGCATGGCTGCCGCTATCGCTCAGACCGTCGCCGGTGTCGGCGCTGGCAAGACCGTTGTTGACACTCTGTCCGGTCTGTCCGACGATCGCTTCTCTCTGGCTACCGACTGCGCTGCAAAGCTGTACATCGCTTATGCTCCCTACACTGGTGAATAAGCACTGCTGGATCGTTTGAATTTTGGCAGCTGTCGTTTCGGCGGCAGCTGCCTTTTCTCCACTCTGTACCGGCAGAATTCGGCAAAGAACATCCCGTTTCGTGGGCGTTCTTCGCCGTTTTCTGCCGGTATGGAGCCGCCCGAGCATAACGAATCTTAACAACAGGAGGATCACACTATGGAACACGATGTTCTACTGAAAATGGTAGACATTACGAAGACCTTCCCCGGCGTTAAGGCGCTGGATGGTGTTTCTCTGGAAATCAAGCGCGGCACCGTCCACGCCCTGATGGGAGAAAACGGCGCCGGCAAGTCCACCTTGATGAAGTGCCTGTTCGGCATCTACAGCAAGGATGACGGTCATATTTTTCTGGATGGCAAGGAAGTCAACTTCAAAAGCAGTAAAGAGGCGCTGGAAAACGGCGTCGCCATGGTGCATCAGGAGCTGAATCAGGCTCTCAAGCGCTCCGTTATGGACAACATCTGGCTGGGCCGCTACCCTAAGGTGGCGGGCATCGCCGTGGACGAGCGCAAGATGTACAAGGATACCATGGAGGTATTCAAGGAGCTGGAGATCGATGTGGATCCCAAGCGGATCATGTCCACCATGCCCGTCTCCCAGCGCCAGATGGTGGAGATCGCCAAGGCAGTCTCCTTCCACTCCAAGGTCATCGTCTTTGACGAGCCCACCTCTTCCCTCACCGAGGAAGAAGTGGAGCACCTGTTCCGCATCATCAATATGCTCCGGGATCGGGGCGTGGCCATCATCTACATCTCCCACAAGATGGCGGAGATCAAGCGGATCTCCGACGAGATCACCATCATGCGTGACGGTCAATGGATCGCCACCCACCCCGCCGACGAACTGGAGATGAACGACATCATCCGTCTGATGGTGGGTCGTGAGCTGACCAACCAGTTCCCCCCTAAGACCAACAAGCCCGGCGAGGTCTACCTGAAGGTAGAGGGCATGACGGGACTTTACAACCATCTGCAGGATGTGTCCTTCGATGCACGCAAGGGCGAGGTGCTGGGCATCGCGGGTCTGGACAGCTCCGGCCGCACCGAGACGCTGGAGTCCATCTTCGGCATCCGCAGCCGCAAGAGCGGCACCATCACCTTGGGCGGCAAGGTCTGCAAGAACCGCAGCGCCGGTGAGTCCATCAAGAACGGCTTCGCCCTGCTCACCGAGGAGCGGCGTGCCACGGGCATCTTTGGCGTGCTGAACATCCGGGAGAACACGGTTATCTCCAGCCTGAAGCGGCACAAGCGCTTCGGCATCTGCCTGAGCGAAAAGACCCAGCGCGAGGACACCCAGCACTACATCGACGCCATGCGTACCAAGACCCCCTCTCAGGAGACCAAGATCCGCAGCCTGTCCGGCGGCAACCAGCAGAAGGTCATCATCGGCCGCTGGCTGCTCACCGATCCGGAGGTGCTGCTGCTGGACGAGCCCACCCGCGGCATCGACGTGGGCGCGAAGTACGAGATCTACCAGTTAATCCTGGATCTGGCCAATCAGGGCAAGACCGTTTTGATGGTCTCCTCTGAAATGCCGGAGCTGCTGGGCGTGTGTGACCGCATTCTGGTCATGTCCGGCGGCCGGGTCGCCGGCGAGGTGGATGCGGCAAATACCACCCAGGAAGAGATCATGACCCTTGCCGCCAAGTATGTTTGAGGAGGAATGAATCAATGACCAATCCCGTTAAACAGCTCCAGGCCAACGCCCGGGAGTTCCAGCAGATGGATCAGAAGGACAAGAAGCGTACCGTTGTGGATGCGATCCTCAACAATGCGCTGTACATCCTGATGCTGGTGTTCATCATCTATACCGCCATCAAGGCCCCCAACTTTGTGACCCTCGGCTCTCTGGCTACTCTGATCACTCAGGTCGCCGCTTACCTGCCTCTGGCTCTGGGTATCGCCGGATGTATCGTGCTGACCGGTACGGACCTGTCCGCCGGCCGTGTCTCCGGCTTGACCGCCGCCGTCTCCGCAGTCATGCTGCAGAAGGCCGGTTTCGCCAACAAGATGTTTGAGAATCTGCCCAGCGTCACCCCCTTCTGGATCTTCGTTGCCCTGCTCACCGTCATCGCCATCGGCGCTCTGATCGGTCTGGTCAACGGCTTCTTCGTGGCAAAGTTCAGCCTGCACCCCTTCATCGTTACCCTGTCCACTCAGCTGATCACCACCGGCATCATCCTGTGGTTCTTCGGTCTGAACGGCAACAACAACCAGCCCATCTCCGGTCTTGACCCCATGTACAAGGAGCTGGTGGGCGGCGAGATGTTCCGCATGGGCAAGGTTCCCGTGCCTTGGTATGTGCTGTACTCCGTGGTGCTCATTGCCCTGATGTGGTTCATCTGGAACAAGACCACCTTCGGTAAGAACATGTTCGCTGTCGGCTCCAACGCCGAGGCCGCCAGAGTCTCCGGCGTCAATGTGTTCATGACCACCATGCTGGTCCACACCCTGGCCGGCGCCATGTACGGCTACTCCGGCTTCATCGATGCCGTCCGGATCGGCTCCATCTCCGCCAGCACCGGTCTGAACGCCGAGTGTGACGCCATCGCGGCGTGTGTCATCGGCGGTGTCTCCTTCGTCGGTGGTACCGGTAAGATCAGCGGCATCATCTTGGGTGTCGTGGTCCTGCGTATCATCTTCGTTGCTCTGACCATGCTGGGCGTTGACTCCTCCTCCCTGTTCATCATCAAGGGCGCCATCATCCTGTGTGCCTGCGCTCTGGATATGCGGAAGTATCTGGTCAAGAAGTAATGGAAGAAAAACAGCAAGACCCCAATACCCAGCAGGACACCCAGCAGGAGAATATCCCCAAGTTCCGGGGGCTCTACCGCTATGTCCACATTTCCGTCCGGGCGCTGGACACCATCATCATCGTGTGCATCGCCGTGATCCTGATCGTCACCTTCTCGTCCCTGCGCAATTCGGGGTACAATGTTTCCTTTGATTCCAAAGGCGGCACCGATGTGCAGACCGTCAAGTATCAGTATGGCGATCAGATCCAGCCGCCGGAGCCCCCCACCCGGGAGGGCTACACCTTCTCCGGCTGGTATCAGGATCCCGGTTACAGCGATCCGTGGGAGTTCGACACCGAAACCGTGGAAGGCTCCATGACCCTGTATGCCCAATGGACCAAGAAATGATCCCATGAAATATCCCCCTCGATCCGTTAGGATCGAGGGGGATTTGCTCTTTCTATCCGGCTTTTACCCTTGACAGAACACATGGTCATCTAGGCGCTGGAAGGCCTCCTGCACCCGGCTCATGGGCAGGGCAAGATTCATGCGGATGTGGCATTCCCCGTGGAAGGGGCGGCCGTCCTGCCAGCAAACGCCGACCTCCCATCCGGCACGCAGCACATCGTCCAATGTCTTTCCATGTTCTGCACACCACTTGGTGCAGTCTAGGAACAGCATATAAGTCCCCTGCGGTCTGGTCACGGAAACACCCTCAAAATGGCTGCGGATGTACGCCACCGCGAAGTCCACATTGGCGGTGATGACCTGCCGAAGCTCCTCCACCCACTGGTATCCTTCCGGCTTGTATGCGCCGATGAGGGCGTGCATACTCATTACATTCATGGTGTTGTAGTGGCTCAGGGACATTTGCTTCTCCATCCGATCCCGGAGCAGGGAGTCGTAAATGATGTGGTAGCTGCCCACCAGCCCCGCCAGATTGAAGGTCTTGCTGGGGGCATACAGGGCGATGGTGCGGCGCTTAGCATCCTCGCTCACCGACTGGGTGGGCACATGGGTGTACCCTTCCAGAAGGATGTCGCTCCAGATCTCGTCGGACACCACCATCACATCATATTTGCGGAACAGCGCCATGACCTGCTCCACCTCCCAGCGCTCCCACACCCGCCCGGTGGGGTTATGGGGAGAGCAGAAAACCGCCGCATGGATGTGCTCCTGCCGCAGCAGCCGCTCCATATCCTCGAAGTCCATCCGCCAGACGCCCTGTTCGTCCGGCACCAGCGGACTGTGAACGATCTGGTAGCCGTTGTTGGTCAGAGTATTGGTGAATCCAATGTAGGTGGGGGAATGAACCAAGATCTTGTCCCCCCGGGAGCAGAACACCTCCAGCGCACTCGCCACGCCGCCCAGAACGCCGTTCTGGTAGCCGATGTGCTCCTTTCTCAGTTCTGTGACGCCGTTGTGTGAGCGCTGCCAGCGGATGATGGAATCGTAGTATTCCTCTCTCGGCTCAAAATAGCCGAAAGTTGGATGCTGGAGCCGTTTTGCCATCTCCTCCTGCACCGTAGGCACCACGGGGAAATTCATGTCAGCCACCCACATAGGAATGGCATCGAACCCCGCCTTGGGCGCCACAGGGATCGGTGAGCCGGGTTTTCCCACCACATCCACCGCCAGCGCATCGTGGCCCTTGCGCTGCAATACCGTGGTAAAATCGTATTTCATGGGGATATACCTCGCTTTCTATCTGGTTGGATGATTCTATTATAGCAATCGCCTGCCGGTTTTCAACAGGAAATCCCATCCGGCGCTTTTCAAACCGGAACCAGAGTGCTATAATAGCTTCAGTTTTCTATGCAACGAGAATCATATCTTTTTCAACAGAAAGAAGGATGCATCCATGTATACCAACGACTGCGCCGTTTTGACCGAAGAATACCGGGGAGATCTGCTGGATCTGATCCACGAGGGCTATATCTGCGTGGTGGACGAGACCGGCCGTGTGCTCAAGCACGCCGGAAATCCCGACGCCATGGTGTACTACCGCTCCGCCTCCAAGCCCTTGCAGGCGCTGCCCGTCATCGCCATGGGACTGGACGAGAAATACGGTCTGACCGACGAGGAGACTGTCATCTTCTCCGGCTCTCATCTGGGAGAGCCTTTCCATGTAGACGCCATCACCTCCATCGCCCGCAAGGCAGGGCTGGATCTGGATCAGCTCATCATGAAGCCCACCGTCCCCGGCAGCACCGCCGCCAACGAGGAGCGGATCCGCAAGGATCTGCCCCCCGCAAAGATCTACCATAATTGCAGCGGCAAGCACACCGGCGCCATGCTGCTGCAAAAGGAACTGGATCCTGCCCACATCGGTGACTACTGGCAGGTGGATTCCTGCGCCCAGCAGGAGATCCTGCGCTGTGTGGCGGCCCTGTCGGAGTTCCCCGCAGACAAGACCATGATCGGCATTGACGGCTGCGGCGTTCCCGTGTTCGCCGTGCCCATGAAGCACATTGCCATCGCCTTCAAGAATCTGGCCTGCATCGATACCATTGAGGACGCAGGTCTGCGTGATGCCGCCCGGCGCTATGTCCCCCGGATCCACCAGTATCCGCTGATGATGCGGGGCACCGGGTTCCTGTGCTCCCTCATCAACTATGATCCCAATCTGGTGGCAAAGGGCGGCGCCAACGGGGTCTACGGCATCGGACTCAAGAAGGAGCGGCTGGGCATCGCCTTCAAGCTGAAGGACGGTACCGAAGGGGTCTGGCCCCTGATCATCAAGGAGATCTTCCGCCAGATCGGCTATTACAACGAGCAGACTTTCCAAATGCTGGACAGCCTGAACAGCGGCGTGATCCACAATGACAATGGCACTCCCGTGGGGCGCTGTCAGCCTGTCTTTACCCTTGTATAAACCTATGGATCAGCCCTGTCCCTATTCCATCATTCGATCCAACCGCAAGACCATCGCCATCCAGATCACCCCGGATGGGCAGGTGGTGGTTCGATGCCCCCGCGGTGTCAGCGACAGCAGAGCCCGGGAATTTGTCCATGCAAAAACCCCTTGGATCCGCAGCCATCTGGCAAAACTCCCTGCCCCTGCGCCAAAATTCACCGCTGAGGAGATCCGGGAACTGAAACGCACTGCCGCTGGTTTTCTGCCCCGGCTTGCCGCACACCATGCCCCGCGGATGGGCGTGACCTACGGCTCAATCACCATCCGCACCCAGCGCACCCGCTGGGGAAGCTGCAGCGCCCGGGGCAACCTGAGTTTCAATGCGCTGCTGGCGCTTGTCCCCCCGGAAGTGGCGGAGTATGTGGTGGTGCACGAACTGTGCCACCGCCGTCATATGGACCACTCCGCAGCTTTCTGGCTGGATGTGGAAGCTTTTCTTCCAGACTACCGGGCGCATCGGGCATGGCTGGCGGAACACGGCGGCAGTCTCATCGCCCGTCTGCCGAAATAAACACATCACCGCAAAAACGAGAATGGCGGTGATCCGTATGGAACTGCAAAAATCCCGTGAGATCCGCCACGATCCCACGGGATTTTTGTTTACAGGGTGATGCACACCTGATCCCCATCGGCGCTCTGGATCTCCACCAGAACCAGCGCACCGAATCGCTTCTTGCAGGCGCGGAGCTGGCGGGCAAACGCTGCGGCGGACTCCGCCGGGATATCCACCCCATGCCGCCGCAGCGCACCCGCCGCCGCCTTGGCGCACAGCCGGTTCAGCACCAGACCATTGGGGATGGGCAGATCCAGTTTCACACCCTCGCTTTTGATTTTGATGTGCATGGCATCACTCCACGAAGATGCGGACCACATCCCCCTCGCTGCTCTCCACCTCCACCAGGTTGCCCACGGCGCCCTGGCGTACCAGTTCCACGATCTGGCGCAGATCCACATTCTTCATGGCTTCGTTGCCGGAGATCTGGGGCATGGATACCCCCATATCCAGCGCCGCCATCACCAGCGCCATAGGCAGGTTCAGCCGCACCTTATCCCCTTGGGCAGAGTCCACCACAAGGCGCAGGATCATGTCCTTCATATCCTTGCGCTGGGTCTCGGGGACAAGCTGCACCGCAGGCGCAGGCTCCTGCTTGCCGGTGAGCAGCTCATCCACGCTGACTCCAAGGATCCGAGCCAGTTCCGGCAGCAGGCTGATGTCCGGGCAGGTCTGATCGTTTTCCCACTTGCTCACCGCCTGTGCCGTGATATCCAGCATATTGGCCAGTTCCTCCTGTTTCAGTTCCTTGCGCCGGCGCAGCATGGCGATCCGTTTACCCAAAGTCATTTCCATATTGATCTCTCCTTCCGATTTGGTATGCCCATCATACCACGGATCCTCCCGGCAGAGAACATACCAGCCGTTGGATCGGCAGATTTTCATTCAACTGTTAGTGGATTTTCCCCTCAACCATCGGTTGTATCCGATCTTTTGCCGTGGGAGAAGCCCCAACCGCCGGCAGAACGCTCCTGAAGCTGACGGAATTGCCGAGGGGAAAGACCGTATTCCTGCTTGAACGCCCGGTAAAAACCGGAATAGTCCTTAAATCCCACCTGCTCGTTCACCGACTCCATCGCCACACCCCGGCGGATCAGATCCTTGGCTGCGATCAGCCGCCGCTGGGTCACACAGCGGTAGAAACTGGCACCCATCTTCTGCCGGAAGAGATTGGATATGGTGCTGCCGCTGACATAGAACCGGGCTGCGGTATCTGCAAGGGTGATATGCTCGGAATAATGGGCTTCGATATAATCCATGACCTGATCCAGAAGCTCCGGCGCCTCCGCCGGAAGGGGCAGCCCCGCCTTGCTCTCGCAGCGGCTCAGCCCCGATACCAGCATCATCACATTGCCCATCATCGCCATCTGCCAGCCGAGATTTTTCTGCTCCGACTCCCGGACGCAGTTGTGGAAATGCTCGCCCAGAAATTCCCACTCCGTCCCGGCGGTGCGCATCAGCCCGGAGCGCCCCCGCCGCCCTAAGTCGCCGCTGGCGAAGGGGCAGACCAATTCATCCATAAATTTTCTGGAGATCCAGATCACATCCCGGTGATACGCCGCTTGGGTATCCGCCGGGATCAGCGGGCGGTGACTCATCCCCGGAGCGACCCAGACGATATCCCCCTTTTTCAGCCGGTAGCGGCTGGTGCCCACCAGATACTCCACCCCGCAGGTATTGCAGCAGTACAGCAGTTCATAAAAATCGTGGGAATGGAGGCAGACCGTGGCATTGTGGTAGCTGCTGTCGTGGTGGGCTTCCACAAATTCCCCCGCCATTTCCAATTCCTGATAGATGGTACTCAGCTCAATGCCGCCCTGTTTCAGCGTAATGATGAGATCCTGCTGCTCATCGGCGGAATTGGGAATGGGCGACTGCTTGGTGATCCTCCGAAGTTCAGCTAATTTCACAAAAACGCACCCCTTCATTTTGTCAATATAGACATATATATACCACATTGTTCATGCTTTTGCAATCTATTTTATTGCATTTGCAATTAACTTTGCATTCATTATTTGCTAACATATTGTTACAAAAGCGGACATGATTCGACCGCGACAAAATTGGAGGAAAACAACCATGTCGAAAACACCCAAAAACGGGCTGACCGCCAAGCATTGGATCGGTTACATGATGGGCGATTTGGGCGGCTGTATGACCTTTGCTCTCATGGGCTCCATGGTCACCCGTTACTATACCAATGTGCTCCATGTCAACACCCTTGTGCTGGCGACCCTGCTGCTGATCTGGAACATCTGGGACGCCGTGAACGACCCCATGATGGGTGCGCTGATGGACAAGATGTTCGCCAAGCACCAGAACCCCAAGGGCAAGTTCCGCCCCTGGCTGCTGCGGGCGACCCCTCTGCTGGCCATCACCGCCATCGCTTTCTGGACATTGCCCACCTTCTTCGAGGGTACCGCAATGCTGGTGGTGCTGTTCTTCTGTAAGATCGCTTATGAAGCATGCTACACCATGTTCAACATTCCCATGGGTTCCATGCTCTCCGCCATGGCCAGCAACGACAGCGAGCGCGCTTCCCTGTCCTCTGCCCGCGGCTTCGGCGGCATGATCGGCAACATGCTGCCCGCCATGATCTTCCCCCTGCTGCTGAAGAAGTACGGTGATTCCAACGCCATTGGCTATGCCATCGGCGCTGTGATCTGCGCTGGCATCGGCTTCGTGCTGTGCTTGATGCACTACTTCTGGACTGAGGAGCGGAATGTCACCGCCTCCGCCAAGGCCGATGACATCAAGTTCACCGACATTCTGAAGGTATTCCGGGTGAATCGTCCCTTCGTTGCACTATGTCTGCACGGCATCTGCATCTGCACCATGCAGTATGTGAACCAGACTCTGGCCTCCTATATGTACGCCGATGTGCTGGGCGATGTGGGCATGATGAGCTTCTCCAGCATGATCTCCATGCCCATGATGTTCGTGGTGCTGATCGGCGCTCCCATCCTTGCCAAGAAGATCAGTCTGGAAAAGATGATCCGTTACAGCCTGCTGCTGGGCAGCGCCATGTTCGGCGGTCTGTTCGTGATGCATCTGGTCATGGAAGTCCCCGCCTTCGTCCACATGATCATCAGCTCTCTGGCGCTCAGCTTCGCCATGGTCTCCATTCAGATGCAGTGGGGTCTGGTGGCAGAGGCCATCGACTACAACGAGCTGGTCACCGGCAAGCGTACTGAGGGTTCTATCTACGGCACCTTCAATCTGGCACGCCGGATCGGTCAGACCGTGGGCAACTCCGCCGCTGTTCTGGCGCTGGGCTGGATCGGCTATGACTCTGTCGCTGCCGCTCAGGGGCTGGCCCAGTCTGCCTCCACCCTCACCGGCATCAAGGTGCTGTGTGTTCTGGTTCCCGCCATCTTCGCTCTGGGCTCTTGGGCGGTGTTCAAGTTCGTCTGGAACATCACCCCGGAGGTTCGTGCCAAGCTGGCAGCCATGAAGTCCACCGGCGCAAATTCCTAACCCCCCATAACCGGCGGCACAATCGGCATCTGCCGTGCCGCCGGTTTCCTTTGTGAAAGGAGCATAATTATGCGTACTCGTATTCTTGGTAAACTGCTCAACTCCGAAGTTCAGGAGTATTTGCAGCGCAATGACATCATCATCGTCCCCGTTGGCACCACCGAAATGCACGGCGGTCTGCCGCTGGACAGCGAAACCGTCCTGTCCGAAGCCTTTGCGCTGAAGATGGCCCAGGCCTGCGACGGTCTGGTACTGACGGGACTGCCCTACTTCTATGCTGGCGCTACCGCTTCCGGCAGAGGTACGGTGCAGGTGTCCGTCCGTCAGGGCATCGACTATCTGGGCGCCATCGCCCGCAGCCTGCTGCGGGTGGGCTTCAAGCGCCAGATCTACATCAGCTTCCATGGTCCGGCTCATATGACCATCTGCCCCATGGTGCGGGATTTCTATGACGAGACCGGCGTGCCCATCCTCTACATGGATCTGATGATGCACATGAACCGCTGCCAGGATCTGTTCCGCAGCTTCTCCGTGTTCCACGATATGACCGTGGGCGCCTACCAGATCATGGGTCGGCTGGAGGATGTGCCCTGCGTCACCGGATTTGGCGAGCCTGTGCCCCAGAGCTGCGCCCCCTTCAACGACCTGTTCTCCTTGGGCTATCAGAGCGCCGCTGTGGGCTACTGCTTCGGAGAGAACGCCGACCATATGCCCACCCCCGATATCCCCGACGAGGGCGCCCGCGCCGCCATGGCAGACTCCGGCGCCAAGCTGATCTGCGACCTGGTTGACCGAATGGATATGCCCCATGTGGTCGAGCAGCTTCGCAAGCTGGAAACTTACGGCAAAGAAAACGAAGAAAAGTATCCTTGGATGCCCTCGGCATGGAATCGCAAGTGATCCCATGTCCTCCATCCCAAGGACGCAAAAAGCTGTGAGGATAACCTCACAGCTTTTTTGCATTCATCAGCAGCATTCAAATCCGATCATCAGACCGCCGTGCTCTGCATAGTAGCTGCACAGGCCGCCGGTGGGCTCGATGCCGATCTGACTCTTGGGGAACCGGCTGAGGATCATCTCCTTCAGCGCATGGGCACCCTCCGGGTTCAGACAATGGGCGATCCGCACACGGCAGCCGTCTGCAAAGCCCTTCTTCACCATCTCCGAGAAGATGGTGTCCAGCGCCTTCTTCTCCCCGCGGGATTTGTGCAGGGGGTTCAGAACGCCGTCCTTGGCTTCTCCGATGACACGGATCCCCAGAATGCCTGCCACCTTCGCCACGGCGTGGTTGATCCGACCGTTCTGCGCCAGATTGTGCAAAGATTCCAGACAAAACAGCAGCCGGGTATGGCTGTGGTAGTCCTTGATCTTGTCGCAGATGGTCTGGAAGTCCGCCCCCTCTGCCGCCAGATCCCGGATCTTCTCCACCAGAAGCCGGATCTGAGGACCTGCCGACCGGGAATCGATGACGCACACCCGTCTGCCGGGATGCTCCTGCTCATACTCCCGGGCGGCATGGACGGCGGCAGAGTAGCTGCCGGAAAGTTCTCCGGTGATGGTGGTCACAAAGATCTCCTCGGCATCCCCGAAGGCGTCCATCCAGTTCTGGAAGTTGGGGCAGGAGGTGCCGGATTTGCCCCGGTAGGCCTTCAGCTCCTTCAGCATCCCATCCAGATCCAGAGAGGCATCGTCTTCGTATTCCTTTTCGCTGGTGTTGATCTTCAGCGGTACGCTTTCAAACTCCACGCCTTCCATCCGGCGGATGTTGGACGACGAGTCCGCAATTACTTTCATCATATTCCTTTTCCTCATTTCCCACAGCGGCGCAGCGCCGCCCTGTGTTATCACAGTTCCATTGTAACCTCCCCGATCGGAAGCGTCAAGAGCCGACACAGGGAAATGGGCAGATGTAGACTCTCTACCCCCGGTAGAAAAGGGGGTATTTCCCCTCCCCAGCGGTAGAAATCCCAGTTTTTCTCATTCTCCGCCGCCACCGCTCTGCATTGGCACGCAATTTCTTCCCCATGCAGATGCTGCCGTCTTCCAAATGCTTTATCAGCCCCCCGGAGTCCGGGGGGCTGATGCAGTCTTTAGTCCAGCTCCACCATGCCGGTATAGAGCTGATAATAGGTGCCCTTTTGGGCGATGAGGTCATCGTGGGTGCCCCGCTCGATGATCCGCCCGTGATCCAGCACCATGATGCAGTCGGAGTTCATGATGGTGCTGAGCCGGTGGGCGATGACGAACACCGTGCGTCCCTTCATCAATGCGTCCATGCCGTCCTGAACCAGCTTCTCCGTGCGGGTATCGATGGAGGAGGTGGCCTCGTCCAAGATCATCACCGGGGGATCTGCCACGGCGGCTCTTGCAATGGCGATCAACTGCCGCTGACCCTGAGACAGGCGGCTGCCGTTTCCGGTGATGGGGGTATCGTACCCCTGAGGCAGCCGGGTGATGAAGTCGTGGGCATTGGCCAGCTTCGCCGCGCGGATACAATCTTCGTCGCTGGCTTCCAGATTGCCATAGCGGATGTTGTCCATCACTGTGCCGGTGAACAGGTTGGTCTCCTGAAGCACCACCCCCAGCGACCGGCGCAGATCGGATTTGCGGATCTTGTTGATGTTGATATCGTCATAGCGGATCTTGCCGTCGGCAATGTCATAGAACCGATTGATCAGATTCGTAATGGTGGTCTTGCCTGCGCCGGTGGCGCCCACAAAGGCGATCTTCTGACCGGGCTTGGCATACAGGGTCACATCGTGCAGCACCGTCTTTTCCGGCACATATCCGAAGTCCACATGGAACATGGTGATGTCGCCCTTCAGCTCGGTATAGGTAACGGTGCCGTCTGCCTTGTGGGGATGCTCCCACGCCCAATGTCCGGTGTGCTGGGCGCAGGGGGTGATGGTGCCGTCGTCACCGATCTGGGCGTTGACCAGCTTCACATAGCCGTGATCTTCCTCCGAAGGCTCGTCCATCAGGTCGAACACCCGCTCTGCGCCTGCCAGCGCCATGACGATGGCATTGATCTGGTTGCTCACCTGCAAAATAGGCTGATTGAAGGAACGGGACAGGGTCAAAAAGGCGATCAGCCGTCCCAGCGTCAGCAGGCTGCCCTCGGAGTACACCGCCAGCAGTCCGCCCACAATGGCGAGGATGGCGTACTGGATGTAGCCCAGATTGTTGTTCACCGGGCCCATCACATTGGAGTAGGCGCCGGCACGGAAGGCATTGCGCCGGAGTTGATCGTTCAGTTCATCGAACTCCTTCTTGGTCTGCTCCTCGTGGCAGAATACCTTCACCACCCGCTGACCGCTGATCATCTCCTCCACATAGCCGTTGACCTGACCGAGGATGGTCTGCTGACCGATGAAGAAACGGGCGGACTTCCCCGCCACCGCTTTGGTCACCAGAACGATCACCGACACCGTCAGCACCAGCACCACCGTCAAAATAGGAGAAGTGATGAGCATGGCCGCAAACACCACCACCAATGTTGCCACAGAGGAAATGCATTGCGGGATGGCTTGGGACAGCATCTGACGCAGAGTGTCGATGTCGCTGGTGTAGCGGCTCATCACATCGCCTGCCGGGTGCGTGTCGAAATACCGGATGGGGAGCGTCTGCATATGGGTGAACATCTCGTCCCGGATGGTCTTCTGCACCCCCTGCCCCACACGAACCATGAGGAAGTTATACAGAAACGATGCCGCCATGCCCACCAGATAGATCCCCGCCATCATGATGAGGAATCGGATCAAGGGCTGGTAGTCCGGCTGAGTCTGGGCCAACAGCGGGGTGATATAGCCATCCACCAGCGTGCCCAAAGAGGAAGCACTGGCCGCCTGTGCCACGGCGCTGAGGACGATACACACCACGACCACCACCAGCGTCCGCCGGTATCTGCCCAGATACCCCAGCAGACGGGAGATGGTTTTCTTCGGATCTTTGGCTTTGCGGCCGTCGCCGCGCATTTTTACGGGAGGCATTATTCCATCCCTCCTTTCTGCTGGGATCGATAGACTTCACGGTAGATCTCGGAGCCCTCCAGCAGCTGCTGATGGGTGCCCACAGCGCTGACGGCGCCGCCGTCCAGCACCACGATGAGATCCGCATCCTGAATGGACGCCACCCGCTGGGCAATGATAATCTTGGTAGTTCCGGGGATCTCCTCCCGGAAGGCTCTGCGGATCTTTGCATCCGTGGCGGTATCCACCGCAGAGGTGGAATCATCCAGGATCAGGATCTTGGGTTTCTTCAGCAGCGCCCGGGCAATGCAAAGCCGCTGCTTCTGACCGCCGGAGACATTGGCGCCGCCCTGCTCGATGTGGGTGTCATAGCCCTCCGGGAAGCCCTGAATGAACTCGTCAGCGCAGGCCAAGCGGCAGGCGTGGATCAGCTCCTCGTCGGTAGCATTGGGATCGCCCCAGCGCAGGTTCTCCTTGATGCTGCCGCTGAACAACACATTCTTTTGCAGCACCATGGCCACGCTGTCCCGCAGGGTCTTCAGGTCATACCGCCGCACATCCACGCCGCCCACCTTCAGACAGCCCTCGGTGACATCGTACAGCCGGGGGATCAGCTGGACCAGCGTGGATTTGGAAGATCCCGTGCCGCCCAAGATGCCCACGGTCATGCCGGAGTCAATGTGCAGATCCACATGATCCAGCGCATTGCGCTTGGCTGCGGCGGAATAGCGGAAGGACACATCCTCAAAATCGATGGATCCGTCGGCCACTTGGGTGACAGGATCCTCCGGTGTATCAAGATCCGGCTGCTCCGACAGAATCTCCGCCGTCCGGCGCAGAGGCGCCCGTGCCATGGTCAGCATCACAAAGACCATGGACAGCATCATCAGAGAACTGAGAATCTGGGTGGTATAGGTGAACATGGAGGTGAGCTGCCCGGTGGTCAGACCGGCTGCGGCATTGTTCCCCGACTGCACCACCATCACGGCGCCCAGATAGGAGATCACAATGACGCAGGTATACACCGCAAGCTGCATCAGCGGATTGTTGAAGGCCATGGTGCGCTCTGCCTTGCAGAAGTCCTGATAGATCCGCTGGGACACGGTGGTGAATTTCTCGGTCTCCCGTGCCTCCCGGACGAAAGATTTCACCACCCGGATGCCGTGCAGATCCTCCTGCACCACATTGTTCAGCTCGTCATAGGTGCGGAACGCCCGGTCAAAAATGGGGTAGACGATGCGGATTAGCAGGTAAAGCCCCAGCCCCAGCAAGGGCAGCACCAGACAGTACACGATGCACAGCTTGGGGCTGATGGAGTAGGCGTTGGTGGTGGCAAGGATCAGCATCATGGGGCAGCGGATGGCCATGCGGATCATCATCTGGAACGCCATCTGAATGTTGGCCACATCCGAAGTCAGCCGGGTGACGATGCTGGATGCCGAAAATTTGTCGATATTGGAAAAATCGAAGGTCTGCACCTGATAGAACATATCGTGGCGCAGATTCCGGGCAAAGCCCGTGGCCGCATGGGCGGCGAAAAACGCCGACGCGATGCCAAATGCCAGCGACGCCAGCGCATACAGCACCAGCACCAGACCGTACTTCAGCACCATCCCCATATCCGCCTGCTGGACGCCGAGATCCACGATCTTGGCCAGCACCAGCGGGATCTGCACCTCCATATAGACCTCCCCGATCATGGCAAGGGGGCTGAGGATCGCAGACCATTTGTATTCCCGGACACACCGGGCAAGTTTGCGTATCATGCTTTGGGTTCCTCCTCGGTTAAACTTGGGCAGGGTGATCCGCCCAGATTCTCTATGGCCCGCTGTAAAAAAGAGGTGAACTGCTCCCGTTCCTGAGGGGTGAAGCCCCGAACCATGCGCTGCTCATGGTCACGGATCAGACTGCCGATCCGCTCGTGGCATTGCACACCCTTTTCCTGCAAAAAGATCCGCTTACACCGCCGGTCCTCAGGATCCGGCTGAAGCCGCAGAAAGCCCTTCTGCTCCAGCCGGGACAGCAGCCCCGACACCGTGGGATGGCTCAGGTGAAAGGTCTCCTCGATGTCCCGGGGGCAGGGCGGCTGGGGGCAATGGGCGACATACCCCACGATCCGCCCTTGGGCGGCCGTCAGCTCCATCTGCTCCAAGGCTTGGGTGATGGTCTGATCCGCGCACCAGTGCAGGATGCGGATCAGGTGTCCATAGTGAACGGACATTGGATCTCCTCCTCGCAATAATATGTAGCAAGCTACCAAATAATAGCACGAAGCTTTTTCCCATGCAAGGGCTTTCATAAAAAATTCACATTCTGTCAAAAATCCCTCAGCTCCACCTACTCATCGCCTGTTCCCGGAAAACATGGTTGCATTTTAGGCAAACTGGTATTAAAATGGGAGCAGTTCCATTGAAAAAGGGGAAAGAAAATGAACAAGATCAAAACCCTCCTCGTCCGGGCAGGCTCGGGCAGCTTCAAGCGGTTCTTCCGCAATTTGCAGCTGGCCCATCAGCGCAGCGGCAAAAACCGGATCTGGCTTTTTTTCGACATGACCTACAGCATGTTCGCCCACGGCATCGGATATCTGGATTATCTGACCTTTAATTTTGCATCCATCGGCAAAGAAAAACGCAGAACTTTCATGACCTACGATGATAATATTGCCCTCGTCCGGCGGATGAACCAGCGGGAGGCCTACCCGCTGCTCAACGACAAGCTGCTGTTCTTCCAGACCTACGGGCCGTTCATGCACCGGGACTGGGTGGATCTTCAGACGGGTTACGAGGGCTTTGCCGCCTTCTGCCAAGGCAAAGACACATTCTTTGCCAAGCAGCCTGTGTCCTTCGGCGGCACCGGGGTGGAGAAGATCCGTCTGGAAGGGCAGGATCTGCACCAACTGTACGAGCAGTTGATGGACAAGAAGATGTTCCTCGCCGAGCAGACCATCTGCCAGCATCCCAAGATGGACAAGCTGTGCAGCCGGTCGGTGAACACGGTGCGGATCGTCACCATCCTCAGCGACCGGGGCAACGCCAATGTGGTCTATGCGCTGGTTCGCATCGGCAGCGGGCAGAACGATGTGGATAATATTTCCAGCGGCGGGATGTACACCCTGCTGTCCCCGGAGGGTACCATCACCATGCCGGTGTTCTGCGACAAGACCGTGTCCTACTACACCAGCCACCCCATGACCGGGTTTGCGTTTGAGGGATTCACGGTCCCTTATTTTCAAGAAGCCTTGGAGCTGTGCCGTCAGGCGGCGCAGGTGGAGCCCCGGCTGCGCTATATCGGCTGGGATGTGGCCATCACCCCCGACGGTCCTGTCTTGGTAGAGGGCAACAACCTGCCCGGCTACGATATGTGCCAGAACTACCGCTTCCACGCCGACGGCTGCGGAATGAAGCAGGCCTTCGTGGATGCCGAAGCAAACTAACAAAAAAAGAACCGATGTTTCGGCATCGGTTCTTTTTCTTACGGATCTAGTGGGAGATCTCCCCATGCAGGCAAGGAAACGAAGGTCATCTGCTTCCCTTTCCACGGGAAACGGATCCGGCAGGAATGGAGCATTGGACTTTGCACTTCGTCCCGGGCGCCATACTTGTGATCCCCCACCAGCGGGTATCCCCGGGATGCAAACTGCACCCGGATCTGGTGAGAGCGCCCGGTGTGCAGCAGGATGTGCACCAATGCCGGATCGTCCTGGGTCAGCCGGGTGAATTCCAAACTCGCCCGCTTGACCCCCTTGCGCTCCCGCTTGACCACAAAGACCTTATTTTTGCGGCTGTCTTTGAAGAGAAGATCCTGCCATGTTTCCCCTTGGGGCGGGACACCGTGAACCAGCGCCCGGTATTCCTTGACAAACTTCCCCTGCTGCACCAGCCGGGACAGCGCCGCCGCTGCCGCCGATGTGCGGGCATAGACCATGACCCCGCCCACATTCAGATCCAGCCGGTGGATGGGGTACACCTCTGCGCCAAGGGTCTGCTCCAGCATCCGGGGCAGGTCGTGCTCCGAGTCCACGCCCACCGGCTTGACCACCGCCGCCAGATCCGGGTCTTGGTATAAAATATCCATCATCTGCTCCTCCATCAACGGTTTGCAATAGTATAACAGATTTTCACAGAAAAGTCCAAAACCCTTTTCGTTGCGGTTGCAACCTTGAAAAAACCGTTGTATAATGTCGGGAGAATAGAAGGAGGATATGAAATGACCACAAAAGAATTTCAGAGGAAGCGTCCTTTGTCGATCTTCCTCAGCTATTTTAAGAATCATCTGGGGCTGTTTCTGGTAGACATCAGCTGTGCGGTGCTGATCGCCGTGGTGGATCTTGCGTTCCCGCTGATCACCCGTCACGCCCTGTATGACCTGCTGCCCAATCAAGCATACCGCACCTTTTTCATCATCATGGTGTCGGTATTGGGTGTCTATGTGATCCGCACCGGTCTGAACTACATCCTGTGCTACTACGGTCACACCTTCGGCATCCGGGTGGAGGCCGACATCCGGGCGGATCTGTTCCGCCACATGCAGGAGCTGGGCTTCGATTTCTACGACAAGAACCGCACCGGTCAGATGATGAGCCGGCTGACCACCGACCTGTTCGAACTGACGGAGCTGTCCCACCACGGCCCGGAGGATCTGCTCACCAGCGCCCTGACCATCGTGGGTGCGCTGGTGGTGATGTTCCGCATCCAATGGAAGCTGGCACTGGTGGTGGCGGTGATGGTCCCTCTGTTCCTCGCCGTCATCATGGTCATGCGCCGGAGCATGTCCGAAGCATCCAAGGCGGTGAAGCAGAAGACCGGCCATATCAACACCGAGATCGAATCCAGTCTCAGCGGCATCCGCACCGCCAAGGCGTTCGCCAGTGAGGAGCAGGAGATCGCCCGGTTCAATGCCGCCAACAACATCTACAAGACCTCCAAGCGCCAGTTCCACAAGGCCATGGCACGGTTCAACAGCACCATGGAGTTCTTCCTGTGCAGCCTGAATGTGGCGGTCATCGGCATCGGCGGCTATCTCATCATGAAGGGCCAGATGGATCATGTGGATCTGATCACCTTCTCCCTGTACATCGCCACCTTTGTCAACCCCATGCGGAAAATGGCCAACTTCTCCGAGCTGTTCGCCAGCGGCTTTGCCGGGCTGAACCGCTTTGTGGATCTGATGCGCACCGAGCCCAGCCTGCAGGATCGCCCGGATGCCAAGCCCTTGGTCTGCAAGGGTGGGCGCATCGATGTGGATCATGTGTCCTTCGCCTATGAAGGGGATCTGGCGGTGCTCCACGATGTGAGCCTTCATGTAGCCCCCGGTGAGACCGTAGCCATTGTGGGTCCCTCCGGCGGCGGCAAGAGCACCCTATGTCAGCTCATCCCCCGGTTCTATGATGTGTCCTCCGGTGCTATTTCCATCGATGGTCAGGATGTGCGGGATGTGACCCAGCGTTCTGTGCATCAAAGCATCGGCGTGGTACAGCAGGATGTGTTCCTCTTTGCCGATACCATTCTGGAGAACATCCGCTACGGCAAGCCCGACGCCACCATGGACGAGGTCATCGAAGCCGCCAAGAAGGCGGAGATCTACGAGGATATCATGGATATGCCCAACGGCTTCGACACCTATGTGGGTGAGCGGGGCACATTGCTGTCCGGCGGGCAGAAGCAGCGGATCTCCATTGCCCGGATCTTCCTGAAGAATCCCCCCATCCTCATTCTGGATGAAGCCACTTCGGCGCTGGACTCGGTGACGGAAGCCAAGATCCAGCGGGCCTTCGACACGCTGGCGCAGGGGCGCACCACCCTCATCATCGCCCACCGGCTGTCCACCATCCGCTCTGCAGGCCGTATCGTCTCCATCGCTGACGGACGCATCACCGAGATGGGCACCCACGAGGAGCTGATCGCCGCAGGCGGCATGTATGCCCAGCTCTATACCACCCAGACCAACATCGCCCGGAGCCTGTAACTTCCGGCAGCAGAAAGATCCCCTTTGGATGCCAAATGGCACCCAAAGGGGATCTCATCCGTTATAGGCCTTTGCATAGGAACTGTTCCATGGGCTGCTCCTATCCGGGCAGCTCCATCAGCAGCCCCCTCCTCTTTGGAAAACAGCAAGGCAGCGGCGGTGCCGCTGCCTTGTAAGCTGCTATTATTTGCGAACCTGTTCGGCAACCTGTGCCACGATCCGATCCATCTGATCCATCTTCTGCTCCATATCCTCCACCAGCTTCAGCTGCGTGCGGGCACGGATCAGATTATGCTCGGGATAGTCGGTCTTGAAGTACAGATCCCCATCCAGATAGTCCTTCAGGAACCGCAGACCAACCTCCAAAGTCATCACATAGGCGCCCATGGGCAGCATCTTCACCTCAAGATCCGTCAGGGAGGTGGCAGCCTCCAAAAAGCCCCGGGTGTAGACCTCAAACAGGTGCAGATCCAGCCCCATCTTGCTCACATCCCGCTCATCCTCTGCCGCCGTGGCAGCACCGAAGCGGATGGAGTCACCGAAGTCATAGGCGCTCAGTCCCGGCATCACCGTATCCAGATCCAGCACGCACAGGGAGCGGTGGTTCTCCCGATCCAGAAGCACATTGTTCAGCTTGGTATCGTTGTGGGTGACCCGCAGGGGGAGTTCGCCGCTGCACCGCATTTTTTGCAATGTGGAGCCTTTTTCCTCCCGTGCCAGCACAAAATCGATCTCGTCGCGCACCTGACCGGCTCTGCCCACCCGGTCTTCCGCCACGGATTCCTTGAACTGGCGGTAGCGGTCGATGGTGTTGTGGAACTCCGGGATGGTCTCGGTCAGGCTGTCGGCATCGTAATCGCTGAGCATCTGCTGGAATCTGCCGAACGCCAACGCGCTCTGGTAGAAGTCCTCGTCGCTCTCCGGGGTGTCCAGACAGAAGCCGCCGACGAAGTCGTACATCCGCCAAAAATTCCCCTGATCGTCCTCGTAATGGAACTTGCCGTCCTTGGTGGTGAGAAAATGCAGGCACAGCCGGGGATCATCCACCCGCTCCCGGATGTAGTCCGTCACCGCACCCACATTCTGCATCACGCTGGCGGGATCTTTGAACACATACTGGTTGATCTTCTGCAAAATATATTCTGCGCCGGTGTCCGTGGTCACCTTCAGCGTATGATTGATATGTCCATGACCAAAGGGCGTGCATTTGGTCGGATTTCCATTCAGGTGAAACGCATAAACCGCTTTCTCCATGATACTGGGGATTCCTCCTTCATTGACCGCAGGGCTTCTGCCCCGGGCTGGTCCATTCTATGGCGGGCGGCATCAGCGTGTGCCCCGCCTTTGATAAGCCACGATATTCTACCACAGTGCAGACAAAAAAGCAAGATTTTTTCTTATTCCCGCTTTTTTCTGTATTTATTTCGGAAATTTAGTCGTTGACACCGCCATCGTCCTGCTCTTATAATATAAATATCCGTTACGGGAATCATATTTATACATTACATATAGAAGGGATCTGATCGTATTGCAACAGCGTATCGTGACCGGTCACGGAGACAGCACCGTGTACTGCATCCGGCTGCGCCGGGGGGAGGATCTGCTGGAGTCCATCCGCGCCCTGTGCGCCCAAGCGCAGATCGAAGCCGGTGTGATCCTGTCCGGGGTGGGCTGCATCAGCAGGGGCAGAATCCGGGACGCCAGCGGCGTCACCATCCGCTCCATCGAGGAGCATTGCGAGATCGTCAGTCTCAACGGCACCGTCAGCGCCCGGCGCTGCCATGTCCACATCGCCCTGTCCAAGGAGGATCTTTCCACCATCGGCGGGCATCTTTGCACCGGGTGCATCGTCAACACCACCTGCGAACTGGTCATCGCCGGGCTTCCCGGCATCCGCTACGAGGTGGAGCAGGACGAGGAAACCGGATACGATGAGCTGATCTTCCGACCGGACACCGCCGCCGGTGGGAATTTCCCCGGGAGAGATTGACTTTTCCCCACAGTTGTGAAATAATAGTTCAGATAAATTTGTAGATATAAGGGGTCATGTTTCATGTTCCAGTCCAGAACCCACACCTGCGGGGAGCTCCGTCTGAGCAACGCAGGTCAAACTGTCACTCTGGCCGGTTGGCTGGAGAATGTCCGGGAGGTGGGCGCAAACTTTGCGTTCTTGGTGCTCCGGGACTACTACGGCACCACCCAGATCGTGGTGGAAAATGAAGAGATGATGCACATCGTCAAGGGCATCACCAAGGAATCCACCATCTCCGTCACCGGCGTCGTCCGGGAGCGGGAGAGCAAGAACACCAAGCTCCCCACCGGCGAGATCGAGGTCGTTCCTTCCGAGATCAAGGTACTGGGCAAGTGCCGCCACAACCAGCTTCCCTTTGAGATCAACAAGTCCAAGGACGCCGACGAGAACACCCGTCTGAAGTACCGCTATCTGGATCTGAGAAATCCGGCGGTGAAGAGCAACATCGTCCTGCGCTGTCAGGTGGTGGCGGAGCTGCGCCGTCTGATGACCGAGAAGGGCTTCCTTGAGATCACCACCCCCATCCTCACCGCTTCCTCCCCCGAGGGCGCAAGAGACTATCTGGTTCCCGCCCGGAACCACCCCGGCAAGTTCTATGCCCTGCCCCAAGCTCCCCAGCAGTTCAAGCAGCTGCTGATGACCTCCGGCTTCGACCGTTATTTCCAGATCGCTCCCTGCTTCCGGGATGAGGACGCCCGTGCCGACCGCACCCCCGGCGAGTTCTATCAGCTGGATATGGAGATGGCATTTGCTTCTCAGGCGGATGTGCTGTCCACGCTGGAGGATGTGCTGGTGCCGGTGTTTGCCAAGTTCGGCAAGTATCAGCGGATCTCCGGCGCTCCCTTCCGCCACATTCCCTACAACGAGGCCATGGAGCGCTACGGCTCCGACAAGCCCGACCTGCGGATCGATCTGGAAGTCCAGGACATCACCGATGTGGTGCAGGGCTGCGGCTTCGGTCCCTTCGAGGGTAGCACTGTCAAGGCCGTGGCTGTTGACAACTTCACTCAGGCCCGCAAGTGGATCGACAAGCTGCTGGTGGATGTGGAAGTCCAGACCGGCAACAAGGCCTGCTGGGTCCGTGTGGACGACGAGGGCAACCTCACCGGCGGCATCTCCAAGTTCCTCGGGGACTGCAAGGATGCCTTCGTGGAGAAGCTGAACCTGAAGCCCGGCAGCTTCGTGTGCATGGCAGCAGGCAAGAAGGCCGCCGCCCAGAAGACCGCCGGCGTCATCCGCACCATGCTGGGCAAGCGGATCCCCGGTCACTTCGACGAAGAGCAGTACGCCTTCTGCTGGATCGTGGACTTCCCCATGTATGAGATGGGCGAGGAATCCGGCGAGCTGGAATTCTGCCACAACCCCTTCTCCATGCCTCAGGGCGGTATGCAGGCCCTTGTGGATGCCGAGGGCAACACCGAGAAGCTGCTGGCCATCAACGCTGACCAGTACGATCTGGTTTGCAACGGCTACGAGACTGCATCCGGCGCTGTGCGGAACCACGATCCCGAGATCATGGTCAAGGCATTCCAGATGGTCGGTCTGGGCGAGGAGGATGTGAAGGCCAAGTTCCCCGCCATGTACAACGCCTTCACCTACGGCGCACCTCCCCACGCAGGCGCCGCCCCCGGTGTGGACCGCATCATCATGCTGCTCACCGGCGAGGAGTCCATCCGGGAGGTCATCACCTTCCCCATGAACAAGAATGCTCAGGATCTGATGATGGATGCCCCCACCACCGTTTCCCAGAAGCAGCTGGACGATGTGCACATTGCCATCAACATCAAGGATTGATTTTTTCCTCAGTCCCCGAACCAATTCGGTTCGGGGACTGATCTTTTTCATTGCGAAATCGGCGTGTTTCGTATATACTGAGGATACAAGATCGGATTTGAAGGAGGATCAGCTATGGATCTGAAGGTATTGGCTGTAGGCGATGTGGTAGGCGAGCCGGGGCTTGCCCGGCTGTGCAAGAGCCTGCGGCGGCTGAAGCGGGAATGCGGTGCGGATTTCGTCATTGTCAACGGGGAGAACGCCAGCAATCTGGGCATGACTCCGGCGCAGGGCGACGAGATCCTGGATGCCGGTGCCGATGTGATCACCATGGGCAACCACACCTTCTCCCGCCGGGAGATCGTCCCCTTTATCGAAGACTGCCCCTACATCCTCCGCCCTGCCAATCTGCCCCCCCAGCAGCCCGGGCGGGGCTGGGGTATCTATGAGACCAAGGCAGGTCCCGTTGCCGTGGTGGATCTCATCGGGCGCTGCGGCATGGACTACACCCCGGACAACCCCTTCCTGCTGATGGACAAGATCCTAAAACAGATCGACACCAAGATCATTCTGGTGGAGATGCACGCAGAGGCCACCTCGGAGAAGCTGGCCATGGGGTATATGCTCGACGGCACCGTCAGCGCCCTGTGGGGCACCCACACCCATGTGCCCACCGCCGATGTGCAGATCCTGCCCAAAGGCACCGGGTATGTGACGGATCTGGGCATGACCGGACCTGCGGTATCCGTGCTGGGCATCGCCCCCAAGCTGTCCATCGACAAATTCCGCGGAGAACTGTACGCCCGCTACCGCTGCGCCGACGGCCCCACCAAACTGGAAGCGGTGCTGTTCACCATCGACGCCCAGACCGGCCGCTGCCGCCATGTAGAAAGGGTGGATGTCTATGATTAAGATCCTCCACAGCGCCGACTGGCATATGGATGCCCCCTTGGGCGGGTTCAGCCACAGCCAGCGGAAATTCCTGCGGCAGCAGATGCTGCGCCTGCCGGATCAGATCGCCGATATCGCCATCCGGGAGGGGTGCCAGCTCTGCCTGCTGGCGGGAGATCTGTTCGACGGCGCTTACACCACCGAGAGCGCAGAAGCCATGCGGCGCGCTTTCGCCCGCATGGATATGCCCATCTTCATCGCCCCGGGCAACCACGATCCCATGGGCGCCAACAGCCCCTGGGTGCTGGAGACTTGGCCTGCCAATGTGCATATCTTCCCCCGCCCTCAGATCAGCAGTCTGAGCGTGCCGGAGCTGGACTGCCGGGTATACGGTGCAGGATACGACGCCAAGGAATGCCCCGCCCTATTGGATGGCTTTCAGGCACAGGGACAGGAGCGCTACGCCCTGCTGGTGCTCCACGCCGACCCCACCAGCACCAACTCCGTCTACTGTCCCATCACCGCCGCCCAGATCCGGGAAGCCGGACTGGATTATGCGGCGCTGGGTCACATCCATGCTGCCGGACGATTCGGCGCAGGCGCAGGAATGTGCGCTTGGCCCGGCTGCCCCATGGGCCACGGCTATGACGAGACCGGGATCAAAGGCGTGCTCATTGCTGAACTGGAAGAATCTGCCCATGTGCGGTTCATCCCACTGGATGTGCCCCGATTCTATGATGAATCCGTCACCGCAGGAGACGACCCTGTGGGTGCGGTGGAACGGGTGCTGCCCCCGGAGGGCAGCCGGGACTTCTTCCGCATCCGGCTCACCGGGGAAGCCGACCCCGCCGCCATGGAACGGCTCGCCGGACGGTTTGACCGCTACCCCAACCTGCGCCTGCTGGACGAGACCATCCCCACGGGAGATCTGTGGGAATCCGCCGGGCAGGACACCCTTGAGGGGGTATATTTCCGCATTCTGAGAACTGCCGCTGAGGACGCCGACGCCGAGACCGCCGAAGCGCTGGAACTGGCCGCCCGGATCTCCCGGCAGATCCTACAAGGACGGGAGGTGGAGCTGCCGTGAAGATCATCTCTATGACCGCCACCTTCGGCAAACTGGACGCCCAGACCTTGGAACTGACCGAGGGGCTGAATCTCATCTGTGCCCCCAACGAGTGGGGCAAAAGCACATGGTGCGCCTTCCTCACCGCCATGCTCTACGGCATCGACACCCGGGAGCGCTCCACCCGGGATCAGATCGCCGGGAAAGAGCGGTATCTGCCTTGGTCGGGCAGACCCATGGAGGGGCTGCTCCGTCTGGAGTGGAAAGGGCGGGATATCACCATCCAGCGCCGCACCCGGGGCAGGACGCCCATGGGAGACTTCGCCGCCTACGAGACCCGGACGGGTCTGCCGGTGGAGGAGCTGCAGGCGGATACCTGCGGTCAAACCCTGCTGGGGGTGGAACGCAGCGTGTTCGTCCGGACGGGCTTCATCCGCTTTACGGATCTTCCGGTGCAGGCAGACGATGCCCTGCGCCGCCGGCTCAATGCCCTTGTGACCACCGGGGACGAATCCGGCGGCGGGGAACTGCTGGCAAAAAAGCTGCGGGAATATCAGAACCGCTGCCGCTACAACCGCACCGGGCTGATCCCCCAGGCACAGCAAACCCTCCAGGATCTGGAGCAGCAGCTTCAGCAGCGCCAGACCTTGCAGACCCAGATCAGCCAGCTTCAGCAGCAGATCCATTCTGCCGAGGAGCGTCTTGCCCAGCTTCAGACCCACCGGGATGCCCTCGCCCACGCAAGATCTGCCGAAGCCACCCAACAGCTTCGGCAGGCGGCGGAATTTGCCAAGGAAACTCAGGCACAATGGCAACAGATGGCATCCCGCTGCCAGAATCTCCCTCCCAGAGAGGAACTGAACGCCAAGCTGACCCAAGCTCAAGCGATCCTGCGTCAGATCGATGCCACCCCCATCCAGAAGCGCCGTTCCCCGGTCGGGGTGATCTTTCTGTGGATCCTCACCGCCCTGTTTTCCCTTGCCGGTGCCTTTGCCCTGTCCCAGTACCCCATTGCGGGGCTGGTGGGTTTGGGGGCAGGTGCCATCCTTGCATTGTCCGCCATCATCGCCACCGTGCGCCGCAGCCGCCGGGAGCGCAAGCGCCTTGAAAACGAAGCGGCGCTGGACGCCCGGCAGAAGGAGCTGCTGACCCAGACCTCCCTCTGGCGGGAGCAACTGGGGCTGGTGGATCAAGCCGAGCAGCTTCGCCGGGATGCCTTGGAGTCAAAGACCCGGCTCCAATCCCTGATCGCTCTTGCCAAACAGACCGAAGCCCCCCGGCAAGAGGATGCGCTGGATCTGCCCCCGGAGCAGACCCAGCAGGAATTGGCCCGCACCACCGACCTGCTCAACCAAAGCCGCATCCGGCTGGGGCAATGTCAGGGGCGCATGGACGAGCTGCCCGACAGCGGCATCCTCACCGACCGCATCGCCCTGACCAAGAACCGGCTGCGCCAGTTGGAAAAGACCTACCGGGCGCTGGATCTGGGGCAGCAGGCCTTGGATGCCGCCGCCAAGGAATTGCAGCGGCGCTTTGCCCCCCGGATCACCCGCCGGGCAGGGCAGTTCCTGAACCGGCTGACCCAAGGGCGCTACGACCGCATCTCCATCGACGACAACCTCATCGTTCAGGCGGCGCAGGGCGCCGAGGTCACATTGCGCACCGCCCAATGGCGCAGCGACGGCACCGCCGACCAGATGTATCTGGCGCTGCGGCTGGCCGTGTGGGAGGCGCTGGCCCCCGAAGCACCGCTGATCCTTGACGATGCTCTGATCCGCTTCGACGAATCCCGGCTGGGTGCCGCACTGGAGCTGCTGAGTGAGCTGTCCGGTCATCGGCAGATCCTGCTGTTTTCCTGTCAGGAGCGGGAAAAGCGATGGGCGCAGACCCATGGCTGACCGCTCTCGCTGAAACAAAATCATGCCCCGAAGCGTAAGTCTGCCATCAGTCTTTGCTTCGGGGCAAAAAATATGCCGCTGGAAACCAGCGGCGAAAAGAAGAGGAAAGAAAAATGAAAAGATCGGATGGAATTACTGCCCCAGAAACACTTTGGGATCTACGGGTTCGTCATTTTTTGTGACACTGAAGTGGACATGATCCCCCAGCGCCTGCTCCATCAACGCCGTGGAGCCCACGCAGCCGATGGCATCGCCCATGCGGACGCTGTCCCCGGCTGCCACCGAGACCTCTTGGGCAAGGCTGGCATACTTGGTGGTGTAGCCCCCGTCATGGCGGATCACCACGGTGGTGCCCATCTGGTCATCCTCATAGACGGTATACACCTTGCCGTCTGCCGCCGCATGGACCTGGGTCCCGGCTTCTGCAGCAAGATCCACCCCGTTGTGCACCCGCCAATCTCGCGGGGTCTGGTTGTAGCTCAGGCACTCCATGGCGTATTCCGCTAAGATTTCCCCCTCCACCGGGGTGCAGGTGTGCAGTTTTCCCGTGGTGGGAGCTGTGGCAGGCGTGGTCTGGGTCGTTCCGCCCGTGGGCGCTGTGGACGCCGGGCGGGTCTGTCTTTGGGGTTCGGTCACGGCCACAGGGGCATTCACCTGCTGGGCCGGGTCAGCTCCGGCGGTACTGCTGTAATATGCATAGCCGCCGATCCCGATCGCCGCAGCGCACAGGAGCAGGGCTACGGTATAGCCTTTGCCGCCGAAATGACGCGAATGGTTTTTGTCGCTCATATCAAGCACCTCCGAGGACAAGTATTGCCACATTCCCCCGGGTTAAACCCGGCAGAAAAGAAATTTTTCCCACAGAGGACTACCTCCCCCGCCGCCGGCATACAGTTGGGTGATGATATTGTAGGAGGGATCGTCCATGAAGCGTCTGGGCTGCTTGATTCTTACCGCCGCCATGCTGCTCCTGCTGCCGGTCACGGCGCAGGCACAGCAGGCTGACTACGAGGGAAAATCCTACCTGTTGATGGATGCCGCCACGGGCACCGTGCTGCAAAACCACAATGAGCACGAAGCCCTGCCCCCCGCCAGCGTCACCAAAATCATGACCCTGCTGCTGATTATGGAAGCGGTGGATTCCGGCGCCATCGGCTGGCAGGATACCGTCACCGCTTCGGAAGCCGCCGCTGCCAAAGGGGGCAGCCAAGTCTACCTGAAGCCGGGAGAAACCATGACCGTGGAGGAGATGGTCAAATCCATCGCCGTGTCCTCCGCCAACGACTGTGCCTGCGCCATGGCAGAATTTCTGGCAGGCACCGAGCAGGCATTTGTGGAGAAAATGAACGAAAAGGCCGCCGCGCTGGGGATGAAGGACACCCACTTCGTCAACTGCACCGGTCTGGATGACGGCGCCGATGCCAAAGACCACCGCACCAGCGCCTATGACATTGCGCTTATGTCCCGGGAGCTGCTGACCGCTCACCCGGATATCAAGCGGTTCACCACCATCTGGATGGATTCTGTCCGTGGTGGCAGCTTCGGGCTGAGCAACACCAACAAGCTGATCCGCTTTTATCCTGGCGCCACCGGACTGAAAACCGGGTTCACTTCCGGTGCAGGGTACTGCCTGTCGGCTTCGGCGCTCCGGGACGGCTTGGAACTGATCGCCGTGGTCATGGGCTGCCAGACCTCTGCCCAGCGGTTCACTACCTGCCGGCAGATGCTGGATTACGGCTTCAGCGCCTATACCCTTTATGAGGCGCCCATCCCCGCCGATGCCGCCGTTCCGGTAAAGCTGGGCAAGCATGCTCAGGTCAGCTTGACCCCGCAGGGGGACTGCCGGGTCCTTGTGGAAAAGGGAAAAGCATCCGCCCTGCAAACCCAAATGACCCTGACCCCCGAGGTTTCCGCCCCCGTCCACCAAGGGGATGTACTGGGGCAGGCGCAGGTGGTCTGTGACGGCGAGGTGCTGCTCACCATCCCCCTGACCGCCGCTCAGGATGTCCCCCGGAAAACATTCGCCGATTTCTTCTTCCGGCTGCTTGGGCTGGCTGCTATGGCAGATCCTCAGGTCTAGCGTCGCATTTTTTGGATAAAAATAACAAAAATCAAAGGTCAATACTGTAAGTCTGCCATGTTGCGGATCCATGGATTTTATGGTATCATATAGCCATACCGTCGAAATGGGGCTACTCCACAAAATAGCCGCTTTTCGTCAAAAAAGGAGGAAAAATATTATTCCGCATGACTCGCGGTGCGACAGTGTGGAGACCTGTCGTAATGCAGTGTTACCCTTCCATTGGTAACTGCGAGATCACACCCGCGGAGGCGGTGTGGTCGGAGTCCAAATCGTATGGCAAGTTTGACTTTGAAAAATGTAAAGAAGATCTACCCGTTCAGCGGCGACGACACCAAGAAGAAAAAGAAGAAGGGCGATGCTCCTGAAAAGAAGACCAACCTTCAGATCACCGACAAGGGTGTCGTAGCAGTACAGGACTTCAATCTGGAGATCGCCGACAAGGAATTCATCGTTCTGGTCGGTCCCTCCGGCTGTGGTAAGTCCACCACCCTGCGTATGATCGCAGGTCTGGAAGAGATCTCCGAGGGCGAGCTGTACATCGGCGACCGTCTGGTGAACGATGTTGCCCCCAAGGACCGTGATATCGCCATGGTCTTCCAGAACTACGCCCTGTACCCCCACATGACCGTGTACGAAAACATGGCATTTGCTCTGAAGCTGCGCCACACCCCCAAGGACGAGATCGACCGGGCGGTGAAGCAGGCCGCAGAGATCCTGGACATCACCCAGTATCTGGGTCGTAAGCCCAAGGCTCTGTCCGGCGGTCAGCGTCAGCGTGTGGCCATCGGCCGTGCCATCGTTCGGAATCCTCAGGTCTTCCTGATGGACGAACCTCTGTCCAACCTGGACGCCAAGCTGCGTAACCAGATGCGTGCCGAGATCATCAAGCTGCGTGAACGTATCAATACCACCTTTATCTATGTTACCCATGACCAGACCGAGGCTATGACTCTGGGCGACCGTATCGTCATCATGAAGGACGGCTTCATCCAGCAGATCGGTACTCCTCAGGAGGTCTTCAACCATCCGTACAACCTGTTTGTTGCCGGCTTCATCGGCTCTCCCCAGATGAACCTGTTCGACGCCAAGCTGGTCAAGCGCAATGGCAAGTACGCCGTTGTTCTGGACAACCTGACCGTCGAGCTGAGCGAGGAGAAGCAGGCTGCTCTGGCCAAGAACAATGTTGCCGAGCAGGAGATCACTCTGGGCGTGCGTCCCGAGCATATCACCCTGTGCGACAATGGCGGCATCTCCGCCAAGGTCGATGTTTCCGAAATGATGGGCTCCACCGTGCATCTGCATGTCACCGCCATGGGCCGGGATGTGGTGCTTGTCATCTCCACCATGAACATGACCGGTGCAGAGGTCGCAGCTCTGTCCAACGGCGCAAATGTTTCCTTTGACTTCAACGGTACCGTTTGCCATGTTTTCAACAAGGAGACCGGCATCAATCTGGAGGCCTGATCCTTCGATCCGTCATGACCGCAAGAGCCGCTGCGAATGCAGCGGCTCTTTTTACGGTGCGGGTCTTGACGCAGATCCAACGCTGCCCCATCTTCCGGGCACAGGCTCCCTTTGTCCAATTTGGTTTCGGTTTGTTCCATTTTGTCAGGGAGTTCGGCGTTTTTTCCTTGACAAGCCGGACATTCGGCGGTATTCTTTGAGATATTACTGTTTCTTTGGCTGCCTGCCGGTTCCGGAGAATAAGATCTTGCCACACCTCATCTGAGGGCGGTTTTCATTTTCGGTTCTTTTGGATAGAATATACCGGCGTCTTACACCAGCCCGCTCCGGGCTGCGCCAAGCCTTAGCAAAACAACGAAATGCGGGACTCCCCGCAGGAGATAGGAGAATCAACATGAGTTATAATTGCCTGAATATTTTGAAGTGGACGGAAGCTCAGCTGAAGTATCAGTTCGATGTTTCCCTGAAGCAGGCCACCCCTCAGGAGCTTCACGATGCGCTGGGCACCGCGGTCATGATGGCCATCAGTGACAACTGGAGCCGCAGCAAGAAGGCTCGCCAGTCCCAGCGGAAGGCCTACTACTTCTCTGCTGAGTATCTGATCGGCAGACTGGTCTACAGCAACCTGTACAATCTGGGCATCCTGGACGAGATGCGCAAGCTCTTTGCCGAGCGGGGCGTGGATCTTGCCTGTCTGGAGGAGATCGAGGACGACGCTCTGGGCAACGGCGGTCTGGGCCGGCTGTCCGCCTGCTTCTTGGATTCTGCCGCAAGCTGCAATCTTCCGCTGTCCGGCTATGGTCTTCGCTACCGTTTCGGTCTGTTCAAGCAGACCTTTGATCAGAACGGCAGCCAGGTCGAAGCCGCCGATGACTGGACCAAGTTCGGCGATCCTTGGTCTTACCGCCGGTACAACCACACCGTGAAGGTGCATTTTGCCGACCAGACCGTTCTGGCTGTGCCCTATGATGTGCCCATCATCGGCTATGGCACCGACAATGTGAATACCCTGCGCCTGTGGCAGTGCGAAGCCGAGAACGAGCTGGACTTCGGTGCGTTCAACAATCAAGACTACATGCGGGCGCTGGATCAGAAAAACAAAGCCGAGGATATCACCCGCGTCCTGTACCCCAACGACTCCACTTGGGAGGGCAAGCGCCTGCGGATCAAGCAGCAGTACCTGCTGTCCTCTGCATCCCTTCAGGATATGCTGCGGGTGTGCAAGCTGAGCCACGACGGCGACCTGAGCCGCTTTGCCGACTTCTACACCATCCAGCTCAACGACACCCATCCCGCCATGTCCATCCCCGAGCTGATCCGTCTGCTCATGTGCGAGGGCATGGACTTCGAGCAGGCCTTTGCCATCGCTCAGAAGACCTTCTCCTACACCAACCACACCGTCATGGGCGAGGCACTGGAGAAGTGGCCGCTGGATCTGCTGCGCAGCGTAGTGCCGGAGATCGCAGACATCATCTGCCGCATCGACAGCAAGCTCCGCTCCGAGCATCCCGGTCTTTATGTCATTCAGGACGATGTGGCGCACATGGCGAACCTGTCCATCTATGTGGGCAGCTATATCAACGGCGTGGCCGAGATCCACAGCCAGATCCTGAAGGACGATGTGTTCCGGAGCTGGTATCAGGTGTTCCCGGAGCGGTTCCAGAATAAGACCAACGGCATCCCCCCCCGCCGCTGGCTGGGTCTGTGCAACCCCGAGCTCACCGCTCTCATTTCCGAGAAGATCGGCGGCGATTTCCTCACCGATCTGGATCGTCTGAGCCAGCTCAAGCCCATGATCGACGAGGATCTTGTCTCCCGCTTCAATCAGATCAAGCGCCAGAAGAAGGAGCAGCTCTGCAAAGTCATCAAGGAGCATGAGGGCATCGCTCTGAACCCCGACTTCATCTTTGATGTTCAGGTCAAGCGCCTGCACGAGTACAAGCGCCAGCTTCTGAACATCCTGTCCATCGTGGATATCTACTTCCGTCTGAAGGACGGCTCCCTCACGGATTTCCATCCCACGGTGTACCTCTTCGGCGCAAAATCCGCCCCCGGCTACATCCGGGCCAAGGCGATTATCCGCTATATCAACCGGGTGGCTGCTATGATCAACAACGACCCCGCTGTGCACGACAAGCTGAAGGTGGTCTTTGTCCAGAACTACAACTGCTCTTATGCAGAGCATATCATCCCCGCTGCGGACATCTCCGAGCAGATCTCCCCCGCCGGCACAGAAGCATCCGGCACCGGCAACATGAAGCTGATGCTCAATGGTGCTGTGACTCTGGGCACCCTGGACGGCGCCAATGTGGAGATCGTGCAGGAAGCCGGCACGGAGAACAACTATATCTTCGGCGCTACCGTGGAGCAGATCAACGAAGCCCGTCCCAGCTACCGGGCACGGGGCATCTACGAATCCAACCCCCGCCTGCGCCGTGCCATCGACACGCTGGTGGACGGCACCGTCCCCACCGACAACGAGCAGCGTGACCTGTACCATGCGCTGCTGGACGGCACCTCTTGGCACATGGCTGACCACTACTTCCTGCTGATGGACTACGAGTCCTATCTGGAAGCAAAGCTGCGCGCCAACCGGGACTATGCCGACCGGGCGGCCTTCGGCAAGAAGTGTCTGGAGAACATCGCCAGCGCCGGCAAGTTCTCCTCCGACCGTACCATCCGCCAGTACGCGGATGAGATCTGGCATATCCAGCCCACCCAGCGCTGATCCATCCCCAAACATCGCCCCCGATCCGAAACGGATCGGGGGCTGTTTTTTACTTTTTGTGCTCCGGCAGGGGCGGGATCACGCCCTTTTCATCGGTCTCCCGGAAGACAAAGGAATAGGCCACGGTGTCCGGCGTCCAGTCCTGCTCCATGTTCAGCTCCACCAGACAGCAGGAAAATCTGCCCCATTCCGGGTGGATCAGAGTCCCCGCCACCTTGGCGGACATATACACCGCCAGCGCATGGAAGGTCTTTACCGCATCCGATCCCTGAAAGATGCCGCTTCCCCGGATGGTGCGGCACAGCGGTCCCAGACCACGATAGGTCACGCTCCCGTCGGATTCCACGGTGTACAGCGGCTCCATACAAGCCTCCACCTGAAAATGTTCCGGATTCTGGGGCCATGTAAAATGCTCAAATTTCAGCCGTTCCATTCCGTTCCTCCCGTTCCATCGCATAGCCCCATTGTACCACCGTGACAGCCTGCCCATCCAGACGCACCCGCTCTGCGCTCCACCGGCAACCCGTATAGCGCCAGCTTCTTCCCCCATGGGATACCGTCAGATCCACCGGTTCCGCCGGAAGCGCCGGGATGACCTGTCCCGCCGGGATCACCCGAGTCAGCCGGATCTTCCAGCCGCCCCCATTGCCTGATGTCACCTCCGTCGGCACTCGCTGTCCGATCTGGCACAGGATGCGCCGATGCAGATCCTGCTCTGCTTCAAACCCCTCTGCGTATGCCACAGGCTGCCCATTGGCGAAAATCTGCCAGCTTTTCCCCGGATTCCATTCCCCGTTTTGGAAGAATATTGATGCTTTCACCGTGATTTCCACCCGAAAGCAGCTGTATCCCCGGTCATAACGCATCTTGGAGCAGACGCAATCCATCCCCGCCTGATGCAGCGCCCCGGCGGCGCGGGCAGCTGCATCCCGGCAAAGGCTCCCGCCCCCGGACTTGGGACTTAGCACATGGAGCCGGATCTGCACCTTTCCGCAGTCCATCTCTCCCCACTCCAGCGCCGCCAAGGGCTTGCTCGGATGGGGCGCCGGTTCATCCGGATAGGCACCCATCACATCCAGCCCCACCGGGTTCAGCATTTCCCGGAATTTTCTGAGCCATTGCTCTTCCATTGTGCTGTCCCTCCTTTCTCCGCACAGACGCTTCTGCGATATGCTTCGCCGCCGATGCCCCATACCACTTGGGTTTCCCGGATCACCAAACGCCTGCGCCCGTCGTACAGTTCGTCCCCCTGCTCCATCTCCGGCTCTGCCGCACCGTAACAGAGATAGGTCTGGGGAATGCCCATCGCCCCGGGGACATTTCCCGTGCCCCACTCCTCCGCCGGGCGCAGAAACACCCGCAATTCCACTTGTCTGCCGCCGTGGCGCAGTGTCATGGGCTGACCGTACTTCTCAAAGATCCCTGCCATCACCCGCCCCATGGTCAAACCCTCCGAAAAGAGAAACTGCCGCAGGTCAGATAGGGAGCGATCATCAGTTCCGCCTGCCGCCGCAGGCAGTTGGTAGCGGGGGATGCCCCGGCTTTCTGTACCGTCACATCCGCCACCCGCAGGACCTCCGGATCCATCGCCCCGTCTGTCTCGGTGAATGCCGCCAATGCATACAGACTGGCCGCCGCAATAAAATCCCCCATGCAGTCAGTTGGGCTGAGCCCCGGGCGCATCTTCCGCTGCAAGGATCGCTCTGCCGCCAGACACACCATCCGCAGCAGCGCTTCCTGCCTGCATTCCAAGGGGCCTGCCAAGATTCTCGCCTGTGCGTAGATCTGATCCGTCAATGTCATACCCGCAGCACCTTTACTGCGCCGTCGCAGATCTTGCCGAAGCCGGAGATGGAGGTGATGGCGGCACGCTCCAACTGCCGGTCGATCAGCTTGTCATATTCCACCAGCACATCTCCCGCCCGAACCAGTTCCAGACCGTAGCGGCTGTCCATGCCGATGATGGTGCCCTCTGCCACGCAGCCGGTGCGGTGAAGCTGCGCCCCCAGAGGGGTAGCCAGCTTTCCCGTCCCTTGGAAATTCAGCCCGGTGAGGGGGTTCTGCAATTCCGGGATCTTCAGCAGCTTGGTCATCATTGCCCCATTGCACAGCATGGCGTTCATGGTGTAGGGATCAAATTCCCCCCAGAACTCCACAAGCTGATCGTACCCCAGCGTTCCGCTGCTGCCGGAGATGGGCGGAGTGCCCACCTTGAGCACCTGAGCGGCATTGCCGTTGCCGTCGCCGTTGACCAGCACCTCCACCGCATCGGCAAGCTGCATCTTCTGGATATAACTGCCGATCTGGCGCAGCATCACGCTGAACAGATCCAGCTTCTGGAACCGGACAGCCTCATAGCTTGCCACCAGCATTCTGCCCCGCTTGGTCAGGCGGATGAGATGATCCTTGGTCATCACCTTGGTGGCGGGGATCTGAGCCCCCTCTGCCACCTGCTTCAGCCCGGCGGTCTCCTCATCGGCTTCGGAGTAGATGGAGCGGTAGTCCATGGCGTCGATCACCGTGGTGGTGGCGGTGATGCCGGGCAGGATGTCATTTTCCTCCATGCCCTGCCGGACGGCACGGGCGATGTACTCCGGGAACAGCACCGCAGAGTCCATGCTGCGGAAGAACTTCTCCACCGTGGAAGAGCCCTCCCCCTTGACCTTAATGCCGAATCGCTTGAGCTGACGCTGGAATGCGTCCGTGCCCTCCAGCGCCGTACCCCGGTAGTTCTCGCTGGGGTCTGCCGATTCCAGCACTTGGGTGAAGGTCATCCCCTCCTGACGGTACATTCCCTTTTCCAGTTTCAGATTGTCGTATGCCATTTTGTTTTCCTCCTTACAGTTCGATAACGGCGGTCTTCGCGCCTTCGTCCACCTGCACCACCAGACAGGTTCTTCCCGCAGTGTGGGTCTTTACCCCACCCTGACCGTTGGCGGCCAGCACCGCATAGCCCACCTTGGGCGCTGTGCCGGTATAGCCCACCTGAGCAAATCCGTGGATCTGCACCCCGGCGGTATCCCCCCGCACCGACTCCACCACGCCGCAGAAGGCGTCGCCGTCGGCACAAGCTGTCACCTTGGCATGATCCCCCATTTTGCACACCTGTCCTGCCTGCCGGATGTCGGTGTGGAAGGTCACGCTCATGTGACCGATCCCCTCAAACGAAACATTCATACGCTTTTCCTCCCATAGTCAATATGTTCTCCGGTGTCCCGGGGAAACTCAAATCAGATAGCCGCTCTCTACTTCGTCCCCATGCTTCCGGGGTGCAAGCTGCCTGCGGACGGGGTAACGCTCCTCCGCCCGCTTTTCCAGCGCCTTTTGGACTGCCGCCAATTCCTGCGCCGACAGCTTTTTGGCGCAGGAGCGCAGTACCGGCTCCGCCACTCCTGCATCCAGAGCAAGGCACAGCCCCACCACTTGGTCTGCCAGCGCCTTTTGGTGCTCACGCCCAAGCCGGGCAAGTTCTGCCAGCACCCGGTATTCCTCCTGTGCGCCATAGTGTTCAGCCAGCGCCTTCAGGCTGGGTTTTTCCGCCCCCATAGCTTTCATCACCCCGGCATTGGGCTGAGCGGGTACCGCCACGAAGGAGAATTCATAGGCGTCCATAGGCTCTCGTAAAATGGCACAGCACATTTGCCCATCATAGACCTGCCCCTTCTCGTGACCGCATTCGCCGTAGCTTTGGCCGCAGATGGAACAGACCCGCCGACCCATGGCGCAGCCTACGGAGACTTCCTTTTTGATCCCCGCTTCGATGTCTGCGATCCACTCATCCCCGGCACCGCCCCGGCGGATGTAGGCCCAAGCCTTGATGAAGCTGACCTCGTCGTGACGCTGTACCTCCGTGGCAAAGATCCGTGCGATCTGCTTCTGAGCGGACCATTGGTGGTCCACCACGCCGCTTTTGCCCACGAACAGCTTGGCAAGCACCGGCAGCGCATCGGTGTCGAACCGTTCCTGATCCCGGTCGATCTGGTCGTCACAGAGCCGGACGGAGAACACATAGACCTGATCGGCCTTCAGTTCCGCCTTTGCCATGGCGTTGATCCGCTCCAGCTGCTCCGGGGTCGGCTTTCCCCCGCCTGTGGCGACGCTTGCTTTTGTGATCTGCATATCATTGACCTTCCTTTCCTTCTGCGGCGGCTCTTGCCTGCTGGGCCTGCGCCGTGTAAAGATCCGCCTTGGCTTCCTCGGTGATATCCTGCAAGCTGATGTCATCCCAGAGGATCTCCACCTGGGGATCCCTACCCTCCAGCGCCAGATAGGTGCGGCAGATCTGCTCCAGCGCCGGCTCCACCATCCGCCGCAGCGCCCACAGCTCGCTGGTCAGAAGATCTGCCTGCTGGGCGCACATCCGCTCCGTAGTGCTCCAGCTCATCCCCAGCAGGAATGGGGGCAGCCCCGTCTTGGCGATCAGCTGCTCCATGATCTGCCGCACCGGGATCTGGGAATCCAAGATGGGGCTTTCGCTGCCGATGACCCGAATTTCCACATCCCCCACCGCCACGAAATCCCGCACGGTGCCGTTTTTCCCGTCCTCTATGGCTCTGGCCCATTCCCGGGCGATCTGATCCCCCCGTTCCTGGGCAGCTTCCGGATCCAGTTCCCCATCGTTTTTGCACACCACGCTGTAGCGCACATTCCCGGCCCGTTCCCAATTTGCTCCGATGGTCTGGTAGATTTTCAGCAGGATCTCCGCCAGAAAGGGCATCCCTCGGAACAGGCTAACCCCATACGGATGCTCCGGCTCCGGCTTCATGGTGGTGAACAGCAGCAGGTCTTGGTAGGGCAGCGGTCTTACCTGCCCGCTTTCGTCCTCGGCACACAGTTCCACATCCAGCGAGTCCGGCTTTTCCCGCACCTGAAGCTGGGTCACATCCCCCCAGCAGACGCCCCGCATGTGCCCGCCGGCCACCACCATTTCCCCCACCGCCCTGCCGTAGACCAGCAGGCTGTCAAGGTACGCCGATAGGAAGCTGTCGATCCCCCTCTGCCCTCTGCCGCAGTTCACGGTTTTCAGGAACTGCTGAAGCTGCGCCGTGTTCTGCACCGATGGGCATCGCACATCGAACCCGGCGGACAGCCGGATCAGCTTCCCCACTGCCGCATCCAGCACCGGGATGGCTTCCCGGATCTGCTGATAGATCCGCTCCTCTCCCCCACCCAAAGGAACATAGCCCCGCAGATGGGTAAATGGATGCACATTCCCCGACCGGATCTGGCACCGAGCCGCCGAGGTCTGTGTTCTGGATTCTTTTGTCATTGTATCGCTCCTTTCTCAGCACTTGCGCTGTACCCCGCCCACGGCAAAGCCTGTCCGGGGTCGGCACAGCACCGTGCTCACAAAATACCGCATGTCGTCCATTGCGTGGTCATGCTCCTTGACCACCTTGTCCCGATCCCCGGACTTGAGATCCCACACATATTCCTCCATCTCCCGCAGGCAGTCCCGGCATTCCTCACAGATGACGATTTTCCCGCTTTTGAGCATCTGGGCGGTGGCCCGGATCCCGGACAGCACCTCGTTTTTTGCCGGGCGCACATTCCACCCCTCCCGCCGGAGGGTCTGGATGAAGCTGGCGGCGGAAGGATCTACGATCACCGCCGTGACCGTCCGCTGTCCCACCAGTTCCCTCAGGGCAGACGCATATTCCCCGTCGGTCATCTGGCGCATCTGCCGCCGGGAGGAGAAATAGAACTCCCGCACCCGGTACCATATCCCCTCCCGAAGCCCCCACAGCCCCATGCTGGTGGGGTTCACCGTGCCGTAGTCGCAGGAAACATACCATTTTTCAAAACCGTCTCGTGGTGCAGGGCGCGCCATCTCCGGCTCAAAGAAGTCGTAGACCCTTCCTTCTGCCTGTGCCCATTGCCCCAGTATGAACCGCCGGTAGAACACCCCGGAGTACATCCTCTCGTACCGCCTGCGGATCTGCGCCGACAGCGAGGGGTTGTCCTCCATGGTAAAGTGCAGATGCACGCACCCCCGCTCCCCAGCACCCAAGATCCATTGCCGGTAGAACCAATGGCTGGGGCCCGCCGGGTTGCAGTTGAACCACAGACGGCTTCCCGTCACCGAGCACCGGGCGCAGGCCTGCTCCACGAAGCTTCTGGGCATCAGCGCCACTTCATCGAACAGCGCCCCCGCCAAGGTGATGCCTTGGATCAGCGCCGCCGAACCCTCGTCCCGCCCGCCGAAGATGTAGTAGTCGTTGGTGTGCCCCCCGAAGGTGACCGTCAGCAGGTTTTCGCTTCTTTTTTCCCTGCATTTCGCCCCCAATGCAGTGATCCGGGGCTGAAGTTCCGACAGCACATTCCGCCGCAGGGCGGCGATGGTCTTGCCGCACAGAGCAAACTTTCTTCCATTGAAGCAGCTTTGCGCCCACAGGAAGAACCCCAGTCCCATAGCTAGAGTCTTTCCGGATCGGATGGCGCCGTCACAGACGATGGCCTCCATCTCCTCCAAGCCGCTGCCCGGCATCCACCAATTCATGGCCTGCTTCTGTTTTTCCGAAAATCCCACATAGCTCATGTCCTTGGCTCATCCTTTGGTCTCAGCGCCCGAATCAGTTCTTCCACCTGTCCGCCGCCGTCGCCGGTGGATGCGGCCAGCTGCTCCAGCGCCTTCAGCCGGTCGATGAGTTTGATCTCCACCATCCCCTTTTCGCTACGGCGGATCTCGCTGAGCAGGCTCAGATCCAGTTCCTTCAGATCTTGGATCTCCTCCAGCGCCAGCCGAACGCAGTCGTTGGGCTGACCGAAGGCCAGTTCTGCCAACCGCCGGGTCACATCCTCCCGGCGGATCTGCCCGTTGCGGATGCGCCCTTTCAGGGTAGTCTCTTGGCGTTGCTTTCCCTCCAAGCTTTCCTCCTCCTTTCACCTCTTGCTCCAAAATGCCCCCGAGTTGTCCCCATCCGTGCAACTTCCGCCGCTGCCCCAGCGAATTCTTGACAAATGTCCCCCAAGCGGTATAATAAACTTATCAATCGGGCCATGCCCAAAAGGAGTATAGTTATGTATTATCGTATGACCGTTGCCGGTCTGGAGCGGGATCTTCCCATCTGTAAGGTCTCCGATACCCTTTCCATTGCGGGCTTCGTGATCTTTGGTGATCAGGAGCTCACCGTTGCCTGCGCCCAGGAGCTGCTGAAGCGTGCGCCGGAATACGACTACCTCATCACCGCCGAGGCCAAGGGCATCCCTCTGGCCCACGAGATGGCCCGCCAGCACGGCGATGCCAAGTACATTCTGGCACGCAAGGGACCGAAGCTGTATATGCGGGACATTCTGGATGTGTCCGTCCGCTCTATCACCACCGCCAAGGAGCAGCACCTCTATCTGGACGGGGCTGACGCTCAGCTGATGCAGGGCAAGAAGATCCTCATCGTGGACGATGTGATCTCCACCGGCGAGAGCCTGTCGGCTCTGGAAGCCCTGGTCGAGAAGGCAGGCGGCGAGATCTGCGGCCGTATGGCGATCCTTGCCGAGGGCGAGGCCCAGGATCGGGAGGATCTGGTCTATCTGGAGAAGCTGCCCCTGTTCCACCCCGACGGAACGGTTATGGAATGACCCACCCGGGCGTACCGCAATGCGGTACGCCCTTTTTTCGGAGAAATGCCATGGAACAAAAAATCGACAATTATCAGATCCAAGCCCAGCGTGCCCGTCAGCGGTTCCTCACCTATGACCAGCAGCAGATCATCGCCAAATCCCCTCTGACCTTTGACGACGACTATCTATATTTGCCTGTGCTGGACCGCACCTGCATGATCCGGCGGCAGACCGGGGAGCTGTTCTGGCAGGCAGGCGGCGTCTGCACCCCAAGCCACGACCCCAGCGACGCCATGACCATCTTTGATTACCTGTGCGACAGCCGCCGGGATCACTGCCTGTCCGGCGAATTCATCGCCATGGCGAATTTCGGGCACCAGTTTCACTCCGGGCTTCTGGAATCCGGCGCCCCTTCGGCGTTGGAGCGCCGGGCGGATCAGGATCTGCCCGGATTCTGCCGGGCCTGCCGGGCGCTGGGGGGGGAGCCTGTCACCGGGGGCGATGCGGGCTTCCGGCTTCGGTTCTTCCCGGATCTGCCGGTGGTGCTGCGGTTCTGGGCTTCGGACGAGGAATTCCCCGCCCAGCTTCGCTTTTATTGGGATAAAAACACACTTTTTTATCTCCGTTACGAAACCATGTACTACGCCTTGGGGATTTTGCAAAGCCGACTTTTGTACCTAATTAACCAGGTATGAAACCGCTTTTCCCGGGATTTTGGAATCTTTTTCCCCGCATAATGCCGTAAGCAAAAAATCCTCCCCATGGGGATAGAAAAATTAACAATAAATATGGTCAATTCACCGATTGACTTTTGACAGAATAATGAATAAAATGTTATCGATACACAGTATGTGCGGAAGTGTCGTTTGTTCCAGTTCCGCGGGCAAATGTATCAGTCCACATATTTATTACTTACTTAGGAGGAATTACATTGGATCGCTTAATCACTGTTGAAGAACTGGAAGCGGCAACCAATTCCTTGCTGGAAAACGGCAAGAAGGTCGGCGCTGACTCCTGGCAGCAGCGCGTCAAGAACCAGACCCCCCACTGCGGCTTCGGCGAGGCAGGTACCTGCTGCCGGATCTGCTCCATGGGTCCGTGCCGCATCACCCCCAAGGCTCCCCGGGGCATCTGCGGCTGTGATGTCCACGGCATCGTCGGCCGTAACTACCTGAAGTTCACCGCAGGCGGCGCAGCCACTCACTCCGACCACGGCCGTGAGATCATGCACACCCTGCACCAGACCCGTGCCGACGGCAGCTATCAGGTCAAGGATCCCGAGAAGCTGATCCGCATCGCCAAGGAATGGGGTGTGGAGACCGAGGGCAAGGATATCTACGAGCTGGCACACGAGATTGCTGAAGTCGGTCTGATGGAATACGGCAAGCCTTTCGGCTACCAGAAGTTCCTGGATCGTGCTCCCGAGCACACCCAGAAGCTGTGGGCGGATGCAGATCTGCGTCCCGAGGCCATTGACCGCGAGGTTTCCCGTTCTCTGCATATGTCTCACATGGGCTGCTCTTCCATGCCCGAGGCTCTGATCCATCAGTCCCTGCGTGTGGGCCTGTCCGACGGCTGGGGCGGTTCCATGATGGGCACCGAGTTCTCCGATGTTCTGTTCGGCACCCCCAAGCCCGTTGACACCACCGCCAACATCGGCGTGATGGATAAGGAAATGGTCAACATCATTGTCCACGGCCACGATCCTTCCCTGTCCGAGATGATCGTTTACTACGCCAACGACCCCGAGATGATCGCTCTGGCCAAGTCCGTGGGCGCCAAGGGCATCAACATTGCCGGCGTCTGCTGCACCGCCAACGAGGTCGCCATGCGTCACGGCATCCCCATGGCCGGTAACTTCCTGAGCCAGGAGAATGTGGTCCTCACCGGCGCCTGCGAAGCCATCGTTGTGGACGTGCAGTGCATCTTCCCCGCTCTGGGCCCCCTGTCCAAGTGCTTCCACACCAAGTTCGTCACCACCTCTCCCATCGCCCGGATCCCCGATTCCGAGTTCATTCAGTTCAGCGCCGAGTCCGCTGCCGAGAATGCCAAGGCGATCGTGAAGATGGCTGTTGAGAACTTTGTCAACCGTAAGGCTGATCTGGTCAACATCCCCGACCAGAAGACCAACGCCCGTGTGGGCTACTCCGTTGAAGCCATCGTCAAGGTGCTCGACGGTGTCGCCAACTCTCAGGTGGACGATTTCGGCACCACCAAGCCCCTGCTGGAGTGCGTGACCTCCGGTGTCCTCCGCGGCGCCGTGGCTATGGTCGGCTGCAACAACCCCAAGGTCCGCCCCGACTACGCCCACATCGAGCTGATGAAGAAGCTCATCGCCAACGACATCATCCTCATCGTCTCCGGCTGCTCCGCTCAGGCTGCTGCTAAGGCCGGTCTGATGGATCCTGTCGTCGCCAAGGAGTACTGCGGCGCAGGTCTGAAGCGTGTATGTGAGCTGGCTAACATTCCTCCCGTGCTGCACATGGGTTCCTGCGTGGATATCTCCCGTATGCTGATCCTGGCTTCCGAGCTGTCCAAGGATTCCGGCATTCCCATCTCTCAGCTCCCCGTTGTGGGCTGCGCTCCCGAGTGGATGTCCGAGAAGGCCGTCTCCATCGGCAACTACGTGGTCGCCACCGGTCTGGATACCTTCCTGGGTGTTGATCCCTATGTCAGCGGTTCCACCGAGATCTGCGAGTGGCTGACCGGCGAGACCGGCATCAAGAAGTGGGTCGAGGCCAACTACACCGTGGAGAAGGATATCGAGAAGCTGGGCGATCTGATGATCGAGCGCATCGAGCAGAAGCGTGCGGCTCTGGGCATCTAATTTTCGCAAAGAAGGTTCCTTTACATGAAAGTAGCAATTACCGGCAAGGGGGGCGTGGGTAAGACCACCCTCGCCTCCACCTTGGCGCGGCTCTACGCCGCCGAAGGCCGTCAGGTCTTGGCTGCGGATGTAGACCCCGATGCCAATCTGGGTCTTGCTCTGGGCTTCTCCCCCGAGGAGGTCAACTCCATCATCCCCATCTCCAAGATGCGGACGCTGGTGGAGGAGCGGACCGGCGCCAACGAGGCCAACAAGTTCTTCAAGCTCAACCCCAGCGTCTCCGACATCCCCGACAAGTATGCCAAGCAGATCAACGGCGTCAAGCTGCTGGTCATGGGCACGGTGGATGTGGGCGGCAGCGGCTGTGTCTGCCCGGAGCACGTGATGCTCAAGGCGATCCTCTCCGCTCTGACCTACCGCAAGGATGATGTGGTCATCATGGACATGGAAGCGGGTCTTGAGCACTTGGGCCGCGGCACCGCCGCCAACATGGATCAGTTCATCGTGGTCATCGAGCCCGGTGCCCGGAGCATCCAGACCTACGGCAAGGTCAAGCAGCTTGCCGCCGATCTCGGCGTCAAGCGGGTTCGGGTGGTGGCCAACAAAGTCCGCAGCGAGGATGACGAGGATTATATCCGCGCCCATATCCCCGCCGAGGATCTGCTGGGCTTCATCCACTACAACCCCGAGGTGATCGAGGCTGACCGGCTTGGAAAGTCCCCCTACGATGTAAGCCCCACCGCAATTGACGAAATCAAGCGCATAAAATCTGTCATCGACAACGATGATGTATGAATTTAGGAGGAAAAACCGTGACTTTATTTGAACGTGTATTTGGCGGTAACGATGCCGTTTACGGTCTGACCGTGTCCGCCGTTGATAATGCGATCGCCCAGTACGGCGAGAGCCAGGCTGTCTCCTTCCCTGACACTGCCTACGCTCTGCCCTGCTATTTCGGTGTGACTGGTGTCAAGATCACCACTCTGGGTGAGATGAAGGCCGCTCTGGATGTCATCAAGTCCCTGATGACCCGCAACAACCGTCTGAACGACGCCTTCATGTCCGGTGTTGCCACCGCTCTGTGTGCCGAGTTCATCGAAGCTCTGAAGTACCTCAACGGCGCAACTCCCTACGAGATGCCCTGCTATGGTCATCTGGCTGACGCCGTCATCCGTAACCTGGGTGTTCCTCTGGTTACCGGCGATATCCCCGGCGTTGCCGTCATTCTGGGCGAAGCTCCCTCCGCTGACGAGGCTGTCGAGCTGGTCAAGAGCTACCAGTCTCAGGGCATTCTGGTCACTCTGGTGGGCGGTGTCATCGATCAGCTGCAGGAGAAGGGCTTCAAGACCGGCGACAATGTCCGCGTCATTCCCCTGGGCAAGGATGTCACTTCCGTTATCCATGTTGTCTCCGTGGCCGTGCGTGCCGCTCTGATCTTCGGCAACATCGCCGGCGGCGATGCAGCCGGTCTGATGAAGTACACCTTCGAGCGTGTGCCCGCTTTCGTCAACGCTTTCAAGCCTCTGGACGATGTGATCGTGGCCTGCGGCGCCGGCGCCATCGCTCTGGGCTTCCCTGTCATCACCAACGAGACCGAGAACATCTTCCGTGTTCCCAAGTCCCTGATCGTGCAGGAGGATGTGTCCAAGTTCAACGCTACCTCTCTGGAAGCCCGTGACATCAAGCTGAAGATCACCAAGATCGACATCCCCGTGTCCTTCGCTTCCGCTTTCGAGGGCGAGATCATCCGCCGCGGCGATATGCAGATCGAGATCGACGGTTCCCGCAAGGACTGCTTCGAGCTGGTCACCACCAAGGACGCTCTGGAGATCGAGGATCACAAGATCACCGTCGAGGGTCCCGAGCTGGACGAGCTGGAGCCCGGCTCCAAGATCTCCGCTTCCTATGTCATCGAGGTTGGCGGCAAGAACATGCAGCCTGACTTTGAGGCCGTTATGGAGCGTAAGATCCACTCCTACCTGAACTGCATCGAGGGTGTCATGCACACCGGTCAGCGTGATATGATCCGTATCCGTATCTCCAAGGCTGACTTTGAGGCAGGCTTCCGCTTCAAGCACATCGGCGAGGTCCTGTACGCCAAGATCAAGTCCGAGTTCGACGCTGTTGTGGACAAGTGCCAGGTCAAGATCGTCATCGGCGACGAGGCCAACAAGGAGCTGCGTGCCCATGCCAACGAGGTGTTCAACAAGCGTGACGCCCGTCTGAAGAGCATGACCGACGAATCCGTGGATCAGTTCTACACCTGCACCATGTGCCAGGCCTTCTCCCCCAGCCATGTTTGTATCGTTACCCCCGAGCGTCTGGGTCTGTGCGGCGCTGTGTCTTGGCTGGATGCTAAGGCCACCAACGAGCTGGATCCCACCGGTCCCTGCCAGATCGTTCCCAAGAACAACTGTCTGGATGAGAAGCTGGGCCGCTATGTGGATGTGGACGAGGCTGTGGACAAGTACTCCCACGGTGCTCTGGAGCATGTCACTCTGTACTCCCTGTTCCAGGATCCCATGACCTCCTGCGGCTGCTTCGAGTGTATCTGCGGTGTCGAGCCTGTTTCCATGGGCGTTGTCATCACCTGCCGTGAGCATGCCGGCATGACTCCTCTGGGCATGACCTTCTCCGAGATGGCTTCCATGACCGGCGGCGGTGTCCAGACTCCCGGCTTCATGGGTCACGGCAAGCACTTCATCTCTTCCCACAAGTTCATCGCTGCTGAAGGCGGCCCCGGCCGTATCGTCTGGCTGCCCAAGCTGCTGAAGGATCAGATCCGTGACAACCTGAACGCTACTGCCAAGGAGATGTACGGCATCGACAACTTCACCGATATGATCGCCGATGAGACTGTCTGCACCGAGGATCCCGAGCAGCTGCTGGCCTTCCTGAGCGAGGTGGGTCACCCCGTGCTGAGCATGGAGCCCTTCGATATGTAATCATTTCGGATCGCTTCATCTGCGCTCTGTATACAAAGAACAACAGGTCTCCCCTAGGGGAGACCTGTTTTCGCATCCAATTTTCACCTATTCCATAACATAGCCAGCCTGCGCCGGAGCATTTCCCCGGCGCAGGCTGTTTTCATCCTCTGGGCATAAAAAATACCCCCTGTAAAAGGGGGCAGTATATCCGTATTTTACATGGTATCCCCGGGAATGTCAATAGCTCCGCCTGCCAGTCTTTCACCAAAAATCCGCCCTGTTTTTTGGCATAGCTTTTGCCGGATCAGCCTTTTCACCCGCCGGGAAATATGCTATACTATCGGAAGAAAATAAATTGGAGAAGGATTTAAGATGAGCAAGATCGGTTTTGACAATCAAAAATACCTGCTGACCCAGTCCCAGCAGATCCGCAAGCGCATTGCCCAGTTCGGCGGCAAGCTGTATCTGGAATTCGGCGGCAAGCTGTTTGACGATTACCACGCTTCCCGGGTGCTGCCGGGCTTCGAGCCGGATAGCAAGATCCGCATGCTCCAGCAGCTCAAGGACGATGTGGAGATCGTCATCGCCATCAACGCCGACGATATCGAGAAGAACAAGGTCCGTGGCGATCTCGGCATCACCTACGATGCCGATGTACTGCGGCTCATCGACACCTTTCGGGAGATGTCCCTGTATGTGGGCAGCGTGGTGCTGACCCGATACAACGGGCAGGTCACCGCCGAAGCCTTCCGCAAGCGGCTGGAGTCTCTGGGGGTGCGTTGCTATAAGCACTACAACATTCCCGGCTACCCCGGCGATGTCCAGCGCATCGTCTCCGACGAAGGTTTCGGTCTGAACGAATATATCGAGACCACCCACTCTCTGGTGGTGGTCACCGCCCCCGGTCCCGGCAGCGGCAAGATGGCCACCTGCCTCAGCCAGCTCTACCACGACCACAAGCGGGGCATCACGGCAGGTTACGCCAAGTTTGAGACTTTCCCCATTTGGAACCTGCCGCTGAAACACCCGGTCAATCTGGCATACGAGGCTGCCACCGCCGATCTGAACGATGTGAACATGATCGACCCCTTCCATCTGGAAGCCTACAGCGAAAAAGCAGTCAATTATAACCGGGATGTGGAGATCTTCCCGGTGCTGAACGCCACCTTCCAGCGGATCCAAGGTCACTCCCCCTACCAGTCTCCCACGGATATGGGCGTCAACATGGTGGGCAACTGCATCATCGATGACGAAGTCTGCTGCGAAGCCTCCCGCAAGGAGATCCTGCGCCGGTATTATGCCGCCTGTGTGGATCACATCCGGGGCAAGGGCAGCGAACAGACCATCCGCAAGCTGGAGCTGGTGATGAATCAGGCGGGTGTGACCCCGGAGATCTTCCCCGCCGTGGCTGCCGCATTGAACAAAGCCGAGGAGACCGGCGCCCCCGCCGGCGCCATGGTGCTCACCGACGGCAGGATCATCACCGGCAAGACTTCCTCCACCTTGGGCGCCGCTTCTGCCCTGCTGCTGAATGCCCTGAAGGCGCTGGGCGGTATTGATGACAGCAAGCATCTGATCGCAGCCCAGGTCTTGGAGCCCATCTGCGAGTTAAAGACCCAGTATATGGGCCACAGCAATCCCCGGCTCCACACCGACGAGGTGCTGCTGGCGCTGACCATCTCCGCCATGAACGATCCGGCGGCGCAGCAGGCCAAAGAGCAGCTCAAGAATCTCCGTGGCTGCGAAGCCCACTTCTCCGTGATCCTCAGCGAGGAGGACGAGCAGCTTCTTCGCTGCCTCGGGGTCCATGTCAGCTTTGAGCCCCGGTATGAGAGCAGCCGGCTGTATCACAAGTGACCCTTTTTTCCCCCTTTCGTTCCCTCAGACTCCGTGCCAAAATGGGCACGGAGTCTTTTTTTGCTGGGACGTTTCGCGTTCCTTTTGGAAAATCCCTGACGAATTTCATCTTTTCATAGACTTTCCCGGGATACACTGGTATAATAAGTGATGTATGAGCGTTCTCCCTCCGGGAGCATTTCCAAAAGAAAGAAGGATCGCCACAATGACCATGTATATTCTAAAGATCATATCCCTGCTGGGCGGACTGGCACTGTTTTTGTTCGGCATGGATATCATGGGAAAAGCGTTGGAGCGTCAGGTAGGCGGCAAGCTGCAAACCGTGCTGGCCAAGATGAGTTCCACCGTGATCCGGGGTTTCCTGCTGGGTATGGCAGTCACCGCCGTGATCCAATCCTCCTCCGCAACCACCGTCATGGTGGTCGGCTTCGTCAACTCCGGCATCATGACCCTGAAGCAGGCGGTGGGCGTCATCATGGGCTCCAATGTGGGCACCACCATCACCTCCTGGATCCTGTCCCTCACCGCTCTGGAGGGTGACAGTTTCTTGGTGCAGGTCTTCAAGCCCACCACCTTGGCTCCTCTGATGGGTACCGTGGGCATCATCCTGTTCATGTTCACCAAGTCCGAGCGCAATCACGGCATCGGCACCATTCTGCTGGGCTTCATGGCGCTGATGACCGGCATGGATCTCATGGGCGACTCCATGGACTTCCTTGCGGAGGAAGCATGGTTTGCCGATCTGATGGTGTCCTTCTCCAACCCCATTCTGGGAATTCTGGCCGGTGCAGTCCTCACCGCTGTGATCCAGTCCTCCTCTGCCTCCGTGGGTATTTTGCAGAGTATGTGCGCCACCGGCGTCATCACCGCAGGCACGGCGCTGCCCATCATTCTGGGGCAGAACATCGGCACCTGTGTCACCGCCATGATCTCCACCGTGGGCGCCAACCGCAATGCCCGCCGTACCGCCATGGTACACCTGTACTTCAATCTGGTGGGCGTAGCGCTGTTTGCCTTGATCTTCTACGGTGTGGGCATGTTCTACCCGTGGCAGTTCCTGAACGATACCATCAACGAGTTTGACATTGCCCTGATCCACACGGGCTTCAATCTGCTGACCACCGCTGTCATGCTGCCGCTGCACGGCGTCCTTGAAAAACTGGCGATCCTCACCGTCCGGGACAACAAGCAGCCCCAGCAGACCGAACTTCTGGATGCCCGTCTGCTGGCCACCCCGGCGGTGGCAGTCCAGCGGGCCAAGGAGATCGCCGATCGGATGGCGCAGGTCAGCGCCGAAGCCGTGCATCTGGCCATCGATATGACCAAGAAATACGACGAAAAGACCGACGCCAAGATCAAAGAGCTGGAGGAAACTTCCGACCATTATCAGGATGCTCTGGGCACCTATCTGGTGAAGCTGTCCGGTGCCAATCTGGCTGTCAACGACAACCGCACCCTGAACACCCTGCTGTATTCCATCAGCGACCTTGAGCGTATCGCCGACCATGCCATCCTGCTGTCCAAGGCCGGTGCGGAGATCGATCAGAAGAAGATCGATTTCTCCCCCCAAGCCAAGTCCGAGCTTGCAGTGCTGGAGCGTGCCGTCACCGATGTGGTAGACCGCACCGTGGAAGCCTTCACCTCCAACAATATGTCCCTTGCTGCCAAGGTGGAGCCCCAGGAGCAGGTGGTGGACGGATTGGTGCGGGAGATCAAGTCCCGTCATGTCCGCCGTCTGCGGGACGGTGTATGCAGCACCGAATACGGCTTCGTGCTGGAGGATCTTCTGACCTCCTACGAGCGCATCGCCGACCATTGCTCCAATGTGGCGGTGGAGATGCTTCAGGTGGCCGAGGGCAAGCTGGAAGCCCACGAATATCTGGGTGCGCTGAAGTCCGGTCAGCTGGACGAGAGCGCCAAGTACTCCGAGCGGTTCCGCAAGTACCGCAAGCGTTACTCCTTCCCCGAGGACGCGGAACAATGACCCCCATTCCCGGATGCGTCTGTCTTCCGGGAATTTTTTTACTTTTTCCCTGTGCGCCCTTGAAAGAGCCGGTGAATAATGGTAAAATGAAGTATTAAATCAACATTTTACCCAACTGTGGAGGATATACGCCGTGAACACCAAAACCACCAGAATCTCTGTGTCCCAAGTGGACGAGCAGCTTGCATACTGCCACCGGATCCGCACATTGTGGATGGAGCGTGGCATCACCCCCAAAGCCTATGTAGAGACCTACGGCTGCCAGCAGAACGAAGCCGATTCCGAGCGCCTGCGGGGTATGCTCAGCGACGCCGGCTATGCCATCTGCGACGAAGCCGAGGGCGCCGATGTGGTCATCATGAACACCTGCGCCATCCGGGAGCACGCCGAGCAGCGGGTATTCGGCAATCTGGGTGCCCTCACCCACACCAAGCGCCGCCACCCGGGGCAGAAGATCTTCCTGTGCGGCTGCATGGCCGGGCAGGATCAGGTGGTGGAGCGCATCCGTAAGAGCTACCCCCATGTGGACGGGGTGTTTTCCACCCATCACCTGTGGCAGTTCCCCAGCCTGCTGTATCAGGTGCTCACCGGCACCAAGCGGGTGTTTTCCACCGCAGATGAACCCGGATCCATTGCCGAGGGGCTTCCCGTGGTGCGCAGCAGCAGTCTTAAGGGCTGGGTGTCCATCATGTACGGCTGCAACAATTTCTGCACCTATTGCATCGTGCCCTATGTCCGGGGCCGGGAGCGCAGCCGTCTGCCGGAGGATATCCTTGCCGAGTGCGCCCAACTGATCGCTTCGGGCTGCAAGGAGATCACCCTGCTGGGGCAGAATGTGAACTCCTATGGCAAGGATCTGGAACAATCCGTGGATTTTTCCGACCTTTTGGCACAGATCGCCCAACTTGATGGGGATTTCCTCATCCGCTTTATGACCAGCCACCCCCGGGATGCCGGGAAGAAGCTGTTCGATACCATGGCTGCCTACCCCAAGATCGCCAAGCAGCTCCACCTTCCCTTCCAGTCCGGCTCCAGCCGGGTGCTGAAGGCCATGAACCGCCACTACGACCGGGAGAAATATCTGGAACTGGTGGACTACGCCAAGCAGGTCATGCCCGATCTGGTGCTGACCTCGGATGTGATCGTGGGCTTCCCCGGGGAGACCGCCGACGAATTCGAGGAGACCATCTCCCTGATCCAGCAGGTGCGCTACGACGCCCTGTTCACCTTCATCTTCTCTCCCCGTGCCGGAACTCCCGCCGCCGAGATGGAGGATCCCACCCCCAAGGAAGAGAAGAACGCCCGGTTCGACCGGCTGTGCGCCGTGCAGAACGGCATCTCCGAGGAGATCCACCGGGACTATGTGGGCAAGCGGATGCGTGTGCTGGTGGACGGGCAGGACGGGGATCTGCTCACCGCCCGCACCGAGGGCGGACGGCTGGTGCGCCTGCCGGGAGATCCCGCACGCATCGGCAGCTACGCCTATGCCACCATCACCGCCTCTACCACATGGAGTCTTGCAGGCGAATTGGAGAAGGAGTGACCGCCATGGCGCAGAGTCAGGAATTGACCCCCATGCGAAAGCAGTATAACGAGATCAAACAGCGCAATCAGGACTGTATTCTCTTCTTCCGTCTGGGGGATTTCTACGAAATGTTCGACGAGGATGCCCGGCTTGCCGCCAAGGAGCTGGATCTCACCCTCACCACCCGGGATCGGGGCAAACCCAAGCAGGAGCAGACCCCCATGTGCGGCGTGCCCTTCCACAGCGTGGATTCCTACATTGCCCGTCTGGTGCAGAAGGGCTACAAAGTTGCCATCTGCGACCAGATGGAGGATCCCGCCACCGCCAAGGGCATCGTCCAGCGGGATGTCACCCGGATCGTCACCCCCGGAACCGTCACGGAAAGCTGTATGCTGGACGAGAGCCGGAATAACTATTTTGCCTGCATTTACGGAGAAGACGGCCGCTTTGGTCTTGCCTTCTGCGATGTTTCCACCGGGGCATTTTTTGCCACCGTGTGCCCCGATGCCCCCTCAGCCGCATCGGAATTGGGGCGTTTTTCCCCCAGCGAGGTGATCCGCGGCGGCGAGGGTACTGACTGCGAGGTGCTCCAGGCCACCCTGTTCCAGCGCCTGAGCTGCTGCGTGGACGAGGGGCAGCCGGATCAGTTCTCCCTTGACCGCTCAGAGCCGCTTCTGGAATCCCACTTCGGCACCTCCCTGTCCCAGATGGGGATCTCCGGGCTTGCCTGCACCGTCATCGCCTGCGGCGCTCTGTTGGAGCGGCTGCTGTTTGTTCAGAAGAATGACCTTGCCCACATCCGCCAGCTTCTGTTTTACACCAGCGGGCGGTTCATGGAGCTGGATCTGGACGCCCGCCGGAATCTGGAATTGACCGAATCCCTCCGGGGCAAGGAGAAAAAGGGCACCCTGCTGTGGGTGCTGGACAAGACCCGCACCGCCATGGGCGGGCGGATGATGCGAAGCTGGCTGGAGCAGCCCCTGCTGGACATCAACGAGATCCAGCGCCGCCATACCGCCGTGGAGGATCTGGTCAACTCCACCATCGTCCGCGGGGAATTGACCCAAGCATTGGGGGAAGTCTCGGATCTGGAGCGGGTCATGACCCGCATCGTCACCGGCTCTGCCAACTGCCGGGATCTGCTGGCGCTGGCCAACGGCTGCCGGGCGCTGCCCGGGATCAAGGCGCAGCTTGATCGGCTGGATGCCCCCATTCTGAAAAAACTGAACGAATCCATCGATCCGCTCACCGACTGCGCCCAGCAGATCGAGACCACCCTGGTAGACGAGCCTCCTCTGACCCTGCGGGAAGGCGGCATGATCCGCCCCGGTGCCAGTGAGGAAGCCGACCGCCTGCGGGACATTATGAGCGGCGGCTCCGGCACCATCGCCGCGGTAGAAGCTTCCGAGCGGGAGCGCACCGGCATCCGCAGCCTGAAGATCGGCTACAACCGGGTGTTCGGCTACTATATTGAGATATCCAAAACCTTTGCCGATCAGGTTCCACCGGAATACATCCGCAAGCAGACCCTTGCCAACTGCGAGCGCTACATCACCCAAGAGCTGAAAGAATTGGAGACTCAGGTGCTCACCGCCAAGGATCGGCTGGTGGCGCTGGAATACCAGATCTTCACCCAGCTTCGGGAACATTTGGCCGCCCAAGCCTGCCGGGTGCAGGCTTCTGCCGCCGCCGTTGCCGCCGCCGACTGCCTGTGCAGCCTTGCCAATGTGGCGGTCCAGCGGGGCTACTGCCGCCCGGAGATGACCATGGGCAGCGAATTGGAGATCCGGGACGGCCGCCACCCGGTGGTGGAGGTCATGCTCAAGGATGCCCTGTTCGTCCCCAACGACACCAGTCTCGGCTGTGACGAGCGCCAGGTGGCCATCATCACCGGTCCCAACATGGCGGGCAAATCCACCTATATGCGTCAGGTGGCGCTGATCGTGCTGATGGCGCAGATGGGCTCCTTCGTCCCCGCCCGCAGTGCCCGGATCGGTCTGGTGGATCGGGTCTTTACCCGCATCGGCGCCAGCGACGATCTGGCTTCCGGTCAGTCCACCTTCATGGTGGAGATGTCCGAGGTGGCATCCATCTTGAAATACGCCACAGGAAAGAGCCTGCTGATCTTGGACGAGATCGGCAGAGGCACCTCCACCTACGACGGCATGAGCATCGCCCGGGCCGTTTTGGAATATGTGGCCAACCCCAAGCGTCTGGGTGCGAAGACCCTCTTTGCCACCCACTACCATGAGCTTTCCACCATCGAATCTCAGCTTTCCAATGTGAAGAACTACAACATCGCCGTGAAGAAGCGGGGCAGCGATATGATCTTCCTGCGTAAGATCGTTCCCGGCGCCACCGATGATTCCTACGGTGTCGAAGTTGCCAAACTGGCAGGGCTGCCCGGCTGTGTCATCTCCCGTGCCCGGGAGATCCTTGCCGAGTTGGAAAGCGGCACCATGCAAAGTGCCCACACCCCCACCCCGGATGAGACGGATCAGATCTCCATGGGGGATATGACCGCCCTGCGGATCCGGGACGCCCTGTCCCAGCTGACCGTGGAGACTCTGACCCCCATCGAAGCCATGAACGAACTGTTCCGGCTGAAACAAATGCTGCAATGAAACAAGAATTTACCTTGACGCTATCTCTGCGCCGGCAGAAGCTGGGCTGGGCGTATCTGCTCTTTGAGCTTCTTCTGCTGCCCTCTATCTTGTTTGCCTTGGGGGATGCTTTGGGGATCACTTCCCATTCCTTGCTCAACGGCATCTACTACGGCATCAACTTCTTCGTCTGCCTGCCCCTGTTCTGGCAGATCTTGTCCCCCTCTTTCCGGCGCTTCATCCATAGCCCTTTGCCCATCCTTGCCACGGCAGCGGCGGGATATCTGGTGCTTCGCCTATGCGACCTCGGTCTTGCTGCCCTGATGGGATATCTGGATCCCGGTTTTTCCAATGTGAACGATGCCGCCGTGGGGGATCTCGTCCGCCAGAGTCCATACTTGATGCTGATCTGCGTGGGCTTTCTGGTGCCTGCGGCGGAGGAGTGCCTGTTCCGGGGACTGCTGTTCGCGCCTCTGTACCCCCGGCGTCCTGCCGCCGCCTACGGTCTATCGGTGCTGGTGTTCGCCGCCATCCATGTGATGGGCTATGTGGGGGGCTATCCCCTGCCCACGCTGGCGCTGTGCTTTGTGCAGTACCTCCCCGCCGGGCTGATCCTGTGCCTGTCGCTGGCAAAGACCGACTCTCTGGTTACGCCCATTTTGATCCATTGTGCCGTGAATCTCACCGGCTTTCTGACCTTGAGGTGATCTCTATGCCAAAAATCATACAATTATCTTCCCATGTTGCCAACCTGATCGCCGCAGGCGAGGTGGTGGAGCGCCCCGCCTCCGTGGTCAAGGAGCTTCTGGAAAATGCGGTAGATGCCGGAGCATCCAAGGTCACCGTGGAGATCCGCAACGGCGGCATGACCTTTCTGCGGGTCACCGATGACGGCTGCGGCATGACCCCCGAGGATGCCCGCACCGCCTTTCTCCGCCACGCCACCTCCAAACTGCGCTGTGCCGAGGATCTGGGTGCCATCTCCACCATGGGCTTCCGAGGGGAAGCCTTGGCGGCCATCGCCTCGGTCAGCCGGATCGACCTGCTCACCAAGACCCCCGGTGCCCTGTCTGGTGTCAGCCTGACGCTGGAAGCCGGTGCCGTTCTGGAGGAATCGGAAGCCGGCTGTCCCGACGGCACCACCATCGTGGTGCGGGATCTGTTCTACAATACCCCCGCCCGGATGAAATTCATGAAATCCGATTCCGTGGAGGGGGGCAAGGTGGCTGCCGCCGTGCAGCTTCAGGCGTTGGCGCACCCGGAGGTGTCCTTCTGCTTCATCCGGGACGGAAAGCAGACCCTCCTTACCCCCGGCACCGGGGATCTGGGCAGCGCCGTCTACTGTGTCTACGGCAGAGAATCGGCAAAGCTGCTGTCGGTGGACTCCCGCTGGGAGGGCTGCCATGTCACCGGTTTTGTTTCCAAGCCTACGGATTCCCGCCCCAGCCGCAGCCTGCAAACCTTCTTCGTCAACGACCGCCCGGTGCGTTCCCGATTGCTGATCCAAGCCTTGGAGGAAGCCTACCGCAACCGTCTGATGGTGGGCAAATTCCCCGTATGCGTACTGCGGCTGACCTTGCCCGCCAATGCGGTGGATGTGAATGTCCACCCGGCAAAGACCGAGGTGAAGTTCCTCTCGGAAAAGACCGTATTCGACTGCGTGCACTACGGCGTTCTGGCGGCGCTGAACCAAGCCGCCGACCGCCCGGCGGTGCAGCTGAGCAAGCCTGCCCCCACCCCCTCTGTGCAGCCTTCCTCCGGGACTGCCGCTCCGGCAAAAACTGCCGCCAAGAGTCCCGATCCCGGTCATTGGCGCACCATGACGGCCCAGGAATACCGGGAGCTGTCCACCGCCATGGAGCACCGCAGCCAGCCCCAGACTTCCTCTTCCGCTGCGGTGCTGGGGGCGATCCGTGCTGAGCGTGCTCAGGCGCCTACTCTGCGCCAAAACACCCCCTATCCCAAGCCGGAAGCCATTGCGCCCTCTCCCCCGGCAATTTCTGCCCAGAAACCTGCCGTTAATGTGCAGCCCTCCCAACCCCAGACCTCCCAGCCCCAGGTCGCTCCTGCACAGCCGGAGCAGACCGCCATTGCCATGCCCGATGAGCCCCAATGGCGTCTGGCGGGGGAGCTGTTCCGCAGCTATGTGGTGGTGGAGCAGGGGGATGACGCTTTCCTCATCGATAAGCACGCCGCCCACGAGCGGATCCTCTTCGAGAAACTCCGGGCCGCCCCCCACGAGATCCTCTCCCAGACCCTTTTATCCCCCATCTCCCTGCGCCTGCCCCCGGATCGAGCCGCCGTGCTCCTCAGCCGGCAGTCTTTGCTCCGGGAACTGGGCTTCGAGATCGAGGAGTTCGGAGAGAACACCCTCCTCATCCGTCAGATCCCCATGGATCTTGCAGAATCTCAGGCTCAGGACACCCTCATGGAGATGGCAGACGGACTGCTGAGCGGCAAGGGGGCTGACACCCAGACCATGCGGGATGAACTGCTGCACACCATGGCGTGCAAGGCCGCCATCAAAGCCGGCTGGAAAACCGACGCTCAGGAGTTGGAAGCCTTGGTTCGGCAAGTCATGTCCCGCCCGGAGTTAAAATACTGCCCCCACGGGCGTCCCATCTGCATCACCTTGAGCAAGCGCCAACTGGAAAAGCAGTTCCGGCGCACCTAAATCGGAAAGGAGCGCACCCATGGATCCCATCATCTGTGTTGTCGGACCTACGGCCTCCGGCAAGACCGCCCTTGCCATTGAACTGGCAAAGGCATTCAACGGCGAGATCGTCTCCTGCGACTCCATGCAGATCTACCGCCGCATGGACATCGGCACCGCCAAGCCCACCGCTGAAGAGCGGCAGGGCATCCCCCACCATATGATCGATGTGGCAGACCCGGAGGAATCCTTTTCCGTCAGCCGCTACTGCCAGATGGCAACCCCTATCGTGGAGGACATCCTCCGCCGGGGCAAGACCTGCATCATCGCCGGAGGGACCGGGCTGTATGTAGATGCTCTGATTCGGGGCAACGATTTTGCCCCCATCCCCAGCACCGGCTGCCGCCAGCGTTTGGAGCGCCGCGCCGAAGCCGAGGGGATCCAGGTGCTGACCCAAGAGTTGTCCGCCGTGGATCCCGAATCCGTTCAGCGTGCCCAAGGCAATCCCCGCCGCATCATCCGGGCGCTGGAGGTATATCTGGAGACTGGGCAGACCCTCACCGCCCACAATCTTGCCACCCAAGCCATCCCCCCCAGATTTTCCCCTCTTTGGATCGGTCTGGACGACGAAGACCGTCAGGATCTCTACCGCCGGATCGACCTGCGGGTGGATCTGATGCTGGAGCAGGGGCTTCTGGAGGAGATCCGCTCCCTGCTGGATTCCGGCATCCCGGAATCCGCCACCGCCATGCAGGCCATCGGCTACAAGGAGTTCATCGATGCCCTCCGGGGCAGGATCCCCATGGAGCAGGCGGTCTCGGATCTGAAGCAGGCCACCCGGCGCTACGCCAAGCGCCAGAAAACATGGTTCCGGCGCAACCGGGACATCCATTGGATCCTGCGCCATCCCGGGCAGACCTCACAGGAAATCTTTTCCCAGGCTCGTCTGCTTGCCCAGAGTTTCGACAACTGAATCGTGCTAAGATATGTATATCCCAAAAGAAAGAAGGAAATACATATGCAGGACATCGTCAATCTTCAGGATGCCATCTTGAAGGAGGTGCGGCGGGAGAAGATCCCCGTGACTCTCTTTCTCATGAATGGGTTCCAGCTCCGTGGGGTGGTCACCGGCTACGATAATTTCGTGGTGGTGCTCACCACCGATGGCAAGCAGCAGATGATCTACAAGCACGCCATCTCCACCCTTGTTCCCATTCGACCTCTGCGGGCAAACGGACAGCCGGCATGACATGAAAAGCGGTGGAGAGATCCACCGCTTTTTGTGATAGAAAGGAGAACCGCCATGTCCATTGCAGAAAATGTCGCCCAGATCCGCCGCCGGATGAACGAAGCCGCTATCGCTGCCGGCCGGGATCCCGCTTCCATCGCCCTGTGCGCCGCCACCAAGATGAACGGCGCCGACGCCGTCCGGCAGGCCATCGCCGCCGGGGTGGACTGCTGCGGCGAGAATCGGGTGCAGGAGCTTACCGCCAAGAGTGCCCAGCACGCCTATGACGGTGTCCCCATCCACTTTATCGGCCATTTGCAGACCAACAAGGTGCGTCAGGTGGTGGGCAAGGTGGATCTGATCCAGAGCGTCGACCGGGTGAAGCTGATGGATGCCATCGAGGCGGAAGCCGCCCGTCAGGGCATCGTGCAGGACATTCTTCTGGAGATCAACATCGGACGGGAGCCCAGCAAATCCGGCTTTGCCCCCGAGGAAATTTTTCCAGTTCTGGATCGTTTTATGAATTATTCCCATCTCCGAGTCAAAGGACTCATGGCAATTCCTCCAATCTGCCAACATCCCGGAGAAAATTTTCGTTTTTTTCAAGAAATTTTGCGACTTTCTGTTGACATAAAGGGAAAAAAATACGATAATGTAACAGCGGAGTGTCTATCTATGGGCATGTCCGACGATTTTGCCGACGCCATCGCCTGCGGCTCCACCATGATCCGTGTGGGTACTGCGATCTTCGGCGCCAGGAACTATGCCAACTCTCATCTATGACCGATACAGAAATTTAGATGCGAACATATTAGGAGGAACACAGATATATGAGTTTTTGGGATGATATCAAGAAATTCGCCCAGCCCTACGCTGCGGACGAGGATTACGATGATTACGACGACGAGATGGAAGACGATTACGCTGAGGAGCACACTGCTCCCCGCTTCACCCGGGAGGCCCCTGTGACTTCCTCCGCTGCCGATGCCGACTCCGGCTTCACCAGCACCCCTGCCGCTTCCACCTCTTTCACCCCCAGTTCCGGTACCGGCTTCTCCGGCACGGTGATCAACACCACCTCCGGCGCCAAGCAGCAGGTGATTCTCACCCGTCCTGAGAGCTTCAACGACGCCCCCGGGATCGCCACCAACCTGCGGAACAAGAAGGCCGTGGTGCTGAATCTGGAGAATGTAGACAAGGCTCTGGCCCGCCGTGTGGTGGACTTCCTGTCCGGGACTACCTATGCGCTGGACGGCTCCGTGAAGAAGGTCTCTCAGGCCACCTACCTGTTCTGCCCCCACAACATGGAGGTTTTGGGTGATCTGAAGAATCTTCAGGGCGAAGTGGAAAGCTATATCTGATCGACGAAGCCAGAAAGGACGAAGCTATGTTTACACCCCAGCAAATTGATGAGATCGCCTTTGACAAGGCTGTATTCGGCGGTTACGATATGCAGTCCGTGGACGAATTTCTGGAGCCGCTGACTGAGGATTATATCACCCTGTACAAGGAAAATGCCCTGCTCAAGAGCAAGATGCGGGTTCTGGTGGAGAAGCTGGAGGAATACCGCCGCAACGAAGCCAGTATGCGTGACGCCATCGTCAATGCCCAGAAGACCTGCGACAAGATGGTGCGGGAAGCCGAGGCCAAGTGCACCACCATGCTCAACAACGCCAACGCCGCAGCGGCAGAGAATGCCAAGAATGCCGGCACCCTGATCGCCGCCGAGAACGAGCGGGTGGAGGACGCCAAGAAGGCCGCTTCCGCCAAGATCACCGAGATCCAGAACCAGATGAAGTCCTGCATTCAGGCGCTGGAGCGGATCAAGAGTGCCAACCGTCCCGCTCCCGCAGCCAAGGCGCCCGCCTTCGACTACGAGAATCCCGACGGCAAGTCCGCCGATGCCGACGCTGTGGCCGACGAGATCTCCAACAATCTGGAGGCGCTTGTGGGCACCACCGAGGATACCGCTCCCGTGGCACCTCCCCGGCATCCCCAGTCTGAGACCACCAGCAAGTTCACCAACCTGCAATTCGGACGCAACTACGATGTGACCCAGCATTAAGCTGTCCCCTTTTGAATCTGCCAACGCTTTGATGAGGACACGCATCCCGACCACCTGCTTTCAGAGAGCTGCCGTTTGGTGCAAGGCAGCAAGCAGCCCCGGTATGTATCACCTCGGAGCAGCGCACCGAAGCATTCTGCCTAGGCTGCGCCGGTCTGCGCCCGATAAAACGCATCCGAGTGCCGGCTTTTCGCCGGAACAAGAGTGGTACCGCAGAGGTTTTTGCGCCTTTGTCTCTTATCCAGAGACAAAGGCGCTTTTTATTTCACAAATCAAGATGGAGGTAATCATCACATGGAATACAAAAACACCATCATCACACCCAAGACTTCCTTCCCCATGAAGGCAGGGCTGCCCAACCGGGAGCCGAGCATGCTGGAAAACTGGGAGAAGCTGGATGTGTACCAGGCCATGCTGGAAAAGAACAAGGACTGCAAGCCCTTCGTGCTCCACGACGGCCCTCCCTTCTCCAACGGCGATATCCACATGGGGCACGCCCTGAACAAGACCCTGAAGGACTTCATCGTCCGCAGCCATGCCATGCAGGGCTACTACACCCCCTATGTCCCCGGCTGGGACAACCACGGTATGCCCATTGAGTCCGCCATCATCAAGAAGAACAAGCTCAACCGCAAGGCCATGCCTGTGCCGGAGTTCCGCAGCGCCTGTGAGGAGTTTGCCGAGAACTACATCCAGCGGCAGATGGCAGGCTTCAAGCGTCTGGGCGTCATCGGCGACTGGGAGCATCCCTACCGCACCATGGACCGCAAGTTTGAAGCCGAGGAGATCAAGATCTTCGGTGCCATGTACCGCAAGGGCTACATCTACAAGGGTCTGAAGCCCGTGTACTGGTGCCCCAAGGACGAGACTGCTCTGGCAGAAGCCGAGATCGAGTATCAGGACGATCCCTGTACCTCCGTGTATGTGAAGTTCCCCATGAAGGACGATCTGGGCAAGCTGTCCCAGTTTGACCTGAACCGGACCTTCTTCGTGATCTGGACCACCACCATCTGGACGCTGCCCGGGAACATGGGCATCTGCCTGCACCCCCGGGACAGCTATGTTCTGGTGAAGGCAGACAACGGCGAGACCTACATCATGGCCGAGGCGCTGATGGAGAAGGTCATGAAGATCGGCGGCTTTGAAACCTACGAAGTCCTTGCCACCTACCCCGGCAGCTTCTTCGAGAATATGCTGGCCCAACACCCCTTCCTCGATAAGACCTCCCGTCTGGTGAACGCCGAATATGTCACCATGGACTCCGGTACCGGCTGTGTCCACACCGCTCCCGGCTTCGGCGCCGATGACTACCAGACCTGCATGCGCTACGGCATGGATCTGGTGGTGCCCGTGGATGACCGGGGCCGTCATACCGATTACGCCGGCAAGTACGCCGGAATGACTACCTCCGAGTCCAACCCCGTGATCTTGGAGGACATGAAGCAGAGCGGCATGCTCTTCGCTTCCGAGGAGATCACCCACTCCTACCCCCATTGCTGGCGGTGCAAGACCCCCATCATCTTCCGTGCCACTCCCCAGTGGTTCTGCTCGGTGGACAGCTTCAAGGACGAGGCTGCCGCTGCCTGCAAGGGTCTGCGCTGGCTGCCCGCATGGGGCGAGGATCGGATGATCAGCATGATCCGTGAACGCGCCGACTGGTGCATCTCCCGTCAGCGCCGCTGGGGTCTGCCCATCCCTGTGTTCTACTGCAAGGAATGCGGCAAGCCCGTGTGCACCGACGAGACCATCGAGCACATCTCCAACCTCTTTGGCGAGCACGGTTCCAACATCTGGTTTGAGAAGGACGCCGAGGATCTGATCCCCGAGGGTCTGGTCTGCCCCCATTGCGGCAAGTCCCACGGCTTCGAGAAGGAGACCGACACCCTGGACGGCTGGTTCGACTCCGGCTCCACCCACTATGCCTCCCTGTACCATGATACCCCCGAGCTGTGGCCTGCGGATGTCTATCTGGAGGGTGCCGACCAGTACCGTGGCTGGTTCCAGTCCAGCCTGCTCACCTCCGTGGGCGCTCTGGGCAAGGGTGCTCCCTTCAAGCAGGTGCTCACCCACGGCTGGACGGTGGATGGACAAGGCCGCGCCATGCACAAGTCCCTGGGCAATGGTGTGGATCCCGCCGATATCATCAAGGAGTTCGGCGCCGATATCATCCGCCTGTGGGCAGGCTCTTCCGATTACCACGCCGATGTGCGCTGCTCCAAGGAGATCTTCAAGCAGCTCAGCCAGAACTATCTGAAGTTCCGCAACACCGCCCGCTATTGTCTGGGCAATCTGGACGGCTTTGACCCGGATCATCTGGTTCCCGTCGCCGAGCTGGAGGAGCTGGATCGCTGGGCTCTGACCAAGCTGAACGCACTGGTTGCTGCCTGCCGCAAGGCTTATGACAACTACGAATTCCATGTGGTATCCCACGCCATCAACGATTTCTGCGTGGTGGAGCTGTCCAGCTTCTATCTGGATATCATCAAGGATCGTCTGTACTGTGAGGATCGGGACGGGCTGCGCCGCCGTTCCGCTCAGACTGCTCTCTATCTGATCGTGGACGCCATGGCAAAGCTGTTTGCCCCCATTCTGGCGTTCACCTGTGACGAGATCTGGCAGGCCATGCCCCACCGTGCCGAGGATGATGTCCGCAATATCGTCCTGAACCGGATGCCGGAGAACTTCGACGCCTATGTTCTGGACGGCGAAACCATGGCCAAGTGGGATGTGGTCATGAAGCTGCGTCAGGATGTCAACGGCGTTCTGGAGCTGGCTCGTGCCGATAAGCGCATCGGCAAGGCGCTGGAGGCTCATGTATCCCTCCAGACCGAGAACGAAGCCCTGAAGGCCGCCTGCGCCGGCGTGGATCTGGCAGAGATCCTCATTGTCTCCTCCTGCGATTTCGAGTCTGTTGGCGAAGGCTGCACCACCGGTGTGGGCAGCAACTTCCCCGACCTCACCGTTGGCGTGTCCGACGCCCGCGGCACCAAGTGCCCCCGCTGCTGGATGCACTCCGAGGAAGCCGACGAGAACGGTCTGTGCAAGCGCTGTGCCGGTGTCATCGCCCGCATGGAAGTGGAACTGTAAAACACTTTTGTTTGCCCCCCAGTCGGGGGGCAAACTTTTTTCCAAAATGTGAAAAATAATACTTGACATTTCCTTGTTTCGTGTTATAATAAGCGTGTTCTGTTTGAGCCGCCGGTATAGCTCAGTTGGTAGAGCAACTGATTTGTAATCAGTAGGTCGGGGGTTCGAGTCCGTCTACCGGCTCCAATCAGATAGACAAACATATATGGGGGAGTTCCCGAGTGGCCAAAGGGGACAGACTGTAAATCTGCTGCGTATCGCTTCGATGGTTCGAATCCGTCCTCCCCCACCAAAAAGTCGTCGACAAATGTCGACGACTTTTTTGATTTTTCCTAGTTGCACATATGCGTACAACTTCCCAGCGATTTGACCCTACGGATAGAAGTATGAAGTCATTACTAACCGTAGGAGGTCATATTATGACAATGGTTCATGGCAGGCTACAACGAAATGCTGCGGCAAATCAAACCGGAACGGATCATCTGTTACAACACACCGTTCCCGGAGATGGAGGGCAATATTGTCTATGTGGATTACGACCGCAGTTCCTGGCGGTACATGAATTATGAACGCAGCCTTCCGAAAGAAGATTTGGATTGTTATAGAATTGGTGGTGCAATTCAACCGAATTATGATATAATGGAGCCGTACCGAATCGGCAAGGGCGGTGGCAGTGCTTATGGTGGCCAGTGGAAGCCAAATCCCAATAAGCCAAACGAAGTAATTCTACAGGGTCCACCCAACACAATTGGGCGGCACTATATTCCCGGAAAAAGTGGTGGATATTGGGTTCAAGTCAAATATGGCAATGACGGATGGGCTGTAAAAATCCGACACGAAACCAACCATAATCCAAATCAAGATCACACTGATCCACACGATCATATCATTGAGTATGACCCTTCACATCGCCCCATCTATGTAAAACCGCAAATCAATTATCCCATTGAGCAATACCCGGATGGAGCCCCGGAGTTCAAGTTATTCAATCAAACAGGAGTCACCAAAATGGTATTTTACTATAACGCAGAAGAACTGCGATTTAAAACGATCAGCGAATTCAAGCGCAGCATCAAAGACGGCGGCGAAATTGTGATTGAATGGGATGGTCGTTCCTATGGTATTTTCTTTAATGGAACACAGTTCTATATGACCTCACAGGATGGGTCTACCGTTTACTTCCAAACTGCCGATGAACTGCTGGAACAGCATATCAGCGGTGACCGGCTGCGTGATATTATCACTCAAGTCACTGTTCTTGATCGGGCTCTATGAGCTCACTTCATAATATACGGAGGTAAATCCATGTACAATAGTGAGGAAGATAACCGTTTCAAAACAATATCGGAGTTTAAGGAGTGTATCATCCGGGGTGGCGAACCTGTATTTGTCTGGAACGGTGATACATATGGTGTGTGTTTCGCTGATACTGGGTATTGCATTGCGCAAGTTGACGGAACCTGTGAAAAATTGTGTAGCACCCCCGACAGTGTTCTGGAATATACACTTGATGGAGACCGACTGAGAGATATCGTAACCAGAGTCACCGTAATATCCCGAAATATCTAATATATATTTAGTTCAAACACAAATCCAGCCGTAATATACACAATCTGAAACCTAAAAATCGTTGCGACTCAACGATTTTTAGGTTTTGACATCCGCAGATTCTATTATAAAATATACATTAAGTTCAATACTGCCACAAAAAAGACCAATCCTTTCGGATTGGTCTTTTTTGTGCGTTTGGGGATTTGGATGGTGGATTCGTTTTTCCGCTGAAAAGCGAATCCGTCCTCCCCCACCAGAAAACACCGAAGTTTTTCTGATTCGCAATGTTTTATCAGAAGTATACATTCTGGTGCAGCGATGGAAATGGTAATTTGAAATCCGAAGAGCGCCCCATTTCAAAACCTTGTGCACATCACACAAAAATTCCCTCAAAATTTTGAATCGGTAACAAAAAATCGAATATTGACATCCGGGCTTGCCGGTGGTATATTTTCCCCATCCTATGAAATTATGGAGGAATCACTATGAAAAAGATCCTTGCCCTCTGCCTGAGCGTCTGCCTGCTGCTTGGTATGCTGGCTGCCTGCCAGTCTGATGCCGGTACCGAGACTACCGTGCCCGAGACTACTGCCGCACCAGAGACTACCGTGCCCGAAACCACCGCTGCCCCGGAGACTACCGTGCCCGAGACCACCGCTGCACCGGAAACCACCGTACCCGAAACCACCGCAGCAGAGACCGCTGCTGCCCCTGCCGGTAACGATGCCCTCTCCACCGACCCCTTCTCCTTCCAGATCTCCGTGGACGGCAACATCGTGCAGCTTCCCTGCACCGCCGCCGACCTGATGCATCTGGGCTACTCCTTCGGAGACAAGGCTGAGAATATGCTGGAGACCGGCTACACCACCAGCGCCCTGATGCGTCTGGAAAACGGCAACTATGTCTCCGCCAGCATCTACAACGACTCCGGCGAGGAAAAGACCTTCGCCGACTGCTCCATCGACGACCTGTACTTCAATGAGCGCAACTGCAAGGAGCAGGAGATCCTCTTCGTCAACGGCATCACCTTCGGCGCCCACCCCGACGCCATCAAGGCCATCTACGGCGAGGAAGCCGACAGTGTCTACGATCAGGACGGCTACCTGTACCTGACCTACGAGACCGAGGAAGATTTCGCCAACAAGATCCAGTTCATGTTCAAGGACAACGCCCTCTACGAGGTGGATGTCTGCACCCGTGGATGATCCCCCAAAATAACAGCTCCCGCCGGCAGATCGGTCTGTCGGCGGGAGTTTTTTCTATATTCGGTTTTTGGATCAGATCCGGTTTGCGGCATGGTAGGCGCTGCGGATGGCGCTGGCAATGTCTGCCGTGCGCTCACCGGAGCAGTCTCCCACAAATTCCACCGGCACCGTCACGCCGGTGACATCGAAGGGCTTCTTTCTGGAGCCCACCGCCATGACCACATAGTCACAGGGGATCTCGACCTCTTCCCCGGAGGTGGTGTCCGTGGCGATCACCCCATGCTCCTGCACCTGCTGAACACGGGTGTTCACATACTGCTTCACACCGCCCTGCTCAAAATCCTTCAGGATAATGGGCAGAATGGTGGAGGATTCGCCGCTGGCGATCTTGTCCATCATCTCCACAATGGACACCTGACAGCCCTGCTCCAGCAGATACTCGGCAGTCTCCGTGCCCACCAGACCGCCGCCGATGACGGCGCAATGTCCGCTGACCTTTGCCTTGCCGCCCAGCACATCCCAAGCAGAGACCACATTCTGGCAATCGCCGCCGGGGATGGGCAGCATCACATTCTGGGCGCCCACCGCCACGATGACGGCATCTGCGGCATTCATATCTGCCACGGTGCAGCAGGTGTTCAGCTTGATCTGCACATTCAGCATAGGCAGGAGCTTTTCATAGTACTCCACCGCCCGGAGGATCTCGGACTTTCTGGGGGGAACTGCCGCCAGATTGACCTGACCGCCCATCCGGTCGGAGGCTTCATACACCGTCACCCGATAGCCCCGCAGCGCAGCCACACGGGCAGCTTCCAAGCCGGCAATGCCTGCGCCCACCACAACGACCTTCTTCTCTCCCTCGCCGGGACGGATGGACACAGTCTGCTCGCTGCCGTTCTCCGCATTCAGCACGCAGGAAGCCCACTTCCGCACGGAGATGGCATCCACACAGCCCTTGTTGCAGTTCAGGCAGGCGCGGATGGGCATGCCCTGAGCATATTCGTTGGCAATATCCGGGTCGCACAGCAGGCTGCGGCCATAGGCGATGATGTCCGCCTGCCCATTTTGCAGGATCTCCTCGCCGGCTTCCGGGGTGAGCACACGGCCCACCGTAGCCACCGGGATGGACACCAGCTTCTTGACCTTCTCCGCCACCGGCAGCACCCAGTTGTAGGGCACCGTGCCCATGGGCGGGATGGTATCACCCATGTTGCCGGTGTGGTTGGCCTGAGCCACTTGGATCATGTCTACCCCTGCCTGCTCCAGCAGCTTGGCAAACTCCAGACCCTCTTCCTCCACCAGACCGCCCTTGCCCCGCAGGGAGCCGTCTGCATTGCGGGTGATGATGGGCAGCTTGTACTCGATCATCAGAGAAGGCGCCGCCTGCTTCAGCGCGCCGACCACCTCAAGTGCGTAGCGCACCCGGTTCTCAAAGCTGCCGCCGTAGCTATCCGTCCGCTTGTTCAGGATCACGGAGCACAACGAGCCCAGCAGCCGGTCGCCATGGACTTCGATGGCGTCCACACCGGCTTCGGCAGCCCGTCTGGCGCAGTCTGCCATGGACTGCTTGATCTGCTCCAGCTGCTCGACGGTAGCTTCATTGACAAAGTGGAGCATATCATGGTGCAGTTTGCCGAAGGCCTCCTTGCGCTTGATGCCGCTCTCCTCCATCTTCTGCTGGAAAGTCTCCATATCCCCCTGCGCCTTGGCATCCTCGGCGGCCTTACCCGCCATGACGGACGCCATGATCAGCTTGTTCACCCCGGGCACATCATACTCCGGGTGGAATACCTGCAAGCCCAGCTTGCAGTCATAGGCGTGGAGCGCCTGCGCCAGACGGCGGTAGGCAGGGATCTGGCGGTCATCGCAGAGCTTGGGGGTGGGAGTGGCGGTGTTCACCGGCGCCACATCGCCCACGACCACATAGCCCACGCCGCCCTTTGCCAATCTCTGGTAAAAGTGCAGGCTCTGATCCCCAATGGAGCCGTCCCGCTCCTCATAATTGGTGGTCAGGGGCGGGAACATCACCCGGTTCTTCAGCGTCAGGCTGCCCACCTGAATGGGCGAAAGCAGCATAGAATCCTTGGACATGATCTCATCTTCCTTTCTGCCGGATCTTATCCAGCAACGCAAATAGCTGTTCCTGTTCCGATTCCGTCATCCCATCGAGCATCCGCATATCCCAACGGCGCAGCAGCTCTTGGCTCAGGGAGAAGATATGTTCTCCCTTCTCGGTGGCGTACAGCATGGTCGCCCGCCCGTCGGTGGGGTGGGTGACCCGGTCAAGAAAGCCGTTTTCAACCAGTTTGTTGATGGCACGCAACGCATACGCCCGATCCAGCCCCAGATCTCTGGCAAGCTGTGCCGGGGTACATCCGGGGTGCTTGCATACATCCAAAATGAAGTACATCAGCCCCACGGAGATCCCCTCTTTCCGCAATGTCTCAGCGCAGAAGAGAGATACCTCCCGGTGCATGCTGTCCACATAGTAAGAAAGCAATCGTTGGTCCATAAGCTACCTCCTTTTTTCTGTATTCTAGCGCAGATAGTTGACTTTGTCAACTATCTGCGCATTTTCGTTCTTCTCCTGTTTTTCAAAAGAAAACGCAGCGAAAACCCACAAGTTTCCGCTGCATTTTTATATATTTCCCAAACATTCGGTCATCAGATGTGGAAGCACTTCTGAATATTTTTATGGGTGCCCAGCACCAAAATGGTGCTGCCCGCCGGCATGCAGGTATCCGGGGTGATGACGGTCATAGAGAATTTTCCCTTCTCCTTGATGGCGAGGATGTTGATGGAGTAGCGCTTACGCACATCCAGCTGTCCCACGCTTTTGCCCACCCATGCGTCAGGCACCGAGATCTCGAAGATGGCATGGTCATCCCCCAGCGCAATGTAGTCGGAGATATGGTCGGAACTGTACCGGATCGCCGTCCAGATACCGATCTGCTTCTCCGGGTATACCACCTCGTCGGCGCCGTTGCGCAGCAGGAACTTGGCATGGACATCCCGGGATGCCCGAGCCACCACCATCTTGGCGCCCATGTCCTTCAGCAGGGACACCGTCTCCAGCGAGCTCTGGAAGCTGTCACCGATGGCAACCATGCAGATGTCGAAGTTCCGCACACCAAGGTCGGCAATGAACTCCGGGTCGGTGCTGTCGCCGATCTGCGCATTGGTCACATAGGGCAGCACGGCATTCACTCTTTTTTCATCCTGATCCACCGCCAAGACCTGATGGTTCAGTTCATTGAGCTTCATGGCGATGTGGCGGCCGAAACGGCCCAGTCCGATCAACAAAATCGATTTCATATATCCTCCTAAACACACTTAACGGATATGATATCCGGATTTATCCTACGGTGATCCGCTCCTGAGGGAGCTTCGCTCCGGTGACATGGCCATGGGAGATGGCGGCATAGATCAGCGTCAGTCCGCCCACTCTTCCGAAGAACATCAGCCCCATCAGGATCACATGGGAGACCCATCCCAGCCCGGGGGTGACCCCCAGAGACAGTCCGACTGTACCGATGGCAGAAGCCGTCTCGAACAGGCTCTCCACCATGGGCAGCCCCTCAATGGTGCTGATGATCATGCCGCCGGTCAAAAACAGCACGAGATACATCATCAAAATAGTGGCGGCATTGCTGATGACCGCCGCCGCGATCCGCCGCTTGAAGAAATGGGCATCCTCCCGCTGGCGGAACACGGCAATGGCCGCCGCCAGCAGCACCGCAAAGGTGGTGGTCTTCATGCCGCCTGCGGTGGATCCGGGAGATCCGCCGATGAGCATCAGCACCGCCATCACCGACTGCCCCGTTTCGCTGAGCTGGGTCAGATCCGCCGTATTGAATCCCGCCGTCCGGGGAGTCACCGACTGGAACAGCGAAAGCAGGATCCGACGCCCCACAGGCGCATCCCCAAACTCAAAGAAGAAGAAGTACACCGCCGGAACAACGATCAGCGCCGTGGTCATGGTCAAGATCACCTTGCTCTGCATCCGGTACTTGTGGATATGCCGCCCGTTGCGCCGGATATCATCCCATGTGAGGAATCCGATGCCGCCCACCACGATCAGCGCCATGATGGTCACATTGATCACCGGGTTTGCCGCATACCGCGTCAGCGAGGAATAAGGCTCCTCCACGCCCATCAGGTCGAAGCCTGCGTTGCAGAATGCGGATACGGAGTGAAACACCGCATACCACAGTCCTTTTGCCAGCCCAAAGTCCCGGTAGAACACCGGGAACATCGCCACCGCACCCAGGAATTCGATGCCCAGCACCGTAAACAGGATGAACCGGGTCAGCCGGACGATGCCGCCCACATTGGGGGCCGCAATGGCCTCCTTCATGGTGCTGCGCTGCATCAGCCCGATCCGCCGTCCCGACAGCAGGGCAAAGGCTCCCGCCACCGTGACCACGCCCAGTCCGCCGATCTGGATCAGCAGCAGGATCACCGCCTGCCCGAACCCGGACCAATAGGTGGCGGTGTCATGAACCACCAGCCCCGTCACACACACCGCAGAGGTAGAGGTGAACAGCGCATCAATGGGGGATGTCCACACCCTGCCTTGGGAAGATACCGGCAGCATCAGCAGCACGCCGCCCAATACGATCACAAGAATAAAGCCTAAAATGATGATCTGAAACGAAGAGATGTGCTTCATCTTCTGCGTCTTCGTCACAAAGATCGCCTCCTGATTTGCATGAAATTAGATTTGCCCCCGTCTTATCTGGGGCAGCTTTGCGCCTTGACGCAGGCATCCGCCATTGCTCCAATGAGCTTCTGACGGGTGACGATGCCGCACAGGGTATTGCGGCCATCCACAACGGGAACGAAGTTCTGGCGCATACAGGCCTGAACCACCACTTCAAAGGGGGCTTCAATGTCCAGCGCCGGGCAGAAATCCTTGCGCACGATATCCGTGATCCGGTATTGCTCCTGCTCCCGCAGATCCGTGGATCCTACTTTCATGATGTGGTTCAGGAAATCCCCTTCGGAGACGCTGCCCACATATCCGCCCTGGCTGTCCAACACCGGGATGGCGGTGTAGTGGCATCTGGACAGGACTTCCAACCCTTGGCGCACCGTGTTGTTCTCATGCAGCACCACGGTCAGGATCTTTGGTATCATGATCTTTGCGATATTCATTGGTTATGGTTCCTCTCTGGTCTATCTCCCGGTCTTCCGGGAGGGTATGGATCTGTCTGCCATTGCTGCGGCAGACAAAACAGCCCCGGCAAGTCCAAGGCTGTCATATATGTGTTACATCGCCGCCAGCCGATCCAAGATCCGGTGGGCAGCCTGCTCCTTGCTCATCAGCTCCAGTTCCTGTGTGCCATCCCGGGTCAGCAGGGTCAGCACATTGGTATCCGTGCCGAAGCCTGCCCCCTCCCGGCGCAGGGAGTTGGCGCAGATCATGTCGCAATGCTTGGTTTCCAGCTTCTTCCGGGCATTTTCCAGAAGATCTTCCGTCTCCATGGCGAATCCGCACAGGACCTGACCGGGGCGCTTGTGCTCGCCCAGATAGGCAAGGATGTCTTGCGTCCGCTTCAGACTGACGGTGAGTCCTTCGCCGGATTTTTTGATCTTCTCCGGGGCCACCGTATCCGGGGTATAGTCCGCCACAGCGGCGGCTTTGATGATGATGTCCTGCCGGTCGGCTTCTGCCCGGACTGTGTCAAACATCTCCTGTGCCGTCCCCACCGGAATGCATCTGACGAACATGGGCGGCTCACTTTCCATATGTCCGTGGACTAAAGTGACCTCTGCCCCGCGGAGCATGGCGGCCTTGGCGATGGCGCAGCCCATCTTGCCGCTGGAATGATTGGTGATGAAGCGCACCGGGTCAATGGGTTCCCGGGTAGCGCCTGCGGTGACCAGAATGTGCTTGCCTGCCAGATCCTTCTCACAGGCGATATGGCGGAGAATGTATTGCAGCAGCACCTTCTCCTCCGGCATTCTGCCGTCGCCGGTGTCGCCGTTGGCCAGCATCCCCCGATCCGGCGCCACGATCTCATAGCCAAACCGCTGCAATTTTTCCAAATTGTCCTGCACGATGGGGTTGTGGAACATATTGTGGTTCATAGCGGGGGAAACGATCTTCTTGCAGGGGCAGGCCATCACCGTGGTGGTGAGCATATCGTCGGCGATCCCATTGGCGATCTTGCCGATCACATTGCCGGAAGCCGGCGCGATCATCACCACATCCGCCCGCTTCGCCAGCGCTACATGCTCCACGCTGTACTGAAAATTCCGGTCGAAGGTATCGATCAGGCACTTATTCCCGGTGAGGGATTCAAAGGTAACGGGATTGATAAACTCGGTGGCGTTGCGGGTCATCAGCACCTGCACATCGCAGTGGAGTTTCTTCAGCATACGGGCAAGATTCGGGATCTTATACGCCGCAATAGAGCCGGTGACCGCCAAAACCACCGTTTTTCCGGTTAACATAAATCGCACCTCTCTTAATTTTTTCCATATTATAGCACAATCCGTTCCTGAATGCTATAGCATTTTCCCATCTGCTGTGCTATAATACCCCCGGTTTCCGACAGCCGGAACGGAAGCATATGCAGGTATTCCCCGTGGGAAATCTGACTGCATCCGCTGTCCCCTGTCACGAAACCAAATGTATTGTATCCTCCCCGGAGGAATAATAACATAGGAGGTTTCTCTCATGAATCAACACAAAACCAAGTCTCTGGTGCAGCTTGCGCTGTTCACCGCCCTGATCCTGCTGCTGGCCTTTGTGCCCTACATCGGCTACATCAAGATCCCCATCCTCGCCATTCAGGCCACCACCATCCACATCCCTGTCATCGTGGGCTCCATTCTGCTGGGGCCGAAGCGAGGGGCATTTCTTGGATTCGTCTTCGGTCTGACCAGTCTCATCAACAATACCACCCAGCCGGGTCTGACCAGCTTCTGCTTCTCCCCCTTCATTCAGGTGGGCGATGGGCTGGGGGGCAGTCCTCTGGCGCTGGTGGTGTGCTTCGTGCCCCGGATCGCCTGCGGCATCGTTCCGTATTATGTCTATCACGCCATGCAGCGCGTTTCCAAGCAGCCCGACAAGCAGCGTAAATACGCCCTGCTGGTCTCCGGCGTTGCAGGCTCTCTGACCAATACCATTCTGGTCATGGGCATGATCTACCTGTTCTTCGGTCACGCCTATGCCGCCGCCAAGAGCATCGCCTTCGAGGCGGTTCTGGGGGTCATCGGCTCGGTGATCTGCATCAACGGCACACTGGAAGCCATCGTTGCTGCGCTCATCGCATCCGCCGTGGCATCTGCCATGCTCAAGGCGAAACTCATCGATTAACTTTTTGCAAGTCTGTAAGGAGGTCCATGCCATGATCTTGGCCATCGACATCGGCAATACCAACATTGTGATGGGCTGCTTCGACAACAACCGGATCTTATTCCGGGAGCGGGTGTCCACCAAGCTCACCGCCACGGATCTGGAGTACGCCATCACCGTAAAAACTGCGCTGGATATGAACGGGCTGTCCCCGGATCACATCACCGGCGCCATCATGTCCTCGGTGGTGCCCACCGTGACCAACACCTTCCGCCGTGCCATCGAGAAATACTGCGGCGTGAAGCCCCTTGTGGTGGGCCCCGGCATCAAGACCGGGCTGAGCATCCGCATTGACAATCCCGCCCAGCTGGGCAGCGATCTGGTGGTGGATGCCGTGGCGGGAATCCACGAGTACCCCTGCCCCCTGATCGTCATCGACATGGGCACCGCCACCACTTTCTCCGTCATCGACAAGACCCGCAACTATCTGGGCGGTCTGATCACCACGGGCATGTCGGTCTCCACCGACGCGCTGGTCAGCCGCACCTCCCAGCTTCCCCGGATCTCCTTTGACCTGCCCAAGCGGATCATCGGCACCAACACCGTCGACTGCATCAAAAGCGGCATCATGTACGGCAACGCCGCCATGATCGACGGCATCGTGGATCGGATCCAGACGGATCTGGGGCAGGAATGCACCGTGGTGGCCACGGGAGGACTGTCCTCTCTGATCGCCCCGCTGTGCAAGACCCCTATGATCTTGGACGATGACCTGCTGCTCAAGGGTCTGATGCTGATCTACAACCGCAATACCGAGCATTGATCTCCCGCCCCGAACCGCCCTTCGGGGCGGTTTTTTATTCCCGTTCCAGCAGATGATCCATCATTTTCCACCCCTGCGGCAGGAAATTCCCCGCATCACGGGCTTCGGATTCGCTGTATCTGCCGATGCCCCGGCGCTGCCGGGTGGAGTCATACAGCAGGTATGGCACGGGATCCGAGGTGTGATGCCGCAGCGCCACGGGATTGGCATGATCCGGAAGGATCAAGATCCGGTGGGGCTGCCCCGCCTGTTCCAGTCCCGCCCGGATGGGGCCGATGATCCGATCATCCAGCGCTTCGATGGCACGGATCTTGTCCGCCACGCGGCCCTGATGGCTCATCTCGTCCGGGGCTTCCAGATGGACATAGGCAAGATCCGCCCCCTGCTCCAGCAGCGCCCTCAGCGCCGCCTGTGCTTTCCCATCGTAGTTGGTATGCAGGGTGCCGTCGGCGCCGGGGATCTTGGGCGCTTCCATGCCCATGCCCTTGGCGATGCCCTTGAGCAGATCCACGGCAGAGATCATCACCCCCCGTTTTCCGGTGCGCCGATAGAAGTCGGCCAATTCCGGCTTCGTCCCTGCGCCCCAGAACCACAGGGCGTTGGCCTTCCGCAGCCCCCGCTCTGCCCGTTTTCGGTTCACGGGATGCTCTTGCAAAATCTGATAGCTGACCTCCATGGCCTGCCGCAGCTTCTCTTCCTCCGGCAGGAGTCCGCCGATTTGCTGCCCCACATGGTCATGGGGCGGATACAGCCGGGAGGGCTGCCCCTCATCCCACAGGCAGATGTGGCGGTAACCGGTACCGGCATACAGTCTCAGCTGAGGCAGTTCCCGGCTCAGATCCCGGATCAGCACATGGGACTCCTCCGTGGAGAGCTCCCCTGCACTGTGATCCAGCAGCACCGCCTGTTCCAAGGGCGCTCCCTCGGACACCGTCACCAGATTGCACCGCAGCGCCCACTCCCCCGGCGCCATGGACAGCCCCAGACTCAGGGCTTCCAGAGGGGCTCTGCCGGTGTAACATTGCCGGGGATCGCAGCCCAGCACAGAAAGATTGGCAACATCCGATCCCGGCTCCATGCCCTCCGGCACATTCTGCACCAGTCCCAGTTCGCCCTTGCCTGCCAGTTCATCCATCACCGGGGTATGGGCCGCTTCCAGCGTGGTGCGTCCCCCCAGTTCCTGTAACGGGAGCCCGGACATGCCGTCCCCCAGCACGATCACATATTTCATGGCACACCCTCCCTGTTCCCTTTCTACCCACGCATGATATCACAAGCCGGAACAAAAGGCAATCACCCCCGCACACCTTCTTTTCATCCGCACCTATTGCAATAATAGGATATATTGTGTTATAATACTTGCAAATCATGCTGTGAGGAGGCCGCAAATGGACAACGGTTATGAGAAGCGGGGGTATCTGTTGGAGGATTTTCGCCTGTTCCACCTTCAGGACGCCCAAGGGACAAAGATTGACTTTCACTACCACGAATTCTGCAAGCTGCTGCTGCTGCGCTCCGGCGCCGGGGGGTACAATGTAGAGGGGCAGCGCTACAATCTGGTGGCGGGGGATGTGGTGCTGTTGGGCAGCCGATGCGTCCACCGCCCGGAGTTTGAGCCGGGAGTCGCCTACGAGCGCACCATCATCTACATCTCCCCGGATTTTCTGCAGCGGGTCTCCACCGCAGACTGCACGCTGGGGGATTGCTTTGACGGCAGCTGCGGACATGTGCTGCGGCTCAGCGAAGCCACCCGCAGGCGGCTGTTCACCATGGCGGACGAATTGGAGCAGGAACTTTCCGGGGACGGCTACGGCAGAGGGATCCTCGGCAACGCCCTGCTGCTGCGGCTGCTGGTGGAGATCGGCAGGAACATCCGTCTGGGGCAGGCTCATGCTCTGGATCCCTTGCAGCCCAGCAGCGACCGGATCATGCAGATCCTGCGGTATCTGGACGCCCACCTCACCGAGGATCTTTCCATCGATGACTTGGCTCAGCGGTTCTACCTGAGCAAATACCACATGATGCGCCTGTTCCGCCGGGAGACCGGGGACTCCATCCACGCCTACATCTCCCACCGGCGGCTGCTGTACGCCAGAAGCCTGATCGATCAGGGGGTCACCGCCACGGAAGCCTGCTTCCGCTGCGGCTGGCAAAGCTACTCCTCCTTCACCCGGGCTTACGCCAAGCGGTTCGGCGCTACCCCCACCGGCAGGCGGGGACGGGCGGCCCTTGCCGAGGAGACCTTCGAGTGACCCCATCCATGGCAGAAACTTCCGTTGACGGATCTTCCGTTTCGGGGTATCATAATGGTATGGGGCACGCCCCAAATCTCATTCGTTCTACGGAGGTACACCTATGAGCAGCAAATACGCAGGCACCAAAACCGAGCAGAATCTGAAGGCAGCCTTCTCCGGCGAGTCCGAAGCCCGGAACAAGTATACCTTCTTCGCTTCTGTGGCCAAGAAAGAGGGCTACGAGCAGATCGCCGCCCTGTTCCAAAAGACGGCGGACAACGAAAAGGAGCACGCAAAGCTGTGGTTCAAGGAGCTTTCCGGCATTGGGGACACCGCCCAGAATCTGGAAAACGCCGCCCAAGGAGAGAACTACGAGTGGACGGATATGTACGAGGGCTTCGCCAAGACCGCCGAGATGGAGGGTTTCCCGGAGCTGGCCGCCAAGTTCCGCTTGGTGGGGCAGGTGGAAAAGCATCACGAGGAGCGCTACCGCGCCCTGCTACACAATGTGCAGACCGCTCAAGTCTTTGAAAAGAGCGAGGTCAAGGTGTGGGAATGCCGCAACTGCGGTCACATCGTGGTGGGCACCAAGGCGCCGGAGGTATGCCCTGTGTGCAACCATCCCCAGTCCTATTTTGAGATCCACGCCCAGAATTACTGATTATAGACAAAAATACAGCCGCCGCCTTCCCAATGGGAAAGCGGCGGCTGTTCTATGATATAAAACCCGCAAAATGCGTCGGGTCTTGCCGATCAGCCCTGACCTCCGAAGAAGAAGTCAAAGGGATTGACCGCGGAGGGATCCTGCCCCTGAGGGACATTGGACTGGGGCTCCGTCTGCACGGTCTGCTCCTGCTGGGGCTCGGTCACTTGGGGCTTTTCATCAAAGGTGATGGTCAGCTCCACTTCCTGCCCGGCACGGAACACCTTGATGGTGGTGGTGTCCCCCGCCTTGAACTTCCGCAGGGCGCTGGTCAGGGACGCATTGCTGTCCACCTGATAGTCACCCACGGCGATGATGATATCCTTCGCCTGAAGCCCGGCCTTCTGGGCACAGCCGCCCTCCACCACGCTCTGGACGAAGGAGCCGCTGGGCAGGGAGTACATACTGGCTGTTCTGGGATCCATATTCAGCACCGTCACACCCAGATATGCCTGATTCTTCAGATAGCCGAACTCCTTCAGATCCTCGATCATGCTCATCACATCGTCGATGGGGATGGCGAAGCCAATGCCCTCGATGGATGCGCCGGAGGAGGTAGAGCCGGAGAACTTGGCGGTGGTGATGCCCACCACTTCGCCCTTCATGTTAAACAGAGGGCCGCCGGAGTTGCCGGGGTTGATGGCGGCATCCGTCTGCATCATGTTGATGAGGTTGCCGTCGGTATTGATGGTGCGGTCCTTGGCGCTGATGTAACCCACGGTCAGCGAGGAGGTCAGTTCCCCCAAGGGGTTGCCGATGGCCACCACCTGATCGCCCACGATCAGATCCTCGGAACTGCCGATCTTCACCGGGGTCAGTCCGGTGGTATCCACCTTCAGCAGGGATACATCGTTCATAGCGTCGTAGCCCACCAGCTTTGCCGGGTACTCATCCCCCAGATAGGTCATGACGGTAAGCTGATTTGCCCCCTCTACCACATGGTAGTTGGAGATGATATAGCCGTCCTCAGTAAGGACGAAGCCGCTGCCGGAGGATGCCGTCTCCGTCACCTGCCCCCACACATTGGTGGTGGACTGGTTGGAGATGGCCACAACGCTGTTCACATTCTGAGCATAGACCTGGCTGGGGGTCATAGAGCCCTCCGCTGCCACAGGGGAGCCAGAAACGCTGTTGCTGCCGGTGACACCGCCGACCCGCTCCAGCTCCTGCTCAAGCTGGGCGATCTTGCCGGTCAAGTCGTTGTACAGCTTCTCCTGCTGGTTCTGCCAATGGTTATTCACCGCCAGCACCGTGCCGCCGCAGCCGCCCACCACGACCACCGCAGCCAGAACCGCCGCGATCACATGCTTGGTGTGGGACTTCATCTTTTTCTTGGTCTTCTTGGGCTGCTCACTCTGAGCATAGCTCTGCTGCTGAGCAGCGCCGTCGGTATTGGTCTGCCGGTCCTGAGCACCGTATGCCTGATCGTAAGCATAATAGGGGGAATTGGCATAGGGGGATTCCTTGCGTCCCGCCCCCGTCCCGTGATAGGTGCCCGTATTCTGGGGCTGCTCCGGACCGGGCTGCTGCTCGGTGGGATGAAGCGTCTGCTCCGGGTCGGTAATGGGCTGATTGTCCTGGTATTCGTTGGGATCCATAGGTCATTCCTCCTTGGAATTTCTTTTCCACCATCATATTCAGAAGATATGAAGATTCTATGTCGCCACCCAAAACGAAATATAAACAATCGTTGAGAAAACGATGTCCGGGCGGGATCTTCTCCATCATACGACCTGCCGGATCGTTCGTCAAGCCCCTGTATGTAGGCCGCAGCCCTTTTGCCGCGGCCGCCGGGTCACTTTTTGCGGAAACTCATGCAGTCGGTGCACTGCTCCTTGGTGGGATTGCACTCGTGGGTGCCCACCATGATCCGGTCCAGAGAGCAGTAGTTGCCGCTGGCGGCATGGTTGGCGCACTGCTGTACGGTACATTCGATACACTTGTTCACATTCATGATAAGATCCTCCTTTGATTTGGGTTCGGCTATAGTATGCACCACTATGTGCCGATCCATTCCTCCGTTGCAAACAGTTCTTTGATGTGATATCATATTTTAAGAGAATATTTCATGCGAACGGAGGAATCTTTCCATGGCAATCATATCCCCCTCGATTTTGGCAGCCGATTTTGTCAATCTGGAGCATGAGATCGGCGTGTGCAAAGCCGCCGGTGCGCCTTGGGTCCATGTGGATGTGATGGACGGTCATTTCGTCCCCAACATCACCATCGGCATCCCCGTAGTTGCCGCCCTGCGCCGTGTCACGGATCTGGTGCTGGATGTACACCTGATGATCGACCGCCCCATCCGCTATGTGTCCCAGTTCTGCGATGCCGGCGCCGACTACCTCACCGTCCATCTGGAAGCCGACACCCCGGAGCAGATCCACGAGACGCTGCGCCTGATCCGCAGCAAGGGCGTCAAGGCGGGACTTTCCATCAAGCCCGGCACCCCGGCGGAGGCACTGGCTCCCTTCCTCGATGAATGCGATATGATCCTTGTGATGACCGTAGAGCCGGGCTTCGGCGGTCAGCGGTTCATGGCGGATATGATGCCCAAGCTGGTCTGGCTGCGGGAAAAGCTGGAGTCCGTCAACCCCGGATGCCTGCTTCAGGTAGACGGCGGCGTGGATCTGGACACCGCCCCCGTGTGCAAGAATGCCGGCGCCGATGTGCTGGTCTCCGGGTCGGCGTTTTTCAAAGCAGAGGATAAGCACGCCTTCGCAGCCGGGATCCAGCGCTGATCTTCTCGTCTGGGCATATTTTGTGCCGGATATTGATTGACAATTCCATGGATATTATTGTATAATGTTCATGGAGAATGTCTTTTTCTCAAAAGCAAATCCATCCAAAGTCGGGGATCCCCCCGGCTTTTAGAAAAGAAAGGAATTTTTGCCATGATTTACAGTGCAGAAGTACAAAACATGTGCTCCGTGGGTAAGGGCGCTTACCACGGCCCTGCACCCATCCCCGAAGAGGGCAAGTGGGTTCAGGCAAAGCAGATCCAGGACATCAGCGGCTTCACCCACGGTGTGGGCTGGTGCGCTCCTCAGCAGGGTGCATGTAAGCTGACCCTGAACATCAAGGAGGGCATCATCGAAGAGGCTCTGGTTGAGACTCTGGGCTGCTCCGGTATGACCCACTCCGCCGCAATGGCTTCCGAGATCCTGATCGGCAAGACCATTCTCGAGGCGCTGAACACCGACCTGGTGTGTGACGCCATCAATACCGCCATGCGTGAGCTGTTCCTGCAGATCGTTTACGGCCGCAGCCAGTCCGCCTTCTCCGAGGACGGTCTGCCCGTGGGCGCTTCTCTGGAGGATCTGGGCAAGGGTCTGCGCAGCCAGGTGGGCACCATGTTCGCCACCAAGGCCAAGGGTCCCCGTTATCTGGAAATGGCAGAGGGCTATGTTACCCGCTGCGCTCTGGATGAAGACAACCTGATCATCGGCTACGAGTTCATCAATCTGGGCAAGATGATGGACTTCATCAAGAAGGGTGACGATGCCAACACCGCACTGGAGAAGGCTAAGGGCTGCTACGGTCGTTTCGCCGGCGCTGCCAAGTATATCGATCCCCGCCACGAATAAGAGGAGGACACAGAAATGGCTTTGTTTGAAGGTTACGAAAGAAAGATCGACAAGATCAACGGTGTCCTCGCTCAGTACGGTCTGAACTCTGTTGAGGAGTGCCGCCAGATCTGTCAGGACAAGGGTTTTGACCCCTACACCATCGCCAAGGAGATCCAGCCCATCGCTTTTGAGGATGTGGCATGGGCTTACTGCATGGGCGCCGCTATCGCTCTGAAGAAGGGTGTCACCTGCGCTGCTGAGGCTGCTGAGGCCATCGGCATCGGCCTGCAGGCATTCTGCATCCCCGGCTCCGTTGCTGAGGACCGCAAGGTCGGTCTGGGCCACGGCAATCTGGGCGCAATGCTGCTGCGGGACGAGACCAAGTGCTTCGCATTCCTGGCCGGTCACGAGTCCTTTGCCGCTGCAGAAGGCGCCATCGGCATTGCCCGCAGCGCCAACAAGGCTCGTAAGGAGCCCCTGCGCATCATCCTGAACGGTCTGGGCAAGGACGCTGCTCAGATCATCTCCAGAATCAACGGCTTCACCTATGTGCAGACCAAGTTTGATTACTACACCGGCGAGCTGACCGTGGTCAAGGAGTACAAGTACTCCGACGGCGAGCGTGCCGCTGTCCGCTGCTACGGCTGTGACGATGTCCGTGAGGGCGTCGCCATCATGCACGCCGAGGGCGTGGACGTTTCCATCACCGGTAACTCCACCAACCCCACCCGCTTCCAGCATCCTGTCGCCGGCACTTACAAGAAGGAGTGCGTCGAGCAGGGCAAGAAGTACTTCTCCGTCGCTTCCGGCGGCGGCACGGGCCGTACCCTGCACCCGGACAACATGGCCGCTGGTCCTGCTTCCTACGGCATGACCGACACCATGGGCCGTATGCACTCTGACGCCCAGTTCGCAGGTTCTTCCTCCGTCCCCGCCCACGTGGAAATGATGGGCTTCCTGGGCGCCGGCAACAATCCCATGGTCGGTATGACTGTCTCCGTGGCTGTTGCTGTTGAGGAGTCTCTGAAGAAGTAAGCACTTCGGTACACCTCAGTCCCGCAAAGCGGGGCGAATCCCCTAACATTTATGACCTCTCGATGGAATCGTCGAGAGGTCATTTTTTACGAATCGAAGTATTCTATACTCCACATCTTGTGGTTGATAGTAGCACATAAGAACTTCACTACATATTAAAAGTTCCTTGCATTCGCATTTATCATGCTTATATTTTACCTTTAAACATGATTTATTAACGGGGTTTCGCCTATTCTCTTTCGTTCACTATGAATGTAACTACTCATAGTGGTACTTCCATAAAATCTCTAATTCCTAAAATTCTATCTTCACACAGCAGGCATTGCTATTATACATCAATACGGTTATAATAGATTAAAATAGACATATGGAGGATATGCATATGGATATTATGTGTCCAACGCACAGCTTACCGTTGTCAATAGAAAAACAACGGTTTACTTTCGGAAACAAGATCTACCCTGCAACAATCGGAAAATGCCCCATGTGCCGTTATTCATATATTAACAGGAGAATATTTCCGGGAGATAGAACAACTATCGAAAACAATACATATCTGTTTTTGAGTGATTTAGAGCACATGTTCCCTCCTGATAAAACGATTGATTTATCCTCTCAAGTGCCTATTTCCAAAGCTAAAGACCCAAGCAAGAAGAAACATAATAAAAGAAAGAATAACAAGAATAAAGAAAAAGCAGAAACACCGATGGTTCGTCCCAATAGAATATATCAATTTATATCGAACCAGATAAATCGTTGCCCAGCGGATGGCTTTATACTACATCCAGAGCAGATCAGTGTAGGCAGTATGGGGGTAATTGTCAAGGAAAAGGGGTTAAAATGCCCCAAGTGCTCAACTGTGTTTTTTTATGAATCCCAAAAAGAAAGTATTGAACAAAAAGTCAAGGAAGCAATTGCTTATAAAAGCCGAAATAATCCTTCCGCAAATAAAAACACAATGACTGCACCGCTCGGCATATCATCACAAACAACATCTCCCGAACAAACCATTAGTTCTGAGAATTCCCACCCTGTATCAAGTATCCCTCTTCCTTACGCAAGTAATAGCAAGAAACCAGTCAACTTAACAAATAAGAAAGCTACGATATGGGTTTACGAAAATAAGTGCCGTTGCCCAAGTTGTGAAAGAAAGTTTCAGCAAAAAACGATAACCAACAGAACTGCCGTAATTTCGACCGCTATGAGAGATAGTATTTATGTGGATATTATGTTTTGTATGGGCTGTGGGAAATATTTTGTCAATGTACTAACACTAGAAGTTAAAGAAAAAGCGCACGGCATCTTGATGTTTGAACGGCGATACGCTGGAACTCTAGCGGAAAAACATATATCACAATTCACCTTTGCACCAGATTCAATCCTAAGCAGATATGGCTATTCCGTAGCAGACAAGGACGGTATAACAAAGCAATATCGTCAAGCAATTTTAACATATATCATGGAAGTCGTCGGTATCAGAAAGAATGAAATTGAGGAAAAAATAAAAGAATTCATACAAATTCACCAGAAAATTAAAGGTCACGAACTAGCCTGCGCCAGATGGTCAGAAGATCTTTCGTTTATATCCAATTACCGCCTCAAGGATCAAATCAAGGTTGTAAACCCTCAGTTTGAACATGCTTATAGAGGCAGAAAAATCTGATATAATCTCATTTGAATGAACCATTGGGATTGTCCGCTCGACCATAGCGATACCCACATACCATTTCCTAAAATAGATACATTCTAAAAGCTAATGGTATAATGGAATATACCACCGAATCAGTTATTCATTATGTTGGAGGAACCCCATGCAACACCTGTATCCCCCCTATTATGGGGATTTTCACTGCATCGCCCAGCGGTGCCCGGATAGCTGCTGCCACGAGTGGGATGTCCAGATCGACCCAGACACCGCCCGGCGCTACCACGAACTTCCCGGCGCTCTGGGAGAAGATCTGCGAGATGCCATGTACGAAGACTCCGGCGATGTCTACCTGCGAAACTGTGACGGCCGCTGCCCCATGTGGCAGCAGGACGGGCTGTGCCGGATCCAATGTGCCCTCGGGCACAACGCTCTGAGTCAAGTCTGCCGGGAATTCCCCCGGATCACCCAAGATTACGGCAGCTTTGTTGAGCATGCTCTTGAAATGAGCTGCCCGGAAGCCGCAAGGCTCATCCTCACCGATGACCGTCAGGGCTTGGACACAACGCAGACGCCCGACGACCAAGCCCCGGATTATGACGCTGAGTTGATGGATCTTCTGATCCGCACCCGCCCGGCGGCTTATGCCATTTTAGAGGATGACCGTTTCTCCGTGCCCCAGCGGCTTGCGGTGCTACTGCTGTACGGCTACCATGTGCAGTCTCAGATCGACGGCGCTGAGGAAGTCCCTTTCGACCCGCAGGCAGCCCTTGCTGAAGCGGCAGGTTTCGCCGCCGAGGGCAGCATCTCCGCCCTCACCGGCTTCTTCCGGGAGTTGGAGATCCTGACCGACCGGTGGCGGGATACGCTGGAGCATGCTCACGCCCCCCATTGGGAGCAGGCACTGACCCGCCTTGCCCGGTACGGGATCTACCGCTACTTCTATCAGGCGGTCTGTGACTACGATCTGGTAAGCCGGGTGAAATTCGTGGTCATTTTCTGCATCATGATGGCTTATTTGTCTGCCCCGTCCTTGGATGGGCTGATTGCCGGTGCTCAGCTGTTCTCCAAGGAAATCGAGAACGATTCCGAAAATATGGACGCCCTGCTGGACGGCGCATACACCGCCCCCGCCCTCACCGACGCCAACCTGCTGGGGTTGCTGCTTCGCATATAAAAAAGAGGAGAGCATCGCTCTCCTCTTTTTTAGGAACGGACGCTCCGCTCCAAAGTGTAGCCCCGTCCGTTTACATTCTTCACATCCCCCGCCACAATGAAGGCATGGGGGTCGATGGCCAGCACCGCATCCCGGATCTGGGGGTACTTGTTGGCATATACCACCGAATACACCGCCTGCTGTGCCCTGCGGTCGAAGCCCGTCTCCACATTCAGCAGCGTCACGCCGCAGTCCAGACCCTCCAGGATCTCTTTGCGGATGCGCTCCGTCTCCGGAGAGATGATGGTGACCTGCACCGTCTTTTCGCCGGAGATCACCACCCGGTCTACCGTGGTTGACATGACCATCACGATCATGATGCTGTAGAGCAGTCCGTCGATGCTGCCCCGGATGCACACTTGGATCAGCACCACCAGCACATCGAACACGAACATGGACTTGCCCATGGGGATGCCCTTATACTTGTACAGGATGCAGGGCGGGATATCCATACCGCCGGTAGAGCCGCCGGCACGCACCACCAGACCGATGCCAAGTCCCGCCGTCAATGCGCAGAAAATAGCGCAGACCAGAGGGTCTTCCCCAAACAGCGTGCCCAAAGGCAGCATCTCGAACACCGCCATGATACACGGATAGATCACCGTAGACGCCAGCGACGCCGCAGCGAACTGCCAGCCCATAAAGATCAGTCCCACAAAGAAAAGCGTGCCGTTGACCAGCGCCGTCAGCACCGACAGCTTCAGCGGCAGAAACTGCTGCAAGCCCAGCGCAATGCCGTTGGCACCACCCAGCATGAAGTTGTTTGGCACCACGAAAGCGCAGATGGCAAAGGCCAGCAGCGCATTGCCCAGCAGAATGTTCGGCAGGATCTTCCATTGATTTTTCATATTTGTTCCCCCGGATCCGGCAGGCTCCCCCACCGTTTTTAACCTGATTATTGTATCCGACTTTTCTGCCAAAATCAATGATGCGATGGATATTTTTCGCCCCATTTACTATGCACCGGATCTTTTCCACAGCTTCGTGGCAAAAGGTGTAGACTGCTACCAACTAACGGGCAGCAAAAAAGCCGCCCCACAAGGCGGCGCATATACGGAAATAACCCCTGACCAGTCATCTAAACCACCATGACGGTCAAGGGTTATTCCCCAAATTCTTGGGCTCGATCATTGGCTAACCTCGCTTTCTACAGCTTCTGACGCATCCATTCACGACTGTCACAGATCCTTCCGCAAATGATCTTAGATCGTTAGCTTTCTCTCGCATGTTTAGAAACTCTATATGATCGGAAGATTGTCTTTGGAAGAATGCGTCTTTCAGGGGGTATTTACCTCTGCATTGGTATCACCTCTTCGTGTCTATAATATAGCACGGCAGTTTGGAAATCACAAGTCTGAATATCCCACAAATAATCCGCATGAAAGTTGTCTATTCCGCAGAAAATCCCATATAAACCACGCAAATGATTGACTTTTGATATCGTTCTGTGTTATGCTGGTAATGTTGGGCGGCTGACCGCCCGGCATTGCATCACATGGTCACAGCCCCGAAGCCACGGCTTCGGGGCTGTTTTTTGCTCAAAAGACGGAGTACAGCAGCACACCTGCAACGCCGGCTCCCGCCATGACATAGATGGGATTGACCTTCCACTTTCGCAGGATCACAAACGCCGCCACAAGGATGCCCCCGGCGATGAGATCCACCGCCATGGGATCGGCAGGCAGACTCTTCTGCCCATACAGCGCCATCAGCACCAGCCCGATGCCCGCCGAAGCGATCATCGCCACCACCGCAGGGCGCAGCCCGCCCAGCACGCCCTGCACCATGGACAGTCCGCGGAAGCGGTAGTACACATAGGCAAGCGTCAGCACGATCACACACGACGGCATCACGCACCCCAGCGTTGCCACCAGCGCCCCGGGGATCCCCGCCACCTGAATGCCCACGAAAGTAGCAGAATTGATGGCGATGGGACCGGGGGTCATCTCCGCAATGGTCATGATATCAGCAAACTGGGTCATGGTCAGCCACGGATGCAGCTCCACCACCTGCTGCTGGATCAGGGGCATGGCAGCATATCCGCCGCCGATGCTGAACAGTCCGATCTGAAAGAAACTCCAAAACAGCTGGATCAGTTCCATCTTTACGCCCCCTCCTTCCGCTGGTGGTACAGGGTATCCCCTGCGCCGATGAGGGCGCACACGCCGATGATGACCATGATGTTCACCCGGAAGAAGTAAGTTGCCACAAAAGAGCCCGCCAGCACCAATACCGGAAGGATCCGCTTCTGCTTCAGAATACTCTTGACCATGGTGTATACCACATCCAGTATGACTGCCGCAACACCTGCCAGCATACCGGTCATGGCCATGTTCACAATGGGGTTATCCCGGAATGCCTTGTAAAACAGGGAGATCACCGAGATGATGATCAGCGGCGGCAGCACCGACCCCGCCGCCGTCAGCAGCGCCCCGGGGATCCCAGCCACCCGATACCCCACCAAGATCGCCGCATTGACCGCAATGGCGCCGGGAGAGGACTGGGCAATGGCAGTCAGATCCATCATCTCCTGCTCGTCGATCCACCCAAGCTGCTCTACGAATTTCTTGCGCATCAAAGGGATGATGACAAATCCCCCGCCGAAGGTGCAGGCGCTGAGCTGAAAGGTGGATAAAAACAGCTTTGCATATTTATGTCTATTTTCCAAACTTGTCACTCCTTATCCGCTAACAGTATACTCCCTGCGGCATGATAAGTAAATAAAAAAGTGATCTTCCCCATCGTACCCCATGTCTCCCCGACACTCCACCGGTCACGGACAGTTGGGCAATTTCCATACATTCCGGAAGAACACTTTGTGTCATTTTACCCATTGAACCCCTGCGTTTTTTCGGCTATCATGGCATTGTAACCAAACCTCGCCGGTATCCGGCGCATCCATAACGGAGGCGATCATCATGGCTGTAACATTGGATATGATAAAAGATGCCCGCCGGGCAATGCAGGGCATCGTCCGCAACACGCCCTTGGATCCAGCCCCCCATGTGGGCAGGAACATCTATATCAAAGCAGAGAATCTCCAGCTCACCGGATCATTCAAGCTCCGGGGCGCATACAACAAGATCCGCTCCCTCACCTCGGAAGAAGCAGCCCGAGGGGTGATCGCCTGCTCTGCGGGGAATCACGCCCAAGGCATCGCCTATTCTGCGTCTATGCTGGGGATCCGCTCCACCATCTGTATGCCCGCCGGCGCTCCTCTGAGCAAGGTGGAGTCCACCAAGGGCTACGGCGCTGAGGTGGTGCTGGTGCCGGGGGTCTATGACGATGCCGCCCGGGAAGCCCGCCGTCTGGCCCAGGAGCAGGGCTATACCTTCGCCCATCCCTTTGACGATCCGCTGGTCATCGCCGGACAGGGCACCATCGGCCTGGAAATTCTGGAGCAGCTCCCGCAGGTAGAGCAGGTCATCGTCCCCATCGGCGGCGGCGGGCTTATCAGCGGCATCGCCGTGGCCATCAAGACCCTGAAACCAAGCTGCCGCATCATCGGGGTTCAGGCGGCAAAAGCCGCATCCATGTACCTGTCCCAGATCGAGGGTGCCCCGGTGGAACTGACCAGCGTGGCTACCATTGCCGACGGCATCGCCGTAAAAAAGCCGGGAGAGCTGACCTTCGCCCTATGTCAGCGGTATGTGGACGAGATCATCACCGTCAGTGAGGGGGAGATCGCCTGCGCCATCCTGCGGCTCATCGAGGGGCAAAAGACTGTGGCTGAGGGTGCCGGTGCCGCAGCGGTGGCGGCAGCGCTGTTTGGCAAGGTGGATACCTTGGGCCGCCCCACCGTGTGCGTGGTGTCCGGGGGCAATGTAGATGTGACCACCCTGTCCCGGATCGTCACCCGCGGTCTGACCAAGTCCGGGCGGATCATGGAGCTTCGCACCGAGATCAGCGACAATCCCGGCAGTCTGGTGCATCTGTTGCAGATCGTGGCGGATACGGGCGCCAATGTGGTCAACATCGACCACGCCCGTGCCGTCCAGAGTTCGGATGTAGGCATGTGTCTTGTGACGCTGGCACTGGAGACCCGGGACAGGGATCATATCCGCCAGATCCGGGATGCCATGTTCCAAGCCGGCTACTACCTGCTGCCCCAAGAGCCCCATGCCCCTTGACCGGCGAACAAATATTGACAGTATTGTTGCTCCTGTGATATAGTAAGGCAGTTGGGCAATCGGCTGGTTGCCCTTTTTCCGCATTTTCCCTACAAACTGTTTGAAAAATGAGAAAGAAGTGAGCAACCATGAATTCCTTCAAGGCATTCCTTCAGCGTAAGGACATCATCTTCTCCGGCAAGCGCTACGGCATCGACGCTCTGGGCGCCATGGCGCAGGGATTGTTCTGCACATTGCTGGTGGGCACCATCCTGAACACCATCGGTCAGCAGCTCCACATCCCCTTCCTCAACGCCATTCTGGTCACCATCGGTCAGGGCGAGGGCGCCGTCAGCTACAACATCGGCGGGCTTGCCAGCGCCATGGTGGGTCCCGGCATCGCCATCGCCATCGGCTATGCCCTGCACTGCCCCAATCTGGTGCTGTTCTCCCTGATCCCCGTGGGCTTTGCCGCCAACGCCATGGGCGGCGCAGGCGGTCCTCTGGCGGTCTATGTGGTGGCCATCGCCGCATCGGAGTGCGGCAAGCTGGTATCCAAAGAGACAAAGATCGACATTCTGGTCACTCCCATCGTCACCATTTTGGTGGGCATCGCGCTGGCCTATCTGGTCGCTTCCCCCATCGGTGCTGCGGCGCAGGCGGTGGGCTCGGCCATCATGTGGGCAACGGAGCTGCAGCCCTTCTTCATGGGGATTCTGGTTTCTGTGATGGTGGGTGTCGCCCTGACCCTGCCCATCAGCTCTGCCGCCATCTGTGCCGCCTTCGGGCTGACGGGTCTGGCCGGTGGAGCCGCCGTCGCCGGCTGCTGCGCCCAGATGGTGGGCTTCGCCGTAATGAGCTTCCGGGAGAACCGCTGGGGCGGTCTGGTGGCCCAGGGCGTGGGCACCAGTATGCTGCAAATGGGCAACATCGTCCGCAATCCCCGGATCTGGATCCCGCCCACGCTGGCTTCCGCCATCACCGGCCCCCTTGCCACCTGCCTGTTCAAACTGGAGATGAACGGCGCCGCCGTATCCTCCGGCATGGGCACCTGCGGCTTCGTGGGGCAGATCGGCGTGTACACCGGCTGGGTCAACGACATCGCCAGCGGAGCAAAGGCCGCCATCACCGCCTTCGACTGGGCGGGCATGGTGCTGATCTGCTTCGTGCTGCCCGCTGTGCTGAGCTGGCTCTTCTGCCGGATCCTGCGCAAGTGGGGCTGGATCAAGGAAAACGACCTAAAACTGGATCTGTAAGCCAAAATCCCGGGAGCCACGGCTCCCGGGATTTTTAGATTCTATAAAGCTGTAAAAAAGATCCGAACCCAAACGGGCTCGGATCTGGAACGCCGAAAGGGACTCGGTTGCATTTTTGCCCCTGCGTGGGAGGGGCAAAAATAAAGGTAACGACCAGCACAAATACTGGTCGCAGCAATATGCCACCGGCATATTGCGATTTAGATCTTCGAGCGCTTTCTCCTTGCATAAGGAAAAGACGGAGCGAACGATTGTTCACTCCGTCTTTTCCTGGTACGCCGAAAGGGACTCGAACCCCCGACCTACTGATTCGTAGTCAGTCACTCTATCCAACTGAGCTATCGGCGCATACGCCTCAAGTGCCTAGATATAGTATCACATCTTTTTTCAGAATGCAAGCCTTTTTTTCAAAAAATCGAAAATATTTTTGATTTGTTGACACCGGTATCGGAAAATGGTATCCTTAGAAGGATAATGTCACGATAGGGGTGGTATATTTTGCAGGAATTGCTCCGCCGGCTCACCTTGGTGCTGCCCGGGTGGTACGCCGAACACCGGCGGGATCTGCCGTGGCGGCAGGACCGGGAGCCGTACCACATCTGGCTGTCGGAAATCATGCTCCAGCAGACCCGGGTAGAGGCCGTCAAGGGCTACTACCTCCGTTTTCTGGCGGCGCTGCCGGATATCCAGTCCCTTGCTGCCTGCGAGGACGACCGCCTGCACAAGCTGTGGGAGGGACTGGGATACTACAGCCGGGTGCGGAATCTGAAAAAAGCGGCTCAGGTCATTATGACGGAATATGGCGGGATGTTTCCCCAAGACTACCAAAGCCTGCTTTCCCTGCCCGGGATCGGCGCATACACCGCCGGTGCCATCAGCTCCATCGCCTTCGGGCAGCCCCGTGCCGCCGTGGACGGCAATGTGCTGCGGGTAGTATCCCGGATCTGCCGGGACGAGTCCCCCATCGACCTGCCTGCCACCAAAGCACAGGTGCAGCAGCAGCTTGAATCCGTCTACCCCACCGACGATCCCGGTACCTTTACCCAAGCCCTGATGGAATTGGGCGCCACGGTGTGTCTGCCCAATGGCGAACCAAAGTGCAGCGTGTGTCCCTGCGCCGGGTTCTGTCTGGGGCAGGATCAATGGCGCACCCTGCCGGTGAAGCTGCCCAAGCGGCAGCGAAAGCAAGAAGACCGCACCGTCTTTGTGCTCAATTGCGAGGATCGCTACGCCATCGAGAAGCGCCCGGACAGCGGGCTTCTCGCGGGGCTGTGGCAGTTCCCCAATGTGCCGGGGTTTCTCTCTGAGACAGAAGCCGTCACATGGGCACAGGAAACGGGGCTTCCCCCCGCCGATCTGCTGCTTCAGATCCGGCGTCACCATATCTTCACCCATATCCGCTGGGATATGCAATGTTATTACATTCGGGTACGCTGTCCTTCCCCCCGCTATACATGGCTCACCCTGTCACAGATCGACGCCGAGGCCGCTCTGCCCACGGCGTTCCGCCAATTTCGAGAGGAGATACCAGATGTTTGACTACCATATGCATTCCACCGTTTCCTTTGACGGACACAACACGGCGCTGCAGATGGCGCTGTCGGCAAAGAATGCCGGTCTGCGGGAGATCTGCTTCACCGACCACATGGACTACACCCCCCAGATGGACATGGTCTTTGACCCGGAACAGTATGATCTTGCCTATGACCATCTGGAGATCCCCGGTCTTCAGATCCGCAAAGGGGTGGAGTACGGACTGACCCCGGACAACTGCCAGCAGCTCCACCGGGATCTGCTGCGCCGGAACTACGACTATGTGCTGGGCAGCATCCACATGGTGGACGGGGTGGATGTGTATATGGAGCCCTTCTGGCAGGACAAGACCCCTCATCAGGCGGCGCTGCTGCATTTGGAGCAGACCCTCAAGTGCGTCCAAGTCCATACGGAATACGATGTACTGGGGCACCTGACCTTCCTTTCCAAGGCCCGGGGCAACCCCACCCATGCCCTGATCCCCTATGATGACTACCGGGATCTGTTCGACCAGATCCTCACGGAATTGGTGCGCCACGGCAAGGGGTTGGAGCTGAACACCAGCGGCATCGACCGCTGCGGCGGTCCTCTGCCCACCTTGGACTACTTCCGCCGGTTCAAGGAATTGGGCGGCGAGATCGTCACCATCGGCTCTGACGCCCACACCGCAGACCGGGTGGGGCAGTACACCCACGAGATGGTGGCGCAGATCAAGGCGCTGTTCGGCTATGTGTGCACCTTCGAGAACCGCCAGCCCATCTTCCACAAATGAGCAAGACCTCCCTTACCCAAGGGAGGTCTTTTTTTGCTGCTTGGACATGACCACAGCGGTGAGCAATGCGGTGATGGGAATGGTCAGGATCACGCCCACGCTGCACGCCACGCTGCTGATGATCTCCACAGACAGATACGCCGAACTGAGCAGCTGGTGGAAGGACAGCCCGATGGTGTAAAAATACAGGATCAGGGTAAAGCTGCTGCCCAAAAATGCCAAGATCAATGTGTTGGTCATGGTGCCCACCATGTCCCTGCCCACATTCATGCCGGAGCGGAACAGCGCCTTGGCGCTCATATCCGGGTCGGCCGCCCGAACCTCCGCCATGGCAGAGGTGATGCCCATGGTCACATCCATCACGGCACCCAGCGTGCTGACGATCACCCCGCCCATCAGCAGACCCCGCAGCCCGATCTGGCTGCCCTGTTGGCGAAGCTGGAGCAGAGGCTCCACATCGGTGATCCGCAGCCCGTCGATCCGGGTCAGCATTTGGGCAAATTCCCCGAAGGCCAGCGCCAGCGCCATGCCTGCCGCCGTGCCCACCATGGCGCACACCGTCTTTTTCCGCACCCCGCCCAGAATGGTCAGGCTGACCACGGTGATATAGATGCCCACCGCCAGCACCGTGGGCACGGTGGGCCAGCCCTTCAGCAGCAGGGGGATCAGCACCCAGAATAGGCACGCCAGGGTGATGCCCAGACCCAGCAGAGATTTTGCTCCGGTCTTGCCCCCGATGACCACAGCGGCAACAAGGAAGATCCCCACCACCACCGCCAGCGGGATACCCCGGTCAAATTCATACACCGATCCGGTGTGGCTGCCGTCTGCGTAGGTCGAGATGATCAGCGTCACCCGGTCACCCTCTTCCACCGGCACGCCGTACAGCGGCCCCACATAGTTGTAGACCTGAAGGGTCTGCCCCTCATACCGCCCGGAGGTGACCTCCGCCAGCAGCATCTGCTGCCCCCGATGCCCCGTGGAGATCGGGTCATACTCGGTGCTGTCGGTGAGGATCTGGCGTACCACGGCAGTCTCGTACTCGGCAAATTCCTCGGCTTCCGAGGGCAGTTCTTTCTCCGGGGCCGCCAAGGCTCTTCCCACGGCGAACAGCACCGCCGCCGCCAGAAGCACCGCCCACACCCTGCCATATTTCTTCCACAAATCCTTCATGCCCGACCCAGCCTTTCTGCGCTGTATTTGATCTTGCTCCGAGCATACCACGCACGACGAATAATGTCAAGATTTTGTGAATTAGACACAGGGTTTTGTATAAAACGACATATATTCTATATATAAAATTGTCAAAGACTATATCCCCTTTCTGTTAAAAATATGTTACAATAGTATTATCTAGGAAAAGGCTTTCTCTCGCCTGTTCCAAAAACTTTTGAGGAGGTTTCAGTTCTATGAAGAAACGAACACACGGCAGAGCGCTGGCATGGATGCTGGTAGTATCTCTGGTACTTTCGCTGGTACTGCCGGTGCTTCCCACCCCGGCATTTGCCGCAGATGCGGTCACTTATGAAAAGGTGACCCAAGCGCCGGAGGATTGGACCGGCGAATACCTGCTGGTCTACGAGCCGGATCAACTGGCTCTGGATTCCAGTCTGGAAAAAGTTGATGCAGTCAACAACTATAAGAATGTGCAGATCGTGGACAACTCCATTACATTGCCCGATCATACCCTCTCCGTTTTCGTGGAGAAGATCGACGGGCAGGACGGCTATGTCCTCAAGACTGCCACCGATCAGTACATTTACTACCCCAGCGATACGGCGAAGAATGCGATTGAAACGACAATGAACAAGGATACTGCGGCGAAGTACCCCATCACCTTCACCGTAGAAGAGGATGGCACGGACATCCATCTGTCCTCCGGTCCTCATATGCGTTTCAATAACGCTCCGGATCAGATGCGTTTCCGCTACTACAAGAGCGCATCCTACGCTAACCAACAGCCGGTGGCGCTGTACCGTCTGGCAGAGGGTCAGGTCACGCCTCCCGTGCCCACCGATCCCACTCAGCCCTCTGAGACGGAGCCTACCGAACCGCCTGTGACCGAGCCTACCGCTCCCACCGAGCCGGAGGTTCCCACCGTTTCCATTGCCGATGCCCTCGCTGGCGCTGACGGCACGGAGTTCACCGTCAAGGGCGTAGTCACGCTGGTGGACGGCAAGAACCTGTACTTGCAGGATGAAACCGGCGGCATCTGCCTGCGCTTGAAGAGCAATCCCACCGCCAAGCTGGGTGACACCGTCATCGGCACCGGCACGCGTGCGGATTTCAACGGTCTGCCTCAGCTGGGCAACGGCACCTGCCAGAGCAGCTCCGGTCTGACCCTCGCTCCCAAGCGCACCACCATCGGTGCTCTGACCAACGGCGATATCTGCACCTATGTGAAGCTGACCGGTCTGGAGATCACCAAGATCTATGATAACAACGGTCAATTCAGCAAGCCCAACATCACCCTGAAGGATGACACCGGCGCTACCATCCAGCTTTACAAGGCTGTGGTGGACAAGGACGCTTTCAAGGTGGGCGACAAGGTGGATATCACCGCCGCCGTGGGCATCCATAATGGCACCTATCAGCTCCGCAACACCCTCGCCACCGAAGTCGTTGCCCATGCAGACGGTCCCTATGATCCCATCACCGATGATATGGTCGAGTCCGATGTGCTTACTGTGAAGCAGGCAGGTGAAGCCGCCAAGACCAATGTCACCGTGATTGGACAGGTGGTCTACCATTACGGCAAGAACTACAAGGGCAACGCCAGCATCGACTCCATCATTCTGGAGGATGTGATCGGCGGAGAGATCTACGGCTTCCAAGTCTATGACTACACCAACTACGCCAACTACAAAGTGGGCGATGTGGTGAAGGTGACCGGAAATATCGAAGCCTACAACGGCATCATGCAGATGAAGTCCCCCCAGATGACCGTGGTCAAGACTGGGCTGGAGCCCATCGCAGCGCAGGAGGTCACCGTTTCCCAGCTGGGTGACGCATATCTGTCCGAGTATGTCCATATCAGCGATGTTACCCTCGGCACCTACAACGCATCCGGCGCAACCCCCGTCTCTGACGAAACCGGCAAGACCACCCTGTTCAAGGGCGTTCCTCTGCCCGCCGGCGCCGCAGAGAAGGATGTGACCGGGCTGTTTGCCTGCTGTTCTAAGTTTGGATCCAACTTCCAGCTTCGCAACGGCTCTGCCGATGACTACGAAACCAGCCTGACCCCGCCTCCCAGCGGCAACCTGCCCAATGAGGGCGATCAGGTCATGCTCTACAATGTCACCGCCGGTCAGTACGCCCACCAGGGTGTCTTGGGACTTCAGGACGACAATGTGGAGAGCCCCTCCATCCTTGATGTTTCCGCTGCCGAAGAAGGCGGCAAGATCACCGCAGGCAATGGCGGCGTGGTGTTCACCGTAGAGAGAAACGGCGAATACTTCCGCTTCCGCAACGAAGCCTTCGGCTACCTGTGCTCCAATGGCACCGGCAACAACGCATTCTACTCCAAGGACGCATCCGACGATGCCGACTGGACGCTGGACGAGCTCAACGGCGGATACCGCCTGAAGAGCCGCACTGCCAAGTATAACGGCACCGGCGCCCAATATCTGGAATACTTCGGCGGCAGCTACAAGACCTACAGCTACTACCCCACTGACAAGACCACCGGTGCCGATGTCCGTGACATCTACACCTTCCGCTTCCTGCCCACCGCCAACGCAAACCTCACCGAGGGCGTGGTGAACCAGCCCACCGTGGTCTTTGGGGAGCTGCCTGACGCCTATGTGGGCGCAGACTATACCTTCACCTTCACCGCAGACACGGTGTTCGGCATCCAGGGCGATCTGACCGTCTCCGTGGGCGGCACCAAGCTGACCCCCAATGCCGAGGGCGTCTACACCCTGCCCAAGGACAAGGTCACCGGCGACTCCTTCACCATCACCGTCGAGGGCGTGGACAACAAGGGCGTTGCCATCTCCGGCTCTTACACGGTCAAGGTGCTGGATGAGCCGGTCATCGGGGAAGTCACCCCCAAGCCCAACAGCGAGACTGGGGACAACAAGCGCCCCCAGATCTCTGCCGTGGTCACCAACGCCGGTGATAAGCCCACCATCACCCTCACCGTCAACAACGAAGCCGTGAAGGCAGCTTACGCAGACGGCAAGGTCACCTACACCCCCGACAAGGACATGACCGACGGCAAGGTGACGGTCACGCTCACCGTCCAGCGTGCTGACGGCAAGCAGGCAGTCAAGACTTGGAGCTTCACCGTAGGCAAGGCCCAGTACCAGCTCTACTTCGGTCAGCTCCACTCCCACACCACCTATTCCGACGGCTCCGGCTCTCTGGCTTCCGCTCTGGAATATGTGCAGGGTCTGCCCGAGGATGCCAATGTGGACTTTGTGGCATTCACCGACCACTCCAACTACTTCGACGAGAAGAACAGCGCCAACCCCGAGGACGCCCTGTACGATATGTCCAAGGCTACCCCGAGCAGCCAGGAAGTCTGGAAAGAGTACAAAGGCACCATTGCCAACTTCAACGCCTCCCAGTCCGATGTGGTGGCCATTGGCGGCTTTGAGATGACTTGGTCCGGCGGCCCCGGTCACATCAACACCTTCAACACCCCGGGCATCGTCTCCCGGAACAACAAGACCCTGAACAACAAGACCGACGATGCCGGCATGAAGGCCTACTACTCCCTGCTGAGCAGACCCGAGGGCGCAGGCAGTCTGAGCCAGTTCAACCACCCCGGCTCCACCTTCGGCACCTTCTCCGACTTCGCCTATTGGGATGCCGTGATCGACACCCGGATCCAGATGGTGGAAGTGGGCAACGGTGAGGGCGCCATCGGCGCAGGCGGCTACTTCCCCAGCTATGAGTACTACACCATGGCGCTGGACAAGGGCTGGCATCTGGCACCCACCAACAATCAGGACAACCACAAGGGCAAGTGGGGCAACGCCAACAACGCCCGTGATGTGGTCCTGACCGACGATTTCTCCGAGCAGGGCATCTACAAGGCCATTCAGGACATGCGGATGTACGCCACCGAGGATAAGAATCTGGAGATCTACTACTCCGTCAACGGCAATCTGCTGGGCAGCACCATCAGCGAAGTGCCGGAGAAGCTGAACTTCAGCGTTCAGGTCTCCGATCCCGACGGCAGCGATTCCATCCAGAAGGTGGAGCTGATCGTCAACTCCGGCAAGGTCGCCTACACTTGGGACGACGCCGCGGTCCTCGCCTCCGGCGATCTGAGCTGCGAGCTGGATCCCGACTACACCTACTACTATGTCCGTGTCACCCAGAATGACGGCGATCTGGCGGTCACTTCTCCTGTTTGGGTGGGCGAAAGCCTGAAGCTGGGTCTTTCTAACCTGACCTGCGGCACCGAGGTGCCCGTCACCGGCGAGGAGCTGACCCTGACCACCACCCTGTTCAACAGCGAATCTTCCCCCGCTCAGGTCAAGTCCATCACCTACACCCTCAACGGCGGTCAGGTCATCGGCACCGATACCAAGGGCTATGAGATCCCCGCTTCCGGCACCCTTGAGATCCCCTTCCAGTATGTTCCCGATTCCGCACGGGTGTGCAACATCACCGCCACCGCAGTAGTGGTACTGAACGATGTAGAGTACACCTTCTCCAAGAGCATTGAGCTGGATATCCAGAACGCCGATTCTCTGGTCTATGTGGGCATCGACGGATCGCACTTCAACGAGTATGTGGCAGGCAACTACAAGGACTCCATGGGCAACTTCACCAAGCTGGCCGCCCAGTACAGCGTCCGCACCGTCCAGCTCAACACCTCTGAAGAGCTGATCTCCGCCTGCTCCGACCCGAAGTTCAAGGCGCTGATCCTCACCGCTCCCTCCCGCCGCAACGGCACTTCCCTGAGAGATCCCTATGCAACCTACTCCGATGCCGAACTGGATGCCATCGCTGCATTTAACGCCGCCGGCGGCAGTGTGGTGGTAGCCGGCTGGTCGGACTACTACGAGAACTACGCCAAGTTCCCCGATGCCGACCACATGGCTGCCCAGCAGAACAAGCTGCTGGCCGCTCTGGGTTCTTCCCTGCGGGTCAGCGACGACGGCACCAACGATGACAAGCTCAACGGCGGTCAGTCCCAGCGTCTGTACCTGAACACCTACGGCGACAGCTTCCTCACCGACCGGGTGGAAGTGGATCCCGAGCATCCCAATGACCGGATGTACTCCGAGGTGTTCAGCCAGTACGGCGGTGCATCCATCTACGCCGTAGACGGCGCAGGCAATCCCGTAACCACCATTCCCGACACCGTGGATCCCGTGGTCTTCGGTCACGCATCCACCTACTCCAAGGATTCCGACAACGACGGCCTGGGCGGCGATCAGGTGCCCAAGTACGCCGTTGCCGAAGGCGATGACCGTCTGATGCTGATGGCCACCGAGCAGATGGATGGCAAGGGTCTTGTGGTGGTGGCAGGCGCCGCCTTCATGAGCAACTTCGAGGTTCAGGCGCAGCTGGACAACGCTTCCGAGAAGAACTACTCCAACTACAAGATCTGCCAGAACCTGCTGAACGACCTCAATCCCGCTCAGATCACCTCCATCGCCGATGTGCAGGGCGAACCGGAAGAGGGCATCAAGTTCACCATCGAGGGCGTGGTCACCTCCAACGCCTCCGGTCATGACAAGCAGACCGCATTCTTCGACTGCATCTACCTGCAGGACGAGACCGGCGGCATCAACGCATTCCCCGTCTCCGGCGATTACAAGATCGGCGACCGTGTCCGCATCTCCGGCACTACCTCCTCCTATCAGGGTGAGCGCCAGATCAATGTGAAGTCCATCGAGAAGATCGGTGAGGGCACCGTGACCGCCAAGGAGGTCACCGCCCAGCAGATCAACGACCGCAGCGTGCTGGGTCAGCTGGTCACCCTGAAGGGCTATGTCACCAGCTTTGAAAAGGCCAACGGTCTGGTGCAGACCATCATGGTCAGAGATGCTCAGGGCGACACCGCCCGGGTCTTCATCGACGGCTACATCACCACCGGTCAGGAAGTCAAGGATCTTCAGGTCGGCTGTGAGATCACCGTCACCGGCTGTGCCTCCTATGACGATACCTTCAACGCTCCCAATGGTCCCTTCGCCCGGATCCGTGTCCGTGACCGTGCCGATGTGGTCTGCGGCGATCTGATCCACACCCACAGCTGGTCGGATTGGAAGCTGGAAAAGGAGCCCACCTGCACCGAGGAAGGCTTCGAGATCCGCACCTGCTCCTGCGGCGGACAGGAAAAGCGCTCCATCCCCGCTCTGGGACACACTTGGGGTGACTGGACCGTGACCAAGGAGCCCACCGCAAGCACCGACGGCGAGAAGGTTCGCACCTGCTCCCGCTGCCACGCAGAGGAGAAGGTCGTGCTGCCCGCCACCGGCGGCTCCACCACGCCCACCACTCCCGGCGGTTCTACTACCCCCACTACCCCCGGCGGAAACCGTCCCGCTACCGGCGACCAGAGCAACGCCATGGTCTGGGCGATCCTGCTGGTGGTATCGGTGGTGTGCATCGCAGCCGTGGCATTCACCATGCGTAAGAAGAAAAAGTAACCCTATGACCCTGCATCCCGGCGGTTAGACGCCGCCGGGAGTCTAAAAAAATACCGCACAATGGTCAGTTCCATTGTGCGGTATCTCTTTTATGGGGGTAAATTACAGAATGTCCTTGCCTGCGAAATACTTCTTCAGGGGCACATACAGCACACCGGCGATGGCCACCGTCAGGATCATATTGGGCAGCATGTACGCGCCGTTGTACACCAGCGAATACAGCTCAGGCGAGGTGAACACGCCGAATCCGGGGATGTTGGTGGGCTCCAGAATGCGGTAGATGGTGACACCGCTGATGTAGTGGACGATGAAGCGCACCACGCAGCCCAGCACCGTGCCCGGGAAGATGCCCCAAGCCTTGCCCTTGAACAGACCTGCCAGACCGAGGGGGGTGTACGCCACAAGGTAGTCCAGCAGCATGCTCTGCCAGCCCCAAGCGTAGGCGCCGTCGAACATGAGCTGAAGCAGACCAAAGGAGAAGCTGGCCAGCAGTCCCTTGCCCAGCCCCCAGCGCACGGCAAAGAACAAAATGGGGAACATAGCCGGGGTCAGGCTGCCGCCGTTGGGCAGTTCGTACAGCTTGACATAGCTCAGCGCCTGTGCCAGCGCCACCATCAGTGCGCCCTCGCACAGGGCACGCACATGAAGATGCTGTTTGTTGGTTGATGACATGATTCTCTTTTCCTCCGAAATACAAAAAAGTATCGCATTGCAAATCGTCATAACGAAGCAATGCGATACTGTTTTCCTAACTTATCCGCATCTTTCCCTACGACGGTATGATCCGTATCAGGTTCGCGGGTCGGCGCTACACATCGCCCTCTCAGCCGGATGCATCCGGCTCCCCGAAGAAGAGATTTGCTATGCAATCTTTTGATATTATACTACAAAATCTTCCGGTGTCAAGCCATTTCCAGCGCCAGCTTCTTGCCGCCCAGCACATGGAAGTGGAGATGATGCACCGTCTGCCCGGCATCGTCACCGCAGTTGGACACGATACGGAAACCCCCGGTCAGGTTCTCCTGCCGGGCTACCAGAGCGCAGACCTCCAGACAATGAGCCGCCAGAACTGCATTTTCCCCGCAGATCTGATCCGCTCCGGAGATGTGCGCCTTAGGGATCACCAGCACATGGGTGGGCGCCTGAGGGGCAATGTCCCGGAACGCCAGCACCGTCTCATCCTCATACACCTTGGTGGACGGGATCTCCCCCACCGCAATTTTACAGAACAGACAATCGGACATGATACATCCTTCCTTTCCTTAAAAGCCCAAGATCGCTAGCACGCCGGAGCTTGCCAGCGCCATGATGCACCCTGCAATGGCCACACCCAGCGACACCGCAATGGAGGTAGTCTTCATACCCATATCCAGGAAGCTGGCAGCCAGCGTCCCCGTCCATGCCCCGGTCCCCGGCAGAGGGATGCCCACGAACAGCATCAGCGCCACAAACAGACCGCCCCGGCCTGCTTTCGCCATCAGTTTCTGACCGCCCCGCTCACCCTTGTCCAGCAGCTTGGTAAAGAGGTTGCCGATATAGGGTCTGTGAGCGCCCCAGATCAGCACCTTCCGGGCAAACAGATAGATGATGGGCACCGGCAGCATATTCCCCAGCGCACAAACGATGATCGACGGGATGGAGGGCAGCCCCATGGTCAGCGCCACGGGCACTCCGCCGCGAAGCTCCAGCAGCGGCACCATGGAAATAAAGAAAACAATGAGATATTTTTTTAGCATTCTGTCCACCTTTGATTAAGAATTCCCGTCCATCATACCATAGATCCCCGGCTTTGGCAATATCCACCGCGGAAAATGGGGCAGTCCATCAAGATACCGGCTCCCGGGGGGCTTGATCCGGGGAATGCACCGTCTGTAGATTTCGGTATTCCTGAGGGGATATGCCGGTGATCTCCCGGAACAGCCGGGCGAAATACCGGGGATTCTCGTAGCCCACCCGCTCCGCCACATGGTAGATCTTCAGCTCCGGGTCGGACAGGAATTCCTTGGCTTTCTCGATCCGCAGGGCGGTGAGGTACTCCACAAAATTCGTCCCAGTCTTTTTCTTGAACAGGCGGCTCAGATACACCGGGCTAACGAAGAAATTGTCCGCCAGCAGTCCCAGCGTCAGATTCTGGGCATAGTGCGCCCCGATGTACGCCTTCACCCGGTCGATGAGATCCAGCGCCGGCTTCGGCTCTTCCCGCTGCTCCAACCGGGACACCAGCTGCTCCAGATACGCAGTCATCCGTCCATTGATCTGGGACAGATTCCCCGCCGAGAGCATCTGGATCAAGATCTGGCTGAGCATAGCGTGTCTGGGATAATCCGGCAGGGATTGGGTCTGGACGAATCCATCCAGTTCCACCAGAAGTTCGGTACACAGCCGCTTGGCATCCATCACCGCTTGTGCGCCGCTGCCCTCCATGGCATACAGCGTCTGGGTGAAGTGCTCCGGCAGGCTGCGGCGCTGCCGGGGATCCTGCATCAGCCGTGCCAGCGATCGGATCTTGTCCTCCTGCCGCTGGCTTTGCGCTCCGGTGCTGAGGAAAATATCCCGCACATCCGCAAAGAAGGTGATGCCGGGGTCGCTGCGGGCGTTCTGATACCGCATGGCCTTGGCTGCCTGCTGCGCTCCGGTCTGGGTCTGCTCATAGCCCGGCTGTTCCAGCGATATCCCCGCGCTCATACCGCCTGCGTCTTCGCTCCATTGCCGCACCCGATCCGACAGGCTCTGCCGGTCTTGCGGCCCTTCCACCACCGCCAGCAGCTCCGAGCTGCCCAGCGCCACCACATGGCAGGGGACCAGCGCCGACTGAAGCCCCCGGCGCATCTGCCCATCCACGCCACGACCGCCCCACGGGGTCAGCCGCACCACGGTGATGGGCACCCCGGTGTTCAGGCATGCCGATGCCCGCTGCGGGTCGTAGGGCATATCGTTCAGATAATCCAAGATCAAGGTCTGGGCGAACATCTCCTGAAATTCCCCGTCCGGCTCGCTCTGCCGGGATTCCTCGTCCAAGATCCCGCGCACCTTGGTCAGGATCTGCTTCATGGCATCGAAATTCACCGGCTTGGTCAGATAGTCCAGCGAACCCCAGCGAAGCGCCTGCTGGGCGTAGGAAAACTCCGCATAGCCCGACAGCACCACCGTCTTGACCGCGGGATACTGTTCCTTTAGAATTCGGATCAGATCCAGCCCGCTCTGCACCGGCATCTGCACATCCGTGATCACCAGATCCACCATCTGCCCCTCCAAGAAGGTCAGCGCCCGGGCGGTGCTGGTGGCTGTGCCCGCCACTTGAAAGCCCAGTGACTCCCATGGCACGAATCGGCTCAGCCCCTTGGTCACCATCTCCTCATCATCCACCAAAAGCACACGATACATGGTCATCCCTCCTGATCTGTCGGCATCTGGGCCGGTATGGTCAGAGTCACCACGGTGCCCTGCCCCGTCTGGCTGTCGATCCTGAGTCCGTAATGGCTGCCATAGCACAGGTGGCAGCGCTGATTCACATTTTTAAGCCCGATGCTGTCCCCATCGGTCTGGGGATCTGCCAGTTTGGCACGCAGCCGGGCGAGTTCCTCGCCGGTCATGCCCTTTCCGTTGTCGCTGACATGCAGGCAGAGATTCCCCTCCGGTGTCAGCGCTCCGTCCACCCGAATGCGGCGCTGACGGCCGGCGTCCTCACCGAATCCGTGGCGCACGGCATTTTCCAAAACGGGCTGCAGCGACAGGCAGGGGATCAGGTATCCTTGGATATCCCCCGGCAGGCAAGTCTCCAGCAGGATCTTACTGCTGTGGCGGAAGTTCACCACCTCCAGATAGGTCTGGGCGTGGAGCAGGCTCTCTGCCAGAGTCTCCATCTGGCGGCTGCCCTTGATGGTCATCCGCAGCAGGGTGCAGAATTTCTCGATCATGTCCGATGCGGCGCTCTCTCCCCCGGTCTCGTACATGCACTCCCACCGGATCATATCCAATGTGTTGTACAGGAAATGGGGGTTGATCTGCATTTGCAGCGCATCCAACTGGGCGGTTTTCTGGCTCAGTTCCAGCTCCCGCTGGCGAAGCTGCGCCACATACACCTGATCGATCAGCGCCTTGGTATCCCCCACCATGCGGTCAAACTCCCGGCAGAGCATACCGATCTCGTCGTGGCTCTCCGCCTGATATACCGCAGAGAAATCCCCCGCTCCTACCCGCTTCATGGAACGGATCAAACGGTTCACCGGGGTGGTGACGCTGACGGTGGTGAGATAGACCACCCCGGTGGCAGCAAGGATCACCAGCACCATAATGGCCAGATTGATCCTGCCGATCCGGGAGACTTTATCCAAGATGTGATCCCGGTAGGTCAGATTGACGATGTGCAGTGGGAAATCCGGCGCCCCACCCACGCTGACCTGAAGGGTGCGCCCCTCCACCTCCATGGGGAAGCTGCCCTGATGCTGGGTGAACACCCGCTCCAGCAGGCTCTCCCGCTGGCGCAGAAATGGCGGCGCCGACAGCGACGGGTCGATGCCCTCTACCATGCCGTTCTCCCCCACCACATAGGTGTTGCCCCCGTTGCCGCCGGCATATTCGTTGAGGGCTTGGGTAAAGTACCGGGGACTGATGCAGCACACCATCACCCCCATGGGAGTATGGGTGTCAGGGTGATAGACCACATAGGACACGGTGACGCAGCCCTCGATGCCGTAGAGGGTATCCTGCCCCTCGAAGAACAGCTTGGAGCCTTCGGACACGGTGTCGTGCCACAGGGGATAGCCCTTGGCGTCCATCGCACCGGTGTAGATGGGGTGCTGACGGAATTGCTCCGGATCTTTGATGTATACCCCGCTGACCCCCATCTCGTCCGAAGCCATGCCATACTGGCTCTGCTCCGTCAGGAAGATCAGCGCCCGGATGCCGTCTTTGCGCCGCTTGGCACTGAGCAGCAGATCCCGGATCTGCCCGGCATTGCGTTCATAGCGCTGACCATCGAAGATCTTGCCCTGCACGCCTTGCAGCGCCTCATTTTCTGCCGCTGCCACCAAAAACTGCTCGTTGTGGATCAGCGCCATGACGGATTCCTCGAATCGCAGCCGCTCTTGATCCAGCTTGAATGCGGCATTCTGCGCCAGCACCGACAGATATTGGGTATAGACCTCCTCGGTCTGGGAAGCGTAGATGCTCTGGTTGAACAGGGTGATAAACACAATAGAACTCACCAGCAGCAAGCCGAACACCACAAACAGCCGTGTAAACAGCTTCAGCTTCCGCAGGCTGCGGATCATTCCCTTGAGGATCTTTCCCGGCCGCCGGGCAGTTCTGTTCATCGCTGTCTTCCTCCTTCCCATCGGGGGGCGCAGATTTTAGGGCTATTATATCACCCGGGTGCATCCAACGCAACCGGACGGGACACCAATGTGCCCCGCCCGGTCGCTCATGAGATATAGGGAAATGAAAATCAACCGATCTTATTGCTCTCGTTGAAGCCCGGCAGCGCTTCCTTCTCTGCAAGTGCCTGTGCATCTGCCAGCTCCTTGGCGGGGTCGGCATTGGGGTCAGCCAAGATCTTCTGGACTGCCCGGTCCACATAGGAACCGAAGTCTGCCTTGCCGTAGAATTCCATGCGGCCTACCTGACCGACACCTGCCAGAGCCTCGCCCCACTCCTCGGGGAAGTCGGTGAAGTCCCGGATGGTCATGTCGGTACGGGGGATGGTCACGGGAGCGATGGAGCCCTTGCTGGCCTTGTGCTCATAGCTCAGCTCCAGCTCGGACTTGCTGTTCATGAAGCTGATGTACTCCCAAGCGGCGTCCTGCTTCTCGGGGCTGCTGTTGGCGTTGATCACATAGCAGGATCCGGCGATGGCAGTAGCGGTCTTGCCGGAAGGACCGGCAGGAGGCAGGCACAGACCCAGATCATCCAGATCCATACCCCGGTTCGCCACATCCATGACCCAGTCGGTGGCGAAGGGCATCATGGCGATCTTGCCCTGAGCGAACTGCTCCAGCAGGTCGTTGAACTTCAGGGTGCGGTCGGTCTGCATCAGCTTCTCAGAGGACAAAGTCTGATAGAACTCGGCAGCTTCGATGGCGGCAGGGTCGGCAAAGGTCAGCTCTGCGGTGCCGTCTGCATTCTGCTTGGTCAGGTCGCCGCCGGCCTGCCAGACATAGTACTGGAAGAACCATTCCGTCCACTCAGATGCCAAGGTGGCGTAACCGGCGATCTGCTTGTCCGGGTTGTTCAGTTTTCTTGCGATCTCCAGCGCCTCGTCCCAGGTGGCAGGAGGTGCTTCGATCCCAGCTTCGGCGAACAGGGCCTTGTTGTAGCCGAAGAGCATGGGGGTCACTTCATAGGGCAGACCGTAGACATTGCCGTCCCGGGTGAACATATCCAGATAGGTCTTATCCAGATTGGGGGTATCCTCCCACTTGTCCAGATACTCGTTCAGGGGCTTGACGATGCCTGCGGAGATGTACTTCTCCATCATGGTGAAAGAACCCACGATGAAGTCGGGGGCAGTACCGGCGGCAACGGCCTGATAGAACGCATTGCCCGGGTCGCCTTCCTTGACCACTTCGTTCAGGGTGATGTTGGGATGGGTCTTGAGGAATTCGGCCTTGCGCTCCTCTTGGAACTCATCCTGATTCCGGCTGGTGATCCAGACGGTCAGTTCCACCTTTTCCCCGGTCTGGGGCGCTTCGGTGGTCTGTGCTGCGGTCTGGCTGGGATCGGTGGGTGCGGGATCGGTGGCGTCATTGCTGCCGCCGCATCCGGCGAGTACAGACAGCGTCATCACGCCGGTCATCAGCAGCGCAAGCAGTTTCTTACTCTTTTTCATACGGTGATCCTCCTCCATAATGATGGCACGCCATGGAGTTCGGTGTGCCATGTGCTGGCATCATGATATCAAAGCCAGCCCCGGATGTAAATGCAAGAAAATCAACCACGCAGGCAAAATATTTAACCATCTATCTTTTTACTTGCTCAGTTTTGTTTATTGTGCCGAAACAGGTAAAGATTCATGCCCCATTCGGTTGATTTTGTACCTCTGCGTCTATGGGCAAATTCTGATAGAATAGAGTCAGCACCATACGGAAAGGAGCTGCGTCATATGAACCGGCTGACCGGCAAGAACCACTATTTCCTCCGGCAGAAGATCACCCCATGGCTGATCCTAGCCCTGCCCATCTTTTTCACCCTGTGGCTCAAATACTACCCCATCTTCAAAGCATTCTACATTTCCTTTTTTGACTACGATCCCATCCACCAGCCCGGCAAATTTGTAGGGCTGCAAAACTATGTCAATATGTTCTCCACCGAGTATTACTGGGACGCATGGAAGAACAGCTTCGTATTCCTGTTCTTACAGATCGCCATGGTGTTCCTCATCCCGGTGATCCAAGCCCTGTTCCTCAACGAGCTGCGGCGTAAGAACCTGATTTCCACCATGTACCTGCTGCCCACATTGATCCCCACCACCATCAATGTCATCATCTGGCGGTGGGTCTGGCATCCCGACTACGGCATCGCCAATCAGGTGGTCAAATTCTTCGGCGGTCAGCCCCAGACATGGCTCAGCGACCCGGAATTGGTGAAATTCTGCATCATCTTCCCCGGCATCATCGGCGGCGGCGTTGCGGTGCTGCTGTACCTGTCCGCCATTCAGGGGATCTCCCCGGACATCGTGGAGTCCGCCGCATTGGACGGCTGCACCGGATGGAAGCGGATCTGGTACATCACCCTGCCCAACATCCGCTTCGTCATCTTCATCCAGTTCGTCATCGCCGTGTCCACCGCCATGCAGATGCTGGACGCCCCCTATATGTTCGCCTCCGGCGGCCCCAGCGGCGCTTCCACCACCCAGGGCATCTACATCTACAATTCCTTCCAGCAGGATTACAACTACGGCCGGGGCTCGGCTGCTTCGGTGATCCTGATGCTGGTGGTGTTTGTGATGACCATGATCCAGATGCACTTTGAAAACGCGGAAAAGGAGTGAGCACCATGTCGAAAACCAGATCCACCAAGATCCGTCCCTCCCGCAGCGAGCTTTCTCTGAAGATCGTGGCGGTGATCGTGACCACCATATCCATGCTGCTGATCCTGTTCCCCTTTGTGCTCACCATCAGCAACGCCATGAAGGACAATGTGAAGATCTACGATGTGCCCCCCAAGCTGCTGCCGGACTCTGCCAATTCCCTCAGCCTCACCGTGGATTACAGCGGTTTTTCCGGCACCGATCAGGAGTTGGAGACCGTCTTGCAGAACGATATGATCTGCGCCATGTTCGGCATCTACACCAAGCTGGACCGGGAGTCCATCTTTGAGATCAAGTTCTACGGCACCAAGGACGGCAGCACCGTTTTCTACGCCCGCGCCCACCAGATCGAACTGCAAATGGAGAAGGAATACGGCGTGTACAAAGGCACCGTTCTGAAGCCCAAGACCCTGCTGTACGGGGACCGGGCAGCCCGCGTCAGTCAAGCCATCGGCTATGAATTTGACCCCGCGGGGCTCACCGGCCGCACCGCACCGGATCTGGTGCAGGCGCAGGTGCTGGAACTGCTGCACACGCAGGTTTCGGAGAAGTTCCCCCTGACCGGGCAGATGACCGCCTGCGCCAGCGGAAAGAACAACCTCCTGCTGCTGGAAAGCTTCTCCCACTACATGAAGCTGCCCCAGTATATGTACAGCGACAATCCCCAGATCGCCCGGTTCGGCTTCATGGTCTTCGTGATGAATACCGTGGCGGTCATCGGCTTCGCCATCGTCTCCCAAGTCCTGCTGTGCTCCATCTGCGGATTTGTCATCAGCCGGCTCATGACCCCCCGGGCGGGGAAATTCGCCCTGATGTTCTTCCTCGGCGCCATGATGATCCCCTTCGTCAGCATCATGCTGCCCCAGCTCATCATGTACCGTGAAATGGGCGCCTACAACAACTATGCCGCCCTGCTGCTGCCGTTTTTGTATCCCTACGGCTTCTATGTCTACCTGTTCAAGGGCTTCTTCGACCGGATCCCCGGCTCTTACTTCGAGGCCGCACGGCTGGACGGCGCATCCAATTTCTTCCTGTACACCAAGATCTGCATGCCCCTGTCCAAACCCATCATCGCCTTGATCGCCCTACAGACCTTCCTCGGCAACTGGAACGACTTCTTCTGGGCATGGATGGTCACCGAGCGGCAGGAACTGTGGACGCTGAATGTAGCGCTGTACAACATCTCCAACAATGTCAGCACCAAGCAGAATGCTCTCATGGGCATTTCTCTGGTCACCATACTGCCGGTGATCGTCATCTGCCTGCTGTTCTCCAAACAGCTCAAGCAGAGCATCATGGCGTCCGGCGTGAAAGGATGATCCCTATGGAACACTTTACCCCCCAGATCTCCATTGATCTGCCCCGGCACAGCGGTCAGACCGTCAGCGTCACCGACTTCGGGGCAGGCACCGCCCCCGATTTCTGCAATACCCAGCCCTTCCGCCGTGCCCTTGCCTACTGCAAGGCGCACCCCGGCTGCCGGCTTCTGATCCCCCACGGCGTCTACCACTTCCATCAAGCCCCCGACGGCGTGCATATGCCCCTGTACGGCATGGAGGATCTCACCGTTCTGGGCGATCAGAGCCAACTGATCTTCCACACCCCCGTGGCATACTGGGATATTCTGGACAGCACCCGCATCCAGCTGAAAGACCTGATCCTGGACTGGGCTTGGGAGGATGCCCCCCTTGCATCCGTGGGCGTCGTCTCCGGCATTGCCCCGGACGGCAGCTATCTGGATGTGACCTTCCCCGGATGCAGCCAAGTCCCCCGGGATATGGAGATCCGCATCGTCGGCCCCTTTGATCCCCACCGCTACACCCCCGGATGCAGCGCCGGCATGGAGTTCCGCCCCTACCGCAACGAGCATGTCCATCTGACCGATGACGCAAATACCGACGAGCAGATGCAGCATCTGGTGCGGGAGCTGAGCAATATCCTGCTGCCCCAAATGCGTAAATTGGCAGACAATGTGCTGCGGATCCCCACCAAGGATCCCCAATGGGCGCTGGCCCACTTCCGGGTGGGGCAATGCTACAATTTCCGCCATTTTGAGTACGACGGCGTCGCCGTGCGCACCGGTCGCAGCAGCCATGTCACCTTGGAGCGCATCACCCTCTACGGCTGCCCCGGTCATGGATTCCTCAGCAGCGGCGGGGTGCATCATCTGCATTTTGACCACTGCCGGATCGTCCCCCGCCCCGGCACCCCTCGCAGCGTGTCCGTATCCGTGGATTGTCTGCATGTGGGCAACTCTCAGGGGCAGTTCATCATCGAGGACTGCGACTTTTCCGGCGCAGGAGATGACTGCATCAACCTCCATGACAATTCCAGCATGGGCGTTCGCCGTCTGGATGACCACACCCTTCTGGCGCTGCGGGTGACCCAGAGCGCCCTCCAGTTGGAGTCCGGCAGCATCATCGAGCTGCGCCGCCCTGACCTTTCCCCCACCGGCTACACCTCGCAGGTATGCTCTGCCGTGTATCAGCCGCAGGAGCGCACCTGCATCCTGACGCTGGTGCAACCGCTGCCGGAGCATCTGGATGAGGAGAGCATCCTGTTCAACCGCAGCTTCCACACGGATCACTACATCATCCGCAACTGCCGATTCACCAACAACCGGGCAAGGGGTGCGCTGCTGCAGGGCAGCTACGGTCTGGTGGAAAACAATGTGTTCGAGAACATCCAAGGCGCGGCCATCCAGATCGAGACCGGCTGCGAGAGCCGTTGGAGCGAGGGGCAGGGTGTGCATGACCTGCTGATCCGGGACAACATCATCCGCCACTGCGACCTGAACGCATGGCAGATGGCGGTGATCTATATGGGGGTGTATCTGCCCGGCGGGCGGACGGAGTACCCCATTTTCTCCGACATCGAGGTGTGCGGCAATACCATTGTGGACTGCCCCCGGCTGGCAGGCTTCTTCTCCTCCTGCGAAAATGTCCAAGTGCATGACAACACCGTGATCAACGCCGGACAGTTGGATCTGACCTGCCCGTGCTACGGCTCCAGCACCATGGAAGCCCCCATCTACGGCGAGGAATACCACGGCATCTTCCAGTTCGCCCACAGCAAAAACTGCTCCCAGTATGATAACCTGATTTTCTCCACCCTCCTGCCGGATCCGGATCGCGGCGAATAAAAAACAGCGGCGCATCGGTTCATCTCAGAGCCGGTGCGCCGCTTTTTATTTTGTTGATGGATGGGTACAATGCGCCCAACATAATTAGTATAACACATATAACTCCCGGAAATCCATTGGCAGTTTATCCGATATTTGCCCCTTTTTCTTATGAAACATCCCATCTTGCTTTTTCCCTGCCCCGGCAGTAAGATAAAGGTGCAAAGAGGAAGCAAGCCACCGTACAGACAAGATCCAACAAGCCCCCGTTACCATGGTGAACCGAAAGGCCGCAGCCTTTCCCCGTAAGTGTTTAGGGAGTGAGTCCAATGTACAAGTAAGGCTCTTGAGATCAACTTAGGGAGTGCGTTCAAGGAATCAGCTGTTTCCCCTCAAGTTTATTTCAAGAATCAAGACAAGTACCACGAAACCTTTTTCTGAAAGCATTCAGGAAGTGCGTCCCATACGCAGGAAGACCAGCCCAAAAGCCGTTTAGGGAGTGTGAAGCAGTACACGGCGAGTTTCTTCAATTTGCAGAAAGTACGAGGTTATGTAAATGGCAGAACCCACCAACGAAATGAGATAGCCCTCGATCCTCCAAGGCAAGCACGGAAGATCGAGGGCTATCTCTATGTCCCGCCCGTCCGGCGGGATTTTTGTTGACCGGATTCTTCGGGCGTGATACAATAGATGCCGGGAGCGCCCCGGGCGTTCCCGAAACCATACAGGATCATCACGGGGCATCTCCCCCCAGATCATACAAGGAGGTCTCTTCATGGAATATCGACAGCTTCCCCACGGCGCACCCAACGAGCGGTTCAGCGTGCTGGGGCTGGGACTGGGCGGCATCGGCAAGACGCCCCCGGAGGAAATCGAAGCCATCATCCGCAAGGCCATGGATCACGGCATCAACTTTTTTGACCTGTGCACCGCAGGCGCCACCTATGTCCCTCTGGGGCGGGCCATCGCCGGGCGCCGGGATCAGGTGTTTCTTCAGGTGCATTTCGGCGCAGTCTACGACGAAAACGGCGAATACGGCTGGTGCCGGGATTTTGACACCATCCGCCGCACCTTCCTGTGGGAATTGGAAACTCTGGGCACGGACTATGTGGACTTCGGCTTTCTGCACTGCGTGGATCAGCAGGAGGATCTGGACAAGCTGATCCAGATCGGTGTGCTGGACTACCTGAAGGAGCTGAAGGCGCAAGGCGTCGTCCGGCACATCGGCTTTTCCTCTCACACCCCTGCCGTAGCCAACCGGATCTTGGACACAGGCCTGATGGACATGATGATGTTCTCCATCAACCCCGCCTATGACTTTGAAAAGGGAGACGAATATGGCGTCGGCTCCGTGAACGAACGCTTTGCCCTGTTCCATCGGTGTCAGGCCGAGGGGGTGGGCATCTCGGTGATGAAACCCTTCTTCGCCGGGCAGCTTCTTTCCGAGGATACCTCTCCCTTCCCCCAAGCCCTGACCCGGACCCAATGCCTGCAATATGCTCTGGATCGTCCCGGCGTGCTCACGGTGCTGCCCGGGGTGCTCACCATGGAGCATCTGGATCAGGTGTTGGAGTATCTCAGCGCATCCCCGGAGGAAAAGGATTACTCCGTGATCGCCGGCTTCACCGCCGATACCATCACAGGAAAATGCGTCTACTGCAACCATTGCCAGCCCTGTCCCGCCGGCATCGACATCGGTCTTGCCAACAAATACTATGACCTTGCGCTGGCGGGGGATGCCATCGCCGCCAACCACTACGACAAGCTGACTGTCAAGGCGGATGCCTGCATCCAATGCGGCCATTGCGAGGAGCGCTGTCCCTTCGGCGTCCGGCAGATGACCCGCATGGCGGACATCGCCGGCTATTTCGGCTGAAACGGCTCCCCAGCGGAAAATCGGGAGGAAATGATATGAAAGCAATGACCTTTGTATCCCACGGCAAGTTTGCCCTGCCGGACACCACCTGTCTGATCTCCCACCGCTACAAGCTGGAAGACATCGAGGAAGCCTACCGGGTCTTTGAGAATCGGCTGGACGGGGTCATCAAGATCGCCGTCACCCCCTAAAATGAACTCTAACATAGCAAACGCCCCCGGACATTCCATGGTGAATGTCCGGGGGCGTTGTTCATTCGGTCAAGACTCCTGATGCGGGGTCTGAGGTTCGGCATTCTCGGCAGTCTCCTGTGCCTGTTCCGGCGCAGCGGTCTGCTGCGGTTCCTGTGCAGGCTCTGCGGATTCTTCGATCTTGCCGGGCTTGCCCTCGCCGTTGATGAACGCCATCAGTTCATCGCCGGTGATGGTCTCCTTAGCCAGCAGGTACTCGGAGATCTCATCCAGCAGGGAGCGGTTCTCCTCCAAGCAGCGGATGGCTTCGGCATGGCTCTGCTCCAACAGTCTCTGCACCGCCTGATCCACCTTGGCAGAGGTCTCCTGAGAGCAGTCCAGATAGGCTTGGGAATCCAGATATTGCTGGTTCACGCTGGCAGGTGCCATAAGCCCCAGTTCGTCGCTCATGCCGTACACCGCCACCATATTCCGGGCCAGCGCCGTTGCACGCTGGATGTCGTTGGAAGCACCGGTGGTCTTCACCCCGAACACCACCTGCTCTGCGGCTCTGCCGCCCAGCAGGGTGCGCAGCTCGGTACGCAGTTCCTCCATGGTGGACAGGTACTTCTCCTCCTCCGGCATCTGCATGGTGTAGCCCAGCGCACCGGAGGTATGGGGGACGATGGTGATCTTGGACACGGGCTGGGAATGCTTCTCCAGCGCAGCCACCAGCGCATGACCCACCTCGTGGTATGCCACCATCCGCTTTTCCACATCCGTCAGCACGGTGTTCTTCTTCTCCGTGCCTGCGATGACGGTTTCGAAGGAGACCAGCAGATCCTCTTGATTCACCGCCTGACGGCCCTTGCGGACTGCCCGCAGCGCCGCTTCGTTGACCAGATTGGCAAGGTCTGCACCCACGGCGCCTGCCGTGGCCTGAGCGATCTTGGAAAGATCCACATCCTCCGCCAGACGGATCTTGCGGGTGTGCACCTTCAAAGTGTCCAGTCTGCCCTGAAGATTGGGTCTGTCCACGATGATCCGGCGGTCAAAACGACCGGCACGGAGCAGCGCCTTATCCAGTACCTCCGGGCGGTTGGTGGCCGCCAGAATGACCACGCCCTTGGACGAATCGAAGCCGTCGATCTCGCTGAGGAGCTGGTTCAGGGTCTGGTCGTTGCCGCCCATGCGGGTGTCTCTGGTTCTGCCCACGGCGTCGATCTCGTCGATGAAGACGATGCAGGGGGCGACCTTGGTGGCCTGCCGGAACAGATCCCGGACACGGCTGGCGCCCACGCCTACGAACATCTCCTCAAAATCCGAGCCGGAGATGGAGAAGAAGGGCACATTGGCTTCGCCTGCCACCGCCTTGGCGATGAGGGTCTTGCCGGTACCGGGGGAACCCACCAGCAGCGCACCCTTGGGCAGCTTAGCGCCGATGTCGGTGTACTTCTTGGGGTTGTGGAGGAAGTCGATGATCTCCTCCAGAGATTCCTTGGCTTCGTCCTGACCTGCCACATCCTTGAATGTGACGCCGGTCTGCTTTTCCATGTAGACCTTGGCCTTGCTCTGCCCCATGCCGTTGTCCATGGAGCCCATCCGCTTCATGAGCATCCGGATCATGAAGAAGGACAGCAGCAGCATACCGGCGTAGTACAGCACCAGCATGATGCTGGAATTGTCCTCCACCACGATGTTGTTGGCATCCACGCCGTCTGCCGCCAGTTCCTCCGACAGTTTCAGAGAATCGCCGCCGTAGGGCATCCCGGTATAGAACGCCTTCTGCTGGTTGGCGGGCTTAGCGGCCTCCTCCTTGGTCATGTAGATGATCCGATCCGGTCGGATCTCCACCTCGCTGAGGTTGTGGTTCTGCTTTGCGTTCCAGAACTCCGTGAAGCTGGTCTTGGTGTACTGGCTCTCGCTGACCGTGTTGTAGATGGTCCCGAAGAGCAGCACCACCACAATGGCAATGGCCAGCGCCACCCAGATACTGGGCTTGGGACGCTTATCGTTCCCGTTCTGGGGACGATTGTTCTGATTAGGATCCATATTCATTACCATCCTTTGCGGATCTGATGCATCCGTATATTTTTCCAAAAGTCAGACTGATCGATGTGTTAAGAATCATATCACAAATCGCCAAGCAGTGCAATGTGATTTCCCTGCGTTAGCGTAAACAATCTGTAAATTCCCCCGCTCACAGGGGAAAATTCATGGTTGTCGGAAGGAAAAGTATCTGTTATAATGAAGTTGTATATCCTATGATCCAGGAGATGAAACTTATGAGAGAAAACACCCCCCGCCGGGGTAATGATAACCGGGGCAGCCGGCGTTTCGACCCCCGCCGTGACCGCAGAATGGACACCGCCGAACCCGAAGAGGTGGACGAGTGCCGTCTGGAGGGCAGAAATGCCCTGACCGAAGCGCTGAAGGCAGGCAGAACCATCGATAAGGTCTTTATTGCCGACGGCGACACCGACAAGGGCTTGCAGCGCCTTGCGGCCCAAGCCAAGGAAGCAGGTGCCGTGGTGGTCCCCGTTGACCGGCGCAAGCTGGACATGATGAGCACCACCCACGCCCATCAGGGCATCATCGCCCAAGCCGCCGCCCACACCTACGCCACCGTGGAGGAGATCCTCGAGGAAGCTGCCCAGCGGGGTCAAGCCCCTCTGATCGTCATTTGCGACGAACTTTCCGACCCCCACAATCTGGGCGCCATCATCCGCACCGCTGAGTGCGCCGGTGCCCACGGTGTCATCATCCCCAAGCGCCGCAGCGTGGGACTCACCGCCACCGTGGCCAAGGCCTCTGCCGGAGCGGTGGAGTACATGAAGGTGGCACGGGTCACCAACATCGCCGCCACCATCCGGGAGCTGAAGCAGCAGGGGGTGTGGGTATTCGGCACCGCCGCCGAGGGCTCCGTCCCCATGTACAAGGCAGACCTCACCAGTCCCGCCGCCATCGTCATCGGCAACGAGGGCGACGGCATCGGGCGTCTGACCCGGGATCTGTGTGATGTGATGGTGCACATCCCCATGTCCGGCAGGATCTCTTCCCTGAACGCTTCCGCCGCCGCTTCGATCCTGATCTACGAAGCCGTGCGCCAGCGTCTTGGGTAAAGGAGGAACTGCCCATGGGCGAGAAGAACCAACCTGAATTTACACTGGAAGACATTCTGAAAGAATTCGGCTCTGAACCTCTGGAGCCCGCCCCCGCCCAGCCGCCTGCCCGGCAGGACGAACCTTCCGCCCCCGCCCAGCCGGAGGAGCCGGTCTGGGAATTCCTGCCCCGGCAGGAGTTTGCCGGGGATGCCCCCGAGGATGCGCCCCAAGCGCCGGAAGACCCAGAGGAAGCGCCCGGCGAAATGCAGGAAATGCCTGCTGAAGATCCGCAGATCTTCGACGAACTCCCGAACAAGGAACCGGACGAATCCCGCTTTGCCGAACCGGAAGTGCAGACATGGGCGCCCACGGAAGATCCCACCGATGCCCCCGAAAGCGGCATGCTTGAGGAGGACACCATCCGTCTGGACACCCGCAAGATCCTTGCTGCCATCGGTGAGCAGCCGGATGATGAAACACAGGTCTTTTCCCCGGTGGAGGAAGCCCCGGAGCAGCCCGCCGCCGATACCATCCCCGAGGGTGCCGAGCCCTTCGGCACCGACTGGGAGCCGGAGTATGAGCAGCCCATCGGAGAGTATACACCGCCGGAGCCCATTGTATTCCGCCCCCGCTCCCAGCTCAGGGATCTCAAGCGCAAGCTGGTGGCAGGACCGGAGCGGCGGTACTATGCCTTGGCCGAGCAGGGTCTGGGCAAGCTGCAGATCTCCATTTTCCTCAGCGTCATCGTGGTGCTGCTGGGCAGCGTCAGCGTAGGGCTTTACCACTTCGGCATGATCCCCCAAGAGCGGATGCGTCTGCTGGTGTTTGGCGAGATCTTTGCCATGCTCTTTGCCGCTCTGCTGGCATCCAACTGCCTGCTCAATGGCATCGTCTCCCTGTTCAAGGGGAAATTCACGCTGGACACCCTGCTGGTGGCATCCTTCCTCGTGTGCATGGCAGACGGATACTTCTGCCTGCGCCAAGTGCGTGTCCCCTTCTGCGCCGCCTTCTGCCTGCAAGCGTGTATGTCCCTGTGGGCAGAGTCCCAGCGCCGCAGCACCGAAATGGGGCAGATGGACACCCTGCGCAAAGCCACCCAGCTCAAGCAGGTGGCAAAAGCCCCCGGCTGCTACGGCGACGATCCCGGATTCTATGTCACCGCCGGCGAGCCGGAGGACTTCATGGACACCTACCAGCAGCCCTCCGGCGGCGATCGTCTGGTGCGGATCTATGCCCTGACGGTATTTCTGGTCACCGCTGCCATTGCAGGCTTCACCGGCTTCACCCGGGGGCTGAGCGACGCCATGCAGGTCTGGTCGGCGTGTATTCTGGCGGCAGCCCCCGCCACCATCTTCATCTGCCAGAGCCGCCCCATGGCGGTGCTGGAGCGCCGGCTGCACCGGCTGGGTGCAGTGCTGTGCGGCTGGCAGGGGATCAAAGCCTGTGCCGGAGCCGCCGCCGTCCCCTTGACTGACGGCGACCTGTTCCCCGCCGGCAGCGTGAAGATCAACGGCGTGAAATTCTACACCAACCGGGAGCCGGATCAGGTCATCGCCTATGCAGCCGCCTTGATCCATTGCAGCGGCAACTGTCTCAGCCCTCTGTTTGAGGAACTGCTGGATCAGCGCAGCGGTCACCACTATGATGTGGAGAACTTCCGCAGCTATGAAGCAGGCGGCATGGGCGGCGAACTGGACGGCGAAAGCGTGCTGGTGGGCACCCTGCCCTTCCTGAAGGATATGGGCGTGGAGACCCCGGAGGGCGCACGGGTGAATCAGGCGGTCTACCTGTCCATCGACGGGGAACTGTGCGCCGTGTTCGCCCTTGCCTTCGGCAAGCTCAAGGGCGTCAGCGCCGGTCTGGGCACCCTGTGCAGCTACCGCGGGCTGACCCCGGTGCTCAGTTCTGACAATTTCCTGCTGTCCGAGAGCTTCCTCCGTGCCAAGTTCAATGTGAACACCCGGCGCATGGCGTTCCCCTCCCTGCAGGAGCGGCAGAAGGTGGCGTCTTGGACGCCTGCCCCCACCCAGAGCATCCCCTGCGCGCTGCTCACCCAGGATTCTCTGGCGGCCTCCGCCTTCTCCATCACCGGCGCACGGGCCTACCACACCGCCTCCATGCTGGGCGCCATCGTCCACATCTTCGGCGGTATCCTGGGCGTGGTCATCGTGGCGGCGCTGGCTCTGGTGGCCGGCGGCAGCCTGCTCACCCCCGCCAATCTGCTGCTGTTTGAGCTAATCTGGGCAGTGCCCGGTCTGCTCATCACCGAATGGACCCGCAACATCTGACCCTTTGTACACAGCTTCTCCCCATGGATGCGACCATGGGGAGAAGTTTTTTCTTTCGCCATCTGCGCCTATCCGCCCTTCTTTCCGTCAATATGAATATACTGCTCCCTGCGGATATGTATAACCTGCACAATATTTCATCTGCTTTCCACGAACTCTTCGACTTTTTACGCATTGTACACAAATTAGGCATTGAAATTCTATTTCTATTCGTGTATAATGTCCTCAATGCAGTATCTCGGTACTGCTAGATCGTGTGGAGGGATCTCCCTCCCGAAAGGAGTTCGTTTACAATGTTCTACGCAAATAGCATCCGAAACATCTGTCTGCTGGGCCACTGCGGCAGCGGCAAGACTGCTCTGGTTGAAAGCTTACTGTACATGACCGGCGCCATCGATCGCATCGGCAAGAACGCCGACGGAAACACCGTTTGTGATTTCGATCCCGAAGAGACCCGCCGCCATATCTCCATCAGCACTGCGGCCGCTCCCATTGTTTATAAGAACACCAAGATCAACATTCTGGACACTCCGGGCAGCTTCGACTTCTCCGGCGCTGTGGTAGAGGCACTGCGTGCCGCCGATGCCGCCGTAATCGTCTGCTCTGCCAAGGACGGCATGACCGTTGGTCTGGAAAAAGCATGGAAATACTGCCAGGAGCGCAATATGCCCCGGTTTATCTATATCTCCAAGGTAGACGAGGAGAATGCCGACTACAACGCCACTTTCTCCGCCCTGCGTGAGAAGTTCGGCAACAAGATCGCCCCCGTGGTGGTCCCCATCTGGGATGATTCCAAGAAGATCACCGGCATCATCGATGTGCTGAACAAGCGCGCCTACGAGATGCAGGATCTGAAGCGGGTGGAGATCCAGCTCCCCGAGGATAAGGTCAGCGTGGTTGAGGAATTCAACGACGCCCTAAAGGAATCCGTGGCGGAGACCAGCGAAGAATTCATGGACAAGTTCTTCTCCGGTGAGGACTTTACCTACTCCGAAATGATCAAGGGTATGCACACCGGCGTGCTGCAGCAGACCCTTGTGCCTGTGCTGTGCGGCTCCGGCGTGAGCTGTCTGGGCAGCCTGATGCTCATGGAGCACATCATTGACCTGCTGCCCAACCCCGTGGAGGGCAACTACCACAAGGCCACCCTTGCCGACGGCACCACCGAGGAATTCGTCGTCTCTCCCGGCGGCGTGCCCTCTGCCTATGTGTTCAAGACCGTCTCTGACCAGTACGGCAAGTTCTCCTTCATCAAGGTGCTCTCCGGCACCATCACCCAGGACACCACTCTGGTCAACGCCCGCACCGGCGAGACTGAGAAGCTGGGCCGCCTGTACACCATGTGCGGCAAGAAGAGCACCGAGATCAAAGAAGTCTCCTGCGGTGACATCGCCGCCATCGGCAAGATGGACAAGGTCAGAACCGGCGATACCCTGTGCGACCCCCGTAAGGTGGTTTCCCTGAAGGGCATCCCCTATGCCCCCGCCTGCTATGCCATGGCCATCGCCCCCAAGACCAAGGGGCAGGAGGATAAGATGGGCGCAGGCCTGCTCCGGCTCAACGAGGAGGATCCCTCCTTCACCCTGTATAACGATCCCGAGACCAAGCAGCAGGTGGTCACCGGCATGGGCGACCAGCATTTGGATGTGCTGGTGTCCAAGCTGAAGAGCCGCTTCGGTGTGGATGCTGTCCTCAGCCCCGCCAAGGTCGCCTACCGGGAGAAGATCAAGAAGAGAGTGGAAGCCCACGGCCGCCACAAGAAGCAGACCGGCGGTTCCGGTCAGTTCGGTGATGTGTGGATCCGCTTCGAGCCTCAGGAAGAGCAGGACGGTCTGGTCTTTGCCGAGGAAGTGTTCGGCGGCAGCGTGCCCAAGAACTTCTACCCCGCCGTGGAGAAGGGCATTCAGGAAGCCGTGCAGAAGGGTCCTCTGGCCGGCTATCCCATGGTCAATCTGAAGGCCACCTTGTACGATGGCTCCTACCACCCCGTTGACTCCAACGAAATGGCATTCCGTATGGCCGCCATCCTCGCTTTCAAGGAAGCCATGCCCAACGCCATGCCCACCCTGCTGGAGCCCATCGGCGCCCTGTCCGTCACCATCCCCGACAGCTACATGGGCGATGTGATCGGCGATCTGAACAAGCGCCGGGGCCGTGTCATGGGCATGAATCCGGACGACGAAGGCAACACCGTTGTGGAAGCCGAAGTCCCCATGGCTGAGATGGGCACCTATGCCATCGACCTGCGTGCCATGACTCAGGCAAGAGGTTCCTACACCCTGACCTTCGTCCGTTACGAGGAAGTTCCCAAGGCAAATCAAGCAAAGATCATTGCCGAAGCCAAGGAGAGCGAAGGCTGATCAATCGTCCCCTGCGGGGCAGACCCATGGGTCTGCCCCGTTTCTATCTGCCCATAAAGTTGACTGATCAACATTTAATCGTTGACAAATCAACATCGCTATGATATACTGCCACCAGTTTCCAAAGGAGGAACCCTATGCTTCATCGTTTTGAATCCTTCGTCACCGGCATCACCGTATGCTACAAGTACATCCAGCGGATCAAATCCATGGAAATGGGAGAACTGGGGCTCAAAGGCGCCCATGCCATGTGCCTGTTCTATCTCCACCACAATCCCGGCGGGCTCACCGCCGCCCAGCTATGCACGCTCTGCGCCGAGGACAAGGCCGCCATCTCCCGCACCGTGGCGGATCTGCGCCGTCAGGGCTTGATCGCCCAAGCGCCGGGGAAGAACTACCGTGCCGCCCTGCTGCTCACCGAGTCGGGACGCGCCGTGGCACAGCGGGTGGATCATCTCATCGAGGGCTGGGTCAGCGCCGGTGGTGACGGGCTGACTGCCGAACAGCGGGAGGACTTTTATCGGAGTCTTTCCCTGATTTCCTCCAATATTCGCACAAAAATGGAGTCCGAACCATAACTGACTGAAAGGAACTATATCATGGCTGTTCAATTTCTCATCGATTCCGCATCCGACCTCTCCACTGCCGAAGCGTCCGCTATGGGCGTGACCATGCTGCCGCTGAAGGTGGTGTTCGGCGACCAAGCCTATGCCGACAAAGTGGATATGACCCCGCCGGAGTTCTACGAAAAGCTCATCGAAAGCGATGTGCTGCCCACCACCTGTCAGATCCCCCCTGCTGATTTTGAAGCTGCCTATACCCGGATCTTGGCATCCGGGGACGAACTGGTGGTGATCTGCATGTCCTCTAAGCTGTCCGGCACCTACCAGAGCGCCGTGATCGCCGCCGAGGAATTCCCGGATCGGATCCACATTGTGGACAGCCTTTCCGTCTGTGTGGGCGAGCGGATCTTGCTGGAATACGGCATCCGCCTTGCCGGACAGGGTATGGACGCCCGGCAAATCTGCGAAGCGCTCACCGCTCAGGCGAAGAAGATCCGGGTGCTGGCTCTGCTGGACACCTTGGAATATCTGAAAAAGGGCGGGCGGATCTCCGCTGCCACCGCTCTTGCCGGCAGTCTGCTGTCCATTAAGCCCGTGATCGCCGTGGAAGACGGTGAGGTGATCATGGCGGGCAAGGCCCGTGGCTCCAAGCAGGGCAGCAATCTGCTGCGCCAGCTCATCGAGAAGGTGGGCGGTGTGGACTTCTCCAAGCCCTACGCTTTGGCCTACAGCGGACTCAGCGACGCCATGCTGCAAAAATATGTGGCGGACTCTGCCGATCTCTGGCAACCCCACACCCAGCAGCTCCCCGTGTCCATGGTGGGCTGTGTCATCGGCACCCATGTGGGCCCCGGTGCCATCGCCCTTGCCTTCTTCCAGCCCTAAATCCAGATGCAAAATACCCCCAATACCGGTTTTAAGCCGATATTGGGGGTATTGTTCGTTTTGAAGATCGTCAGCAGCAGCAAAGCCATCCCCGACCGCCGCAGCAGAACATATTGCAAAGATAGCACAGGCAGAAGCTGGCGCAGGGATTGTAGCCCACATTGAAGCCCTGAAATCCCCCGGCCTGACGGCGGTAGGGATCCCCGCCGTGCTCCATCCGGTTCAGCTCGTAGATGTATTCCTGATTGGCAGGATCCATGGACACCGCCTTTTTCATATGCTCCAGCGCGGTGATCTGGTTGCCCGCACCCTCGTTGGCGAGGGCGCTGAGGTAATACCACCGGGCATTGTGCTTGGACCCTTCCATCCCAGCCAGCACATTCAGCGCCTCGGGATATCTGCCGAAGCGGATGTACTGCATCGCCGCCCGGAAATAGGAATCCTCGGTGCTCTGATTCCCCGTCTGCTGGTAGCCGCCAAAAGGCCCATACCCGCCGAAGGGATCGTAGCCCTGAGCGCCGGACTGCTGGGCAGTGCGGTACTTCTCCGGGTTCTTGATCTGATCGTAGGCCGCATTGACCTCCTGCATCCGCTGGGCCGCCACAGGATCCCCCGGATTGGCATCGGGATGGTATTTTTTTGCCAGCGCACGGTATGCGCGCTTGATCTCCTCGTCAGAGGCATCCCGGCTGACGCCGAGTACCTGATACGGATCAGCCATCGTGATCCTCCTTCTCACTTTTTCTTTGTTGCTTGCGGTAATTCAGCCACACGCCGCTGTACAGAATGTTGTCCAGCAGCGCCTTGTCCTGAACCAGCGGAAGCCGCTCATAGGCATCGGTACAGCCCGCCATGGCCAGCACCAGATACTGCTCCCACCGGTGATAATCCTCCTCCTGCTCCATGGCAAGGAATGGATTGTATTTGTTGTGCTTTTTGTCCCGTTCATAGTCGATGGCGGCATCGGCCAGATAGATGAATCTGCCCAGGTGGAACCCCAGCTTCCGCAGAAGATCGCTCCACAGATCCTCCCGGTACACCATCAGTTCCCCCATCAGCCTGCCGAAGCAGTTGGCAGGCTCGTCGGGGTTGGCGCAGGCGTTTTGTTCCAGCTGCGCCAGTTCCTTCAAGCAGTCCTCGATGGCGGCGCATTGTCTAGGAAACGCTGCGGCGATCTCCTCTTGGTTCCTGCCGAACACCGCCCCCATCATCCGGGCGGACAGGCGTCTGTCGTCCACCCAGTCGTCCTGGGCCTTGTACGCCGCCAGCGCCACATTCATCCGGGCGGCATAACGGACATATTCGTTGGTGATCCACGGGCGCTTGCGGATGGGATGCAGGCTGCACGAGCGGTCACCGCCGGACTCCTCCGGCTCATACAGGCTCATGAGCAGCAGCGCCAGAAATGCCATATCGTATTGCAGACCCAGCCGGCAGAGCTGACCGTCCGCCTCCTTGATCTGGCGGCAGATCCCGCAGTATACCGAGCCGTAGCGCTGCTTCTGCTCCTGTGTCAGCTCCTCCAGCGAAGCCGTGACCAGTCCGAACATCCGAACCACCCCCATACTGGGTATGCTATCGTCTATTTATGAACAGACAATAAACATCCCGGATTTTTTCCGATTTTTCCCATTTTTTCTAATTATTCTGTCTGCCACCGTAGGATCAGCCGGTTCAGCACCCCGCCGAACAGCACGATGGTCACGCAGATATACAGCCACAGCATCCCCAGCGCCAGAGCGTACACCGAGCCGTAGATGTTGGTGTACACATTGAGCCGCTGGACATAGATGGAGAACAGGTTGGAAAACACCTGCCATCCCACCGCCGCCACGGTCGCTCCCGGCAGGCTGCTCCAGAACCGGTTGCGCCGGTTGGGCAGCACCATGTACAACGCCGTGAACACCAAGATCTGAAGCCCCAGCAGCACCAGAAAACGGATGTCGATGACCCGAACCATCCAGTCCACCAGCGCCAGATCCTTGGCATTGATCCACGCGGCAATGCTTTTGCCGAACACATGGAGCACCAGCGTCAAGATCAGCACCATCAAAAAGGCGAAGGTATACACCACGCTGATGAGCCGGGTGTAAAAATAGCCCCGATCCTCCCGGACGCCATAGACATGGTTCAGCCCCGTGAGCAGACCATACACGCCCCGGCTGGATGACCACAGCGCCGTCACCGCCGACACGGAGATGACCACCCCGGAGGAATTGTAGTAGGTATTGACGATCAGCCGCTCCACCGTGGGCATCAGCGCCGATGGCACCACCGTGCCCAGCACCTCGATGAGATCATTGGCAGACAGGCTGGTATAGCGCAGGGAGGACATCACCAGCAGCAGCGCCGGGAAGATCATCAGCACCAGAAAGTAGCAGGCGTTGGCGGCGTACACCGGGATCTGTAGATCCATCACCCATGAGACCAGACTGACCAAAGCGTTGGGGCATTTTTTCCGTTGGGGATCCATGGCGCCCCTCCTTTCTCCCGATGATCCTATGATGCCGCAAATATCATATGCCAAACCAAGAAAAGGGAACCGAAATTCGGTTCCCTTTGTTGTCGGCTTGCGCTTATTCCGCAGAGATCATGTAGTAGTACACCGGCTGACCGCCCCGCAGCAGATTCACATCCGCCTCCGGGCAGATCTTGGCGAAGAGATCCGCCGTCTTCTGGGCATACTTTTCCTGAATATCCTCACCGTAGTAGATGGTGATATACTCCTTGCCCTCGTCCCGGACTTTCTCCGCCAGAGAGCGCAGCAGCACCTTGATGTCCCGGCTGGTGCCGAACAGGCTGCTGCCGTACATGGCAAGGTAGTCCCCCTGATGGATGTCGTATCCATCGAAGTCGGAATCCCGGGCAGCGTAGGTGATCTGCATGGTGTCCACGGTGTCCATGACCTCGGTCATGGTCTGCACATTGGCATCCACTTCCCCCTCGGGGTCAAAGCTCAGCATGGCGGTGATGCCCTGAGGCACGGTCTTGGTGGGGATGACCACAACCTTCTTCTCGGTGAGTTCATCCACCTGCTCTGCCGCCATGATGATATTCTTGTTGTTGGGCAGCACAAAGACGGTCTCCGCCGGCACCTGATTCACCGCCAGCAGAATGTCCTGGGTGCTGGGATTCATGGTCTGTCCGCCGGAGATGATCCCATCCACCCCCAGATTCCGGAACACATCCGCCAGACCGTCACCGGCGCATACGCTGACCACGCCCAAGGGCTTCACAGGCTCCGCGATCTGGGGCGCCATCTCCTGCTCGCTCATCACCTTCTCGGTGTGCTGCAGGCGCATATTCTCGATCTTCACCGTGACGAAGGAACCAAACTTCAGACCTTCCTGCAATGCGATGCCGGGGTCATTGGTATGGACATGGACCTTGATGATCTCGTCGTCATCCACCAGCACCAGACTGTCACCCAGAGTGGACAGGAAGGCGCGCAGCTCCTCGGGATCCTTGTCGTTCTCCCGGGAGACGATGAACTCGGTGCAGTAGCCGAAGGTGATGTCCCCGGTGTCATAGTCAGAGAAGGAAGCCTGCTCCTTCACCTGCTCGGTCTGACCCTCCTGCTCCTGAGGAGCGACCACATCTTCACCACGCATGGCCAGCAGCATGGCTTCCAGCGCCAGCAGCCAGCCCTTGCCGCCTGCGTCCACCACGCCGGCCTTCTTCAGCACCGGGTTCTGGTTGACGGTGTTGGCCAAGGCTTCCTTGGCTTCCTCAATGGCGGCCTCCTGAACGAACTCGATGAAGTTGTTCTCCATGGCGGCGTCTCTGGCTCTGGCGGCTGCCAGACGGGCAACGGTCAGGATGGTGCCCTCAGCGGGCTTCATCACCGCCTTGTAGGCAGCGTCCACGCCCTCCTGCAGGGACTGTGCCCACAGGGTGCCGTCGCACTCGGTGTGACCCTTCAGGGTCTTGGACATACCCCGCACCAGCAGGGACAGGATCACGCCGGAGTTGCCCCGGGCGCCCCGGAGCATGGCGGAAGCTGCGGTCTTGGAGGCCTTCTCCAGATCCGGATCCTCGGTCTTGCGAAGATCCGCCGCCGCAGAGTTGATGGTCATGGACATATTGGTACCGGTGTCGCCGTCGGGCACCGGGAACACATTCAGCTCGTTGAGCTGCTGCTTATGAATTTCGATAGAGGCGGCCGCGCTGATCACAAGTCTGCGAAAGTCGGCCCCGTTGATGGTCTGCCTCAATAGTTGACACCTCCGTAATTATCCAATCATCATGGAATCAAAGTAAACATTCCCCGCGCGGATCTCCGTGCCGGTGCACTTGCCGACAACATAGCGCACCTCGGAAATGATCGAAGCGCCCACTGCTGCCAGATTGACACCGTGATCCACCATCACATGCAGTTCGATGGTGATGGTATCGTCGCCGTGGAACTCCACCTTGACGCCCTTGCCCATGCTCTCCTTGCGAAGCAGATGGTACACGCCGTCGGTGACGGAGCGGGCAGCCATTCCCTTCACGCCGAAGCAGTTGGTGGCGGCGGTGCCGGCAATGTCGGTATAGACACCGGCGTTAACGGTCACGGAACCTTTTTCATTCTTATGCTGGATCATAGAAAAACCTCCTAATCCATAATTTCAACACGCATCAGAGCCGGATGCGCCGATCCTTACGATCTTTCCGAAAACCGGGATATCCCGGCATCACACCATGCTCTGCTCCCAGCAGTCGGGGGCAGTCAGATCCATCATCTTCACCACGGTGGGGGCAACATTGGCAAGGCCGAAGCTGCCGTCCTTGATCTGCCAGTCGTGATCCTTGTCGTAGATGATGAAGGGAACGGGGTTCAGAGAGTGGGCGGTACGCACAGAGGTCTTGCCCTTCTTGGTCTCGGTCATCTGGTCGGCGTTGCCGTGGTCAGCGGTGATCAGCACGGTATAGCCGTACTTGTCCGCAGCCTCGATGATCGCCTTCAGGCCGTTGTCCACACACTCCATGGAGTAGATGACGGCGTCCAGAACGCCGGTGTGACCCACCATGTCGCCGTTGGGGAAGTTGCACCGCAGGAACTGGAACTTGCCGGAAGCCATGTTCTCCACCATCTTCTCGGTGATCTCCTTGGACTTCATGGCAGGTGCCTGCTCGAAGGGGATCACATCGGAGGGGATCTCCTCGTAGACCTCCAGAGACTCGTCCACCTTGCCGGAGCGGTTGCCGTTCCAGAAGTAGGTCACATGACCGAACTTCTGAGTCTCGGACAGGGCATACTCGTGGATGCCTGCCTTGCACAGCACCTCGGTCAGGGTGTTGGTGATCACCGGGGGCTGCACCAGATAATGCTCCGGGATGTTCAGATCCCCGTCATACTGCAGCATACCGGCAAACTTCACGCCGGTGTAATCCCCACGGTCGAACTTGTCAAAGTCCTTGCGGTCAAAGGCCAGAGAGATCTCCTGTGCCCGGTCGCCACGGAAGTTGAACAGCACCACGCTGTCGCCGTTGGCGATCTTTGCCACAGGCTCGCCGTTGCGGGCAACCACGAAGGCAGGCAGATCCTGATCGATGACGCCGGTCTCTGCACGGTAGGTCTCGATGGCTTCCTTGGCGGAGACGAACATTCTGCCCTGACCCTGCACATGGGTGCGCCAGCCCTGTTCCACCATGCCCCAGTTGGCTTCGTAGCGGTCCATGGTGATCTGCATTCTGCCGCCGCCGGAAGCGATGGCGTAGTCGCAGCCCTCGGTGCTCAGCTCTGCCAGCACATCCTCCAGCTGCTGGACATACTCCAGTGCAGAGGTAGCGGGCACATCACGGCCGTCCAGCAGAATGTGGCAGTATGCCTTCTTCACACCGGCAGCCTTGGCATTGCGCAGCAGGGCGATGAGATGGGAGATGTTGGAATGGACATTGCCGTCGGACAGCAGGCCCAAGAAGTGGAAGGCGTGGCCGGCCTTGGCATTCTCCACCAGATCGCGCCAAGTCTCGGATGCGAACAGGGTGCCGTTTTCGATGGATTCGCCCACCAGCTTTGCGCCCTGAGAGTAGACCTGACCGCAGCCCAAGGCGTTGTGACCCACCTCGGAGTTGCCCATATCATCGTCCGAGGGCAGACCGACGGCGGTGCCGTGGGCCTTCAGATAAGTATGGGGGCAGGTTGCCAGCAGATGATCTAAGGTCGGGGTCTTGGCCTGAGCCACGGCATCGCCGGCTCCGCCGTCGCCCTTGCCCACACCGTCCATGATTACCAAAACAATGGGTTTGTTCATTATGAATTACCTCCAGATAGCATTTCCCAGAATCCGTGGGTGTAAAAAGTGCATTCTTCGATTGTTCTATTTTACACTATTATTTCCAGACTTACAACACTTTTTTCTTTTTTTACGGAAAAACACAAAAGCGTCCGGGGTAAACCATCCCTTTTGTATATCTTTCCGGCAATTGTTAAAAATGTATTTCTAATTCATCGCGCCGTCAAAGCGCAGAAACAGGGTATCGATCCGCCGGCGCAGCGCCTTGGCTTCCGGGGTGTCTGCCGTGCCCGCAGTCTCGATCCATTGTTTCGACGCCTGCTGCGCCTGCTCCAGAGTTTCCAGATCCACCCCAAGGTCTGCCACCCGGAATGCAGGCATCCCGGACTGGCGGGCGCCGAAGAAGTCACCGGGGCCCCGGAGCTTCAGATCCTCCCGGGCGATGGCGAAGCCGTCGTTGGTCTTGCACAGCGCCTTCAGCCGGGCGACGGTCTGCTCATTGCGGTTGTGGGTGGTCATGACGCAGTAGCTTTTGGCGCTGCCCCGCCCCACCCGTCCACGGAGCTGGTGGAGCTGGCTCAGCCCGAACCGGTCGGCATCCTCGATGACCATCAGCGTGGCGTTGGGTACATCCACCCCCACCTCGATCACCGTGGTGGCCACCAGCACATCCGCTTCCCCGGCGGCAAACCGGGCCATCACCTGATCCTTTTCCGAGCCCTTCATCTGCCCATGGAGCAGAGCGATGCGCAGGTCCGGGAACACCGTCTCCTGCAGGGTGTGCGCCCATTCCGACGCCGCCTTCAGACTCATGCCGTCGGTCTGCTCCACCGCCGGGCAGACCACATAGCATTGGTGCCCCTGCTCCACCTGTTTGCGGATGAAGGCGTTGATCCTCGCCCGGTAGCTCTCCCCCACCAAGAAGGTGTCCACCCGCTGTCTGCCCGGGGGCAGTTCATCCAGCACCGACACATCCAGATCCCCGTACATCAGCAGCGCCAGCGTCCGGGGGATGGGAGTGGCGGACATCACCAGCAGATGGGCGCAGTCCCCCTTGGCCGACAGCGCCGAGCGCTGCCCCACGCCGAAGCGGTGCTGCTCGTCGGTGATGACCAGCCCCAGCTTGGCAAACCGGGTCTGATCCGACACCAGCGCATGGGTGCCGATCACCAGATCCAATTCCCCTTGGGCGATGCTTTGGCGGATGCGCTCCTTGTTCTTGGGGGTCATAGAACCGGTGAGCAGCCCCACACGGATGCCCAATGGGGTCAAGAGGGCTTCCAGCGAGCGGAAGTGCTGCTCCGCCAAGATCTCCGTAGGCGCCATCAGCGCCGCCTGATCCCCGTTGCCCACAGCGCAGAAGGCGGCGGCAGCAGCCACCATGGTCTTTCCGCTGCCCACATCTCCCTGCACCAGACGGTTCATCGGCGCGCCTTTGCCCAGATCCTCCAAGATCTGCCCGATCACCCGCTGCTGCGCCCCGGTCAGGGAAAACGGCAGCGCCCGGTAGAATCGGCTCAGATCCCGGTTTTCATAGGGACGGCAATGTTTTTCCTCCCGGGCTGCACGCATCAGGCTCAGCCCTGCGGAGAACACAAAAAATTCCTCGAAGATCAGCCGCCGCTTTGCCTGCTCCGCCTGCGCCATGGACTGGGGTGCATGGATGGCACGGTAGGCTTCCTCGGCAGGCAGGATGTCAAATTCCCGGCGGATCTGCTGGGGGATGATCTCCTCCGGCGCAGGGCAGATCTCCATGGCCTGCGCCACCGCCCGCCCCACGGCGGCATTGGTCAGCCCGGCGGTGAGGGGGTACACCGGCAGGATCCGTCTTGTCACCCCCGGTGCAGAATCCACCGGCTCGAACACCGGGTTGGTCATGCTGTATCCGATGAAATCTCCGCTTACCGCCCCGTAGAACAGGTATTCCTCCCCGTAGTGCAGCTGCTCGGCGGCATATTTGGCGTTGAAGAAGGTGAGGTTCAGCCGCCCTGTGGTGTCCGCCACCTGCACCTTGGTCAGATCCAGTCCCTTGCGGATGTGGCTGGTTCGGGGGGTGTTCATCACCATCGCCCGGAAGCACGCCGGCACATCCGGCTGCAATTTCTCGATCCGCACCATCTGGGTGCGGTCGTCATATCCTCTGGGAAAGTGGCAGATGAGATCCTCCAGCGTGATGATATTCAGCGCAGCGAAGCACTTTGCTTTGGCAGGGCCGATGCCCTTGAGTACGGTGATGGGATCCGACAGTCTCGCCATTTTGCTCCCCCCTTTGTTTTTTATTTTATATTATAGTATACCGCCGGGCGCAATGCAATCAAATTCCGCCGAGGCAGAGAAAATGCCCCTAAAACAGAAAAAACTCCTTCCGAAAAGACGGAAGGAGATATTTTCAGAGAACCTCATTAGGCCAGCTTGTTCAGCTTCAGGGTCATGCTGCTCTTCTTGCGGGCAGCATTGTTCTTGTGCAGAAGACCCTTCAGAGCAGCCTGGTCAACGCACTTGACCGCCTGCTTGTAAGCAACCTCTGCGTCAGCCTTAACGCCTGCGTCAACGGCGGCGTCAAACTTCTTCAGCATGGTCTTCAGCTCAGACTTGTTTGCCTTGTTCTTCTCGTAAGCAATCTTGGATCTGATGACATCCTTCTTAGAGGACTTGATGTTGGGCATGGATTCCACCTCCTGTTCCATCGTCTTCGGCTGGACAGCCTTTTATGCAGTAACACATTATAGCGCACCTTTGACATAAAATCAATCCCTTTTTTCAAAAAAATCTGAACTTTTGGGCAGAGGGTGGATTCCCCCAGCTTTTTCGACCCCGCCGCCCCCTCCGCGCCCGAAAACGGCAGGCAGGTCACAGGGCTGTCAAGTGGGAAAATGCCCAAAAACAGCCCTCTGTTTTTGCACACGGGAAAACCATTGAGAAATTGCACAATTTGTCGAATCTTGCGGTTTTGCGTTATGTAAACATCCTTTGTGCCGGAGCCGGTATCCACACCATGCTTTTGTTGTGGATAACTCTTGTGGACAACTCTGTGCGGAATGTGGAAAACAAGCAGTTATCAACAGTTATTTCCCGTTTTTCTTTTTCCCCAGCCCCTTGCTTAAGCTGTTGAAAACCCCGTGTACAAGCTATGCAAATCCGGCTGCGACGGGCTTTCCCCTTCGGATTACGTCACCATCCACCCTTGGCTGGAATGCTCTGATTTTCTCCGAAATCGTTCCATTTTGTCGGCTGGGAACCCCCTGCCTACCCCGGTGTTTTTCCATGCGTCCGGTGAATTTTTGTAAGATCTCACAAAGCCCCCATGTATCAAACAAAATTTCCGGGAAATACTGAGATCGTGACACATCACACCAGATACGGAGGTACGACCATGCAAGGGAAAGTCGAACTGTGCGGGATGAATACTTCGGCTCTGCGCCTGCTCAGCGCCAAGGAGATGGATGTGCTGCTGCGCCGCAGCCGGGACGGGGATGCCGATGCCCGCCGGATGCTCGTAGAGGGGAATCTGCGGCTGGTGCTCTCTGTGATCCAGCGTTTTGACAAACGGGGCGAAAGCCCCGACGACCTGTTCCAAGTGGGCTGTGTGGGGCTGATGAAGGCCATCTCCAATTTTGACCCGGACAAGCAGGTGCGGTTTTCCACCTACGGAGTGCCCATGATCGCCGGGGAGATCCGCCGCTACCTGCGGGACAACAGCTCCATCCGGGTCTCCCGCTCTCTGCGGGACACCGCCTACCAGGTGCTGCAATGCAAGGAAGCCATGACCGCCGAACTGGGGCGGGATCCCACCCCCGAGGAGATCGCCCAGCGTCTGGATCTCACCACCGGGCAGATCAGCACGGCGCTGGATGCCGTGAGCGCTCCCGTAAGCCTGTTTGACCCGGTGTATTCCGACGGCGGCGATCCTCTGACGGTGATGGATCAGATCCGGGATCCCAAGAACACCGAGGGAAGCTGGATGGAGCACATCACCCTGCGGGAGGGCTTCTGCCGGCTCAGCCCCCGGGAAAAGCAGATCATCTGCCTGCGGTTCTACGACGGCAAGACCCAGACCGATGTGGCAAAGCTGATGCACATCTCTCAGGCACAGGTGTCCCGGCTGGAAAAGGGCGCCCTCACCGGTCTGCGCAAGCACATGACGGTGCAGGTCAGCTGAGCATAGTCTGCCCCCGCCGGGCATATACTGCCACCAGCATCACAGGGAGGTGGCGGTATGGGGATCCGGGTGACGGAACTGCACTGCAAAGAGGTGGTCTGCGTCTGCGACGGCGCACGGCTGGGATTCGTATCGGATGTGGAGCTGGATCTGCCCACGGGGCAGGTCTGCGCCATCATCGTCCCGGGCAGATACAAATTCTGGGGCATGTTCTGCTGCACCGAGGATCTGGTGATCCCCTGGCACTGCATCCGCAGGATCGGCGGCGACATCCTTCTGGTGGACTGCCGCACCGACGAATGCCGAAGGCCGCGCCCCAAAAAGCACTGGCTGAACTGGGGATGACCCGGCGTCTTTTTGCATAGAGATCCGCTTCGGCGGATCTTTTTTGTTCATAGCGCCCAAGTCCGAATAAAATCGAAAAAATATGGAAATAGTACTTGAAAAATTCCAAAAGGTTTTATATAATGATTCAGCATGGGCAAATTCCCATGACACACAATGCCACACACCCGGGGATCGCATGCCCCAGTGCCTGTTCTTCAGGCGGGAATGCGGGATGATCGGGGTGGAGGAAAAACAAACAAAAGGAGATATTTTATCATGGCTGTCGTATCTATGAAGCAACTGCTGGAAGCCGGCGTGCACTTTGGTCACCAGACCCGCCGCTGGAACCCCAAAATGGCCCCCTACATCTACACCGAGCGTAACGGGATCTACATCATCGACCTGCAGAAGACCGTTAAGAAGCTGGAGGAGGCCTACTCTTTCGTCCGTGAGATCTCTGCCAACGGCGGTTCCGTCCTGTTTGTCGGCACCAAGAAGCAGGCTCAGGATGCCATCAAGGAAGAGGCTGCCCGCTGCGGCGGTTACTATGTCAATGCCCGTTGGCTGGGCGGCATGCTGACCAACTTCCGCACCATGCGTACCCGTATCGACCGTCTGGCTCAGCTGCGCAAGATGGAAGAGGACGGCACCTTCGCTATGCTGCCCAAGAAGGAAGTCATCAAGCACCAGGCCGAGATCGCCAAGCTGGAGAAGTACCTGGGCGGTGTCAAGGAGATGAAGAAGCTGCCCGCAGCTCTGTTCATCGTTGACCCCCGCAAGGAGCGCAACGCCATTGCTGAGGCTACCAAGCTGAACATTCCCATCGTCGCCATCGTGGACACCAACTGCGATCCCGACGAGATCGACTATGTCATCCCCGGCAACGATGACGCCATCCGCGCCATCCGTCTGATCGCCGCCACCATGGCCAACGCTGCCATCGAGGGCCGTCAGGGTGAGGACACCGTCGAGACCGAGGCTCCCGTCGAGGAGTAATTCCACAAGCATCTGCGCCCACATATCCTGTGGGCGCTTCCCAAATCATCACTATTTAGGAGGATCCCAAAATGGCTTTTACTGCTCTTGATGTTAAGAAACTGCGTGAAATGACCAATGTCGGCATGATGGACTGCAAGAAGGCCCTTGCTGCCACCGACGGTGATATGGACAAGGCCGTGGACTGGCTGCGGGAGAAGGGTCTGGCTAAGGCCGCCAAGAAGGCTGACCGCGTTGCCGCTGAGGGCGTCGCTTACGCCACCGTCATCGACGGCGTGGGCGTGGTGATCGAGGTCAACTCCGAGACCGACTTCGCTGCCAAGACCGACGCTTTCATGGATCTGGTCAAGAATCTGGCCGCCATCGTCGCCAAGGAAGCTCCCGCCGATGTGGAGGCTCTGAAGGCCTGCACCTACCCCGGCACCAACCTGACCGTCACCGAGATCATGCAGGAGAAGGTCATGTCCATCGGCGAGAACATGCAGATCCGCCGCTTCGCCCGCTTCGACAAGAACACCTCCGTGGCTTATGTCCACGCTGGCGGCACCCACGGCGTTCTGGTGAACCTGGCTGTGGAGGGCGACATCGACGCCACCGAGATCGGCAAGAATGTTGCCATGCAGATCGCTGCTATGGGCGCTAAGTACTGGGACAAGACTCTGGTTCCCCAGGCTGATGTGGATCACGAGATGGCCGTGCAGGTCGCTCTGATGGACAACGATCCCAAGATGGCCAACAAGCCCGCTCAGATCAAGGAGAAGATCGCCGCCGGTAAGCTGGCTGCTTTCTACAAGGAGCTGTGCCTGCTGCAGCAGGACTTCGTCCGTTCCGACCTGTTCTCCGGCTCCGTTGAGGGCTACATCGCCGACGCTGGCAAGAAGCTGGGCGGCTCCGTCAAGTTCGTTGACGCTGTCCACTATGTCAAGGGCGAAGGCATCGAGAAGAAGGAAGAGAACTTCGCTGACGAGGTTGCCGCTCAGATCGCCGGCGCCAGCAAGTAATTCTTTCCCCTATCTGCGTAAAATAGCCGCTGCGGATCTTCCGCAGCGGTTTTTTCTGCATTTTTCCCGAGCAAACACATTTGCTCTTGTAATTTTCCCCGCCACAGGATATAATAATCCAAGATTTGAAATATAGGAGGTCATAGCACTATGGCTGTTAAGATCGAGAAGGAGACCATCATCGGCTCCATTTTGGATATCGCCCCCCAGACCGCTCCGTTGTTCATGGCGATCGGCATGCATTGTCTGGGCTGCCCCTCTTCCCGGGGTGAGACCGTGGAGGAGGCCTGCATGGTCCACGGCATCGACTGCGATTCCTTCCTGACCCAGCTCAACCGTTTCCTGGAAGCGCTGGAAGCATCCGAGCAGGAGCAGAATTGATCCACCCATACTGTGAAAGGCTCCCTGCTGACAGGGAGCCTTTTTCCCCCATTAGGAGGTTTTTATGAAAATTCCCATGAGCAGCCGGCTGCTTGCCTGCTGCGGCCTGATCCCATCGGGCAGCCGGGTGGCAGACATCGGCTGTGACCACGGATATCTGGGCATCTACCTGCTGACCCAAGGCATCGCCCGTTCCACCATCGAGTCCGATGTTGCCCCCCAGCCCTTGGAGTCCGCCAAGCGCAACGGCGCCAAATTCCACACCTTGGACCACATGACCTTCTGCCTGTCCGACGGTGTCCGGGACATCCCCCGGGATTTCGATGTGATGGTCTGCGCCGGTATGGGGGCAGATACCATGATCTCCATCCTCTCCGACGCCCCATGGCTGCGCGATCCCAAGTACCGGATCATCCTGCAATGCCAGTCCCGCCGCCCGGAGCTGCGGCGCTGGCTCAGCGACAACGGCTTCGCCATTGAGTCGGAGACTTTGGCAAAGGACGGCAAGTTCATTTACCCGGTGATGGCAGTCCGCTACGCACCGGGCGCGGCGCTGACCGCTGCCCAATGCCACCTCTCCCCCGCCCTGCTGGCAAGCGGCAGTCCCCTGCTGCCGGAATTCTATGACCGGGTGGTGGCGGGCATCCGCACCAGCGTGGCAGGACTGACCCGCTCCGGCGGGGATCGGCTGGAAGAATTCCAGTCCATATTGGCAGATCTGGAAGCATTGGAGGGGCAGATCCATGACGACCGTACATGATATCGCAGAATTTCTGGAATCCCTCGCCCCTGCCGCCACGGCGGAAAGCTGGGACAATGTGGGGCTGCTGTGCGGCAGACGGGACACGCCTGTCCGCCGCATTCTGGTAGCGCTGGATCCCTTTTTGCCGGTGTGCCGGGAAGCGGCAGAGCTGGGCGCCGACCTGCTGGTGACCCACCACCCCTTGATCTTTTCCCCGCTGAAGGCGCTGACCGAGGACACAGAGCCGGGGGCCTGCGCCCTGTTTCTGGCGGAGCACGGCATCGCCGCCATCAACGCCCACACCAACTACGATGTGGCAGCCGAGGGGGTCAATCAGATCTTGGCAAAGACCTTGGGGCTTGGGGATATCCGGGTCCTCGATCCGCTGGGACTTGACCGGCAGGGTCGGGAATTTGGACTGCTCCGCCGGGGCACCGTCCCCAGCACCCCCCTGCCCGAATTTCTGGCGCAGGTCAAATCGGCGCTGGGGATGCCCTGCCTGCGCTTCTGCCATGGAGGAAAGCCCGTGCAGCAGGTCGCCGTAGGCGGCGGCGCCTGCGCCGGGGAGCTGCACCGGGTGGCACAAGCCGGGTGCGATACCTTCATCACCGCCGATGTGAAGTACAACCAATTCCGGGACGCAGAATACCTGGGCTTGAACCTCATCGACGCCGGGCATTTTTACACCGAAAACCCGGCGGCGAAAGCCCTCGCCCGGAAATTGCAGGAGAATTTCCCGGAGATTCAGGTGGTATTCTCCCAAAATCACCGAGATTCCATGAAATTCTTTCCCTAAGCGGTTGTTTTCTCCAGGGAGATGTGATAAAATAAGCGAAGATTTTTTGCGGGCACGGCCCGGAACCATAGAAGGGAAGATCATAACATGTCCGGACATTCCAAATGGCATAACATTCAGAAAACCAAGGGCGCACAGGACGCCAAGCGTGCGGCAGCCTTTACCAAGATCGCCAAGGAGATCATCGTTGCGGTGAAGGAGGGCGGCGGCATCACCGACCCCAACAACAACTCCCGTCTGGCCACGGTCATCACCAAGGCCAAGGCCGCCAATATGCCCAACGACAACATCAAGCGCTGCCTTGAGAAGGCCGCCGGCTCCGGCAGCGGCGACAACTACGATACCATCACCTACGAGGGCTACGGTCCCGGCGGTGTTGCCGTCATCGTGGAGACCATGACCGACAACCGCAACCGTACCGCCGGCAATATGCGCCACCACTTCGACAAGTTCGGCGGCAATCTGGGCGCCACCGGCTGTGTGGGCTGGAGCTTCGACAAGAAGGGCGTTCTGGTCATCGACAACGAGGACGAGGACTACGAAGAGGATACCGTCATGATGGATGCCATGGACTGCGGCGCCGATGATTTCGAGGCTGACGAGTCCTGCTTCACCATCTACACGGCTCCCGACGATTTCAACGCCGTGGCAGACGCCATGACCGCCAAGGGCTACACCTTCGCCTCTGCCCAGATCGAGATGGTTCCCCAGAACTACCAGAAGCTGGAGTCTGAGGAGCAGATCAAGCAGATGGAGAAGCTCATCGACACCATGGAAGATGATGACGATGTGCAGAATGTCTGGCACAACTGGGATCAGGAGTAAGCATTTCCTTTGCGTTGCATAGGAAAACCCCTGTCACGCCAACCCCCGAGACTTTTATCCGCATAGATCGTGCTGGATGATTGGTTTGGGAAAACTGTCTTATTGATATGAGATCCCCCCATGCTTGCATAGTGTTGCAAGCATGGGGGGATTTTACGACTCTGCAATTTCTAAATTCTCCAGTGCATAGTCGATGCACATTTGAATCAATTCGTTTCTGGTTCGACCTGTTTCCTGTGCCACCTTATCCAATTTTGAGATCATGTCCTCCGGCAGTCTGGCGGAAACCACCGATGTTTTGCCAAATGCCGGTTTGCGAGGATGGACTACAAATTTATTTCCCATAATATCACCCTGTCCTGATATTATCGCATAAATTGTAGTTTTAATACACTACAATAGTTTACATTATGTCGTCTTCATGATATGATAAGGATGTGATAAAGGTTTCTTGACGGGAAACGGCTCAAAAATCAGAAAATCAGGGAGGAATTCAAATGAAACGATTATCCACAATAATACTGTCACTTATTCTTATCTTGGGCCTCTGCGCCTGTACCCCGCAAAAGAGCGAAGCTGCACAAAATGCAGATACAGTGATCCTTAATATAGGAACCGTCACCTTAGACAGTAAAGAAAAAATCGATGCCGCAGAAAATGCCGTTAGTGCCTTGAGCGACGCCGACCTTGAACAACTGGAAAATCTATCCGTTCTCGAAGATGCAAAAAACGAGTATTTATCTTTACAAGCACAGGAAGTTGAAGAAAAGATCGATGCGATCAAAGCTGGGGATCGTAAAAACGCCAGTCTAATAAAGAGAGCCAGAGGGAAATACAACTCTTCCTCTCCCGAAGTCCAGAAGATGGTCAAGAACTATGACAAACTTGTCCAATTCGAAGAAGACCTTTGCAACCTTAAAGTCCAAGAAGCTATCGATGCTATCAACAATATTGGAACCTTAACTTACGATAATAGACACCTTTATCATGATGCAAAACGAAAATATGACGAATTACGCAATGAGGAAAAATCTCTTGTGACCAATTACAGCATCCTTGAGCAGGCAGAAAAAGAGTATTCCAAAATAATTGACCAATTAGTTGAGGAGAGTTTCGAGGAAGAACATGCCCATTTGGAAGAAATCCTCGAACCATTTAGAGAAGAGTACGATGCAGTCGAGGACATAACATGGTATTTCCCCTCCACTTTCCCCGAATATGCCGATACCCGAAGCTATATGCTTCCCTATATTGCAAAACTTGATTACACCGCTTTTCTTAAACTGCGTTTTCTCTATACCGGCGATGATTGGGTGTTTTTTGATCGAGTCATCATTTCTGTCGATGAGGAAACCTATCGTAAATCCTTTGACTATTTTGACATCCATAGAGGTAACGATACCGAGGTTTGGGAGTATATCGATATCAACCCCACTCCCGAGGATATGAGAATTCTGAATGATATCGTTAATTCCGAAACAACCATTGTCCGTTTTCAGGGAGATGAGCATAAATATGACTTGACCATCGATTCGGATGACAAAGCCGCTATCGGTGAAGTCATAAATGCGTATAACGCATTGGTGAATTAAGAGAGGGCATAACAAGTCACTTTGGACCAAGTAGTTTCCCAAAACGATGGTCTCTTATAATTTGAACGGAATTTCGGAAATTTGCGCCGCAAAAAAGGCTTGCTGTCTGCGTCATCACGCAGGCGGCAAGCCCTTTTGTTTTGGATCAATGGGGCTGTCCCCCGGGGGATGACAGATCCGTATCATGTGCCGCAATGGCACCGATGGCGGCTTCCAGCCCCCGCACGATATCCGTCAGCTCCATAGAGGGGACACCGCTGCCCGGCGCCACCTGCCGGGGGATATACGGCACATGGAGAAAGCCCCCTCGGACACCGGGATACCCCTTGTCCAAGGTGTAGAGCACCCCATACATGAGATGGTTGCACACGAATGTCCCGGCGGTGTAGTTGACCTTTGCCGGAAGCCCCGCCTGACGGATGGCTTCCGCCATAGCCTTCACCGGCAGGGTGGAAAAATAGGCGGTCTCCCCATCGGGGAAGATGGTACAGTCCACAGGCTGGTGCCCCGCATTGTCCGGGATGGGGGCATCATCCAGATTGATTGCCACCCGCTCCGGGGTCAGGGCATCCCGCCCGCCGGCCTGCCCCACGCACAGCACCGCATCCGGGCGGTGGCGGTCGATGGCCTGCGCCACCACCTCCACAGACCCGTCGAACACCGTGGGTACCTCGCACTTGATAATGTCCACATCGCCCACACGATCCGGCACCAGACGCACCGCCTCCTGCGCAGGATTCACCTGCTCCCCGCCGAAAGGATCGAAGGCCGTCAACAGAAGTTTCATAGGCTGCTCCCCCATTTTTACATCATTCGGGATCTTCCTCTTGGGGCATATAGCGGCGGAACACCGGCTCCAGAAGCCAGCCCCACACCACGCACAGCACCGCAGGAAGGAACAGGAACGGCACCCAGAACCGGATGCACACATACCCGGCGCACACGGTCAAGATCCCCATCAGCATGGTACGGGGCAGATTCCCCACCGCCAGCTTCACCGCCGTGGCCTGAAGCCCGCCGAAGCCGAAGGAGAACCGGGACAGCAGGGGCAGCACCCAGCAGCCCACCCCGATGACCACCGTCAGCACCAGCAGCAGCGCCGTGGTCAATGCGATGGACACATTGTTCACCGCCACCGAGTTGCCGTAGGTGCGGATCCCCAGATAGCCGCCGCCGATCACCGCCGCCCACAGCAGGAAGCTCAAGGTGGACTGGACGAACTCCCGCTTGAAGGTTCGGAAGAACCGGGCAAACATCCGCTCATCCCTGCCCAGCACACACCGGGCGGTGCAGTCGTACAGGGCTGTGGTAGCCGCGCCCATGGTCACCAGCGGTGCCGAGCAAAGAAACCACATGCCGCTGAGGATCAGAATATCCGCCACATAGGAAAAGGGCTTCCAGATCCAGTTTTCATTGCTGAAGAATCTGGACATCTTACTTCACAAGCTCCGGGATCATCTCCGCCAGCTTGGCGGCCAGCGCAGCGTGACCCTTGGCGGTCAGGTGCATGCAGTCCTTGTGATTGAACTCGCCCACGCCCTCGGCGTCCAAGAAGGCACAGCCCTGACGGCGGCACAGTTCCTCGTAATAATGCGCCAGTTCCCGGGACTTCTCCGGGCAGCCCTTGCCCATGGCATCCCCCTCGGGCACCAGATACAGCCCCTCACCAATGTGGGGCGGTGCGATCACCAGAATGTTGGGCTTGCCGTCTTTCCACGCCATGACGGTCTTTGCCTTCATCACCAGCCGCTCCATGCCGATGCCGATGCAGGCAGCATTGGCGCCGAAGCGCTCCTTGGTGTCGTTGGTGCCCAGCATGATGACCAGCAGATCCACAGGCTCATGGGTCATCAGGCAGGAGCAGATCACATCCAGACCGGACATGGTCTCGTGGAGGGGATCGTCGAACACGGTGGTACGGCCGCTGAGTCCCTCCTCCAGCACCAGATATTCCTCGCCCAGCGTCTTTTGCAGCAGGCAGGTCCAGCGCTCGTTTTCGTTGAAGCGGTCGCCGCCGTCGGCGCAGTTGGAAGACTCGGCACAGTAGCCATGGGTATTGGAGTCGCCGAAGCAGACAATGTGTTTTTTCATAATTTTTCTCCCTTCTTGCGGTGTAATTTAGTCTATCATACCATAGCCTTGGTCAGATGTCACTACTTGGCGGTAAATTTTTACCACAATTTTTCCATATTGAAAATTTTCTTCCTCCGTGATACTATGGTAACGATAACAAATGCCGTGGATCACTCCACGAGACAAAAACAGGAGGAACATATATCATGGATAGAGCAAAACTGCTGGATACCCAGAGCTGGATCCGCTCCCAGCTGGATACCTGCGCGGATTTCTGGCTGAAAAACGGCATGGATCACGAGCATGGCGGCGTTTACACCTGTCTGGATCGTCAGGGCAAGGTGTTCTCCACCGACAAGAGCGTTTGGATGCAGGGCCGTTGCGGCTGGATCTTCGCATGGCTGTGCCATCTCTACGGCAAGCGCCCTGAGTGGATGGAAGCCAGCAAGAGCTGCCTGGACTTCATGGAGAAGTACTGCATCAACCGGGAGGCCGGGGATCGGATGTACTTCACCGTCACCGAGGACGGTCAGCCCCTGCGTCAGCGCCGCTACTACTTCTCCGAGGCATTCTACGCCATCGCCAATGCCGAGTACTACGGGCTCACCGGCGAGCAGGAATATCTGGATCGGGCGCTGAAGGCCTACAATATTTATTGGGATCTGTGGCACGGCGCTCCCGACCCCACCGGGCTGGGTGCCAAGACCATCCCCGAGACCCGCACCGGGCGGGCATTCGGTCTGCCTATGATCTACCTGAATGTGACCAGCGTGTTCCTGCGGGTGGATCCTTCCCACAAGGATCTCTACGAGCAGCGCGCCAACGCCTGCGTGGAGGATATCTTCAAGTACCATGTCCATCCTGAGCTCAAGTGCGTGCTGGAGAATGTTGGCCCCAACGGCGAAGCACGGCTGAACTACACCGAGGGGCGCTTCGTCAACCCCGGTCACGACATCGAGGGTGTCTGGTTCCTGCTGGAGCATGCCAAGCGCACCGGCGACACCGAACTGGTGGCCAAGGCCGAGGAGATCTTCAACTGGGCCATCACCGCCGGCTGGGACAACGAATACGGCGGACTGCTGTACTTCGTGGATGCGCTGGGTATGCCCCCCGAGTCCTACGAGCACGACATGAAGCTGTGGTGGCCCCATAACGAGATCCTGATCTCTTCCATGATGCTCTACCGGGATACCGGCAAGGAGGAGTATCTGGACTGGTTCTACAAGACTCTGGACTACTGCAAGACCTATCTGGCAGACGAGGAATACGGCGAGTGGTACGGCTATCTGCGCCGGGACGGCAAGCCCACCATGCCCCCCTGCAAGGGTTCTACCTTCAAGGGGCCCTTCCATCTGCCCAGAATGCTGACCATGGTGGACACCATGATCGACGAAATTCTCAACAAGTAAGGATGAAGCCCTATGCCGAATAACGCAAGAACCGTCTTCGAGCAGATCAGCAGCAATTACTATGCCCTGACCTCCTCAGAAAAGAAAGTGGCGGACTTTACCCTATCCAACCAGAGCGGCACCCAGTTCATGTCCATTTCCGAGCTGGCAGACGCCTGTGGTGTGGCCGAAGCGACCATTTCCCGGTTCTGCCGCCGGCTGGGCTACAAAGGCTATAACGCATTTAAGCTGGCGCTTGCCAACTCCTCCCCCAAGCACAAGCTGCTGGACAATCCCCTGTCCGGGGAAGTCACCGCCGAGGACTCGCTGGAGGATATCTGCAAGAAGCTCTACACAGCCGAGGCGGAAGCCATGGCGCAAACCATGGAGTTTCTGGATCTGGACTCCGTGGCCCAGGCGTCCCGGATGCTCCACAGCGCCCGCCGTGTCATGTGTATGGGACAGGGTGGATCTCTGCTCATTGCCAACGAGGCCGCCCACCTGTTCTCCACCGTGAGCAATAAGTTCACCGCGGTTGCCGACTCCCACCTTCAGGCCATCGCCGCCACCACCATGGATCCGGAGGATGTGATCCTGTTCTTTTCCTACTCCGGCTCTACCCAAGAGATGATGGAGACGCTGAAGCTTGCCCGCGCACAACAGGGGCAGGTGATCCTCGTGACCCGGTTCCCCCGTTCTCCCGGTGCAGAACTGTCGAATGTGGTGCTGCAATGCGGCGCCAACGAAAATGCTCTGCAATCCGGCTCCGTTGCCGCCCGGATCGCCCAGATGTATCTGCTGGATATCCTGTTTTCCGAGTTTTCCCGGAAGGATCTGGAGCAATGCCTGCAAATTCGGGGCAGGATCGCCGACGCTCTGGCCCACCGCCATGTATGATCGATAAAAAAGCCCCCGGTTCCGGGGGCTTTTTTCAAATGAAAGGAGTACCTATGGATCAACTGACCCGCCGCCATGTGCAGACCCTGTGGGATTATATGCACATGGATATGCCGCTGGAAGCGTCGGATCTCATTGTGGGATTCGGCTGCTATAACGAAGACATCGCCCTGCGGGCCGCCCAGCTCTACCACGGCGGCTATGCCAAGCAGATCCTGTTCACCGGGGGACTGGGGCGCAACACCAAGCAGATGTGGACCGAGCCGGAAGCCGACCGCTTCGCCCGGATCGCCATAGAGGCCGGTGTCCCCCCGCAGGATATCCTCATCGAGAACCAGTCCACCAACACCGCCGAGAATATCCTCTTCACCCGAAAAATGCTGGCGGACCGTCCCATCCGCCGGATCATCGGCATCCACAAGCCTTTCATGGAGCGCCGGCTCTTCGCCGCCATGGGGGTGTATTGGCCGGAAATGGACTGTATCATCACCTCGCCCCAAGTAAGCATCGAGGAGTATATCCGCCTGTCCGAAGCCCAAGGGTTGGATGAAAAGCGGGTCATCGAGGTGCTAGTGGGGGATTTTCAGCGGATCGACGCCTATGCCAAGCGGGGCTATCAGATCCCCCAGCACATCCCGGAGCCGGTCTGGCAGGCCTTTGATGCGCTGGTTTCCATGGGGTATACCCACGATTTGGTGGAGTGATCCCCCCGGCAGAAATGCGGCTTTCTTTTTCATTCACATCTTGTTGACAATTTAGACAAAATTAGTCGTTTCGACCCCATCCCGAAACCGTGCTGATTTGTGCGTTTTGCAAGAAATTTCCTAATCTGTAATTTTCTGAAAAAAATTTCGCAGAAAACCGTTGACTTCTATGTTGATATTCGCTAATATGAATATAGATTTGACAAGGGTACCTTGTTAGTAATCAACTAAATTTTCTAGGAGGCCATTATGAAAAAGTTAATCGCACTTGTGCTGGCTTTGGTCATGGTCATGAGCCTTGGGGCTTGCACCGTGAGCAATTCCGACCCCAGCACCGCCCCCGCAGGTGACACCACCCCCACCACTTCCGGCGCTGATGAGACTGTCGCTTCCGGCGCACCCGTAAACATCTCCCTGTGGACCTACCCCGTAGGCGACTGGGGCAAGCAGGAAGTCGTTGACAAGCTGCTGGCTGACTTCAACGCCAAGTATCCCGACATCAAGGTCACCGTTGAGTACCTGACCTACACCGACGGTGACGACAAGGTCAACACCGCCATCGAGGGCAACGCTGCTCCCGACATCGTTCTGGAAGGACCCGAGCGTCTGGTCGCCAACTGGGGCGCCAAGGGCAAGATGGTCGATCTGGCTGACCTGTGGACCGACGATGTCAAGGCTGACATCTTCCCCTCCGTCGAGGCTGCCTGCCGCAACGACGCCGGCGCTTACTACGAGTACCCCCTGTGTATGACCGCTCACTGCATGGCCATCAACAAGACCGTCTTCGAGGAGACCGGCGCATGGCAGTATGTGGACGCTGAGACCCACACCTGGACCACCGAGAACTTCCTGAAGGCTGTTCAGACCCTGTACGATGCTGGCTACCAGAATGTTGGTGCTGTGTTCTGCTCCGCTCAGGGCGGCGACCAGGGCACCCGCGCTCTGTACAACAACATGTACGGCGGCACCTTCACCAACGCTGAGCACACCGCTTACACCATGAACACCCCCGAGAACATCAAGGCTCTGGAGACCCTGTACAACCAGGCCGGCATCAACTTTGACGCTTCCATCAACGGCGGCGAAGAGGCTGACCTGTTCGCTCAGGGCGTGCTGCAGATGTCCTTCTGCTGGAACGCTGCTACCCACGCTGCTCGTACCGAGGTCATCGGCGAGAACTTCGAGGTCTTCCCCATGGCTTTCCCCTCCGCTAACGGCACCGACACTCAGCTGTGCGGCGGCATCTGGGGCTTCGGCGTGTTCAACAACGGCGACGACGCCAAGGTTGAGGCTGCCAAGACCTTCATCAAGTGGGTCTGCGACGAGAACACCACCGAGTCTGTCAAGACTTCCGGCTTCTGGTCCGTCCGTCAGTCCGCTGAGGATCCCTACGGCGACGATGCTCTGAAGAGCGTCTACGGCACCTTCATGCAGTACATGGGCGACTACTACGCAGTGACCCCCGGCTGGACCGAGGCTCGTGCAGCCGCTTGGAACATGCTGCAGCAGATCGGCACCGGCACTCCCGTGGCGGAGGCTGCCGCTTCCTTCGATCAGGTCGCTAACGCTGCCGCTGCCGGCTAATCTCCGGATATCGGCACGCTAAAGCAACATAACGTGCCCCTTCCCTCTCTTCTGGGTGAGGGGAGGGGCATTTTCCAAGGTAAGAGGTAAAGGTGAAAGGCGAAAATCCGCTTTCACTTTTCACCTTTACCTCTCATGAGAAAGGGGGATCTTCTTGACTAAACAGAAAGTATCTTATAACAAAAGAACCCGCAAGCTGATGATCCACGAAACGGTGACTTCCTACCTGTTCCTGCTGCCGTTCCTGCTGTTCTTCGTTGGCTTCGTGGTCTATCCCATGGTGATGTGTGTCTACACCAGCTTCTTTGATGCCACCATGGGCCGGGAGGACATTTTCGTCGGCTTCGGCAACTATGTGGAGCTGTTCCATGACGACACCTTCTGGACGGGTCTTTGGAACACGCTGATCATCGTTGTGGTTTCCGTGCCTGTCACCTGCATCTTCTCGCTGTGGGTGGCTTCTGCCATCAGCAAGATGCCTGTGGCCGCCACCTCCGCCTTCCGCTGCATCTTCTACCTGCCTGTGGTCACCGGCTCTGTTGCAGTTACCATGGTCTGGAAGTGGATGTTCAACAACTACTACGGCATTTTCAACTACATCGGCACCAGCACCGGTCTGATGGATCAGAACATCAACTGGCTGGGCGATCCCAGATTCGCGCTGGGCTGCATCATCCTGATCCTGCTGACCACCTCCGTGGGTCAGCCCATCGTGCTGTATGTGTCCGCTCTGGACAATGTGGACAAGTCTCTGGTGGAGGCCGCCGAAGTGGACGGTGCCACCCAGATGCAGGCCTTCTGGAAGATCAAGTGGCCCCAGATGATGCCCACCACCCTGTACATCCTGGTCATCACCACCATCAACTCCTTCCAGTGCTTCGCGCTGATCCAGTTGCTGACCTCCGGTGGCCCCAACAACTCCACCATGACCATCATGTACTACATCTACTACAACGCCTTTAAGCTCTACCGCTACGGCTACGGCAATGCTATGGGCGTGATTCTGGCCATCATCATCGCCATTCTGTCTGCCATCCAGTTCAAAGCTGGACAAGAAAAGTAAAGGAGGGGTGAATTATGAAAAGTCAGAATCGTTTGGACAGCAACCAGCGTAAATCCAAGATTTACTATGTCGTGTCCTTCATCCTTGTGGGCATTTTGGCCTTCCTGTTCGCTTTCCCGCTGTACTGGATCATCACCGGCGCCTTCAAGACCAAGCCGGATATCATGTCCACCACCCCGGTGTGGTTGCCCAGCGAGTTCACCGGCGCCAACTTCCAGAAGCTGATGAGCAGCCGCTCCGCCCCTCTTTTCGACATCTCTGCCTTCGGCTATACCATCACCGGCCCCACGGTGCCCGCCGCTCTGCGCTGGCTGATCAACACCGTGTTCATGTCCGTGGCCTCCATGCTGCTGACCTGTCTCACCGCCGCCATGGCAGGCTATGTGCTGGCCAAGAAGCGCTTCTGGGGCAAGGGTCTGATCTTCTCTCTGGTGGTCTGCGCCATGGCGCTGCCCAAGCAGGTCATCCTCATTCCCCTGCTGCGGGAAATGTCCGCTCTGAACCTGTACGACACCATCTGGGCCGTCATCTTCCCCATCGTGGGCTGGCCCTTCGGCGTGTTCCTGCTGAAGCAGTTTGCTGAGGGCATCCCCACGGAAATGGTGGAAGCCTGCCGCATCGACGGTGCTTCGGAATGGCGCACCTTCACCGATGTCATGTTCCCCATGATCAAGCCCGGTGTCGGCGCCTGTGCCATCTTCACCTTCATCAACTCTTGGAATGACTACTTCATGCAGCTGATCATGCTGACCTCCAACAAGAATCTGACCATCTCTCTGGGTATCGCCACCATGCAGGCGGAGAACTCCACCGACTTTGGTCTGCTGATGGCAGGTTCGGCGCTGGCCTCTGTGCCCATCATCATCGTTTTCTTGATTTTCCAGAAATATTTCACCAAGGGCATCACCATGGGTGCTGTCAAGGGTTAAAAGGAGATTGTTACCATGAATGAAAGACTGAAAAAATACCAGGGCATCTTCCCTGCCTTCTACGCCTGCTACGGCGAGGACGGCAGCATCAGCCCTGAGCGTGTGGAAGAACTCACCGAGTACCTGATCGGCAAGGGCGTCAACGGCGTCTATGTGGGCGGCTCCTCCGGCGAGTGCATCTACCAGAGCGTTGCCGAGCGCAAGCTGGTTCTGGAGCATGTGGTCAAGGCTGCCAAGGGCCGTCTGGTCATCATCGCCCATGTGGCCTGCAACAATACCGCCGATTCCATGGAGCTGGCGGCTCACGCCGAGTCTCTGGGTGTGGATGCCATCGCTGCCATCCCCCCCATCTACTTCCACCTGCCTGCCCACTCCGTGGCAAAATACTGGAACGACATCTCCTCTGCCGCTCCCAACACCGACTTCATCATCTACAACATCCCCCAGCTGGCTGGTGTGGCGCTGGACACCTCTCTGTTGCGCACCATGCTGCAGAACCCCAGAGTCATCGGTGTGAAGAACTCCTCCATGCCCGTGCAGGACATCGAGATGTGGCGCAGCGAGGGCTGCATCGTCTTCAACGGTCCCGATGAGCAGCTGCTGTCCGGTCTGGTGGCCGGCGCTGTGGGCGGCATCGGCGGCACCTACGCCGCAATGCCCGAGCTGTACATCAAGATCTACCAGCTCTACCGGGAGGGTCAGCTGGCTCAGGCTCTGGAGATCCAGGACACCTGCCTGCAGATCATCTTCGCCCTGTGCGGCTGCAAGGGCAACATGTACGCCGTCATCAAGGAGTGCATCCGCCGGATGGGCGGCCCCAATGTGGGCAGCGTCCGCTCGCCGCTTGCCGCTCTGGAAGAGGGCGACAGCGCTCAGGTAGACAAGTGCGTGGAGATGATCCGCGCGGCCTACGCCAAGTATCTGTAAATCATAACCATCGTTTCTTCTCGAAAGGAGACAGACGGCTCACGCCGCCTGTCTCCTTTTTGATATTGGGCATTGCATTCCCCTGTAGGACATATTATAATAACAGCGTTTTGTTAGAAAGTGAGGCGTTTATCATTCGTAAGACCACCCTTTGGCTCACCCGCACCGGCATCCTCACCGGATTGCTCATCGTGGCGCAGACCGTCACCGCTCCCGCTGGGCAGATCGTCACCGGCTCTGCCGTCAACGCCGTATTGGCATCTGCGGCGCTGCTGGGGGGGCTGAGCTGCGGCATCACCGTGGCAGCGGTATCCCCCTTCCTTGCCTTTTCTCTGGGCATTGGTCCTCAGATCTTCGCCATTGTCCCTGCCATCATGGCGGGCAACTGCATCTATGTCCTATTGCTGGCTCTGCTCGCCAAGGGATCGCTCCTGCAGCGTTTGACGGCGCTGGCGGCAGGCTCCTGCGCCAAAGCCCTGACTCTATACCTGCTGGTGGTGCAGCTTCTTTGCCGAGTGCTGCCCCTGAAGCCCCCCCAGATCGAGAAATTCACCGCTATGTTCTCTTTCCCCCAGCTCATCACCGCATTGTGCGGCGGCGCTGTGGCGCTGGTGGTGGCGCCCCTTGTCCGGCGGGGGATGGATCGGAAGTGATTGTTCCTGCGGCTTCATAATTCTAAAGAATTTGTTTCCCATTTATTCATACCAAATTCAAATTTCTCCCGTATCCTTTAGGTGTAAGGTTGATACGGAAGCCGTAAGCCGTATCTGATCTTACGAGTTTGTTCATTGAATCTTCCTACCTCTCTCTTTTATTCGTTTTATGCTCGAAAAGGCGTCCTGCTTGCAGGGCGCCTTTTCATGTTCCAAAAGATTTGCCCGGAGGGGATCCCCCTCCGGGCTTTTTGAGGGTTTACTGCATGCCCTGCTCGTAGGCCTCGATCATCTTCTTGACCATCTGGCCGCCCACAGAGCCGGCCTCACGGGAGGTCAGGTGACCGTTGTAGCCGTTGGTCAGGTTCACGCCTACCTCGCTGGCAGCCTGCATCTTGAACTTGTCCATTGCGTCACGGGCCTCGGGAATGTTGATCTGGTTGTTGTTCTTCATGATATTTCTCTCCTTTTCGTTTCTCTCGGGAAGAAGCCGTTTCCCTGAGAGAAACGATTTCTTTCCGCACTCCTATCATGTCCCGATCCATGTTCTATATCCCATGGAATCATTCCCAGTTGCAGAAAATATTTCCAACCCTCACACATACAAACGCACCCCCATCCGATGTTCACCGGATGGGGGTGCGTGATTTTATCAATCTTATCTCTGGATCCGACCGGAGCCGTCGCCGCCGGCCAGCTTCTCCACCTCTGCCACGGTGACCATGTTGTAGTCCCCTTCGATGGAGTGCTTCAGCGCAGAAGCAGCCACAGCAAACTCCACCGCCTGCTGGGTGTCCTTGCCGGACAGCAGGCTGTAGATCAGACCGCCGCCGAAGCTGTCGCCGCCGCCCACACGGTCGATGATGTGCAGGTCGTACTTCTTGGAGAAGCAGTACTCGTCCTTCGTCACATTGTACAGCATAGCGCTCCAGCCGTTGTCGAAGGCAGAGTGGCTCTCCCGCAGGGTGATGGCCACCATCTCGAAGCCGAACTTGTAGGCCAGCTGCTTGGCAACGGACTTGTAGCCCTCGTGGTTCAGGCTGCCGCCGTAGATGTCGGTGGCCTCCGCCTCGATGCCGAACACATCCTTGGCGTCCTCCTCATTGGAGATGCACACATCCACATACTGGCA
>CALADI010000011.1 GCA_937890525.1 uncultured Clostridia bacterium | reverse complement strand
GCCGGAGATCGCCAAGAATGCCATCGCCGATGCCTGCACCGGCTCCAATCCCCGCCAGCCCAGCGTGGAGGAGATGGAGAAGCTGCTCAAGTGCTGCTACTACGACACCGAGGTTGACTTCTGATCCATACGCTTTCCCCCTCGATCCCGTATCCCGGGATCGAGGGTTTTTTTGGAACGAACATGTCTCAAATTTAAGAAATTAAGAGTTGTCAATCTGTATGAAGTATGCTATATTACATCCATCCAAAACAGACAGATTGTACAGAGGAGGTAGAACCTATGAACAAGAAAGTCATGGAAAACTACGCTGAACTGGGCAGAAATCTGGGGCTTCGTCAGGAATCCGACGGTATCGCATTGTACGGCAAATGCGGCGCTTACGATGTGATCGTCTATCCTGCAAATCCCAACTATCCCTATATGCCCACCGTATCCGTGGGCGCCCGGCGAAGCGCCGGGGCAATGGACAAGGATCAGCGCAAGGCATTCGTGAAAGAGAACCGCGGTGTGTCCGATTTGACGGATACCGGTTCCGAAGTGCGTATGACCATGAAGAACTGCGCCAATCAGGCCAAGCTGCAAGAGCGGATGTCCTCGGCCATGAACGCCCTGAGCCGCACCCTTCAATCCGGAGGTTATCAGAATAGCTGCGAATACTGCGGCAGTCCCGAATCCAATCCCTACTGCGTTTCCGGTGCCTATGCGCATCTGTGCAGCGGATGCTATGCCAAGATCCAGCACAGTACCTCTGTTGCTGTCTCCCAGAACCAGCGGAAGAAAGAGAATGTGCTGGGCGGTGTGGTCGGCGCCCTGCTGGGTTCCCTCATCGGCGTCGCCGCCATCGTGCTGCTGAGCCAGCTTGGCTATGTGGCCTCCCTCAGCGGTCTTTTAATGGCTGTGTGTACGCTGAAAGGATATGAACTGCTGGCAGGCAAACTGTCCACCAAGGGCATCGTCATCAGCTCGGTGCTGATGATCGTCATGACCCTGCTGGGCGACCAGCTGGACTGGGCCATCATCATCGCCCGGGAGCTGGAAGTGGACTTCTTCACCGCATTCCGTGCATTCCCGGAGCTGCTGGCCTATGAGGTCATCGATGTCGGCAGCTATGTGGGCAATCTTGTCCTGCTGTACCTGTTCGGCCTGCTGGGCGCTGTGCCCACCATCATCAATGCGGTGAAGAACCGCAAGGCGCAGAAGCTGACCTACCGTCTGGGCGGCGCTCCCGTGGATCCCGAATCCGTTTCCGAATAATCGAAAAGAGGGTTTTCCCCGTGGGGAAAACCCTCTTTTTCCGTCTTGTATCGGATCAACCGCACAGGGCGATGGTCACCGTACCCGCCAGCATCAGCGCCAGCCCCAGTCCCGCCTTGCCGCTGATCCGCTCCTTTAGGATCACACGGGATAGCAGCACCGTGACCAGAATGCTCATCTTGTCAATGGGCACCACCACGCTGACCACACCGTTGCCGATGGCATAGTAATAGCACAGCCAAGATGCCCCGGTGGTGACGCCGGACAGAAGGATCCACGCCAGCTCCCGCCCCCGCACCTTGGGGATCTGCCGGAGTTTGCCTCTGGCTGCCACAATGCCCCATGACACCACCAGCACCACAGCCGTGCGGATGGCTGTGCCCAGATTGGACTCCACCCCGGCGATACCCACCTTTGCCAAGATGGAGGTCAGCGCCGCAAACACCGCCGACAGCACGCCATACACGATCCACCGCCGATCCTGCTCCCCCGGTTTCTGCCCCGGCTTTTTTTCGATCATCAGGTAGATGCCCACCGCCAGCAGCGCCGTGCCCGCCAGCTTGGCGCCCAAATGGCTGGTCTCGGAAAACAGGACGATGGCCAGCAGCACCGACAAGATGGTACTGGACTTGTCCACCGGGGCAACCTTGTTCACATCCGCCATGGACAGCGCCTTGAAATAGCACAGCCATGATCCCCCGGTAGCCAGCCCGGACAGGATCAAAAACACCACCGAGGTGGTGCTGATCTGCCCGATGGTATCGGCAGATCCCACGATCCACACCATCACCCACGCAAACAGCAGCACCACCACTGTCCGCAGCGCCGTCGCTACATCAGAATCCGTGTGCCGGATCCCGCATTTCGCCAGAATCGCCGTGACCCCGGCAAAGACGGCGGACAAAACCGCCATGACGAGCCACATGATACCATGTCATCTCCCGTTCTTCACGCCGTCAGTCCATGACAATGGATTTTTTACGACCGTTTTTCTTCTTGGGATATTCCCGGATCCGAACCACATAGTCCAGATTCAGGGCTTCCGACGCCCCGGAGCGCTCCAACAGCAGCCCCTTTTCGCTGACCTCCCGCAGGACGCCCACGATCTGGTTGTTGTCAAAGGTGTGCACGATGCACTCCTGCCCCACGAATTTCTTTGCCAATTCCTGCATTTGCCTGTTTCCTCCTTGTTTGCATTGGATACGCTGGGCGATCATGCGCCGTTTACGCCGCTGCTGGGAATACAGCACCACGGCAAGCACCAGCAGTATCACATAGATCCCCGGATTCACACCACCACGACCTTTCCCCCCACCGCCCATTGGGCGCCGGGTGTTGGCGTTGGGAATGGGCCCATCGCCCTTTTTCTCACCATTGTACACCCAATCTCCTCCGGGTGCAACTGCCTTTTTACAAAAAATACGGATGCAGCCGCCCTTGGGCAGCCGCACCCGTTCTGTCTTTTTTATCAGCCCGCTGTCTGCTGATAGTACTGCGCCTGTGCGTACCAGAGTTCGTGGTACTTGCCTTGGGGATCTTCCACCAGCTCCTCATGGGTGCCGGTCTGCACCACCTGTCCCCCGTGGAATACCGCGATGCGGTCGCAGAACTTGCACGACGACAGCCGATGGCTGATATACACCGCCGTCTTATCCCCGGAGATGTCGTTGAACTTGCTGTAGATCTCCGCCTCTGCGATGGGATCCAGCGCCGCCGTAGGCTCATCAAGGATGATAAAGGGGGCATTCTTATACAGGGATCGGGCAATGGCGATCTTCTGGGCTTCTCCCCCGGAGATCTCCACTCCGTCGGCGGAAAGCTCCTTGTACAGCATGGTATCCAGACCGTCCTTCATCTCCGACAGGCGCTTGTCGAAGCCTGCGTCCTCCAACGCCCTGCGGGCCCGGATGGGATCGTAGGTGCTGCTGCCCGCCACATTGGCCCCCAAGGGCTGGCTGAACAGCCGGAAGTCCTGAAACACCACGGAGAACAGCTCCATGTAGTCCCGGTACTGGTATTTGCGAATGTCGATGCCGTTGAGCAGGATCTGCCCCTCGGTGGGGTCATAGAGCCTGCACAGCAGCTTGATGAAGGTGGTCTTGCCGCTGCCGTTTTCCCCCACGATGGCCAAGCGCTTGCCCACTTGGAACTCCATGTTCACATGGCGCAGCGCCCATTGATCCGAGCCGGGATACCGGAAGGACACATCCCGAAACTCCACCTGATACTGGCGATCCGACCGCTTTTCCGTGGTCAGGCTTCCCCGGTACATCCCGTTGGGAATGTCCAGAAATTCATAGCACAGCTTCAGGAATTCTGCGTTGGTGCTCACCAGTCCATGGGTCTCCAACAGTTGGCTGATGCCGGAAAACAGGTTGGTGATGGCGCCCACATACTGGGTGATGGCACCCACGCCGAAGGCGCCTGCCCATGCCTTCAGACACACGAACAGATACACACACCCAGTCAGCACCACGGAGACGCTCTGCCCCGCCACATACCACATTCCCTGAGGGCCGCGCATATACTTGGCGATCCGGGATTTTGGGGTGAATGTCTCATCCTCTTGGGCATAGGGAATGCAGACTTGATCCTCTTGGTCATAGACCCGCAAATCAGTAGCACGCTTGCGGTCGGTACACATCCAGCCGAAGAAGGTAAAGTACCGATTCCGCAGCCGGCTGTCCTCAGCGATCCGTGACCAGTACCGATCCCCCCGGTTGGTGCACATCGGCGCCGCCACCGAAATCAGCAGCATCAGCCCCGCCACCCCCGCCGCAAAGAGGGGGTGGTTCAGGAAGGACAGCGCATGACCTGCCGGCACTCTCTGTACGAACAGGGACACCGTCAAGCCAATGCCGCAGAGCATGGAGATCAGCCCGTAGACCAGCTTGCCGAAGCAATCCGTGGTCAGGGTCAGCCCCCAGCCTGCCCAGCTCCGGTTCTGGGCGATGGTGGAGTAAAGATCCTGAACCGCCTGACGATCCACATCGGCATAGTCCAGATCCATCATCTTCTCGGCATAGATCTTGCTCTCCAGCCGGATCATCCGCTCGTCCTCATAGTTGTTCCACCGCTCCAAGACTCCTGCCAGCAGGCTCATGGCGGCTGCCGCCGCAAGCTGGATCACCACCCAGCGAAGGAGCTGCCGGGGATCCCGTGCCCCCGCCAGCTCACCGATGAGCTGGGCGGAGATCCAGATGGTCACATAGGGGCTGACCGCCCGCACCATATCCCGCAGGAATTCCGATACGAACCATCCGGGGCACAGCTTCCAGTAGAGCTTCCAGCCCCGAAAGGTCATGTTCCACACTTGGCGGACGCCGATTTTCTTCTCCTCACTCATGCCGGTTCCCCTCCTTCCTTGTAGTATCTGCTCTGGATCTCGAACAGCTTGGCATATCCTCCGCCGAGCTGCCTCAGATCGTCATGGGTGCCCTCCTGGGAGATCCTGCCATCTTCCACAAACAGGATCCGGTCGCAGAACCGGGTGGATGCCAGACGGTGGGAGATGAACACCGAGGTCTTTCCCTCCGTCATTTCGTTGTACTTCATGTAGATGTCGTTCTCCGCAATGGGGTCCAGCGCCGCCGTAGGCTCATCCAGCGCGAGGATGGGGCCATCCTTGTACAGCGCCCGTGCCAGCATCAGCCGCTGGATCTGACCACCGGACATCTCGATGCCGTCCTCGTACACCCGCCGTCCCAGCTTGGTCTCGATGCCCTTGGGCAGGGCACGGATGGTCTCGGTAAGTCCCGCCTTTTCCAGACACGACCACGCCCGATCCAGATCCACCTGCGCTCTGGATTGGCTGATGTTTTCGGCAATGCTGGTCTCCAGCAGAGAAAAGTCCTGAAACACCGCCGACAGCAGCCGGTAATAGTCCCGCCGGTCATACTGGCGGATGTCCTGCCCGTTGAGCAGCACTCGCCCCCGGGTGGGATCCAAGAAGCCGCAGATCAGCTTCACCAATGTGGTCTTGCCTGCGCCGTTCAAGCCAACAATTGCCACCTTTTCCCCGGGATGGATGGTCACATTCACATCGTGGATGGTGTCGCTCTGTGCCTCGGGGTAGCGGTAGGACACATTTTCCAGCCGGATCTCGTATTTCCCGTCCGGCGCCGGGGTCAGGGGCTTGCCGTCGTCAAAGCGGAAGGGCTCCTCCCAGTTGAGGAATTCCCGAATGTTGGAAAGCTCCATGCTCTCCTTGTGGAGCTTGGAAAATTTGTCCAAGATCCCCGTGATCCAAAGGGTGAAGCCGCTGGCTGCGGAGAAGTACAGCAGGAACTCCGCCGCCAGCATGCCCTCCGTCAGGGTCAGCCAGATCAGGTAGCCGTAGGCGATACCGTTTCGCAGCAGCGCCAGCACCAGATCCACCACATTCATCCACAGGTAGATCCCCTCCCGCTTCTTCAGGAATCCCTCGTACAGGTTCATGGCATCCTGCCAGATGTCATCCACCCACGCCCGCAGACCGAAGATGCGGATGTCCTTGGCGTATTCCCGCCCCACCGCCAAGGTGCGGGCGTAGTTCATCTGCTTGGTATAGGTTTGCTCCTCCTCCCGGTGGCGGTAGCTCCATTGACGGATTCGCTTGTTCACGAAGTAGCCCAGCACCGTGGTCACCATGACCACCCCCGCCAAGAAGGGATTCAGCCCGGACAGCACACCCAGATAGACCACAAAGCCCAGAAGGTTGGTCAGGATGTCTGTCCAAGATGACCACATCTGCTCCACCGCTCGCTGATTGCTGGAGGTGGCATCCTGCGCCTGGTTCTCCATGCGGATGAACTCCGGATCCATCAGATTGGGATAGGAGGTATAGGCGATCTTCCTGCCCAGATCCTGAACGATGCTGGATCGGTACTGTACCCGTCCGAAGATGGTGTTTCGGTCGATGTAGACCCCCATCCCGGCGGTGAGCAGAAGCAGGGTGCTGAAGATCCCGATGGTCCCGATCAGTTGGCTCAGAGGTGCGCCGGTCTCCACCTTGCCCAGCACCACGGGGGCAATGAGCATCTCCACCGTTGCCTTTCCTGCGTCTGCCGCCGCCAGCAGCAGGCACATCAGCACCACGGGCTTGTGCACCCGCCATGCCACACGAAGCATATAGAGCGTGTTGCTCCAGATGCCGTATTTTGGTTTTTTCGTTTTCATTGTTCCTCACCTCTTGGTGCCAGTGTATCATAAAAAATCGTCCCCGGGGAAATTCGGGGACGAATCGTTCCATTTGGGGGATGAATTGCAGTCGGCAGGGTCGACTGCCAATGGGTACGGACGCCGGGCAATATTCGTTATGCCATTAGGCGCCCCTCGATCCGTTACCGCCCGGTTATCAAACCTGCGGAATCAGAATTTCTGTCGTAAACGCACCATCTTCGGAGTTTCGACTGAGATAGCCGTCCAGCCGTTGGATGATCCGGTCGATCCGCACCAGACCGAAGCCGTGCCCCGCCCCTTTTGTGGTCTGGAACACGCCGCCCACCTTGTGCAGCTTCTTCCCGTCGGTCATGTTGGTGAAGGAGATGTATAGCTGTGTCCCCTTCATGTCCATATACACCCGGATCACCCGCTGCTCCGGCGGCAGGCGGCGGCTGGCTTCGATAGCATTGTCAAAGAGATTGCCGATGATGCAGCACAGATCCAGCTCCGACATGTTCAGCTTCACAGGAATATGGGCGTCGCAATGGACGCAGACCTGCTGAGATCGTGCAAGGGAGATCTTGCTGTTGAGGATGGCATCCGCCATGGGGTTGCCGGTCTTGACTACGGTATCCACCGTATTGAGATCCGTATCCAGCTTGTCCAAGTAGTCCTTGATGGCGTCCATATCCCCGTTCGCCGCCAGCACCTTCATGGTCTGGATGTGGTTGCGGTAGTCATGCCGCCAGCCCCGGATCTGCCGGTACATATTCTCCACTTCCTGATAGTGGGTCTGGATCAACTCCCGCTGGTAGGCGGCGATCCGTTTGTCGATTTGTTTGGAAAACACTCCACCCGTCTCCTTCGTCATGTGTGCCGGATGATGGCTCGGTTCAGCGGCTCATAGGCCCCTCTAGGCAGGGGCAGCACCGTGCCGTCGGACAGGCGCACCTCCGTCTTTGTGACCCGCTGGATGTATTTCAGATTCAGGATCATGCTCCGTCCCACCCGGCAGAACCGCTCGTCCAGCTCCTTTTCAAAGTCACCAAGCGTCCGCTTCACCGTATGATCTGCCTTGGCATGGACGGTGACATAATTCTGGTGCACATTCAGATAGCGGATGTCATAAAACGGGATCCGCACCATCTCACCGCCGGATTCCAAGTTCAAGCACCGCTCTTCCTGTTTCCGCTTCTCCAGCGCCCGGTCCAGCACCGTCATCAGCTTCTCGGGGTTCACCGGTTTCATCAGATAGTGCAGCGCCGCCACCTCATAGCCCTCGGCAATGTAGTCGGAATACCCGGTGATGAACACGATTTGCACCGCATCGTTGTCCCGGCGGATCCGTTTGGCCATGGTGACGCCGTCCATGCCGCCCATTTCAATGTCCAGCAGCAGGATGTCCCATTGCTTATCCTCTTCATAGCGGAACAAAAATCGCTCCGCAGAGGAAAACCGCTCCGATTTGATCTGGATCTGCCGCCGGGATGCCCATTGGTTCAGCAGGTTTTCCACATATGCGCCGTCGCTCTGGCTGTCATCGCAGACTGCTACCCGATACGCCATACCGTCGCCCCCTTTTGCTCCCATTTTACCATACTATCCCCTGTTGTCAATTTCCTTTCCCTACGCAAAAAGCAGACCGGGCAAGCGCCCGGTCTGCTTCTTGTTATTTGACCTTATGTCCTGCTCCAATAGGATTATGCTGGGCGAAGGCCTCTGCTGCCCCGGTGAAGGGGTCGTATTTTCCCTTCCTCTGGCGCCACATCAGCCACATCATCACCAGCGTGCCCAGCAGACACACGAACATATCCATCATGGTATCCGCCACGCCCGTATCCATCACATGCTGAAGATCTCTGCCCATAATGGGAGCAATGGTAAATTCGCACAGCTCAAACAGCCCCGCTACCGCCATAGAGCCGAAAAACACGAAGAAAAAGGAGGTGGCAGGGTTCTCCCCCTGCTTGCTGTGATCCGATTCCAGCATCCGGTAAAAAGCCAGCACCAGCACCGATACGAACAGCCCGGACAGACAATGCACCATTTTGTCAAAACAAGGGATCACGCTGTAGCATTTTGCTGCACCGCCCAAGGTCCAGCCCAGATAGGAAAACACATACACATAAGTCTCCATCTGCCAGCCGCCCTCCCAGCGGAAGATCCGTCTTGCCAGATACAGCCCAGGGATCAGCAGCAGTGTGGCCAGCGCCAGCAGCCCCTCGTATACGCTGTGATGGATCACACCCCGCACCATCAGCCCAATGCCCGTCAGCACATAGAGGATCCTGACCACCTTCAGAACCGTCTGAAACCGGCGGTCGATCTGTAAACTCCGTTCCATAATGATCTCCTTTCTATCCTTTCGTTTTTCATCGGTGGGTGACCAGCGCCTTCAGCGCCCCCACACAGCCGTCCACCCCGATCACCGAGGAATCCAACACCACATCATAGTTATTCAGGTCATGCCATTTCCGGGCGGTATTGATGGAGTAATAGCCTGCCCGCTTTTTGTCGAAGCGGCGGATGGCAGCATCCACCTCCCCCTCTGCAAGACCGTATTCCCGGGTGATCCGCTGTCTGCGCGCTTCCATGGATGCCCGGATGAATACCCGCAGCACGCCGGGCTCATCCCTCAATGCCTGACAGGCGCAGTGTCCCAGAAACACCGCCGGCCCCTGGGCGGCTAATTCCCGAATTGCCAGCTGCTCGGCAACGAACAGATGCCCCTCCCGCATCAGCATATCCGGGTCACAGGACTGAGCCTTGCCCAGCAGATTCACTGAGTACAGGAAGCTGCTGGTGGCGCACTCCTCATACCGCTCCAGTTGGGAGACGGGGATGTGCATCATCTGCCCCGCTTTTTCCAAGATCTCCCGTCCGTAGCAGGCAATGCCGCACTCCTCGGCCAGCGCCCCAGCCACTGCTCTGCCGCCGCTGCCGTATTCCCGCTCAATGGTGATATATCTTGCCATAATCTCCTGCCTCCTTATCCGACCTGCTCAAATTGACTGTTGTACAGTTCCGCATAGAACCCGCCCTGGGCAAGAAGCTGCTCATGGCTGCCCTGCTCGATCACATTGCCATCCTTCAGCACCAAGATGAGATCCGCGTTCTTGATGGTGGACAGACGATGGGCGATGATAAAGCTGGTTCTGTTCTCGCACAGCCGGTCCATCGCCCGCTGGGTGATGAGTTCCGTTCGGGTGTCCACCGAGGAGGTGGCTTCATCTAAAATCAGCATGGGGCGGTTTTGCAGCATCGCCCTTGCAATGGTGATCAGCTGCTTCTGCCCGGCGGATATGGTGAGATTCTCACTCAGCTCTGTGTCAAAGCCATTGGGCAGGCTCTGGACAAAGTCCCAGATGCCGCAGGCTCGGCACGCCTTTTCCAGATCTGCGTCGGGCACATCAGTTTTGTTGTAAACCAGATTCTCCCGAAGCGTCCCCTGAAACAGCCATGTATCCTGAAGCACCATGGCAAACAGGTCATGCAGGCATTGCCGGGTCATATCCCGGGTGGAGATCCCATCGATGAGGATGCTGCCTCCGTTTGTCTCAAAGAACCGCATCAGAAGATTGACCAGTGTGCTCTTACCGGCGCCGGTGGGGCCGACGATGGCAACCTTCTGCCCCGGTGCGATGTTTGCGCTGAAGTTCTGGATCACAGTCTTATCCGGGTTATTGGGATAGGCAAAGCGAACATTGCGGAATTCCACATGTCCGGCTGCCCGATCCAGATGATCCCGCTTCCCGTCCTCGTTTTCCAGTTCTTCCTCCTCCAAGAAGCTGAAGATCCGCTTGCCCGAAGCCGCCGCAGTCTGGAGCTGCGTCATACCCTGAGCGATCTGAGACAAGGGGGAGGTAAAGAGACGGACATACATGATGAACGCTACGATCACGCCGAACTCAATGGAGCCGTTCAGCGCCAGCATAGATCCGTAGATGCACACCGCCACATAGCCTAGATTACCCACGAAAGTCATCATGGGCTGCATGATGCCGGAAAGGAACTGAGCCTTGCGGTTGGCCTCATACACCGCATCGTTGTACTTACGGAATGCCTGACGCACCTGCGTCCCTGCCCGGGAGATCCGGATCACGCTGTGACCGGAGTACATCTCCTCTACATAGCCATTGAGATTGCCCAATGCAGTCTGCTGCGCCACGAAGTATTTCTGAGAAGAAGCGGTGATCGCTCCCATCAGCAAGAATCCAAGCACCGTGGCAGCAATGGCCACCAGACTCATCCGCCATTCGGTGGTGAACATCATCACCAAGCATCCCACAAACTGTGCCACCGCCGCAACGATGGTAGGGATGCTGTTGGACAATGTCTGGGACAGCATCTGCACATCGTTGGTCATTCGGCTGAGGATATCGCCGGAGGACATCCGGTGGAACAGGGGCATGGGCACCCGGTTGATCTTCTGGGATATCTCATTGCGAAGCTGGTTGGAGACCCGCAGGGTCACGGTAGCCGCCAGACGGTTTTGGAAAAAGCCGAAGATGGCTGCCAGCCCATAGACCCCGACCAAGAAGCTGCCCACACGGGCGACCCCTGCCAAATCGATGGTGCTCGCCAAGCCGTCGGTGATGTACTGGGTGATTTGGGAGACATAATCCGGTCCAATGATGGTCAGGAATGCGCTTGCCCCCGCCAGAAGCACCACGATCACCAGTCTGGGAATCATGTTCTTTGCATGGGCAAGCAAATCCTTGCCCACCTCCAGAAAGGACACCCCGCCGGAGATCTTCTGTTTTTTAGCCATGGATGGCACCTCCTTCCTCGCCCAATTCCTGTGCCGAGAGCTGGGAACGGGCGATCTCATGGTACACCGGGCAATCCTTCAGCAGCTGCTGATGGGTGCCCATACCGACGATCCTGCCATGATCCAATACGATAATAGTATCGGCATTGCGGATGGTGCCGATGCGCTGACCTACGATCAGCTTGGTGGTACCTTTCAGTTCCGCTTCCAGTCCTGCACGAAGCTGAGCATCGGTTTTATAATCCAATGCAGAGAAGGAATCATCGAAGATCAGTATCTCCGGCTTCCGCGCCAGCGCCCGGGCAATGGACAAGCGCTGCTTCTGACCGCCGGAAACATTCCCGCCGCCCCGGGCAATGGGTTCTTCCAATTTCCCGGGCATTTTCTCCACAAACTCACTGGCCTTGGCCAGCGTCAGCGCCTCCCAGGTGTGCTCCTCAGAATGAACGGCGCTGCTCTCGCCGAAGTTTACATTTTCATCCACAGAGCCGGAGAACAGCGTCGCTTTCTGCATCACATAACCCAGTTTGTTATACAGCGCATCGAAACTGTAATCCCGGATGTCCACCCCATCCAGCAGGATGCGTCCGGAGGTGGCATCGTAGATCCGGGCCGCCAGATCCACCAAGGTGGTCTTGCCGCAGCCGGTAGCACCGATGAATGCCACCGTCTGCCCCCGCTGGGCACGGAAGCTGATGTGGGACAGGGTATCCGATGCCGCTCCCGGATAGCGGAAGCTGACATCCTGAAACTCGATGGTTCCGATCTCGCTGCCCTGCGTCTGAGTGCCGCTCTTGATGGAGATCTTTGTACCCAGAACCTCGTTGATCCGGTTTGCAGATACCTGCGCCGCAGGGATGAACATGAAGATCATCACGATCATCATCAGCGACATCATTACAAATCCGGCATAGTTGCTGAATACCATCACATCACCGAACAGCGTCAGTCTGCCGGGAAGATCCGTCACCTGCTCCACCAGATGCGCCCCCAGCCAGAAGATCGCCAGCGACAGCCCGGACATTCCCATGGTCATGGCAGGCAGCAGCACCGCAAAGGTATGCTGGTTGAACATCTGGGTCTTGGTCAGTTCGTCATTGGCACGACGGAATTTGGTGTTCTGGTAGTCCTCTGCATTGAATGCATGGACAACGCTGATACCGCTGAGGTTTTCCCGGGCGATCCGGTTCATGTCATCCATGAGTTTCTGCACCCGCTTGAACCGGGGCAGCAGGATCACCAGCACGATCACCATCATCAGCAGCATCGTCACCACAAAGCCGGCTGTCACCACAGACAGTTCCCAGCTCTTGCCGATGATCTTGATCACCGCCCACACCGCCATGATGGGTGCCTTCACCATGATCTGAAGTCCCATGGCAAACAGAAGCTGGATCTGGCGCACATCCTCGGTGGTACGCACGATCAGGCTGGGCACAGAAAAGCGCTCCATTTCCTCCTTGCCGAAGTCTGCGATCTTCTCAAACAGATCCTCCCGCAAGGTCCGGCTGAAGCCGGATGCGATCTGGGAGGTGAAGTATCCGCAGATCACCGTCAGCACCAAGCTGGCCAGCGCACAGCCCAGCATTTGCAGACCCACATTCCAAATTTCCCCCTGCGCCGACCCTGGCGTCTGGATCAGAATGGTCAGCTGACTCATATACTCGGGCATGGTCAGATCGAAAAAAATCTGACCCAAGATCAGCCCGAAGCAGACTGCCGCCAGCACCCATTCTTTCGTCTTCATTTTCTTCAAAAGATGAAACATCAATGTGCCTCCTTCATCTATTGTCCTTGTACCATCTATAATAGAAGCACTAGTGCAACTTTTCTTCAACTAAATATCAACAGTTGTTGAGAAAGCCCTTGCAGACAGAAAAAGCGCCGGGCACTTGCCCGGCGCTTTTTCCTTTATTCCATAGGAAGGGTAACGGTAAACCGAGTCCCTCTGACCGGCAGAGGATCCACACGGATGGTTCCGCCGGAGATGGTCAGGATCTGCTTTACCAACGCAAGTCCCAGTCCGTTGCCTTCGGTTTTTCGGGAGCTGTCCGCTTGATAGAACCGATCAAAAATATGCTGACGATCCTCCGGGCGGATCCCCGGTCCTTCATCATCAATGGTGAACACCGCCGTCTGATCCCGCTGAACCAATTTCATGGCGATGACTCCCCGATCCGGTCCATATTTAATGGCATTCTCGATGAGATTGTTCCACACATGCATCAGCAGGTTCTCGCTGCCTGTAAACTCCACCCGCTCCAGATCCACATCGAACTCGTTGTCCTTCTTCGTCCACAGAGGCTCCAGCGCCAGAATGGACTGGCGGATCTGCTCATCCAGACGGTAGGTGGTCACATGGGGCTGGATCTGCTGGTTGTCCACCTTGGACAGCAGCAGGATATTCCCCACCAACTTGGAGAGCCTGCCGGTGTTCAGCAGGATCTTCTCCACATACATCTGCTGCTGATCCCGGGAAAGATCCGTATCCTGAAGCAGCGTCGCATAGCCCTCGATGGCGTTGATGGGGGTCTTGAATTCATGGGAAACATTGGAAACGAACTCCGTCTTTAAGATCTCGGTAGAACCCAGCTCTTTGGTCATGAGATTGAAATCCTGATTGATCTGGCGCACCTCCCGGAAGGTATGCCGGGTATCCAGCGTCACATCAAAATCCCCCTGTGCCACCCGGCGCATGGCATTGCCCAGCTTGGTGATGGGGTCAAAGAAGAACGCCACCAGAAGCGCCGTGATGCCGCTGCCCAGAACTGCGCTGATGATCAGCAGCCACACAAACCCCGGCAGCCGATGCAGCAGCGGGATCGCCCGCCCCAGCAGGGAAATGATCACCGCTGCCGCAGCATTGATGAGGATCAGTGCCACAATGAAAAACAGCGAAAAGAACAGCCGCATGGACAGCTTAGAGGAGATCTTCCGTTTCCATCTTCTCATAGCTTCACCACCTTGTAGCCCACACCCCGCATGGTCACGATCTTAAAATCCGGGTTATCCCGAAACCGCTCCCGCAGCCGTCCGATGTGGACATCCACCGTGTGGGGGTCGCTCTCGCTGTCGTAGCCCCAGATCTCATCCATAAGCTGCTGCCGGGTGAAGATCCGCCCGGGGTAAGATGCCATTTTGTACAGAAGCATAAATTCCTTCTGGGGCAGCACCGAGGATTCTCCCCCGCATTTCACCGTCAGCGAGTCGCACTCCATCACCGTGCCCCCAAGCACCTGTCGGCGGTCATGGATCATCTGCGCCCGGCGCAGCAGCGCCCCCACCCGCAGCACCATCTCGTTCACATTCACGGGCTTTACCATGTAATCATCCGTGCCGGACAGGAATCCCAGACGCATATCGTCAAAAGAATCCTTGGCGGTGATCATCAGCACCGGGGTGGCGCCGCCGGACTCCCGAAGCTGGCGCACCATCTCAAATCCGTCCATCACCGGCATCATCACATCGGAGATGATCAGGTCATAGTACCCTTGATCCAGCGCATCCAGTCCCTCCTGCCCATTGCAAACCCCTGTGACGGCGTAGCCGTTCTTGGTCAGCACATGGGAAAAGAGCTGGCGCAGCTCCCAGTCATCCTCCACGATCAGGATCTTCAGCATGGCAATCCCCCCTTGTCTTTGTTTCGGTCAATCCTCTGAAAATACCATATTGGCATAGACTTTCTCCATCCGTTCATCGGGGAACCGCTCATCGATGGTCTGCCAGAAGGTGTTGGCGGCCGGGATCCCCGCATTGCGCTGGCTCCAGCGGGTCAGCGCAATGCCGGACATCACAGTATTCACCACGAAGAACGCCAGCAGCACCCATGTGCAGATCTTACCCACCCGATTGGGGATCTTCAAAATCAGCTTCGCCATCCGAGGATAGAGATTCTTGATCCACAGCACCCCCAAGATCCCCCAGAAGATGGAGTAGAGCAGGCAGATCCGTCCGTTGATATTAAAGGGCATTTTGCTGTAATCCCAAGAGCGGGTGCCGAATACCAGCTCCTGCCCCCAAGAGCAGACATACTCCACCACGCTGCCCACAATGATTCCGCCCAAGAAGGAGATCCACGCCCCCCGGTTGCGGAATTTATACAGCGTAACGGTGAGCACCACCGCGCCGAAGCCGTAGAGTAGATTAAACGGACCATAGACCAGACCTGCACGGCTCTCGATATACCCACGGGACACCAGACACCACAGCATCTCAATGATGACCCCGAAGAAACTGCCGATGAAGCACACCAGCAGCAGCTTATATCCATTGAGTCCCTTGGCGAAATGATCGCCTTCCTGCTCCTGCTGGTCGATGGTGGCATTGGCAGGCGCCGACAGCAGCATATTTTTCTTGCGCTGCTGGCGAATGTCCTTCATCCGTCCTGCCAGTTCATCTTTCACCGCATAGATCGTCTTGGATGCCTTGGACAGATTGTTAGACGCACGCTTCAGCGACTCGGCTCTGAGGGCTGCATCCGATTCCAGATCCTCCTGAAGCATCCGGGGGAAGTACTCCTGCATCTGCTTGCGCACATCCTCAGCGGCGGTGAGGATCTGGACACTGTCATGCTCGATGGGCAGGACGAGTTCCGGTGTCTGAGGGGACTGCTGATTGGAGTTGTGTTTTTTCTCTTTCATATTGGGAACCTCCATTCTCCTCCGGGCGTCCAAACCGGCCCCCGGAAGTTCTCCGCTTTGATAATAGAATGATACACTGCCAGTGTCAACTCCATTTCAACAGAAATTCAACATTTGTTGAGTTTCCCCGTTTCTCAAGTTCGAACCACCGCTGTACTGCCCCCGGAGGATTTTTTCGTCACCACGATCTGCCGGTCGATCTTCTCTTTCAGCTCTGCCACATGGGAGATGATCCCCACAAGGCGGTTGCCTTCGGTAAGATCCGACAGGGCACGGTAGGCCTGATCCAGCGCCTGGGGATCCAGCGAGCCGAAGCCCTCGTCCACAAACAGGGTATCCATCCGGATCCCGGTGGAGGACTGGACTTCGTCGGACAGTCCCAGCGCCAGCGCCAGCGACGCTTGAAAAGATTCGCCGCCGGACAGGGTGCGGACGCTGCGGCTGGTGCCGTTGTAGTGGTCGATGACATCCAGATCCAGTCCGCTCTTACCCTGATTCTTCAGGGGCACGCTGCGGCGGATCAGCTCATACTGCCCCAAGGTCATCTTCATCAGCCGCACATTGGCTCTGGCGAGGATGCGGTCGAAATAGGTGGTCTGGATGTAGGTCTCCAAAGTGATCTTCTCTTTGCCGGTGATCCTGCCCCCGGCGGTGTCGGACAGTTCCCGCAGCATCCGGTATCTGCTCTCCATCGCCGTCAGCGAGGAAAGTCCCCTGCTCACCTGCTCCCGGATTGTCCGGTTCTGCTCCTCCCGGGAAAAGATCTCCCGGATGCTTTGGGTAAGTGCGGTGCGCCGCTGCTCCAACTCGGTGCGCCGGGTCATGAGCGCCTGCTCATCGGTCTGGGGGCAGGCTGCGATCTGCTCCCGCAGCTGCTCCATCTTCGCCTGCCGGCAGGTGCTCTGCTCCAACACCTGCTGATACCGCTTCTGGGCATTCTCCACCCCGGCGAGGATCTTCTGGCGTTCATCGGTCAGGCTGCGGATCTGGGCGCTTGCACCTTCCTTACTGGGGTATTCCAGCTTCTGCGCCCCCGATTGGATCATCCGTTCCAGCATTTCCAGTTCCGAGGTGAGCACGGTGAGTTCCTTCCCCAGCTGCGCTGTCTCCTCCTCGGCATGGTGGAGTTCCTCCTCCCGCCCGGTGATCTGCTGGGCAAGCTGCTTGCTCTGCGCTGCATTTTGATCCAGAACCTTAAGGTGCTGCTCAAGCACCCTGATCCGCTCTGCCGACGCATCGGCAAGCTGCCGGATACGCTCTTGAAGCTGCTCTATGGGGCAGTCCGGGAGCAGCGCCGCCTGTGCGGTGCTCAGCGACTCCCACGCAGCGGTCACACGCCCCTTCCACTCTCCGGCTTCGATACTCCGCTTTTCTGCTGTACGGGATGCATCCTCTGCCTGCTGTTTATCCTTACGGACTTGATCTTGGGTAGGCGCCCCGGCTTCCAGCGCCGCCGGCGCCGGATGATGGGGTGATCCGCACACCGGGCAAGGCACGCCGTCGGATAGGGTCTGGGCCAGCAGTCCCGCCTGCTGATTCAGAAATGCCCGGTGGTTTGCATCGTAGATCCCCTGCAATTCCAGCGCCTGCTGCTGCGCCTGAAGATATCTGCGCTGGGCCTGCTCCAACCGGGTCTGATCCTGCTGCCACGCATCGTACCGGCGCTGCAAGTCCTGCGCCTGCTCGAGCCGCCGCTGTTCCTGCTGCTGTTCCAACAGGCAGTTTTCCCTACCCTCTGTCAGTTCCGTCAGACGACTGAGTTTTTGCCGCATCTGTTCCAGTTCTGAGCGCCGGACTTCCAAGCGGCTCTCCAGTGTTTGCTGCCGGGCCTGCTTCTTCTGATGCTGCTGGCTGCACAGTCGGTACTGTGCCTGATGTTTTTCCAGTTCATCATACTCCGGCATCCGCACTTGGATCTGGGCGATCCGGTCGGCGCACCATTGTGCCCGGGGCTGCCGCTCCTGCGCCTGCTCCACGACCTGCTTGACCTGCGCCAGTTCCGCTGCTCCGGCGGCGTGCCGCTGTTCTTCCCTTTGAAGATCTGCGGTGAGGGTCTTGCGCTGGTTCTGGCGGACTTCTGCGGCATTCACCGCTTCCATCTCGGTGTTCAGCGCTTGAAGCTGCTGTTCCAATCCCTCACGCTGCCGCCGATCCCCCGCAATGTGCCCATCCAGCAAGGGCATCACCTGATCGGCGGGCATCCGCCCTTGGGCAACAGGGGGCTGTTCCCCCCAGCGGATCTGGCTCAGCGCCTGCTCGATGGCGGAGTTGGCCTGCTCCCATTGAACGCGTGCCCCCTCGGACTGTTCCCGCAGCCGGTTTTGCAAGGTGACGAAGAACTCCGTGTGGAACACCTTGCGGAAGATCCGCTGGCGGTCGTCGGTTTGCGCCATCAGCATCCGCTGGAAATCCCCTTGGGCGATCATGGCGATCTGGGAGAACCGTTCCCGATCCAGCCCGATGATCTGGCGCAGATATTGGTCGACATCCGAACGGCGGGCGATCACTCTGCCGTCAGGAAGTTCCAGCGACGCATCCGCCTTCTGGGTGGTCTGCCCGTCTCCACGCAGCTTGGTGCGCTGATACTCCGGGTTTCTCGTCACCTTGTACACCTTGTCTCCATTGCGGAAGGTGAGCACTACCTCCGTAGGAGTCTCCGGCTTTGCATACTTGGAGCGCAGCATCCCCGGATCCCGGTTTTCTCCGCTGGGCTCGCCGAACAAGGCAAAGCTGATGGCATCAAAAATGGTGGTCTTGCCTGCCCCGGTATCCCCGGTGATCAGATACAGTCCCTTGGTACCCAAAGTCTCAAAATCCACCCGGGTATCCCCGGCATAGGGGCCAAAGCCCCGCATTTGCAGCATCAAAGGTCTCATTGCTGTTCCTCCCGGATCTGACAGATCAACTCCGTGACCAGGGCGTACTGCTCCTCGGTCATGGGGTGATTGTTTTGTAATGCGAATAATTCCCCAAACAATTCCTCCGGCGGCCGCTCTTGGGGGCGGTCTGCCGTGCCGATCTGGGCATCGGCTCTGGTGCGGCTGTTGTCGTAGTCGATCCACAGCACATTAGGGTAGATGGCACGCAGCCGCCCCATTACCTCCGGGATCTCGATCTCATCGGTCAGGGTAATGCGGAGGTAATCCTCTACCGCCGTTCCCTCATAAAAGTCCCGTGACACCATCTGCTCATAGCTGCCCCGGATCCTCCGCAGATCCCGCAGCGGATGCAGAGGCAAGGTGCGCACCTTCAGCGAGCCTTTCTCCTCCAGTTCCACCACCGTGACGCTCTTGACATGATCCACCTCGGAAAAGGAGTATTTCAGCGGTGTCCCACAGTAGCGGATCTTGGGAGAATGGACATTCTGGGGGCTGTGCAGATGTCCCAGCGCCACATAGTCAAAATCGTCAAATAGAGAGGCATCCACCTGATCCGTCCCGCCCCCCGTCAGTTCCTCGGATTCGCAGGTTCCCGCGCCCGCCATGAATTGGTGGGTCAGAAGCACATTGCGAGCACCGGGGTCAATGTTCATCCGGTCAATGGCCAGCTTCACCGCATCGGTGTAGCTGTGCACCGTGTCCGCTTCATCCAGCCGCCGCACCGACGCAGGCTTGAGGAAGGGCAGCATATAAAAACGCACCTGCCCATACCTGTCTTCCAGCACCACGGGCGCTACATTTCCGTCGTACACCGGGGAAATGTGGATCCCGGACGGATCCATCAGCCTGCCCCCGAATGCCAGCCGCTCGGCTGAGTCGTGGTTTCCGCTGATGACCATGGTGGGCACTTTCCGCCGGGCAAGCCCCCAGAGAAAATCGTCGAACAGCCCCACCGCCTCCGCTGTGGGCACGGATTTGTCATACACATCGCCGCAGATCAGCACCGCATCAGGCTGCTCCGCATCGATCAGCGTCATGATCTGCCCCAGAATATAGGTCTGATCCTCCATCAGCGACACTTCCCGCAGCCGTTTGCCCAAGTGCAGATCCGACAAATGGATCCATTTCATGTTGCCTTCCTCCTTTTCCGCACCAATGGCGGTTTTTCCTCATTCGACATGGTATCAATGATCCAGTCCAAAAAACAGGATATTTTACATATTTCCTTTTTGTTATGATATCACACCGGCGCTGCCGCTGACAAGCGCCCCTTGACGCAGGGCAGCCCAGCGGATAAAATAGATCCAACTATCACCTTATTTTCAGGAGCGGCCATGACATCCACAGAATTTGACCAGATATATCTGAAAACCTTCAATCCCCAGCAGATCGAGGCCGTGCACAGCGTGGACGGCGCAGTTCTGCTGCTGGCTGTGCCGGGCAGCGGTAAGACCACCGTGCTGGTCACACGGCTGGGGTACATGATCCATTGCCACGGCATTCCCGCTCAGCGGATCCTGACCATGACCTATACCGTCGCCGCCACCGTGGAGATGCGCCAGCGATTTGTCGATCTGTTCGGCAAAGACATCGCTGATGGTATGCAGTTTTGCACCATCAACAGCCTGTCCGCTCAGATCATCCGCCGTTACGCCCGCACCTACGGCTCGGGGCATCCCTTCGAGCTGATCCCCAACGACGCGGCGGCCGCCATGGTGGGCAGGATCTACCGGGAGCTCCACGGGGAATATCCCACCGAAAGCACCATCAAGGACATCCGCACCGGCATCACCTATATTAAAAACATGATGCTCTCCGACGAGGAACTGGATGCCCATGAGTTTTCTGTGAGCAAGATGCCCCAGCTGTACCGGCGGTACTGCGGGCAGCTGAAGCAGGAGCAGCGCATGGACTTTGATGACCAGATGGGCTACGCCCTGACCATCCTGAAGAGCTACCCGGACATCCTTGCAGAATTTCAGGATCGATACCCCTACCTGTGCGTAGACGAAGCCCAAGACACCTCCAAGATCCAGCACCAGATCATCGGGCTGCTGTGCGCCAAGCATGGCAATCTGTTCATGGTGGGCGACGAGGATCAGAGCATCTACGGCTTCCGTGCTGCATTTCCTCAGGCGCTTCTGGATTTCGAACTGGAGCACCCCGGAGCGAAGATCCTGCTGATGGAGCAGAACTACCGCTCCACCCAAGCCATCGTCTCTGCCGCCAACAGCTTCGTTTCAAAGAATCTCTTCCGCCGGGACAAGCTGCTGCGTCCCAACCGCCCGGAGGGTGCGCCCCTCCATCTCATCCGCACCTGCGACCGGATCGCCCAGTACAAGTTCCTCTTTCAGCTGGGGCAGCGCCGTCCCGCCGACACAGCGATCCTATACCGCAATAATGACAGCGCCCTGCCCCTGATCGACCTGTTCGAGCGCAGCGGCGTGCCCTATGTCTGCAAGCGGTTTGAGAACACCTTCTTCACCCATCGGGTCATTGCGGATCTGGTCGACATCCTGCATCTGTCTATAAACCCCGATGATCCTCAGCGCTTCCTGCGGATCTACTACAAATTCGGCTTCCCCATCACCAAAAGCGCCGCTGAATCTGCCTGCCGCCGCCATGCCGACTTTGGCACCCCCATTCTGGAGGCTCTCGCCCAATGCCCGGAACTCAGCGGATACGGACGGGAGGGTGCTGAGACCCTGCGGGATCTTCTGCCCTCTCTGCCGAAGCAGTCCGCCCAGACCGCCCTGCGCCAGATTTGGAGCATTCTGAATTACCAGAGTTATGTGAACCGAAACAAGCTGGACAGCGGGAAATTCGACATTCTGTACCTACTTGCAGAGCAGGTGGCAGACCCGTCTGCCCTGCTGGAGCGCCTTGAAGCCTTACAGCATCTGGTGGATACCCACCAAGATCCGGAAGGGCCTGCGATCATCCTGTCCACCGTCCATTCCAGCAAAGGACTGGAGTACCCATGCGTCTATCTTCTGGACATTCTGGACGGGGTGCTTCCCGCCCGCATCCCCACCGGGGATATGACGCCGGAGGAAAGCGCCCAGTATCAAGAGGAACGGCGAATCTTTTATGTGGCCATGACCCGGGCGAAAGACGATCTATACCTGTTCCAATGCCCGGATCGTCCCTCCCAGTTTGTTCGGGAGCTGCTGTCCCACATCCCGTCTCCTGCCCCAGACCCAGAGGATCTCTTCCACGCCTTGCAGCAGGATCTTTGCCGCCGCAGCTTCCGCCATGTTAGGTTCGGCAAGGGGCGGATCATCGCCCATTGCGGCGATACCCTTCTGGTGGAGTATCCCGGCAAACGGCTTCAGCTTGCTCCGCTTTGGGAACTCTATACCCAGCGGGCGCCTGTAACCATTTCTGAGCCGGCCACGCCCTCCGGCACCCCTGCCGCCCCCGCCGGCGAGGAATCGATCTGTGTGGGCAGCTCCGTCACCCACAGGGTATTCGGCACCGGGGTGGTGCTGGGGATCTGTCAAGGCATCGCTCAGGTGCGCTTTGACTCAGACGGTCAGACCAAGCAGATCATGCTGGGCGTCACATTGCGAAGCGGCATCCTGCAATGCAATGGATGATACAGAAAATCCCCATCGGGGCTGACCCGATGGGGATTTTTTGCTTCGGCGGTTTCAGCGCCTTGTCTTTTCCGCTGTAAAGAGGATCACCAAGCCCCCGGTGAGCGCCGCCGCCAGCGACACCATCACCATGGCCTGCACCCCCAGATATTGGCACAGGAAGCCCCCTGTGGAAGTGGCAAGCAATGTGCCCACCGTACTGGTGGCCCCCAGATAGGTCTGGGCACGGACAGATTCTCCCCGCCCCACCACCAATTCGGCGTAGTTGACCGAACTGATGGTATACAGACCATAGCCCAGCATTTGGGTCGCTTGGGCTGCGTAGACCCCGTAGGGAGAGCCTGCCAACAGGATGCCCACCGCCTTCACCGCAACGAACATAGAGGCAAACCGCACCCATTTGTCACAGCGCAGACGGCGCATCAACAAAGGAAATCCGAACATCACCGGCAGCTCCACCAGCGCACAGATGGCGGATGCCACCCCCTGCTCCCCGGCGCCGCCCTGTTTGGACAGCATGATCTGGTACATGAAGTTGCTGAGCAGATTGTGGCTGAATTGCAGTGCCACCGATCCCGCCAAAAACAAGGCAAAAAGGGGATACTGCCGCAGAAAGGATCCCTTCTGCCCATCCGGGCGCACTGCCGGCATTTCCTCCGGCAGTCCTCGTTCTCCGGCAAAGTGGAACCAGACCGCTGCCGCCGCCAGCACCAGACCGCACACCGTGCCCACTCCGGCGACCATAGACGCGCCCCGGCGTGCCACCAAGATCCCGGTGAAATAGGCAAGGATGCTGTACCCAAGAGAGCCAAGGCCCCGGGCAATGCTGTAATTGGCGGCAGAGCCCCGCTTGATGGCGGCCATGCCCACCGCATTGGTCCACGAGGGCAGGGTTTGCAGCAGCATACACACCACCCCAAAGCTCACCGCCGCACCGATCTTGGGGATGCCGGGGATCAGCACCAGCAGATTGCTCAGCGCCATCACCGCACCCAGCACCACCAAGATTCCCCACACCCGGATCTTCGGGTGACTGGCGATCCGCTCTGCCAGCCAAAGCTGCATCACAAAGGACAGCCCGGTGCAGACCCCCAGCAGCATACTGATCTGACTGTCGGTAAAGCCGCATCCGTACAGCACATTGCTGGAAAAACACAGGCTCACCGCATAAAATCCCCAACACATGATCTGTAGCAGGGCATAAGACGCCGTTGCATTGCAACGGTGCAGAAAATCTTTCCTCATATCTACCTTCCTTTTTGAACATCTACTCTATTATATTGATTTCCGCCCAAAACGCAAGGGCAAATCCCTCCACTTTCTTTTCTATTGATATTTTACCAGTTTTCCGATATAATGACCTCGTCACATCCATACCCACAGGAAGGGAGAACCGTTTATGGCCGACTTTACCAAAAAAGCCATCCGTAATTCATTTCTGAAGCTGCTGAACGAAAAGCCCCTGAAGCAGATCACCGTTCGGGACATTGTGGATGACTGCGGCGTAAACCGCAACACCTTTTACTACCATTTTCAGGACATCCCCCAGTTGATCGAGACCATCATCCGGGAGGATGCTGAGCAGATCATTGCCGACCACCCCACCATCACCACCGTTCAGGATTATCTGGAGGCTGCCATCGGCTTTGCGCTGAACAACCGCAATGCCATCATGCACATCTACCGCTCTGTAAACCGGGATCTATACGAGCAGTACCAGTGGCGGGTGTGCCAGCACGCTGCCGCAGCCTTCATCGATCAGATCCTGACCGGACGGAAGGTGTCCGATGCAGACCGGGCGCTGCTCATCGACTATGTCAAGTGCGTCTGCTTCGGCATTGTGATGGGCTGGCTGGAAGATGGGATGAGAAACGACATCCAAGCCTATGCCGATCGGCTGTGTGAGCTGAAACAGGGTGATCTGGAACAGATGATCGACCGAATGGAACACGCATAAGGATCCTTTAGACAAATATGCCCCTGTGCCCAAATAATGGGCACAGGGGCTTTTCTTATCCGTATGCTTGGCGGAAATGGTTCGCTACAATGGTATCATGACAACGGGCACGGGGGCATCCCCCTGCCAAGCTGACCAAAGGAGGTGTCACATATGATATCCAACAAGCGGCTATGGATGGCCAAAGCCGGTTATGTCCTGTCCTGCGTTCTGCTGTGTGCCTTGGGGATCACCCTCATCGCCGTCCCGGATTTTTCCATCTCCATGCTGTGCCGGGTGGGCGGCATCTTGCTGATCCTGTTCGGATGTGTCAAGATCATCGGTTATATATCCAAGGATCTGTACCGTCTGGCATTTCAGTTCGACCTTGCCTTCGGCATATTGCTGATCTCCATGGGCGCCATCTTGATCCTGCGCACCGGATCCATGGTTCACATCATTTGCAGTCTGCTGGGGCTGTACATTCTGGCAGACGCCCTGCTGAAGGTGCAGATCTCCATTGATTCCAGATCCTTTGGCATTCAGCAATGGTGGATCATCCTGGCCGCCGCCGTCATCACCAGCATTGTGGGCTTTCTGCTGATCTTCCGCCCCTATGAAAGCGCCCGGATGGCCATGATCCTTCTGGGCATCTCCCTTCTGTCCGAAGGGATCCTGAATCTGGTCACCGTGCTGACCGCCGTCAAGATCTTCCGCCGCCGTTCTTCTTCCGAGGTCGACGCCGATCAATGAAAATTTGCCCACGGGCAAGGAAAGGTTTGTGAAAAGTCATGCGTTTTTCCAAAGCGGTGGTAAAATACCGCATCCCGATCCTGATCCTTACGGTGCTGCTGATGATCCCCTCATGCTTGGGGATGCTGGGCACCCGGATCAACTACGATATGCTGGACTATCTGCCCGATGACATGGATACGGTCATCGGTCAAAACGAGCTGATGGAGGATTTCGGCAAAGGCGCCTTCTCCTTCATCATCGTGGAGGATATGCCCAACAAGGAGGTCGCCAAGCTGAAGTCCCAGATCGAACAGGTGGAGCATGTGGACTCCGTCATCTGGTACGACACACTGATGGATATCTCCATTCCCATGGAACTGCTGCCCGACAGCGTTCTGAAAGAATTCAACACCGACCACAGCACCATGATGGCGGTATTCTTTGACAGCGCCACTTCCGCTGATGTGACCATGGATGCCATCCGGCAGATCCGCTCCATCTGCGGCAAGCAGTGCTTTGTATCGGGCATGTCCGCTCTGGTCACGGATCTGAAGGATCTGTGCGAGCAGGAAGAGCCCATCTATGTGGGCATCGCCGTTGCCCTTGCCTGCGCCGCCATGCTGCTGTTGCTTGACAACTGGGTGGTTCCCTTCGTCTTCTTGGCATCCATCGGCATGATGATCCTGCTGAATCTGGGCACCAACTACTTTATGGGTGAGATCTCCTACATCACCAAGGCCCTGTCGGCGGTGCTTCAGCTTGCCGTCACCATGGACTACTCCATCTTCCTGTGGCACAGCTACTGCGAGGAGCGGGAGAAGTACGACGATCACAATGAGGCCATGGCCGCGGCAATCTCCCACACCTTGACCAGCGTCATCGGCAGTTCCATCACCACCGTGGCAGGCTTCATTGCCCTGTGCTTCATGACCTTCACCATGGGCCGGGATCTGGGCATCGTCATGGCCAAGGGCGTGCTGCTGGGTGTGCTGGGCTGCGTCACCGTGCTGCCCGCCATGATCCTGCTGCTGGATAAGCCCCTGCAAAAGACCAGGCACAAGCCCTTGATCCCCAGCATGAACAAATTCTCTCAGGTGGTGGTACGCATCAGCGCCCTGCTGCTGATCGTGTTCGTGGTCGTTCTGTTCCCCGCCTACAAGGGGTACGAAGCCACCAATGATGAGGTCTACTACGACATGGGGCAATGCCTGCCCGAGGACATGGAGTATGTCATCGCCAACAACAAGCTGGTGGATGAGTTCGGCATTGCATCCACCCATATGCTTCTGGTAGACCGCACCGTTCCCACCCCCCAGATCCGAAAGATGATCGACGAAATGGAACAGGTGGACGGTGTCAAGTACATCCTGAGCATGGAATCCATCGTGGGCTGCCGGATCCCGGAGGAGATCCTGCCCGAATCGGTGGTAGATCTGATGAAGAGTGACCGCTGGGAGCTGATGCTGCTCAACTCCGAATATAAGGTCGCCAGCGACGAAGTCAATCAGCAGATCGGCGTGCTCAATGAGATTCTGAAGAAGTACGATCAAGGCGGTATGCTCATCGGTGAAGCCCCCTGTATGCGGGATATGATCCAGACCACCGCCCATGACTTCAAGGTGGTCAATGCCGTTTCCATCATCGCCATCTTCATTATCATCGCATTGGTGGAAAAGAGCCTGAGCCTGCCTTTCATCCTCATCACGGTGATCGAGAGCGCCATCTTCGTCAATCTGGGACTGCCCCACTACTTGGGACAGAGCCTGCCCTTCATCGCTCCCATCTGTATCAGTACCATCCAGTTGGGTGCCACTGTGGACTATGCCATCTTGATGACCACCCGGTATAAGACCGAGCGCATCCAAGGCAAATCCAAGCACGATGCCGTGCGCATTGCGCTGGCATCGTCCATCCCCTCGGTGATCGTATCGGGCATGGGACTGTTTGCCGCTACCTTCGGCGTAGCCCTGTACTCCAACATTGATATCATCCGCTCCATGTGTATGCTGATGGCACGAGGCGCCGTGGTCAGTATGATCTGCGTGATCTTGGTTCTGCCCGCCCTGCTGCTTCTGTGCGACGGGATCATCCGCGCCACCACATTCGACATGAGAAAGCTGTGCCGTAAGAATAACAAGGAGGTTACCGCAAAATGATTCGCAAATCCACGAAGGTCATGGCGCTGCTGCTTGGCGCCACCGTTGCGGTGGGCAGTGTCTCCACCGCTGTATCCGCAAAAACCGTCACCCCGGCTCCCGCCGCAAAGTCTGCTGCCGCTTCTTCTGACTCCGCTCCCGTAAAGGACGAGACCGTCTATGTATTCACCGGCGCTGACGGCGCTGTGCGGAAAGTGCTGGTCAACGACTGGCTGCAAAATACCGGTTCTGCCGCTGCTCTGGACGATGTCTCCCGACTGTCGGACATCGAAAATGTCAAGGGCGACGAGACATTTACCACCGGCGCTGACGGCGCACTGGTCTGGGACGCCAAGGGCGAGGACATCTATTATCAAGGCACCACCGACCAGTCCGCTCCTCTGGAAATGACCGTCCGCTACACACTGGACGGCAAGCCCATCTCCCCGGAGGATCTGGCCGGCAAGAGCGGCAAGGTCACCATCCGCTTTGACTACAAGAACACACAGTTTGAGGAAGTCAAGGTCAACGGCAAGAAAGAGAAGATCTATGTGCCCTTTGTTGCCATGACCGGGATGCTGCTGGACACCGAGGTTTTCCGCAATGTCACCGTCACCAACGGTAAGATGGAGAATCTGGGCAACACCACCGTGGTCATCGGCATCGCCATGCCGGGTATGCAGGAGAATCTGGACATCAGCCCCAAGGATCTGGAGATCCCCAACTATGTGGAGATCACCGCAGACGCCGAAAACTTCAAGCTGGGCTCCACCATCACCGTTGCCAGCGCTTCCATTCTGGACGGTCTGAACAGCGAGGACTTCTCTTTTGAAGACCTGAACAAGTCCGTGGATCAGCTTTCCGATGGCATGAACAAGCTGATGGATGGTTCCGGCAAACTCTATGACGGCCTGTGCACCCTGCTGGAGCAGTCCAACGCTCTGGTGGCGGGGATCGACCAGCTGTCTGACGGCGCTACCAAGCTCCAATCCGGAGCAGACGCCCTCAGCTCCGGCGCATCTCAGCTTTATTCCGGCGCTTCCCAGCTTTCTCAGGGACTTGACACCCTGAATGCCAACAGCGAAGCCCTCAACGGCGGCGCTGCACAGGTTTTCAACACCCTGCTGTCCACCGCAAACAGTCAGCTTGCCGCTGCGGGGCTGTCCGTGCCCACTCTGACCATCGGCAACTATGCCGATGTGCTCAACGGCGTCATCGCCTCCTTGGATGAAAACGCCGTATACCAGTCGGCGTTGCAGCAGGTCACCGACGGGGTCAACGCCCGCCGCGGTGAGATCGAAGCCAAGGTCACCGAGGTGGTTCGGGGTCAGGTCTTGTCTCAGGTCACCGCAGCCGTTACCGAAGCTGTCCGTGAAAATGTCTCCCAGCAGGTCCATGCCAACGAGACCGCCTTCCGCACCGCCGTGGTGCAGCAGGCACTGGGCATGACGCTGGAGGAATACGAAGCCGCCGTTCAGGCAGGTCTGGTACCCCAGGATAAGCAGGACATGATCGACGCTGCCGTGGCATCTGCCATGGATGCCGAGATCGAGAAGCAGATGGAGTCCGAGCAGGTCAAGACCATGCTCCAGCAGAAGATCCAGCAGACCACCGACGAGAAGATGGCATCCGAGGAGATCCTCGCCACCATCGCACAGAACACCCAGCTTCAGGTGGAGAAGGCCATTTCCGACATGATGGCTTCCGAGGAGATCCAGTCCAAGCTTCAGGCCGCCGCCGAGGGCGCAAAGGCCGTCATCGGTCTGAAAACCTCTCTGGACAGCTATAACGGCTTCTATCTGGGCGTGCTTGCCTACACCGACGGTGTATCCAGCGCCACGGCAGGCGCTCACGAACTGATGGCGGGCACCGACACCCTGAGATCCGGTATGGATGCGCTGGACTCCGGCGTTGGGGAGCTGTCCGGCGGTATCGCCACCATGCAGGAGAAAGCGCCAATGCTCATCAATGGCATCACCCAGCTTCGTGACGGTTCCAAGCAGCTGGACGAGGGTCTGGAGAAGATGATGAAAGAGGGCATCCAGAAGCTTGTGGATCTTGCCGATCAGGATCTGGAGAATCTAACCGGGCGGGTGTGCGCCTGCATCGATGTCGCAAAGAACTACACCTCCTTCTCCGGCATCCACGCCGGAACTGAGGGACGGGTCAAGTTCCTGTTCCGCACCGATGCCATCGACGCCGCCGAATAACATCGGGATCCGGTCTGAAACGCACCGGGCTGTTCCGTAAAAACACGGAGCAGCCCGGTAATTTCTTGTTTCATTTTTCTGAAATCATGCTACAATGGATTTGAAAGATCCATGTCTTGCCTTATTAAGGAGGTGCCATTTTATGAAAATTGGTGTCGTTGATGTGGGCGGAGGATACCGGGGCATCTATGCCGCCGGTGTGCTGGATTACTGTCTGGATCGGCAGATCCGCTTCGATCTGGGGATCGGGGTATCCGCCGGCAGCGTAAATCTGGTCTCCTATGCCGCCGGTCAGTCCCGGCGCAACCATCGCTTCTACACGGAATACGGACTGCGGAAGCAGACTGCCGGTGCAAATGTGTTTTTGAAGCAGCACACCTTCATCGATCTGGACTATATGTACAGCACCCTGAGCAACTCCGGCGGCGAATATCCGCTGGACTACGAAGCCCTGCAGCGAAACCCCATGGAATTCTATGTGGTGGCCACCGATGCCCAAACCGGCGAAACTCGGTATTTCGACAAGAGCGACATCGCTCAAGACGATTACAGCGTGATGAAAGCATCCTGCGCCATCCCGCTGGTATGCCACCCCTATGCAGTGGGAGAGAACCTCTACTTTGACGGAGCGCTGGGAGATCCCGTTCCGGTGCAGAAGGCCTTTGATCTGGGCTGCGACCGGGTCATTGTGCTGCTGACCAAGCCGGAATCCCTGATCCGCACATCCGAAAAAGATGAGCGTATGGCCCATGTCCTGCGCCATCACTATCCTCTGGCTGCAAACCAACTGCGTGCCCGGGCGGACAAATACAACGCAGGCGTTGCCCTTGCCCAACGCTATGCCGCCGAGGGCAAAGCCCTCATCGTCGCTCCCGAGGATACCTGCGGGGTCAGCACCCTGACCCGTGACCGGGAAGCATTGGAGCGGCTATACCGCCGGGGATATGATGACGGCGTAAAAATCTCCGGTTTTTTGAAGCGCTGCGGCTGCGCCCAGTGACCGGAAACAACTTCACATCGATTTTACACAAGCGTCCTTTTGAAGTTTACAAAAGGACGCTATTATATTCTCGTAACAAGGAAATCCCAGTTGCAGAATCATTCGTCAGAAGACTGACGAGAAGAGAAAGGAAATTATGATGAAAAAAAGAATTTTTGGCGCAATCACCGCAGCCGCACTGATCGTCGGGATGTTCGCCGGCTGCTCCAACAACGCTGACTCCACCGCAACCACCGGCGCTGCCGACACCACGCTTGCCAGCGAAACCACCGCCGCAACCTCCGCTGCCCTCTCCGGCACCGTCACCACCGACGGCTCCACCTCCATGCAGAAGGTCATCGGCAGCCTGGGCGAAGCCTTCCAGCAGGCCAACAGCGGTGTCACCGTGACCTACAACCCCACCGGTTCCAGCTCCGGCATCAAGGCCGTGCAGGAAGGCCGCTGCGATATCGGTCTTGCCAGCCGCGCACTGAAGGATGAAGAAAAGCAGAGCGGTCTGGAATCCACCACCCTGGCTCTGGATGGCATCGCCATCGTCGTTCACCCCGACAACCCCGTAAGCGATCTGGATCTGGAGACCATCGGCAAGATCTACACCGGTGAGATCACCAACTGGAAGGATGTGGGCGGCGCTGACGGCGAGATCGTGCTGATCGGCCGTGAGGCTGGTTCCGGCACCCGGGACGGCTTCGAGTCCATCACCGATACCAAGGACGCCTGCAAGTACCGTCAGGAGCTGACCTCCACCGGCGATGTGATCGCTACCGTCTCCCAGAACCCCAACGCCATCGGCTACGCTTCCCTGTCCGCTGTCAAGGACAGCATCAAGGCTCTGACTGTGGGCGGTGTTGCTCCCTCCGAAGCCACCGTGCAGGACGGCAGCTATGTGGTGCAGCGTCCCTTCGAGCTGATCACCAAGGCCGGCACCCAGCTGACTGCCGAAGCTCAGGCATTCTTCGACTACATCACCTCTGCCGAGGTTGCTGAGATCATCACCTCCGCCGGTGTGGTTCCTGTAAACAACTGATAACGCCCCAAAAGCGGCGGCTTTCCAAAAGCCGCCGCTTTTTTGATAGAGAAAGGTAAGCTATGAAGCAACGAAACCGAATCATTGAAGATCTGATCCACGGCATCTTCCTGATCTTGGGACTGATCACCGTGGGCTGTGTCCTGCTCATCACCATATATCTCATCATCTCCGGCATCCCCGCCATCCGGCAGATCGGCCTGGCGGACTTCCTGTTCGGAAAAACATGGGCATCCACCAGTTCCCAGCCCCAGTACGGCATCCTGCCCTTTATTCTCACCAGCGTGTACGGCACCGCCGGCGCCATCATACTGGGTGTGCCTGTGGGCTTTTTCACCGCCGTGTACCTGTCCAAGGTCGCCCCCCGGCGCATTCGCTCTGCCATGGAATCTGCCGTCAGCCTGCTGGCGGGCATCCCCTCGGTGGTATATGGTCTGGTGGGTATGCTGATCCTTGTCCCCGGCATCCGGCAGGTATTCGATCTCCCCGACGGTGCCAGTCTGCTGGCAGCCATCATCGTTCTGGCGGTGATGATCCTGCCGTCCATCATCAAGGTCGCTATGACCGCTCTGGACGCCGTTCCCAAGGAATACGAGGATGCATCTCTGGCGCTGGGCGCCACTCCCATCGAGACTTACTTCCGTGTATCCGTCCCCGCCGCCAGCAGCGGCATTTCCGCCGCCGTGGTACTGGGCGTGGGCCGTGCCATCGGAGAAGCCATGGCAGTCATGATGGTCTCCGGCAACGCACCGAATATGCCCTCGCTGTTCCAGAGCGTCCGTTTCCTCACCACCGCCGTGGCCAGCGAGATGTCCTATTCCAGCGGTTTGCAGCGTCAGGCGCTGTTCTCCATTGCGCTGGTGCTGTTCCTGTTCATCATGCTCATCAATGCCACGCTGAATTTCTTCCTCAAGCGAAGCAAGGAGGGTTGATATGAACACAAAAGTATCCGCAAAACGAAAAGGCTATATCGGGCTGATGCGGGGTCTGATGTGGCTGTGCACCGGGCTCACCGCCGCTCTTGTCATCTTTTTGGTGGCCTATGTACTGATCCGCGGCATCCCCAATCTGTCATGGGAGCTGCTCACCACCAAGCCCAGCTATCTCACCGGGCGTATCGGCATTCTGCCGGATCTGCTGAACACCGTGTATGTGGTGCTTGCCACCCTGGTATTTGTGATCCCGCTGGGTGTGGGCGCCGCCGTATATCTGACGGAGTACGCCTCCAACCACCGTCTGGTCAGCATCATTGAGTATGCCACCGAGACCCTTTCCGGTATTCCTTCCATCATCTACGGTCTGGTGGGTATGCTGCTGTTTTCCAACAATTTCGGCACCAGCCTGCTGGCGGGCAGCATGACCCTGGTCATCATGAACCTGCCCACCATCATGCGCACCACCCAAGAGAGCCTGAAAACCGTGCCCCAGTCCTACCGGGAGGGTGCCTTCGGTCTGGGGGCAGGAAAATGGCGGGTGATCCGCACCGTTGTCCTGCCCAACTGCGTGGACGGTGTCATCACCGGCTGTATCCTCACCGTGGGCAGAATTCTGGGTGAGTCCGCTGCCCTGCTGTTCACCGCCGGATTTGCCCATGCCGTCAACGGCATCATCGATGGTCTGGCAAGCCCCGGCGCTACGCTGACCGTTGCCCTGTATGTATATGCCAAGGAAGAAGGCGAATTCGGCATTGCCTTCGCCATCGCCGCCATCCTGATGGTCCTGACCGTCCTCATCAACCTTGCCGCCACTCTGGTGGGCAAGCACTACCAAAAAAGGAGAAGCCAATGAGCAATATCATCACTGCCAAAGACCTGTGCCTGTGGTACGGGCAGTTTCAGGCGCTGAAGTCCATCTCCATGGACATTCCCGAGCATCAGATCACCGCATTCATCGGTCCGTCCGGCTGCGGCAAATCCACCTTTCTCAAGACCCTGAACCGCATGAATGATCTGGTTCCCGGGGTGAAGATCACGGGGGACATCCGCTTTCAAGGGAACAACATCTATGACAAGCAGATCGATGTAAACGAGCTGCGCCGGGACATCGGCATGGTGTTCCAGAAGCCCAACCCCTTCCCCATGAGCATCTACGACAACATCGCCTACGGTCCCCGTACCCATGGCATCCGCTCCAAAGCGAAGCTGGACGAGATCGTGGAACAGGCTCTGCGGGACGCCGCCATCTGGGATGAGGTGAAGGATCGCCTGAAAAAGAACGCCCTCGGGCTCTCCGGCGGTCAGCAGCAGCGGCTCTGCATCGCCCGGGCGCTGGCTGTCCAGCCTCAGGTGCTGCTGATGGACGAGCCCACCTCGGCGCTGGATCCCATCTCCACCTCCCGCATCGAGGAACTGACCAGCGAACTGAAGAAGAAGTACTCCATCGTCATCGTCACCCATAATATGCAGCAGGCCGTCCGCATCTCGGACTACACCGCCTTTTTCCTGCTGGGCGAACTGGTGGAATTCGGCGCCACCGAATCCATGTTCTCTCAGCCCACCGACAAACGCACCGAAGACTACATCACAGGGAGGTTCGGATAATGAGAAGCCAATTCGACGAACAGCTTGCCCAGCTCAATCGGGAAATGATCGAAATGGGGGCGCTGTGCGAGCAGATCATCTCCATGGTCTCCGACGCACTGAACCAATGGGATCCCCAGCTGCAAGATCACATCCAGCCCGTTGCCTCCGCCATTGACCAGAAGGAACGGGATATCGAGACCCTCTGCCTGAAAATGCTGCTGCGGCAGCAGCCCGTTGCCCGGGATCTGCGAGTGATCTCCGCAGCGTTGAAGATGATCACCGACATGGAGCGCATCGGCGATCAGGCCGAGGACATCGCCGAGATCATCACCTATCTGAACGGACGCACCATCGAACTGCTTCAGCAGATCCGGGAGATGGCCGCCGCCTCCGGACGCATGGTCACCGAGAGCGTGGATGCCTATGTGAATCAGGACCTTGCCATGGCACAGGCCGCCATCGACCACGACGATGTGGTGGACCGCTACTTTGCCCAGATCAAGGAACTGCTCATCGAGTGGATCGCCCACAAGCCCACCGAGGGAGAATACGCTCTGGATCTGCTGATGATCGGCAAGTATTTCGAGCGGATCGGCGATCACGCCACCAACATTGCCGAGTGGGTCATCTTCTCCGTCACCGGTATCCACGAGGAAACCAACGAGTAATCATCGTTTCCTGCAAGAAAAACCGCATACACACAGTAAATTGCGTATAAGAAATGATGTCACAAAAAACGGTGTAACCTCAGATACTGGGGTTACACCGTTTTCTTTTCTCTCGTTCTTGTGAATTTGAAGATGGTTCCTAAACCGACATCCGCCCCACTCATCCTTTGGAGTGGTTGGCAAAATAATCTTTCAGAATGGCGATGCTTTCTTCACGCAGGACACCTGCCGTAACCTGCGGACGCCAGAAAGAGTGATCGAATACCATCTTAGAACAGTTGCACCCCTCGTTGCCCAGAATGCATTCCAAATCATCGTTGCTTGCTCCGTAGACCAGCCGCCCCAACTTTACCCACACCATGGCACCGCTGCACATGAAGCACGGTTCACAACTGGAGTACAGCGTGTATTCATGCAGATCCGTGATGCCGGTCTGTGCACAGAACTCGCGGATCAGACCCATTTCCCCGTGGAAAGTTGGATCGTGCTTGGTATAGATTTGATTTTCATTGGTCAATACTACCTCGCCATTCTTGACAAGAACTGCTCCAAACGGCTCATTTCCGTGTTTTACGGATAATTCAGCCAATTCGATCGCCTGTTTCATAAACACTTCATCATTCATGATGTTTCCTCCTAAAATCGAATCGTGTATTGCTCTCCCCTTCATCCCCGACAGGGCAAACCCAATCAAATATACGATGGGATCTCTTCTTTCCTTACGCCGTCACCAAGACGCCCGGATGCTTGGATGCGCTGCGGCGATTGATCAGATACCCGGGCAGGTAGATCGCCGCCGGGACGAGGATATACAGGGCATACAGGATCACGGTGATCTGCACATCCGTAAAACCCCGGAAAATCTGCGCCACCAGAGGGAACTGCCCCCGGAAGTACATATAGTCCCCGTGGATGGGGGAATAATTGATGAGATTGGCGGGGACGGACACCATCAGGCTGAGCAGACAGGGGGTAAACAGATCCCGCACCCGCTTGGCACCGCCGTAGTGCAGCATCCCGCAGCGCAGCAGCACCAACCAGGTAAACAGCATCGAGCCATGGAAGGAGAAGGTGTGGAATCCTGCAAAGGAAATGCAGGAATAGGTGGTCAGCCGCGCCACCGGGTACACGAAATTCACCACCGCCCCCAGAACGCCCAGCGTTGCCATATAACCGCATCCCAGACGCCGCCAGAAGGCACTGCCCCATACGATCATGGGCAGGGCATACAGATAGATGCTGCACGGGTACAGGGGAAGATCCACCACCAGATCCAGCCCCACACGGCGTCCGGAGACGCTGTTCCAATAGACGATGCCAAATTCCCAAACCACCAGCACCGCCCACAGCCCCACCAGAACCGGCTTGACGAGACTCTTGCGCTTGGACACATAGACCGCCGACATAATGATAAACGCCAGCAGCGCCACCTCGAACACGATGCTCAGCGGTGTACCGATGGTACCGGGGATCAGATGGGGCGGCGCCAGAAAATCCTTATGTGTAAAAAAGTTTTCTATGACATAGCCAAAGTCTTTCATTTCTCTCTCCTGCTATTTTTCGAATTTCGAATCGAATTGTTCTGATTCATTATAGCAAGAGATGGGTTTTTTGCAATATCTTTCCCCTATTTTTAAGATATCTTTAATGAACTGCAAGAATCGGCAGCCCGCTGGCGGCAGGTTGCCGATTCGATTTGTCACAGGCTCAGCAAGTAGCTCCGCCCTTGACCGTCTTATTCATAATGGCTTCCTTATCCATCTTCTGATGCAGCAGCTTCTCCTGCACATAGTCAAAGCCCAGCCGGTCGATGGTGTCGGCAAACCGTTCGCCGGTATGTCCCTCGTCCCGGAACAACAGGATCGCCCGCTCCACCAGATCCATAACCTCCTCTTCCGAGGTGAACAGATGATCCAGCGCCCTGCCGTTGGCGGTTTTCTTGCCCCAGCGTCCGCCGATGTAGACCTTGTAGCCGTCCATATAGTCGGTCATAGCGCCGAAGGGGCACTTGCCCTTGCAGCGGCCGCAGTTGTTGCAGTCTGTACCGATCACCAGCTTGCCATTTTCCAGCTTGGAAGCGTGGATGGGGCAGGATTTTTCCACCTGGCAGACCTTGCATCCCCGGCACTTGTCCGGATCCAGCACCGGAACCCGCTGACCCACAATGCCCAGATCGTTCAGATCCGGCTTGACGCAGTTGTTGGGGCAGCCGCCCACCGCGATCTTAAACTTGTGGGGCAGGGTCACATCGTGGTAGCCCAGATAGAAGCGCTGGTGGATCTTCTCGCTGAGGTCGAAGGTGTCGATAAGCCCGTACTGGCAGGTAGTGCCCTTGCAGGACACCACCGGGCGCACCAGAGATCCCGTACCGCCGGTGAGCAGGTCGTGCTCATTCAGGAATGCAATGGTCTGCTCCAGATCCCGGTAGTGCACCCCCTGGATCTCCATGGTCAGCCGGGTGGTCATGGTCACTTCCCCGCTGCCGAACCGCTCTGCGGCCTCGGCAATGGCTCTTTGATCGGCGGCAGTGATCTTGCCGTTCTTGGTGATGACCCGCACATTGAACACATCCGGGTAGCGCTTATCCTGCAGGCATCCCAGGCCCTTGACCCGCTTGATCTCCGCAGCAGGCAGAACACCCTCGGGGTTGTCGATCTTCACGGTGTTGAAGAATGCGCCGCCTTCCAGCACCTTGGTGTTGCGGTAGCCATAGTGCTTCAGCCGGTTTTGCAGGAAGTAGCCCCGCTTGCCCTTGGCACATACCAACAGCAGCTTTTCCTCCGGGTCGATGCCCTCCAAGGGTCCGTTGACCTTGGTCAGATCCACCCACTTTGCCCCGAAGAGCTTGGGCTGGGGCTGCACATCCAGCACACGCCAGCCCTTGGCGCCGCCGTTGAGGTACTCCCACGGGGTCATGCTCTCCAAAGCGCCGCTGCGCTTATTCTCCAGAATATAGCAGGCTTGGGTGAAGGGATGGATGGCGGTAGAGAAGGGCGGCGCATAGGCAAAGTCCATGGCGTCGAAATCCGACACCTTAAGCCCTGCGCTGATGCCCACCACGGCAATGTCCACCATCTTGTCCACCGCTCCCGGACCCATCACCTGCATACCCAGCAGCTTTCCCGTCTGGGCATCCGCAATCAGTTTGGTGACGAAGTCGGCTCCGCCGGGGTAGTAGTGGGCCTTGTCCGGTGCTACGGACAGCGCCGTGATCACCTGATAGCCCGCATCCTTGGCCTGCTGCTCAGACAGACCCGTTCTGCCCACATTCAGATCCTTGGCGATCTTTGCTACGCCGGTGCCAAGGCAGCCGGGGTAAGTCTGCGTCCCCCCACAGATCCCCTTGGCCATGATCCGGGCGGCGATGTTGGCGGTGGAGCCCATGGCCGACCACTGCCTTGCCCCGGTCACCCGATTCTTCACCAGCGCACAGTCTCCCGCCGCATAGATATCCGGCAGGTTGGTGCTCATGGTATCGTCCACCACAATGGCACCCTTCTCCATCTCGATGCCGCTGCCGTTCAAGAATTCCGTGGCGGGACGGATGCCCACGCACAGGATCACCAGATCCGCCGGCAGCTCTCCGGCAGCCGTTGCCACCGCAGACACCTGCCCCTGTCCACGGATGGACTGTACCCCGGTATTGGTCAGGATCTTCAATCCCTGACGGCGCAGATGCCGCTGGGCATAATCTGCCATCTCCGGATCCAGAACGATGGGCATGATCTGGCTCGTCAGATCCATCACCGTCACGGAAAGCCCCTGACCCATCAGATTCTCCGCCATCTCCATGCCGATGAAGCCTGCGCCCACCACCACGGCCTTCTTGCAGCCGTTCTTCTCGATGTAGGTGCGGATGTTCACCGCATCATCCGGCGTTCTCACGGTAAACACGCCATCCAGATCCAGCCCCTCCATCTTGGGCACGAAGGGAACCGCTCCGGTGGCAAGGATCAGCTTGTCATAGCCCACCTCCTGCACCGTGCCGTCTGCCGTCGAGCGGATCTGCACACAATGCCGCGGGGCATCCAGTCCCACCGCTTCCTGACCGGTGTGAACTTCTGCCCCGGTCAGAGCCGCAAACTTGGCAGGCGCATTCACGATCAGCTCTTCTCTGGTCTCGATATCCCCGCCCACATAGTAGGGCAGTCCGCATCCGGCATAGGAGATGTCCCGCCCCTTGCTGTAGACCACCACCTCTGCATCAGGATTTTCCCGCTTGATCTTTGCCGCAGCCTTGCTGCCGGCAGCCACCGCACCAATCACAACGATCTTCATATGCATTCTCCTTTTTGAATTTGTGTGAATCATCCTTGGTTCTTTTCCTTTGCTGTCTTGATTATAGCAGGATTCCATGATAATATCAATTTATAAAAGATTATCATTTGATAATAAATTTTTATTAATAAGAGGTACAGCCATGCTGGATTTTCGATTGGAGACCTTTCTTTCTGTGTGCGACACCATGAACTACCGCCGAAGCGCCGAACTGCTGCACATCCCCCAGCCCGCCGTGACCCAGCACATTCAGCATTTGGAGAAATTCTACGGTCACAAGCTGTTCCGGTACGAGGGCAGGCGTCTAAAAAAGACCGCCGCCGCCGAACTGCTGGAGCAGTATGCCCGAACCATGAAGATCAATGAGGCGGATATGCTGCGCCAGATGGATGAGCGGCAGATCCATGACCTGCGCATCGGGGTGACCAAAACCATCGCCCAATGCGTCATCGGACAGTACGCCGAGCATTTTCTCCGCTGCCCAGACAACGACCTGACCCTGATCGACGAGAACACCCAGAATCTTCTGGATCTGATCGACCAATGCAAGCTGGATTTTGCCCTGATCGAGGGGATCTTCGACCGCAGGAAGTACGGCTCCATCCGTTTCAGCACCGAGCCTTTTGTGGGGATCTGCGCCCCCGACCATCCCTTTGCCCATCAGGAGGTGACCATCGCCCAGCTTCTTGACCAAACCCTGCTGTGCCGGGAGGAGGGCTCCGGCACCCGTGCCATTCTGGAAAACAAGCTGCTGGACTACAACCGGAGCATCTACGATTTCCGGCGATGCATCTGCATCAGCACCTTCTCGCTCATTCTGGACTTTGTCCGCAAAGGGCTGGGGGTGTCTTTCGTCTATGAGGTTCTGGCCCGACAGCAGGGGCTGCCCACCTTCACCATACGGGACTGCCAGATCCGCCGGGAGTTCAACTTCGTGTTTCTGCGCAGCACCGGCGCAGAGGATAAGATCCGGCGGTTCATCGGCTACCTCCCCTCAGAGGATGGCTCCCATCATGGATGAACTGCACATATCTACCCATATCTTGATGTTTACTTTTAACAAGATCGCAATATGTTGTGTTTGTGCCGCTTGAAAATTCCATATTTCGGTCTATGCTGAGATCTAGGACTGAAACGGAGGGATCTTCTATGCCCATTGGCGCCATGCAACACCCCCCCCTGTTCTGGCAGGGCTGCAATCTGCGCTGCCCGGTTCCTCTGCCTACTATTTGCAGCCCTTTGTGGACAGGATCCACGACAACCGGGTTAGCGTGGAGACCATTCAGCGAACCATGCAGACGAAATCAAAATGCTCTGGAAGGGGTGATCCCCATTCCAGAGCATTTTTCTGAATTATGATTCTGCCGGCGCCGCATTCCTGCGGGAGCGGGGCAGCTTGATCTTCTGCATCACGCCGATCAGCTGACCGGACAGGATCACCGTCAGCAGAGAGTAGGCGATCCGCTCCAGAGAGATATAGCTCAGAGACATGGCCAACACCGTCAAATCGCTGAGCAAATACACCCATTGGATGTCCACATGGCTGACCTTGGAGATGCTCATGGCCAGCGCATCATCGCCCGTAGGCGCACCGCCGATGCGGACACACAGCCCGGCGCTGAATCCTACAAACAGCGCCCCAACCACCGCCGCCAGCAGCGGCATATCTGCGATCTGTGGGAACAGAGGATCGAACTGCTCGAAGATGCCATAGAACACCGAGAATCCCGCGGTGGAGACGATGGAGTAGATCACGAACCGCTTGCCCAGCATCCGCCATCCCAGCAGATAGCATAAACCGTTCAGCACAAACCCGGTGATGGACGGGGAGATCCCCAGCCAATACTCCAGCAGCAGCGTCAGTCCCAGCACACCGCCCTCGGTCACATGGGACACCGCATGGATGTTATACAGGCCGAAGGCCAAAATGGCGCTCCCCAGCAGCGCCAGCAGACACGATGACAGCTTCACTCCTTGAAACCAACTGCCCAGTACGCCCTTGGCGGAGCTGCGCCGGGACAGATTTCCGTTATCAGACATTTTTCAGATCTCCTTTTTTGATTATCGGTTGCACCACCAGTATAAACTCTGGTATAATACCAGAGTCAAGAGGGGGGGTTCGACAAAATGGAAAAATATTTCAAAATCGGTGAAATTTCCAAGCTCTACCACATCGGCGTGGATTCCCTGCGGTATTACGAGCAGATCGGGATCATCTCCCCCAAGCGGGCACCCAGCGGCTACCGGCTGTACAGCGTCAACGATATCTGGCGGCTGAATGTGATCCGGGATCTGCGGGAACTGGGCTTCAGCATGGAACGGATCCGGCAATATCTGGATCAGCATACCACAGACTCCACCCTTGCCCTGCTGCAGGAGGAACAGGACGCCATCGAGCGGAAGATGAAGATCCTGCACCAGCTTCGGCACAATGTTGCCCACCGGATGCAGACCATCCGCTGGGCGCAGGATGCCCCCGTGGGGCAGATCCTGCTGGAAGAATACCCCAGCCGAAGCTACTACTCCATCCCCCGGGGCTACTCCGACCAGCATGAGATGGATGTGCTCATCAAGGAACTGGTGAACATCGATCCCCGGCATTTTTATGTCATCGGCAACAACCAGATCGGCACGGTGATCTCGCTTTCGGATGCCAAAAACAGCGGCACCGTCACCTATCAGTCGGTGTTCCTCATCGCGCAGGGCGGTGACGGGTGCCTCGACGCCGGAACCTATCTGTCCCTGCGGTATCAAGGCGCATACACACAGTGCCCCCAGATGGTTCGCAGGCTCCTTGCCTATGCCGATGCACACGATCTGACCCCTGTGGGGGAGATCTTGGAGCTGCTGTGGATCGACAACCACACCACATCCCGGGTGGAGGAACAAATCACCGAATTGCAGATCCGGGTAGAGCCCCGGACCCAATAAAGAAGGCACCTGTGTCCGCACAGGGGCAGGAGATCCTCCTGTTTGAATGCACGGTATGATCCCCCCTGCCACAAAGAAGCGGTACTGCGTAGGATACGCCGTACCGCTTCTCTTTGCTCAGTAGTGATATTTATGCTTCTTGCCCGCGATCAGCGCCAGCGCCACCACCGCCGCCAGCAGCTCTGCCGCCACGATGGACAGCCAGATCCCATCCACTCCCCACACAAGGGGCAGCACCAGCACCGCCGCGATCTGAAATACCAGCGTCCGCAGGAAGGAGATCACCGCCGAAGTCAGACCGTCGTTCAGCGCCGTAAAGAAGGATGAACCGAAAATGGCAAACCCAGAAAACAGGAAGGAGAAGGAATACAGGAAAAATCCCCGCAGGGTCAGCTCCAGCAGCCCCGGGTCGTAACCGGCAAACATCACCGACAATGGGCGTGCCAGAAATTCCGACAGCAGGAACATGAGCACCGCGCTGACCGACAGGATCACCAGACTCTTCCCCAGCAGGCTCCGCAATTCCCGGTGGTTCTGTGCCCCGTAGTGGAAGCTGATCACCGGCGCCGAGCCCACAGAATATCCGATGAAAATAGACAGGAAGATCAGATTCACATACATCAGGACTCCGTAGGCCGCAATGCCATCCTCCCCCACATAGTGCAGAAGCTGCATATTGTACAGGATGTTCACAATGGACATGGAGATGTTGTTCAGCAGCTCAGAAGAGCCATTGGTGCAGATCTTCACCAGCGCCTTGGGATCCAAGCGGCATTTTTTCAGCCGCAGCAGGCTGGAATTCCTGCACAGGAAGTAGGCCAGCGGAACGATGCCGCCGATGTACTGGCTCAGCGCCGAAGCCGCCGCAGCACCAGCAAGCCCCCACGAGAACACCGCCACAAACAGGGCGTCCAGCACGATGTTGGTCACACCTGCCGCCACCGTGACATACAGCCCCAGTTTGGGTTTGCCCGCCGTGGCACACAGGTTTTGGAAGGCGTATTGCAGTACGCATCCCGGCAGTCCCAGCAAGTAGACCCCGCCATAGATCAAGCTGTCGTCCAACAGCTGCCCCTGGGCCCCCATGGCCACCGCCACCGGGCGCAGAAACGCAAGCCCCAAGATCATCAGCACCACGCCGCAGCCCGCCGCCACATACACCGTCATGGAGAAGATGGCATCTGCCCGCTCCTTCTGATGCTCCCCAAGGGTCTTGGCGATCAAAGCTCCGCCGCCTGTGCCGAACATAAAGCCCACTCCGCCTAAGATCATCAGCAGAGGGAAGATAAAATTAACGGCAGTAAATGGCGTTTTCCCCACAAAATTGGATACGAACAGTCCGTCCACCACACTGTAAATAGAAGTGACCACCAGCATGATCACACAGGGCGTGGTACTGCGGAACAGCCTTGCGTAGCTATAATGTCCGGCAAGGGGCTGCATTTGAGAATTCTCCTGTGTCATGATAAATGCTCCGCCTTTTCTTTCAGTTGTGTGAGGAACCGCTCGGTCAGCGCCAGATAGGTCTCAAGTTCCTCCTCGCTCCACGAGCCATAGACCTCATCCTCCGCTTTCATGATCCGCATCACCGTTTCCCCGGCACGCTTCTCCCCCGCCGGGGTCAGGCACACCCGCTTCGCCCGACCGTCGATGGCCTGCAAATACACCATTCCCTGCTGCTCCAGCTTGCGGATGGCAGAATTGGCGGTCTGCTTGCTCATCCCGGAACGGCGGCAGATCTCCCCAAGAGGATAGCTGCCCCCAAAGGTGCAGAGAATATAGAGGATGGTAGCGGCGCTGTCCGTGATCCCCAGCTTCACCGCCAGATCATGATAAACCGCCGTGATCTCGGTATAGAGGTTGTTATACTGACGGAGTTTGTTTGAAATCATGGAAAAATGCTCCTTTTTCTTCAGTCGTACCATTATAGTATGAAATCGGACAAAAAGCAAGCACTGCTTCTTCGTCAGAATCTTAATGATTATTTACTTGAGTTTCTCCATATCTTGTGTTAGCATTATCCTATCAAACAACATGTAGTGTATGGAGGAACCATATGTGGATCATAAAGAGAGACGGAAGCCGCCAAGCCTATGACCCGGAAAAGATCAGCCGGGCCATTGCACGCTCCTTTGACAGCGCCGGGACGCCCATTGACCCGGCCGCGCTCGCTGGTCTTGTGACGCTGGTGGAAGAAAAGATCCGCCGGATGCACGAAGTACAAACACAGGTCGGGGTGGAGGACATCCAAGATCTGGTGGAGCAAACCCTAATGGAACAAAATCTCTATCCCCAGATGAAAGGCTACATCCTCTATCGGGAGAATCGGGCGAGGATGCGCCGCTCCCGGATGGAACTGGCTGGGGAGTTCCCCGGCATTGCAGGGCTTTTGCCGGTGCTGGATCGGATCCAGCGGGATTTTCAGGACGAAGCCTATGATCTGGAACTTCTCGCCCGGAAGTACCGCTCCATGAGTAAACCGGAACTGTCCGAGCAGGAGCGTCTGGAACTGCTGATCCGTGCCGCCGTGGAGCGCACCACCCAGGAAGCCCCCCAATGGGAACGGATCGCCGCTCGGCTGCTGATGCTGAAATTCGATCTGGAGCTGGCACGCACCATGGCATCCCGGGGCATCGGTGACTTCTACGACAAGCTGGTCTACTTGACTCAAGAGGGACTGTACGGCGACTACATCCTTGCCCACTACTCCCCCGAGGAGATCCGGCGCTACGCCGCATGGATCCGCCCGGAGCGCAATGCCCTGCTGAACTACTCCGGGCTTTCCCTGCTGCTGGACCGCTATATCATCCGCACCGGCAAGGGCGTTGCCATGGAATCCCCGCAGGAGATGTTCCTCGGCATCGCCATGCACCTTGCCATGAAGGAGACACACCACCGGGATCAATGGGTGCAACGGTTTTATGATATGCTCAGCCAACTGCAAGTCACCATGGCCACCCCCACACTCTCCAATGCCCGCAAGCCTTTCCACCAGCTTTCCTCCTGTTTTATCGACACCGTACCCGACAGTCTGGACGGAATCTACCGCAGCATCGACAATTTCGCCAAGGTCAGCAAATTCGGCGGCGGTATGGGGATGTATTTCGGAAAGGTGCGCGCCGCCGGCAGCAGCATCCGGGGGTTCGAGGGCGCCGCAGGCGGCGTGATCCGTTGGATCCGCCTTGCCAACGACACCGCCGTTGCCGTGGATCAGCTTGGCGTCCGTCAAGGTGCCGTGGCCGTCTATCTGGATGTGTGGCACCGGGATCTGCCGGAATTTCTGAATCTGCGCACCAACAACGGCGACGACCGGATGAAGGCCCACGATGTGTTCCCCGCTGTGTGCTACCCGGACTACTTCTGGGAGCAGGCACGGGACAATCTGGAGGGGGACTGGTATCTGATGTGCCCCCACGAGATCCAGACCGTCAAGGGTTATGCTCTGGAGGACTGCTGGGGGGAGGAATGGACCCAGAAGTATCTGGACTGTGTCCACGACAGCCGCATCCGCAAGCGTGTCATCCCCATTAAGGATATCATCCGGCTCATCATCAAGAGCGCCGTGGAGACAGGCACCCCCTTCACCTTCAACCGGGACACCGTCAACCGTGCCAACCCCAACCGGAACCGGGGGATGATCTATTGCAGCAACCTGTGCACCGAGATCGCCCAGAATATGGATCAGATCACCCAGCTTGAGCAGAGCATCCAGACCATCGACGGAGAAACCGTGGTGGTCACCGTCACCAAGCCCGGAGAATTTGTAGTCTGCAACCTTGCCAGCCTGTCCTTGGGGCACATCGACCCGGATAACAGGGAAGAACTGTACTCCATCGTCCGCAGCGCTGTGCGGGCGCTGGACAATGTGATCGATCTGAACTTCTTCCCCCTGCCCTACGCCAAGATCAACAACCACAACTACCGTCCCATTGGCTTGGGTGTCAGCGGCTACCACCATATGCTGGCAAAGCAAGGCATCCCGTGGGAGAGCGATGCCCACCTCGCCTTTGCGGAGAAAGTCTTTGCCGACATCCACTACGCCGCCATCTGCGCCAGCTGTGAAATTGCCAAGGAAAAGGGCAGCTACCCCTATTTTGACGGGAGCCTCTGGCAGACCGGAGCATATTTCGAAGAGCGTGGGCTGACCGACGAACGCTGGACGCAGCTTCGCCGGGAGGTGGCGCAGTTCGGTCTGCGCAACGGCTATCTGCTCGCCGCAGCGCCCACCAGCAGCACCAGCATCATCGCCGGCACCACCGCCGGGCTTGACCCGGTGATGAGCCGCTATTTTCTGGAGGAAAAGAAAAACGGACTGGTGCCCAGAGTTGCCCCGGAACTATCCATGAAGACCTTCTGGTACTACAAAAATGCCCACCTCATCGACCAGACATGGTCTGTGCGGGCCTGCGGCATCCGCCAGCGCCACATCGATCAGGCCCAGAGCATGAACCTGTATATCACCAACGAATATACCTTCCGTCAGGTGTTGAAGCTCTACCTGCTGGCGTGGGAGCAGGGGGTCAAGACCGTTTACTACATCCGCTCCAAGAGTCTTGAAGTGGAAGAATGTGAAGTTTGCTCGTCATAAGGAGAGGAGATCATGACCATGCTGAAGAAAAAGCCCCTGTTCAACCCCTCGGGGGACACCGATCCCCGGCTGCGCCGGATGATCGGCGGCAACACCACCAATCTCAACGATTTCAACAACATGAAGTATGAGTGGGTCAGCCAATGGTACCGCCAAGCCATGAACAACTTCTGGATCCCGGAGGAAATCAATCTGGGCCGGGATGTGAAGGACTACCGCCGGCTTTCTCCGGCGGAGCGGCGTGCCTACGACAAGATCCTGTCCTTCCTGATCTTCTTGGACAGCATCCAGTCGGCAAACCTGCCCCAGATCGGCTCCTACATCACCGCCAACGAGGTGAACCTGTGCCTTTCCATTCAGGCCTTTCAGGAGTCCGTCCACAGCCAGAGCTACAGCTATATGCTCGACACCATCTGCGAACCTCAGGAGCGCAGCGCCGTGCTGTACCAATGGAAGGACGATCCCCTGCTGTTGGAGCGCAACGCCTTCATCGGCGGTCTGTACAACGAATTTCAGCAGAAGCAGACCCCGGAAATCTTGGTTCGGACGCTGATCGCCAACTACATCCTCGAGGGCATCTACTTTTACAGCGGCTTCATGTTCTTCTACAACCTGGGCAGGAATCAGAAGATGCCCGGCAGCGTGCAGGAGATCCGGTACATCAACCGGGATGAAAACACCCACCTGTGGCTGTTCCGCAGCATCTTGATGGAACTGAAGCGGGAAGCCCCGGAACTGTTCACCCCCGAACTGGTGGATACCTACCGGGACATGATCCGTCAAGGCTGCCAGCAGGAGATCCGCTGGGGGCAGTATGTCATCGGCGACCAGATCCCCGGGCTGAATCATACGATGATCTCGGACTATATTCGCTACTTGGGCAATCAGCGCTGCGCCGGACTAGGATTTGCTCCGGTGTTTGACGACTGCCAGACCGAGCCGGAGTCCATGGCGTGGGTCAGCCAGTTTGCCAACGCCAATCTGATCAAAACCGACTTCTTCGAGGCCCGCAGCACCGCCTACGCCAAGAGCAGCGCCCTGATCGACGATCTGTGATCTAGGGCTTTCACCGCCATCCCGCACACAGCACGGGATGGCGGTTTTTCTTCGTAACACTTTGTTTACAGCCCTTTCATATTTCCCTTTTTGGGGGTTGTTACAATAATGATAGAATACCCGTATGCTGGGTGATGAACCGGATTTTCCCCATTTCCACCGCCGGAATCACCTGTCTGCGGCAAATTGGGAGACGATTATGAAGAAGCGAAAACCATTGGGCGAAAGCCTATTCCACAGAATCGCCACATTTATTGTGGACAAACGCCACCTGTTTTTTGTGCTGTACCTGTTCGCCATCGTGTTCTGCCTGTTTTCCATGAAATGGGTGGTGGTGGAGAACGACATCACCAACTATCTGCCTGAGGATACCGAGACCCGTCAAGGGCTGGTGACCATGAACGAAAACTTTGCCCCCGTGGCCACGGCACGGGTCATGGTCTCCAACATCAGCTATGAGACCGCCCAAGACCTAAACGACACCCTCTCCCAGATCGACGGCATTGAGATGGTCCTTTTCGATGACTCTGCCGACCACTACCGGGATGCTGCCGCCTTGTATGACATAACCCTGTCCGCAGGAAACAACGACCCGGTCAGCCTGCAGGCCATGGCGCAGGTTCGGGATGCCCTTGCGGGCTACGATACCGCCATCGATACGCTGGTGGGATATGATGACAAAGTGATGCTCCACGAGGAGATGACCACGATCCTCATCATCGCCGTGTTCATCATCCTCATCGTGCTGACCCTTACCTCCCGCTCCTATACCGAGGTGCCGGTGCTGCTTCTCACCTTCGGTGTTGCGGCGATCCTGAACATGGGCACCAACTTCATGTTCGACAAGATCAGCTTTATCTCCGATTCGGTGGCGGTGGTATTGCAGCTTGCCCTCGCCATCGACTACGCCATCATCCTGTGCCACCGCTTCTCCGACGAGCGGGAGACCAAGGACGCCCGGCAGGCCTGCATCGATGCACTGGCAAAATCCATTCCCGAGATCAGCGCCTCTTCGCTGACCACCATCAGCGGTCTGGCGGCGCTGGCCTTTATGAAATTCTCCATCGGCATGGATATGTCCATGGTGCTGATCAAGTCCATCCTGCTGAGCCTTCTGTCGGTGTTCACCCTGATGCCCGGGCTGCTGATCCTGTTCACCCCGTTGATCGACCGCACCCGGCACAAACGGCTGCTGCCCCAAGTCTCCTTTCTGGGGCGGTTCGCCCATGCCGCCCGGCGGGTGGTTCCCCTTGTTTTCCTGATCGTGCTGGCAGGTGCCTTCTGGCTGTCCAACCGATGCCCATACTGCTACAGCTTCACCGATGTCCGCACCGCCAAAATGGATGCCCGCCAAGAGGCGTATTTTGACATCAAGGAAGTCTTTGGCACCAACAATATGGTGGCGCTGGTGGTTCCCAGCGGCAACTATGAGGGGGAAAAGGCCATCTTGCAGGAATTGGAGCAGCAGCCCCAAGTCAAATCCACCATGGGGCTTGCCAACATGGAAGCCATGGACGGCTACTGTCTCACCGACAGTCTGACCCCCCGGCAGTTCTCCGAACTGCTGGACATGGACTATGAGGTGGCGCAGGTACTCTACAGCGCCTATGCCGCCGAGCATGACCAATACGGTCAGATCCTCAGCGGTCTGAATGAATATAAGATTCCCCTGTTCGACCTGTTCATCTTCCTAAAAGATCAAATGCAGTCCCACAACATCGTGTTGGAGGGAGCAGATCAAGAGATGATGGATGATCTGTTCGCCCAGTTGGAGACCGCTCAGCAGCAGATGCGTAGTGAAAAATACAGCCGGATGCTGATCTATCTGAACCTGCCGGAGGAAGGACAGGCCACCTACGATTTTCTGGATCAGATCCGCGTCATCGCCGGGCGGCATTATGACGGGGATTACTATGTGGTGGGCAATTCCACCAGTTCCCGGGATCTTTCCTCCTCTTTTGCATCGGACAATCTGATGATCAGTATCCTCTCGGCGCTGTTCGTCATTCTGGTGCTGCTGTTCACCTTCCGGTCGGCGGCACTTCCTGTGCTGCTGATCGTGGTGATCCAAGGCAGTATTTGGATCAACTTCTCCTTCCCCACCCTGATGCAGCAGCCGCTGTACTTCTTGGGGTATCTCATCGTCAGCGCCATCCAGATGGGCGCCAACATCGACTACGCCATCGTCATTTCCAGCCACTATCAAGAGAAGCGCACCGTCATGGGCAAAAAGGATGCCATTATCCAAGCGCTGAATGCCGCCTTCCCCACGGTGTTCACCTCCGGCAGTATCATGGCTGCCGCCGGTCTGCTCATCGGCAATCTGTCGGCGCAGCCTGTGGTTTCCATCATGGGAACCTGTCTGGGACGGGGCACCATCATCTCCATCCTGCTGGTGCTGGGCGTTCTGCCGGCATTTCTGGTGCTGGGAGATACCCTCATTGACCGCACCCGGTTCCACATTTCCATGCCCCAGACTCCGAAAACCGTTTCCAGCGGTTCCATGCGTCTGAGCGGTCATGTCCGGGGATATATGTCCGGCATGGTGGATGCCGACTTCAACGGTACATTGCACGGAGATGTGGACGCATCCATTTCCGGGGAAGTCCCCGCCGAATCCAACCAAGGAGGTGCCGATCATGAATAGATCCAGCGTAAAATTCCTTGCCGCAGTCATGTGCGTGGCGCTGGCGCTGGGGTGCTGTGCCCCGGTCCTCGCCGCAGAGCCGGAAAACGATGTCCTCGTGATCCAGTCGGCTGAGGATCTGCATACCTTTGCCCGCCAATGCCGTCTGGACAGCTACAGCATGGGCTTGACCGTCCGTCTGGAAGCAGATATCGATCTGAGCGGTTCCGATTTTTCCGGGATCCCCATTTTCTGCGGGACTTTTGATGGAAACGGGCACACCATCCGGGGCTTCTCGCTGGACGCCAGCGGCTCCCAGCAGGGCTTGTTCCGCTATCTGACGGAGACCGCCGTGGTGCGCGGGCTCCATCTGGAGGGATCCGTTTCCCCCATCGGCAGCGCAGCCGCCGTGGGTCTGCTGGCCGGCAGCAGCGCCGGTCAGATCTTAGAATGCACCGCCGACGCCCAAGTCAGCGGCAAAGACCGGGTAGGCGGTCTGGTTGGCATCAATCTGCTGGGCGGTGTCATCGACGGATGCACCGTCTCCGGCAGCGTCAACGGCAACCACTTCGTGGGCGGCATCGCCGGTCAGAATGCCGGTGTGATCCGCTCCTGCAAGAACACCGCCGCCGTCAACATCACCGCCCAGCAGAACAATGTGGAGCTGTCGGACATCTCAGCCGACACCATCATCCGCTCGGAATCCGCCAACACCGTGACGGACATCGGCGGCATCGCCGGCATCAGCGCCGGTATGATCCACAGTTGTGAAAATCTGGGGGATGTAGGATACCCCCACATGGGGTACAATGTGGGCGGCATCGCCGGATCTCAATCCGGTTACATCCGTGATTGCCAAAACCACGCTCAGATCAACGGCCGCAAGGAGGTCGGGGGCATCGTGGGGCAGATGGAGCCTGTGACCAGTATCGATTTCAGCGAGGATACCCTGCAGATCCTTCAGCAGCAGATCACCGACATGTCCGCCCTGACCAACCAAGCCTCCGCCAACGCCCAGAACAGCGTGTCCTCTGTCAATCAGCAGTTTGCTGCGCTGGATGACCATGTCAACAGCGCATTGGAAGCGGTGGAGTCCCTGAAGCCCGACCTGATCCCTCCTCTGGATCCGGATCAGCCGGTGCCCCCGGACTGGACTCCCTCCGTCCCCGACCCCGACACCATCAACGCCGCCAAAAACCAGCTCAGCAGCAGCATGAACGCCATGGCCGGCACTCTGGATGGCATTGTGGGCTCCACCAAAGAAGCTGCACAGAATCTATCGGATGACCTGCAAGCCATCTCCCAACAGGCCAGCGCCATCGGCGGCACCATCAGCAGTGCCGGGGAATATCTGGGCGGCACCATCACCGATGTCTCCGACACCGACACCCCGGAGGACACCACCGGCAAGGTGGAGTCCTGCTCCAATGACGGCGCCGTTCAGGGAGATCTGAACACCGGGGGCATCGCAGGTGCCATCGCCATGGAAAACGATCTGGATCATGAGGACGACTGGCAGATCAGCGGTTACCGCTCCATGAACTTTGAAAGCCGGATGCGTGCCGTCATCACCGGCTGTGAGAACAAAGGCTCCGTCACGGTAAAGAAGCGCAACGCAGGCGGCATCGTAGGACTTCAAGCGGTGGGACTGACCAAGTCCTGCATCAACACCGGCGCCGTTATGGCGGATAAGGCCGAATTGGTGGGCGGCATTGCAGGCAGCAGCACCGGCTACCTCCGGGACAACTCCGTCAAATGCCAGCTCTACGCCGCATCCCACGCAGGAGGCATCGCAGGAAGTGCAACCATCGTCACCGGCAGCCGCTCCATGGCGCAGGTCATCTGCGACGGCGAAAAGCAGGGCGGGATCTTGGGCAGCGCCGCAGCCCCCAGCGAACAGACCGACACCCCCATTCAGGACAACTTCTATCTGGTGGGGGCTGAGGATCTGGGCGGCATCGACGGCATCAGCTACGACGGACTTGCCCAATCCCAGGATATGGAGCAGTTCATGGCGCTGGAGCGTGTCCCCCAGTCCTTCGCTCAGGTGCAGATTTCCTTTGCCATGCCGGAGGGGGACGCCATCACGGTGAATACCACCTTGGGCGGAAGCATCACCCCCGATCAGATCCCCGCCGTACCCGAAAAAGAGGGTCATTCGGGGCAATGGGAAGGGTTGGACGAGGATTCCATGACGCATCTTGCCTTTGATGCGGTCTATCACCCGGTATACACGCCCCTTCGCACCACACTGGAAAGCGAACTGACCCGGCAGGCGGACAAGCCGTTGCTGCTGGCAGTGGGGCAGTTCCGCCCGGAGGACACGCTGAGCGTCCAGTCCATGGAAGGCAGCGAACTGACATCTGCCGACCCTGCCGCCGTGGAAGGCTGCCGCTTCACCGTAAATTCCGACAATCCGAGTATTTCCCTGCATTTCGCCCTTCCCGCCGACGCAGATCCCCAGAGCTTTGATCTCCTGGTACAGGGCAGCGACGGAACCTGGAGAAAGACCGATGCCACAGCACAGGGAAGCTATCTGGTGTTCCCGGTAACAGACTCCGACACGGCGTTCTGCATCCTCCCTGCCCCTCAGATTCCCCGCTGGGTGATCTGGGGCGGAGCAGGTGTGCTTGCCGCTGCGATGATCGTGGCTCTGCGGTTGTATCGTAAAAAGAAAAAGCCTTCCACCCCCGCAGCTTCCAGCCAAGGGTGACGATTCGATTTTGTGGCGGATCTTCCGCCGCTGCTGTGTTGACATTTCCCCTCGGGTATGGTAAAATTTCTCTGATAAATGGAATATGATGTTCCGCAGATCGATTTTCGGTCAATATTTCAATAGATAGGAGATTGCTATTATGGAAAAGATCAAGACTCTTGAGACCCGTAACCTGTGCCAGAGCGCCAGCAACGGCGGCTGCGGTGAGTGCCAGACCTCCTGCCAGTCTGCTTGCAAGACCAGCTGCGGTGTTGCCAACCAGAAGTGCGAGAACACTGAAAAGTAAGCATTTTGATCCCACGAAAGGTGCCACCGTTTCAGGTGGCACCTTTTTATGTATCCACACACCCTAACGGAGGTTTCTTTATGGTACATCAGTACAAACTCAACGGCTACAACATCGTGCTGGATAGCTGCTCCGGCTCCATCCATGTGGTGGACGAGGTGGGCTACGATATCATCGCCATGTTCGAAAGCCACACCCCGGATCAGATCGTCTCCGCAATCATGGAAAAATACGGTCACCGGGAGGATGTCACCGAGCCGGAGATCCGGGACTACATCGGTGATGTGCAGGCATTGAAAGACAGCGGCAAGCTCTTCACCCCCGATACTTTTGCCGATATGGCAGGCACCTTCAAGCAGCGCTCCGGCGATGTGGTCAAGGCTCTGTGCCTGCATGTCGCCCACACCTGCAACCTCAACTGCTCCTACTGCTTCGCAAGTCAGGGCAAGTACCACGGCGAGCGGGCCATCATGAGCTACGAGGTGGGCAAGCAGGCGCTGGACTTCTTGATGGATCACTCCGGCAGCCGCCGGAATCTGGAGGTGGACTTCTTCGGCGGCGAGCCGCTGATGAACTGGGATGTGGTGAAGCAGCTGGTTCGCTACGCCCGCAGCGTGGAAAAGGAGCGGGGCAAGAATTTCCGCTTCACCCTGACCACCAACGGCGTGCAGATCGATGACGATGTCATCGACTTCTGCAACAAAGAGATGAGCAATGTCGTCCTTTCTCTGGACGGACGCAAGGAGATCAACGACCGCACCCGGGTGGACTACGCCGGCAACGGCAGCTACGACCGGATCGTGCCCAAGTTCCAGAAGCTGGTCGCCGCCCGAGGCAACAAGGATTACTATATGCGGGGCACCTTCACCCACGCCAACCCCGACTTTACCAACGATGTGTTCCACATGGCGGATCTGGGGTTCACCGAACTGAGCATGGAGCCGGTGGTCTGCGCCCCCGGCGATCCCGCCGAGCTGACACCTGAGGATCTGGAGATCGTCAAGGAGCAGTACGAGATCCTCGCCAAGGATATGCTCCGCCGGAAGAAGGAGGGCAAGCCCATCACCTTCTACCACTACATGCTGGATCTGACCGAAGGTCCCTGCATCTACAAGCGGATCTCCGGCTGCGGCTCCGGAACGGAGTATATGGCGGTCACCCCTTGGGGCGATCTGTACCCCTGCCACCAATTCGTAGGCGAGGAGAAGTACAAGCTGGGCGATGTTTGGAACGGCGTCACCAACACCGATCTGCGTGAGGAATTCCGCAGCTGCAACGCCTATGCCCGCACCGAATGCGCCGACTGCTGGGCAAAGCTGTACTGCTCCGGCGGCTGCGCCGCCAACGCCATGCACGCCACCGGCTCCATCCGGGGTGTGTACGAGCCGGGCTGCGAGCTGTTCCGCAAGCGGATCGAATGCGCCATCATGATGAAAGTGGCCGAGGAAGCCGACCGCTGATGGATACCCCGATCTGCGGCTTTTTGGAGTCCTACCGCTCCTCCGGCACCGCCCGGCTCCATATGCCCGGGCACAAGGGCGTTGCCTTTCTGGGCTGTGAAGATCTGGATATCACCGAGATCTCCGGCGCCGATTCCCTATACGAAGCCGATGGGATCATCGCCCAAAGCGAGCAAAATGCCACGGCGCTGTTCGGCTCCGGGAAAACGGTCTACTCCACCGAAGGCTCCAGCCAATGCATCCGCGCCATGCTGTATCTGGCGCTGACCCACCGCAGGGCGGGCACGCCCCCGGTGGTCGTGGCAGCAAGGAATGTCCACAAGGCATTCGTCTACGCCGCCGCATTGCTGGATCTTCAAGTGGTCTGGCTGTGGCCGGAAGGAGGGTGCTCCTCCATCTGCGGCTGCCCCGTCACCGCCGAGTCCTTGGAGCAGACCCTCGCCGCTCTGGAAGCACCGCCTGCGGCGGTCTACATCACCAGCCCGGACTATCTGGGAGGTATGGCAGATGTGGAAGCCTTGGCCCGGGTCTGCCACCGCCACGGCACTATGCTTGCGGTGGACAATGCTCACGGCGCTTACCTGCACTTTCTGCCCCAGCCCCGGCATCCTCTGGATCTGGGGGCAGACCTGTGCTGTGACTCCGCCCACAAGACCCTGCCCGTGCTCACCGGAGGTGCCTACCTGCACCTGAGCACCCGGATCTGCGGTGAGATGGCGGCGGATATCAAATCCGCCATGGCACTGTTCGGCTCCACCAGCCCCTCCTATCTGACGCTGGCTTCCCTCGACCGCTGCAACTGCTATCTGGCGCAGGACTACCCCGCCCGGCTGGCAGACTGCATCCGCCGGCTGGAGGGTGTCCGGCAGACCTTGCGGGACACCGGCTGGCAGGTGCTTGCGTCGGATCCCCTGCGGATCACCATCCAAGCACCCCAAGGACAGACGGGCATTTCCCTTGGGCAGCGCCTGCGTCAAGGGGGCGTGGAGTGCGAATACGCTGACCCGGAATTTCTGGTGCTGATGGCAACGCCGGAGAATCCCCCGGAGGATCTGGCGAAGCTGCCGCTGCTGCTGGGCTCTGCTCCAGGCGGTGTGCCCCTCCCCGCCAATCTGCCCCAAGCACGCGCAAAACAGGTGGTCTCCATGCGGGACGCTCTTTTCGCTCCCCACCAGACGATTCCGGCATCACAGGCGCTGGGCAGGATCTGCGGCACGCCCACGGTGGGCTGCCCTCCTGCCATCCCCATTGCGGTATCCGGGGAGCGGATCGGGGAAGCGGCGCTGGAACTGTTCGCCCACTATGGCATTGAATATGTAGATGTATTGAAATAAGGAATTTGGCTCAGAAGCAAGGAGGAACTATGGATCAGCAGATGCCCCACAAGCGCAGAGTGCGCTATTCCGGCACCCACCCCAAGCGGTTTGAGGAAAAATACAAGGAACTGAACCCGGAAAAATACGCCGACGATGTGGCCCATGTGATCGGGCGGGGCGCTACCCCCGCCGGAATGCACATTTCTATCATGGTGCAGGAGATCTTGGACTTTTTGCAGATCCAACCGGGGCAGATCGGTGTGGATGCCACCTTGGGCTACGGCGGTCATACCGGACATATGCTCCGTGCCCTGCAGGGGCAGGGGCATCTGTACGGGCTGGATGTGGATCCCATTGAATCCGCAAAGACCACCGAACGGCTGCGCCGTCAAGGCTTCGGGGAGGATATCCTCACAGTGAAATTGCAGAATTTTGCCGATATCGACCGGCTTTCCCAGGAGGTTGGGAAGAAATTCGACTTTATTCTGGCGGATCTCGGTGTCTCCTCCATGCAGATCGACAACCCGGATCGGGGCTTCACCTATAAGGCGGAGGGTCCTCTGGATCTGCGGCTGAATCCCCAGACCGGGGTCAGCGCCGCCCAGCGGCTGACTGAGATCACCCAAGACGAGCTGGAAGGCATGCTCATCGAAAACTCTGATGAGCCTTATGCCGCTGAAATCGCCGCCACCGTCGCCGCATGGCAAAAAGCAGGCAAGCCCATCGAAACTACCACGCAAATGCGTCAAGTCATCGAGGAATCCCTGTGTTTTCTGCCCCAGAAGGAGCGTAAGGACGCCGTGAAAAAGTCCTGCCAGCGGGTATTCCAAGCCCTGCGGATCGATGTAAACTGCGAATTTGAGGTGCTGTATGCCTTCCTGGATAAACTGCCCCAAGTCCTCGCTCCCAACGGAAGGGTGGCGATCCTCACCTTCCACTCCGGCGAGGACCGGCTGGTCAAGCAGGCGTTCAAGCAGTTTTACCGGGAAGGTGCGTTCTCCGAGATCTCCAGAGATGTGATCCGCCCCAGCAGCGATGAATGCTTGCGCAATCCCCGGGCAAGATCCACCAAGATGCGCTGGGCCATCCGCAGCGCGGTCTGATGATCCGCAGACCGCCGTCGGGTTCTGTAGAAATCGGAATATTATACAAATAAATCGTTGACAATTTGGATATATGGTGATAAAATTCTTTTTGTCTCGATTGGAAAAGGTCTTTCCAAAGCAAGATGCGACCGCCGGCGCTGCCGGCTAAGGCCATACGGACAGCCGGGTCGAATGCCGAAGACCGCAGGTGCGGTTGGCAACTTCTGTTGCCTTATTGATTGAGTTAGAAGCTCAGTTTTATAAGTTGGTTACTATAAACCAGTGCCGGGTGGCATATACTTGTGAAATGGTCAATAAGAGTAGTAAAAGTAATCTTTGCTATATAGACTCTGATCCCATTGTGATTTGATACGGGTTTCCGGGGAGACTGTCGTTTTCCCCCTCTTTTTCGGGGATCCCGGGCAATATCATGACCTGCAAGTGGTATGCTGCGATGTGCAGCATACCACTTTTTGTATTTCCGGGGCATGACCCCCGTATATGACTTGTGTGTAATAACTGTGGATGAAATGGGAGAGCGCATATGAACAAGATCATCGAACTGAAAAACATCTCAAAATCCTTTGACGGCGAGAAAATTCTGGACAACATCAGTCTGTATATCAACGACAACGAATTCATCACCTTGCTGGGACCCTCGGGCTGCGGCAAGACCACGACTCTGCGCATGATCGGCGGCTTCACCCAGCCGGACGAGGGCGATGTGATCTTCATGGGGCAGCGCATCAACGATACCCCGCCCCACAAGCGCAATGTCAACACCGTATTCCAGAAATACGCCCTGTTTCCCCATCTGAATGTATTCGAGAATGTGGCGTTCCCCCTGCGCCAGCGCAGAGTGCCCAAGCAGGAGATCACCGAGAAGGTCAATCAGATGCTCTCGCTGGTCATGCTCTCCGGCTTCGGAAACCGCAGCGTCACCAGTCTGTCCGGCGGTCAGCAGCAGCGTGTTGCCATCGCCCGGGCGCTGATCAGCCACCCCAAGGTGCTGCTGCTGGATGAGCCTCTGGGCGCGCTAGATCTGAAGCTGCGTAAGGATATGCAGCAGGAGCTGAAGAAGATCCAGAAGAGCACCGGGATCACCTTCGTGTTCGTCACCCACGATCAGGAGGAGGCCCTTTCCATGTCTGATACCATCGTGGTGATGAACGAGGGCAAAATCCAACAGATCGGCACCCCCACCGACATCTACAACGAGCCGAAGAACGCTTTCGTTGCAGACTTCATCGGTGAGAGCAACATTGTTGACGGCGTGATGCTGGAGGATTACAAGGTTCGCTTTGCCGGTCACACCTTCGCCTGTCTGGATACGGGCTTCGGCAAGAACGAGCCGGTGGATGTGGTCATCCGCCCGGAGGATGTGGACATCGTCCCCGCCAAGGATGCTATGCTCAACGGTCTTGTCACCTCCGTCACCTTCATGGGTGTCCACAACGAGATCATCGTGGACATCGCCGGGTTCAAGTGGATGATCCAGACCACCGACTCCGTGGACGAGGGCGCTCACATCGGTCTGAGTCTGGATCCCGACGCCATCCATATCATGAAGAAGTCCAAATACTCCGGCATGTTCGGTGACTATTCTTCCTTCTCCAACGAACTGGACGAGCTTTCCAATCCCGGAGGTGAGTCCGAAGAATGAAGCGCACAAATCACAGCCGCCGGCTCAACAGCTACCGGGCGGCGCTTGCTCCCTACTCCCTCTGGGCGGTGCTGTTCGTCATTGTCCCGCTGATTTTCGTGGCCTACTACGCTTTCACGGACAATAACTTCCAGTTCACCACCGAGAACTTCACCCGGTTCTTCACCGCCACCAGCAATCTCAAGAACGATGACGGCACCGTCACCGAGGTGCATACCTATCTTTTGATCTTCATGCGGTCGCTGAAGCTGGCGGTGATTTCCACCATCATCTGTCTGCTGATGGGCTACCCCATCGCCTATATCATCTCCCGTGCCAGCGCCAAGGCGCAGAAGACCATGATCACCCTGATCATGATCCCCATGTGGATGAACTTCCTGATCCGCACCTACGCATGGATGACCATTTTGCAGGATACCGGCATTCTGAACAATCTGCTGGGTCTGCTGGGGATCCGCCCCATGCACATCATCGGCACAGAATCTGCCGTTATCATCGGCATGGTCTATGACTATTTCCCCTATATGGTGCTGCCCATCTACTCCATCATGGCGAAGATGGATGTGAAGCTGCTGGAAGCCGCCCGGGATCTGGGCTGCGGCAGCTTCTCCGTGCTGCGCCGGGTCATCTTCCCCCTGAGCCTGCCCGGTGTGATCTCCGGCATCACCATGGTGCTGATCCCCTCGATCAGCACCTTCTATATCTCTCAAAAGCTGGGCAACGGCAAATTCTTCCTCATCGGCGATGCCATCGAGGGGCAGTATGTTGCCAACAACCTGCACTTCGCCGCCGCCATCGCCTTTATTCTCATGGGCATACTGCTGGTGTGCATGGCTGTTCTGAAATACGCCGCCAACCGGCATGTCTACGGAGGGGACTAAGCTATGAATAAGATGAAGCTGTCTTCCAAAATCTACAGCGGGATCATCTTTGCGTTTCTCTTTGCGCCAATCGTGATCCTTCTGGTATTTTCGTTTAATGAGTCCAAGAGCCTGTCCGTGTTCTCCGGGTTCTCCTTCAAGTGGTACCGGGAACTGTTCAACGACCGCAACACTTTGGAAACGGTCCGCAACACCCTGCTGCTGGCCGCCTGCGCCACGGTGATCTCCACCGTCATGGGCACTGCGGCGGCGCTGGGCATCGACCGGATCCGCTCCCGGTGGTATCGGGCTGCCATGAACACTGTCACCGATATCCCCATGACCAACCCGGATATCATCACCGGCATCTCGCTGATGCTGATGTTCGTATTCGTGGGGCGGCTGTTCGGCGCTGCCAACAGCCTGAGCTTCTGGACCATCCTCATTGCCCATGTGACCTTCTGCCTGCCCTATGTGATCCTTCAGGTGCTGCCCAAGCTGCAGCAGATGGACAAAGCCCTGCCCGAAGCCGCTATGGATCTGGGCTGCACCCCCATGCAGGCATTCTTCAAGGTGGAGCTGCCAGAAATGCTGCCAGGCATCATCACCGGCGCCATTATGGCCTTCACCCTGTCTCTGGATGATTTCGTCATCAGCTATTTCACCTCCGGCAACGGCTTTGAGACCCTGCCCATTCGCATCTACTCCATGACGAAAAAGGCCGTCACCCCCAAAATGTACGCCCTTGCCACCATCATCTTCTTTGTTACCATGTCCCTGCTGCTCATCAGCAATCTGGTGGACAACGACGACAGACGCAAGCTTCGGGACCGCCGGAGCAAGCGCACCGACTCCCGTCTCCCCTGATCCGACGGATCTTAGGATTTTATTTTAGGAGGATACACCATGAACAAAAAATTTCTCGCACTGACCCTCGCCCTGATCATGCTGGCAGGTCTGTGCCTGAGCGGCTGCGGCGGCTCCGGTGCCCTGACCCTGAATGTCTACAACTGGGGCGAATATATTTCCGACGGCAGCGAAGGCAGCTTCGACACCATTCGGGAATTTGAAGACTGGTATCAGCAGACCTACGGCCAGAAGGTCAATGTCAACTATACCACCTACGCCTCCAACGAGGATATGTACAACAAGATCTCCCACGGCTCCGTCAGCTACGATGTGATCATCCCCTCTGACTACATGATCGCCCGGATGGCGCAGGAGGGTCTGCTGCAGCCCCTGAACTTTGAAAATATCCCCAACTACCAGTATATCGACGAATCCTTCAAGGGCCTGTACTACGATCCCGAGAACCAGTACTCCATCCCCTATACCTACGGCATCGTTGGCATCATCTACGACGCAAATGTGGTGGACGAAGCCGATGTGGGCGGCTGGGATCTGATGTGGAACGAGAAGTATTCCGGCAGCATCCTGCAGTACAACAACTCCCGGGACGCCTTCGGCACCGCCATGTACAAGCTGGGTCTGGATGTGAACAGCACCGACCGTGCCGTATGGGATGCCGCCTACGAAGAGCTGCTTCATCAGAAGCCGCTGGTGGGCAGCTATGTGATGGACGAGATCTTCAACATGATGGAGTCCGGCGAGGCTTCCATCGGCTCTTACTACGCCGGTGACTACTTCACCATGCGGGACGCTCAGGCCGAGAATGTAGATCTGCAGTTCTACTACCCGGATAAGACCAACTTCTATGTGGATGCCATGTGCATTCCCTCCTGCGCCCAGAACAAGGAGCTGGCCGAGATCTTCATCAACTATATGCTCTCTGAGGATGCCGCCGTGGCCAATGCCGAGTTCACCAGCTACGCATCCCCCAACAGCATTGTCTACAACAGCCCCGACTATATCGAGAGCATGGGCGAGGATGCCATTGCCATCCTCTACCCCAAGCTGGAGAACTTCGCCACCAGCTACAACACCTTCGCCTACCGCAACATGGATAACGAGATGCTGGATTATCTGAACACCCTGTGGGAGAATCTGAAGATCAACTGATGCTTCCCCCCGAAATAACGAACAAGCCCCTGTGTGTTTCGTGCACACAGGGGCTTGTTTTGTTTACTCCTCCGGCAGGTCATCACATTCCAGAGATTGGATGTCATCTATGAGGATCTCCCGACCGTCCGTCATGGTCAGCACGCCATAAAGTGGATCGATCTGCCGGATGGATCCTGCGGCGGTGACATATTCCCCGCCCTCTTTCCAAAGATCCGGCTGGAAGTAGCGGATCTGCACCGCCGCGCCGGCATACTCCGGCTGAAGCAGCCGGCACAGCCGGTGGTTGATGGCTTCCTTCTCGCTGTCGGTCAGCTCCACCCGCAGACAAGTCCTGCGGGCAGTCTCCCGGATCACCTCATCATAGCCCACCAGCGCCGCAAAGGGGGAAAACTGCGCCCCACGATCCGCAGCTGACATCCGGGCACGGGTCTTAGAAACCTGGTGGGGCAGATACAGCATATCGTCATACTTTCCCGTCACGCCTGATGCCCTCCGATCTGCCGGTTGCGCTCCATCGCCGTAGCCCCCTCCTCTAAGTTCATCCCCTTGACGATGGCATTCTTGCCGTAGCGCCTGCGGATGTCCAGCATCGCCTGCTGGCGGCGTTTTTCCCGTTCCAGCATCCGGGCTTTCCGCTGGTTCTCTTCCGCAGACGCAAACAAGTCCATCTGGCAGCACACCGCCCCCGGGCTCTGCTCCGGGGCAAGGCGGTTGGCGCATAGGGTCAGCCTGCGGATCAGCAGATCCGGGGCGGTGATCCGCTCGTACAGCTCCGTCACCGCTTTCAGCAGCTCCATGGTGGATGCGGTGTGCTCCGGCAGATTCACCGTCCCGTGGGCGTGCTTGGGCACCTCCCGTCCGTAGGCGTCCCGGGTGATATCCCCCCGGTAGGAACTGCGGATCCCGGGGTCACGGAGGTTGGCTATATCGTAGCCCACCGTCAGCACAAGCTGATCCGTGGTCAGTCCCTTGTCCACCAGATCCAGCGCCATGAGATCCGCCATCTCCCGGACGATCAGCCGCCCCCGCTCCCATGTAGAGGGCTCGGTGAGCACCTGCCCGGCGCTCACCGAACTGCTCCGGGGCTTGTATGCCCGGATGTCCGCCATGGTGCAGGGCTCCCACCCCCAAGCATGGTCGATGAGCAGCTCCGCATTCACCCCGAACAGCCGGTACAGCAGATCCTCATGCTCCATGGAGCATCGAGCCACATCCCCCATGGTGAACATCCCGTGGGATTCCAGCTTGGCGCTGTACCCCCGCCCTACCCGCCAGAAATCCGTCAGCGGGCGGTGATCCCATAGCTTCCGCCGGTATTCCAGTTCATCCAGTTGGGCGATCCGCACCCCGTTTTCATCCGCCGGAATATGCTTTGCCACAATGTCCATGGCCACCTTGCATAGATAGAGGTTGGTGCCGATCCCCGCCGTCGCCGTTACCCCGGATGTCTCCAGCACATCCCGGATCATCCGCATGACCAGTTCTCTGGGGGTACAGCCGTAGGTTTTCAGATACCCGGTCAGGTCGATGAACACCTCGTCGATGGAGTAGACATGGATATCCTCCGGAGCAATGTATTTCAGATACACATTGTAGATCATGCTGCTGCATTCCATGTAATAGCTCATTCTTGGCGGCGCTACGATATAGTCCACCGCCAGCGATCCGTCCCGCTCCAAAGTCGGGGCGTCCCAAGATTTCCCGGTCAAGGTGCGCCCCGGAGCGGCACAGCGGCGCAGGGCGTTGACCTGTGCGATCCGCTGGGACACCTCAAACAGCCGGGGTCTGCCGGGGATGCCCCACTTTTTCAGAGACGGAGAAACTGCCAGACAGATGGTCTTTTCCGTCCGGCGGGCATCTGCCACCACCAGATTGGTAGTCATGGGATCCAGCTCCCGAGCGGCACACTCCACCGATGCATAGAAAGACTTCAAATCGATGGCCGCATAGATCCGCTCCCCCATGGCGTATTCTCCCCCCTTAGTAAAACATATGTTCTATTTTATCGCAAATCCATCTCCCCGTCAACTGCGAATATCTGACAAAAAAAGACGCTCTGACCATGGTCAGAGCGTCTTGCGGAAATTCACTGCTTACGGGCAAGGTAATAGTCATCCCCCTGCCGGTAATAGGGGCAATGACCGCTGGGCGAGTTGGCGATGCGGTAGACCTCATCCTCGTCCAGATCCATCATGCAGTAGTACTCGTCGTATTCTTCGTCGTAGTCATAGTACCAGCAGCTTTCACATTCGTCCATGTCTATTACTCCTCCAGAAGCACGAAACGGAATTCCCCGTTTTCGAAGATCAGGAAGCTGTGGTTGCCGTCCTTGGGGATGGACACACTGCCCGGATTGAGGCAGCGGATACCGCGGATGACCTCGTCCCGCTTCACATGGGTGTGACCGGAGAGGAACACACTTCCCTCAGGCAGCGGGGGAAGATTTTCCGGGTTTGCATGATGCCCGTGGGTCAGATACATGGTCATGCCGTCGGCTTCCAGCAGCGCATACTCCGCCATGCAGGAAAAGGGCAGCACCATCTGATCCACCTCGGCTTCGCAGTTGCCCCGCACCGCAAGGATGCGGTGGCTGTATTCACTGAGCATAGGGATCACCTGCTTAGGGGCATAGTCCCGGGGAAGGTCATTTCTGGGGCCGTGGTACAGTAGATCCCCCAGCAGCACAATGCGGTCGGGATCCTCACGACGGATGTGCTCCATCAGTTTGCCGCAGTAATACGCCGAACCGTGGATATCGGAAGCAATGATAAGTTTCATATTCATACACCTGCCATTTGAGATTGAAGATAGTTTTGGGTATCAAAAGGTTTGAGCAGTTCATCCTTGCGCAGATACAGCGGATGATGGGGATGCCCCTTCTTGCTCAGCGGACCGGCGCAGTACCACCGGGCATCATACTCCCGACTGATGGCCAGCATATCCGCAACGCATTGACACAGATAGCTGCGTTTTTCGATGATGGCGCCCCACGCCGCCCAGAGGGCAGGACGTTCCCCCAGCGACAGCAGATAGCGGAAAGCCTCCATGTTCTCACGGTGCAGCTCCGGGTTGCAGACCCGCTCCATATCGTCCGGGCGGGTGGCACGCTGGGCGTACACATTGAACATGAGGAAAGAGTCGTATCCGTTGCCCTGAGCGATCCGCTGGACGGATTTGAGGGTATTGTCCAATGCATCGGGCTTTGCCGTAGAAGGGTTGATCCCCACGCAGATCAAGGGGTTCTGCCCCCGGGTGCCCAGCACATAACGGTATTCGGAATAAAAACTGGGGGCATACAGCCACTTTTGAATGTCATACTCTGCATTGGGGGTATTGGCAGATTCCAGCGCTTGGGAGAATGTCAGCAGCGGGATCTGGGTAGTATCTCCGGAGGGAATATGCATGGTCAACCCTCCTTCGTGGGGAACCAGCAGGACTTGCTCTCGTCCAGCCAGTCGCACTCGGTGCTGTCAATACCCAACTGCCGCAGCCGGGCGTGGCAGGCCTTATCCAAGAAGGGGTAGACCCCCTGCATGGCCGATTGCAGACCGATGCTCCTGCCGTTGCTGAGGAACAGATCGATGACCAGACCGCCGCCGGTGGTCTGGAACAACTGCTGGGCCTCAATGTCCGAATAGCGGTACTCCACCGTCTTTCTGCCGAAGGATGCATACAGGAAGGATTCGTCGTCATAGTAGATCCCGAAGCCCAAATAATAAGCACCCAGTCCCCCGCCCATCAGCAGCAGGGCGATGCCCAGCACCAGCATCAGGGAATCGAATCCATTGACCAGCTGCATCAGCACCAGCAGCCCCAGAAGCCCCAGAAGCAGCCCGGCAATGGCATAGCGCTTGGGCAGCTTGACGCTGAGCCCGGACTGGTGCTGCTTCCTGCCCCGGAAGATCTTGCCGAAGAGCTTGTCCAGCAAAAACAGGACGGCGAAGGTCAGCGCCGCGATCACGATCACATACATCCGTCATCCTCCTGTTCTGCCGCTGCCCAGATCACCAGATCCACAGGAATGTCAAATTCCTCCGTTTGCAGGCAGTCCAGCATTTGGAAATCATAGCACAGCGCCACAGTGGGATGGTTCGGCTCCTCCGCAAGAAACCGGTCGTAGAAGCCCCCGCCGTAGCCGATGCGGTGCCCCTGCCGGTCAAAGGCCAGCCCCGGCATCAGCACCAGCGCCCGGGGGTCGTGGGCAACCGGCTCGTCTGCTTCCGGCTCAGGGATCCCGGCGTATCCGGGCGCCACCTGAGACAGATCCTCCATCAGAATGAACCGCATTTCATCCCCCACCACCTTGGGCACCGCCACACGCTTGCCGTCCCGGAGCGCCTGCTCCAGCATGGGGGTGGTGCGTACCTCTTGATTATAGGGCAGGTATCCATAGATGGTCTCGGCCTGCCGGTATTGGTCGCATTGGCGCAGCTTGGCGCCCAGCGCCCGGCTGGCAGAATCGATCTGCTGCTGGGTCATGGCACGCTTGCATCTGCGGATCATGCTGCGGATCTCAGCTTTGTCCATGGTCATTTCTCCTCCGATTCTGCCGGGAACATACGAAACAAAAACCCGATTCCGATCTGCCCCAGCAGCCCCAGCAGGAAGATCCGCCACAGGTTCACCTTGGTGGTCAGGTGGAACATCAGAAAGATGCACAGCAGACTGCCCCACATAATGGCAGAAACCAGCAGCTTGTTCCAGCTGTACACCTTCCACGCCGAGCGCAGGCTCAGCAGGACGATGGCATTGACAGGAATGGCAAAGAAAAACGCCATCCACCCATAGGGCACATCAAAGGAGTCCAGCATGGTATAAATAAAGAGCGCCACAAACCACACCAAAATGCTGGACAGCTTCTGGATCACCCCTTTGTCTGCGATCCGCTTGGTGCGGTGGGCTGTGTCCGCAGGAAGCTGCTGAGCAGGCTCAGCGGGGGTCTGGGCGGTGCCCAACAGTTGATTCACATCCGTGCCGAACAGCTCTGCCATCTGCACCAGCGTCAGCAGATCGGGCATGGACTCCGCCCGCTCCCACTTGGATACAGCCTTATCCGAATAATTCAATTTCTCCGCCAAGTCGGCCTGCGTCCAGCCGGCATCCCGGCGCAGTCGGGCGATGTTGCCGCCGACGCAGGATTTCAGTTCTTCGTTCGTCATCTCGACCTCCGATTATGAATGGCATACATATGCATCGATCATATCACATTTCCACACAAAAAGCAATTTTCATCTTTCCCAAAAAAGGGTTTCCGCCGTCCCTCCCCCAAAGCTTTGGCATTTCCCCGTTTTTTCTGTTGCATTCCCCCATTCTAAGGTGATATAATGGTATGTAATCATCACATTTGATAGGAATTGAGTATTATGTTGAAAGATCAGGAAGCCTGGCTCATCGTGGGGTTGGGAAACCCCGGCCGGGAATACGAGAAAACCCGCCACAACTGCGGATTCCGTGCCATTGATGTCTTGGCTCAGAAACTGGGCTGCTCCGTGGACAAGGGAAAATTTCAAGGGTTGTATGGACAATGCAGCTATCACGGCGCCAAGCTGCTGCTGCTCAAACCCCAGACCTTCATGAATCTGTCCGGGCGGAGCATCTTACAGCTGTCCGCCTTCTTCAAGATCCCTCCCCAGCGCATCATCGTGCTGTTTGACGATATCTCCCTGCCGCCGGGACGGCTTCGGATCCGGGCCAACGGCTCCGCCGGGGGACACAACGGGATCAAATCCATCATTCAGGAATTGGGCAGTCAGGACTTCCCCCGGGTCAAGATCGGTGTGGGCGCCAAGCCCCACCCGGACTATGATCTGGCAGACTGGGTGCTGTCTGCATTCTCCGCCGCCGAGGAAAAGGAACTGGTTCCCGCTCTGGAGCGGGCTGCCGACGCCGCCCTGTGCATCATCGATGAGGGGACGGCTGCCGCCTCCAACCGGTTCAGCGGCAAAGCCTGACCAAAATATCGCCCCAACTGCCACGGGAAGAGGAAAACTCCTCTTTCCGCATTGGTGCGTGGAGCGAAACTGTGCTTTTGAGGTGCTTTTATGGAAAAACTTCTTTCTTTTCTTTCTACGATCCCGGAATACCGGCTGGTGGTGGACACCCTGCGTCAAGGGCAGTCTGCCGCCGTCACCGGTCTGGGGCAGATCAACCGCACCCATGTGATCGCCGGACTGTGCCGGGATCTGGCTCGCCCCGTGGTGGTGATCTGCCAGGACGACATGACCGCCAAGCGGCTCCAGCAGGAGTTGGCAGGATTTCTGGGGCAGACCGCGCCCATCCTGCCCAGCCGGGAGCTGACCCTTTATGACGCCGCCGTTGTCTCCCGCACATGGGAGCATCAGCGGTTATGGCAGCTTTATGCCCTGCGTCAAGGGCTGACACGGCTTCAGATCCTGCCGTGGGAAGCGCTGAGCCAGCGCACCATGCCCCCTCAGGTCATGGATCAGGCGGCCTTCACCCTCTGCATCGGGGAGGAATATCCGCTGGAATCCCTGCTGGAGCGGCTGACCGCATCGGGCTACAGCCGGTGCAGCATGGTGGAAGGTCCGGGACAGTTTGCCGTCCGCGGCGGCATCGTGGACATCTTCTCCCCCGCTGCTCCCAACCCCATCCGTGCCGAATTCTTCGGTGACGAACTGGATACCATGGGCTTTTTCGATGTGGACACCCAGCGCCGGACGGAAAATACCGACCATGCGGTGATCCTGCCGGTGGCGGAGACGCAGCCCCGGCTGCATCCTCAGGGCTTGGAGGGACTGTGTCAGGATCTCCGTCATCTCATCGCCCGGCAGAAGCGCCGCAAGTCCCCCAACGAAGCCCTGCTCAAGACCCTGACCCAAGATCTGGAAAAATACGAAGCCGGGGTGCATCACCCCGCCTCTGACCGATACATGGCGCTGATCTATCCCCAGATGGCCACCGCCATGGACTACATCCCCGAAGATGCGGCGGTGATCCTGTGTGACCAGTCCGCCCTCCACCGCAGCGCCCGCACAAGAACAGAAGAAGTGGGGATGGAGCTGGACTCCATGCTCAGCGGCGGACTGGTGGCCGGGGAACTTTGTGATTATGTCTACCAATGGGAGGATTTCTGTCCCAAGCTGACCGGGCGTCGGGTGCTATATGCCGACTCCTTCGCCGGAGCCGCCTACCCCACTGAGTGTCCCCCTGCCCAGCTTCTGCCCATGTCCGCCAAGCAGCTTCCCAGCTACGGGGGAAATATGGACACAGCGGCATCGGATCTGAGCCACTATCAGAAGATGGACTTTGCCAGTCTGGTGCTCTGCGGCAGCCGCCGCCGGGCAGAACTGCTTCAGGAGATGCTCCATGACCGCAATCTCAGCGCCATGCTGTGCATCCCCCTGACCACCATGCCCCAGCCCGGTCAGATCCTGCTCACCGAGGGCACCCTGCCCTACGGCATGGAGTATCCCAATTCCAAGCTGGCTGTCCTGACCGAAGGGCAGCTTCTTGCCCGGGGCGAGGTAAAAAAGCGCCCCAAGAAGGCCGCTGCCACCAACCGGCAGAAGCTCAACGCCTTCACCGATCTGACCCCCGGAGATCTGGTGGTCCACGAACACCACGGCATCGGACGCTTTGTTGCCATGGAGCAGATGCGCATCGACGGTGCAGTGAAAGATTACATCAAGATCGCCTATGCCGGCAGCGATGTGCTGTTCGTGCCTGCCACCCAGCTGGATCTGGTGAGCAAGTACATCGGCAGCGGCGGCGAGGATGCCACCGTGCGGCTGAACAAGATCGGCACGGACACTTGGCAGAAGACCAAGGCCAAGGCTCGCAAAGCTGCCAAGGACATGGCAGCCCAGCTCATCCAGCTTTATGCCGCCAGAAAGCGGCAGCAGGGCTATGCCTTTGCCCCGGATTCCCCGTGGCAGCTGGAATTTGAGGACAATTTCCCCTATCCGGAGACGGACGATCAGCTTCGCTGCATCGCAGACATCAAAAGCGACATGGAATCCCCCGTGCCCATGGATCGGCTGCTGTGCGGCGATGTGGGCTTCGGCAAGACCGAGGTCGCCCTCCGGGCGGTGATGAAGGCCGTCATGGACGGCAAGCAGGTCGCCATCATGGTGCCCACCACCGTCCTTGCCCAGCAGCATTACCAAACCGCCCTCGCCCGGTTCCGGGGCTTCCCGGTGAACATCGATGTACTCAGTCGCTTCCGTCCCGCTGCCGCTCAGAAGCGCACCTTGCAGAATCTAAAGGCAGGATCCGTGGATCTGGTGATCGGCACCCACAAACTGCTGCAAAAAAGTGTGGAATTCAAGGATCTGGGTCTGCTCATCGTGGACGAGGAGCAGCGCTTCGGCGTCACCCACAAGGAGCGGCTGAAGGAGATCTCCAAAGGGGTGGATGTGCTGACCCTGTCCGCCACCCCCATTCCCCGGACGCTGAATATGGCGCTGTCGGGGATCCGGGATATGTCCACCATCGAGCAGCCCCCCTCCGACCGTTACCCGGTGCAGACCTTCGTCATGGAGCACAACAACGCCATCATCGACGATGCCATCCGCCGGGAGATCGAGCGGGGCGGTCAGGTCTACTATCTGCACAACCGGGTGGAGACCATCGACCAATGCGCCTCTGCCCTGACCAAGCGGATGCCCGGTTTGCAGGTGGGCATCGCCCACGGTAAAATGACCCAAGAAGCGCTGGCGGATGTGATGCAGGCCATGTCCGACGGCGAGATCCAAGTGCTGGTCTGCACCACCATCGTGGAGACCGGTCTGGACATTCCCAACGCCAACACCCTTATCATCGAAAATGCGGACCGGTTCGGGCTGAGCCAGCTCCACCAGCTCCGGGGACGGGTGGGACGCTCCACCCGCCATGCCTACGCCTATTTCACCTACCGCCCGGACAAATCCCTGTCGGAGATCGCCGAAAAGCGCCTGTCCGCCATCCGGGACTTTGCCGAATTCGGCTCCGGCTTCAAGATCGCCATGCGGGATCTGGAGATCCGGGGTGCCGGCAACCTGCTGGGCGCAGAGCAGTCCGGTCATCTGGTCAGCGTGGGCTATGATATGTACCTAAAGCTGCTGGACGAAGCAGTGCTTGAGGAGCGGGGCGAAGCACCCCGGGCGCCGGAGTGTACTGCGGATCTGAACATCACCGCCAATATCCCCCAGAATTTCGTGAGCCAAGGGGAAGAGCGGATGGATCTTTACCGCCGGATGGCCGCCATCCGCAGCGATGCCGACGCCGACGACCTGCTGGACGAGATCGTAGACCGCTACGGCGAGCCCCCCAAGGGCGTGCTGAATCTGGTGGATGTGGCGCTGCTGCGGGCCAAAGCACGGGCGGTGGGCTTCACCGATATCCGGCAGAAGGGCTCCGAGGTGCAGTTCACCATGGCAAATCTGAATTTCGAAGCCGTCAGCGCCCTGTGCGCCCACCCGGATTACAAGGATCGGGTGCAGTTTGTCGCCACCGCCAAGGTGCCTACCCTGCGGCTGAAGCTGGCATCCGGCGTAGACTCCCTGAAGCAATGCAAGATTTTCGTGCAGACCTACACCGCCTGCGAGAAAGCGTAACGACATATTTCGATTTGTTATCTGATTGTATTCTTTTGAAACAGAATATTCATTGCATTCTGGGCAAATTATGTTACTATAGGAATTAGCAATTATAAATCTGTGGTTGATCCGCTGAAGATAGGAGAATCCCCATGAAAAAGAAAGGACAGTTCCAACAGCCCCGCAAGCGTCAGGACGATGAACTGGAGCAGGCCTTCCGTCAGGTCACCGAACAGGCCAACAGGAAGCATAGGCCTGCGGACGCTGCACCGGATGATCCCGGCGACGCCCGGAAGAAAAAGCGTCTGCTGATCGTATCCGGCATCATTGCCGCCGTGGTGATCCTTGCGGCAGCCGCCGGCATCTGGTGGTTTCTGGACACCACCAAGGACGACGGTCTGATCTACAGCAATGTGTATGTCTACGACATCAATCTGGGCGGTATGACCCCCCAGCAGGCAGAACAGGCTCTGCATCAAGCCACCGACGATACCTACTCCAAGAAAAACCTTACGGTAGAGCTGCCGGACTACTCTCTTGTCCTTGCCCCCAGCAGCACCAAACCTGTGCTGGATATCCCCAAACTGGTGGAAGCTGCCTACGGCTACGGACGGGACGGAAACCGCTGGCAGAATTATCAGGCAAAGGCTCAAGCCGCCCTGTCCCGCCACGATGTGGATGTGCTGGATCATCTGACGCTGGATCAGCAGTACATCCAGCAGCTTTTGGAGCAGGCCGCAAAAGCCGCCGCCAGCGAGCTGAAGCAGAGCAAGGTCACCATCACCGGGCAGATGCCGGAGCTGAAGCGTGTATTTGAAGAAGCCGAAGCCGATGCCAATGTGGTCCATATGACCATGACCATTCAGCTGGGCACCCCCTACCGTTCTCTGGATACCAAGGCGCTGATGCAGACCATTCTGGATTCCTATGCCGCCAACGATTTTTCCACCATCCATGGAAAATACGACCAGAAGGATCCGGATCCCGTGGATCTGCAGGGACTGTTCAAGACCCATTGTGCCGCTCCCGTAGATGCCATTTTGGACGAGACCACCTACGAGATCACCCCGGAGATCCTGGGCTACGGCTTTGATATCCCCGAACTGACCAAGCAGATCGCCGCCGCCAAGCCCGGCGAGACGCTGAACATCCAGTTCCGTTTCCTCAAGCCGAAGGTCACCCGTGCCTCTTTGGAAGAGCATCTGTTCAAGGATTCTCTTGCCAAGGTGGACACCGACCATGTCTATAATCCCAACCGCACCAATAATCTGGAGTTGTCTGCCGCCGCCATCGACGGCACCATCATCCCCCCCGGCGGCATCTTCTCCTTCAACGATATCGTTGGGGAGCGCACGGCGGAGAAGGGATACCTGCCCGCTGCCATCTACTCCGGCGGTGAAACCGTGGACGGTCTGGGCGGCGGTGTGTGTCAAGTAGCATCCACCATTTACTATGCCGCTCTGCTGGCGGATCTGGAGATCGTGGAGCGGACGGAGCATATGTTCGAGGTCAGCTATGTCCCCCCCGGAATGGACGCTACCATCTACTGGGGCTCGCTGGACTTCCAGTTCCGCAACAACACCGACTACCCCATCCGGGTGGACGCCAGCGTCTATGACGGTCAGGTCCATGTGGAGCTGATGGGCGCCGATACCAAGGACTACTATGTGGAGATGGATTACGCCACCATCGACGGTCCCTACTATGGCGAAACCAAGTACGAGGTCTATGCACCGGATAACCCCTACGGCTATGAGGACGGGGATGTGCTGCAGACCGCCTACACCGGCAGAACGGTGGAGACTTACCGGCTCAAGTACAGCAAGAAGACCGGCGAACTGCTGTCCAGCGAGTACGAGGACATTTCGGAGTTTGCCCGGCGGGATCGGATCGTGTGCATCATCGGGGATCCCAATGCACCCACCAACCCCGACGGAAGCCCCATCGAAACCACAGCCCCTCCCACGCAGCCGCCCACCGAGGCACCCACCGAAGCGCCCACGGCACCGCCTACCGAAGCACCCACCGAAGCTGCCCCGGAAACCGAAGCAGCATGACCCATCATGTTTGAACCAAACCGCCGGCGTCGATGAAACAGGATCGACGCCGGCGTGTCTGTATCCATACCCGATACGCAAAAAGGAGATCATATATGCGGCAATTATTTGATTTATTCTTCACCTTTGCCAAGGTCGGCGTCATGACCTTCGGCGGAGGGTACGCCATGCTGCCCATCCTCCAACGGGAGATCGTAGACCGCAAGGGCTGGGCCGCCGAAGAGGAACTGATGGACTACTTTGCCATCGGACAATGCACCCCGGGGATCATCGCCGTCAACACCGCCACTTTTGTAGGGCAGAAAACCAAGGGCACCATTGGCGGCATCTTTGCCACCTTGGGCATCGTCTTTCCCAGCATCGTCATCATCTCCTGTCTGGCAGGGGTGATCCAGCAGATCTCCCATCTGGAGGTGGTGCGCCACGCTTTCGCCGGCATCCGCATCTGCGTGTGTGTGCTGATCCTGAACGCCGTGGTGAAGCTTCTGCGAAAGGCGGTCATCGACCGTGCCACCGGGATCATCTTCCTTGTGGTGGCTGCCGCCAGCTTCCTCACCCCCGTCAGCCCCGTGGTTTTCGTCATCGGCGCTGCCCTGTGCGGCATCATTCTGAAGAATCTGGGAGGGAAAAAGCCGTGATCGCCACCATGATTCAGCTATTCATCCGCTTCTTTCAGGTAGGACTGTTCGCCATCGGCGGCGGCATGGCAACCATCCCCTTCCTGTACGATATGTCCGATGCCACCGGGTGGTTCACCTACACCGACCTTGCCAACATGATCGCTGTCAGCGAGTCCACCCCCGGACCCATCGGCATCAACATGGCAACCTATGTGGGATTTCTCACCGGCTCTAAATGGGGCGGCGCTGCCGCAGGGGTAACGGGCGCCGTCTGCGCGACCTTAGGCATCATCACCCCCAGCATCGTCATCATCCTCATCATCGCCCGGGTGCTGAAGCGGTTCCGGGACAACCGCTATGTATCCAGCGCCTTCTACGGTCTGCGCCCGGCATCCACCGGACTCATCGCCGCCGCAGGGCTGAGCGTGGCAATGTCCAACCTGTTCTTCCAGAGCGGCGCAGCCCAGCTACTGTCCCGAATCAACTGGAAGGGCTGGCTCTTGGCGGCGCTGCTGTGGCTGCTCACCAACCGGGTCAAGAAAACCAAAGATCTGCACCCCATCGTGTTCATCGGTATTTCCGCTCTGGCGGGGATCCTATTTTCCATGGAGTGACTGCCCCCCGATGCAAGACCGGCAAATTCCGGTCTTGCTTTTTTCTGCCCGGGAATCCCCATCCCGGGATTGCGGTTCCGGGAAAAATGTGGTAAGATGGAGAAAACAAAAAGCCAACCGCCGTATGTTTCTGGAATGGGCATATCCCAACGGTACCAAGCCGCCGTAGACGGACATTGCGCCGCCTGTCACCATTGGAGCGATCCGAGAAGGTACAGGCTCATGGCGTCCGGAGTCGGAATACGAACAGCGTCGGATCCCGGCAGACTCTTGGGGGCGTCTGGGGAGCGTATGCGTACCGGAGTACGCAGGCGGCGGCTGTCTGACGGAAAGATCCCCTGATGGGGGTCTTTTATTTTGCTTTGAGAGGAGCAGCTATGAGATCTGACGCATTTTCCCGCTATCATCCGGCGGTGAATTTTTTCTTCTTTCTGGGGGCCATCTGCTTCGGCGTGGTGATCCAGCACCCCGCTTATCTGGCCGCAAGCTGTCTGGGCGGCGGGATCTACTACCTACTGCTGCATCCGCAGAAGGGGCCACAAACCATCGCGAGGATGCTGCCTATGGTGCTCATCATCGCAGGCGTCAACCCCCTGTTCAATACTTATGGCAGCCGGGTGCTGTTCCATGTGTTCGGCAGACCCTACACCTTGGAAGCGCTGTACTACGGCTTCGCCATTTCCGGGATCTTCCTGTCCACCATGCTGTGGTTCGGGTGCTACAATGTGGTGCTCACCAGCGACAAATTCACCAGCCTGTTCGGGAATCTGATCCCCGCCCTCTCGCTGCTGCTGGTGATGGTGCTGCGGATGATCCCCAACTTCATCCGCAAGGCGCAGCAGATCACCGGCTGCCGCCGCTCCATCGGCAAAGGCGGCGGAGAAGAAAGCTCCCAAAAGGAAAAACTCAACAGCGGCATGGCAGTGCTGTCAGCGCTGACCGACTGGGCTCTGGAGGGCAGCGTGGTCACCGGCGACTCCATGCGGGCACGGGGCTACGGCTGCGCCAAGCGCACCAGCTTTCAGATCTACCACATGACCCTGCGGGACTGGATCACCTTGGGAATTCTCTGTGTACTTCTGGTGGGGGTCATCGCCGCCGGGGGGCTGTCCGCCTCCTATACCCCGGTGCTTTCCATTCCCCCTGTCACATGGGGGTTCGGCGCTTACTGCATCTATGTCTGCATCCCCACCTTCCTGCATGTGCAGGAGGGGCTGTACTGGCGTTTTCTGCTGAACAGGATGCCCCCGGCATAAACGAAAGGAGGGCTGTTGCCCATGAACCGCAACAATCTGTATCTTTCCACCGTAGATCCCAACGCCCATCTCATCGCCCGATCGCATCAGCTGGGGCTTGAATTGGCGGAGTTCTGCACCGCATGGAATCTAGACGAGCAGTTTCAAGAAACCGACGCTTCCGTGCGGGAGAAAATGAAGGGCATCCCTCGCTTTACCCTTCACGGTCCCTTCAACGAACTGTTCCCCTGTGCCATTGACCGCAAGGCGCGCCAGCTTGCCGCATTCCGCTTTCGGCAGGCCATCGACACCGCCAAAGGCTACGGCATCCGCAAGGTGATCCTGCACAGCGGATACAACCCATGGCTGTACTTTTCCTGCTGGTTCACGGAGCAATCCGTCCCCTTTTGGCAGGAGCTGCTGCCCCATATCCCAGAAGGTATGACCGTATGCGTGGAAAATGTACTGGAAGAAGAGCCGCAGATGCTGGCGAAGATCATCCGTCAGGTGGACAATCCCAAACTGCGGATGTGTCTGGACATCGGTCATGTCCACGCCTATTCCAAGGAAAGCGTTCCCCAATGGATGGAAGCCTGCGCCGATGTCATCGACCATTTCCATGTCCACAACAACGACAGCACATGGGATACCCACAGCCCCCTGTTTGAAGGGACCATCGATATGGCGGCATTTTTCTCCGCCGCCCAAACTCTGTCACCCAATGCCACCATGACGCTGGAACTCCCGGATGTAGCCCCCTCCGTCCAATGGCTGGAAAATCAAGGATTACTCGAGGTGTAAATCATGGATCTGCAAACGCTGATACAAACCATTGTTCCTCTGGATCAGCCCGCCATGGATGCGGCGCTGCGCCGTCAGGCGGAGCTGGCCAAGCCCCCGGGAAGTCTGGGACGGCTGGAGAGCCTGTCCGTCCAAATCGCCGGGATCACAGGAAAACTGGATAACCAAATACACGATAATGCCCTGCTGGTATTCGCCGCAGACAACGGCGTAGTGGCAGAAGGCGTCTCCAGCGCTCCCCAGTCCGTGACCTTGCAGCAGACCGTGAATCTGACCCGGGCAAAGACCGGTGCTTCGGTGCTGGCGCAGCATTTCGGCGACCGGGTCATCGTCTGCGATGTGGGGGTGAACGCCGATATTCGTGAAAGCGCCGTGCTCAACCGCAAGATCGCCTACGGCACCGGCAACATTGCCCACGGCCCTGCCATGACCCGGCCGCAGGCCCTGCAAGCCATCATAACCGGCGCCCAGCTCGCCATGGAGACTCCGGCGGATGCTCTTGGCATCGGAGAAATGGGCATCGGCAACACCACCACCTCCTCGGCCGTGCTGTCCGTGCTGCTGGGGCTGGATGTGGAGTCCGTCACCGGTCGGGGCGGCGGTATCACCGACGACAGCTTCCGCAAAAAGAAGCAGGTGATCACCCAAGCCATCGCCCTCAACCGACCCGATCCTACCGATGTGGTGGACATTCTTTCTAAGGTAGGCGGATTTGACATTGCCGCCATGTGCGGCGCATTTCTGGGTGCCGCCGCATCCCACCGCCCTGTGGTCATCGACGGCTTTATCTCCGCCGTGGCCGCCCTGTGCGCCGCCAAGCTGTGCCCCACCGCCGTAAGCTACTTTATCCCCAGCCACGCCTCCTACGAGGTGGGCTACCGCAAGGCCATGGAAGCCATGGATCTGGAGCCCATCTTCCTGCTGGGGATGCGTTTGGGCGAAGGCAGCGGATGCCCGCTGGCTTTCCGGGTGCTGGATGCTGCCTGCGCCGTGCTGAGCCACATGGCCACCTTCGACCAGGCGGGGATCAACGACGAATATCTGGATCCCATCCGGCAGGGGGATCAGTTCTCCGTGGAGGTAGAAGTATGATTGTATTCATCACCGGCGGCGCCAAAAACGGAAAATCCTCCCTCGCCCAAGATCTGGCGCTGGATCTGGCACAGGGAAAGACCCACTACTACATTGCCACCATGATCCCCAGCGATGACGAGGATCTGGATCGGATCCGCCGCCATCGGGAGGATCGGGCAGGCATGGGTTTCGAAACCGTAGAATGCGGACGGAACATCCTGTCGTGTCTGGATCAGGTGGATCCCCATGGCAGTTTTCTGCTGGACAGCGCCACGGCGCTGCTGCTCAACGAGCTGTTCCCCGACCCCACCAGCTGCGAAATGGATCTGGATGCTGCCCGCCGCTGCGGGGAGGATCTGGTCACCTTTGCCCGTCAGGTGGAAAACATCGTCATCGTCAGCGACTACATCTACTCCGACGCCCAGCGTTATGATGCGGTGACGGAAACCTACCGCAGCTGCCTTGCTCGGATCGACCGGGCGCTGGCTGCCGCCGCGGACACCGTGCTGGAGGTATCCGCCGGGACAGTATTTGCCCACAAGGGGGTGTATCCCCTGTGAAGACCTATCTCCATGCCTACGCCATGTGCCAATCCATGTTCTGCGCCATCCCCTGTCCTTGGAACATCTGGGATGAAGACGCCCGGAAGCATATGCTGCTGTTCCTGCCGGTGGTGGGACTGGTCATCGGACTGCTGTGGTGGGGCATCAGCTGGATACTGGGCGTACTGGGCGTTCCGGATCTGATCCGGGCGCTGGTGCTGTGCGCCTACCCCTTCCTCTGCACCGGCTTTATCCATCTAGACGGGTTCATGGATGTCACCGATGCGGTGAAGTCCTGCCGGGATCTGCCCCGGCGCAGGGAGATCTTGAAAGACTCCCATGTGGGCTCCTTTTCCGTCATCGGCTGTGTGCTGCTGATGCTGGCCCAGTTCAGTTTCTTCGCCTGTGTCCCCAGCGGGGCGGATCTGCGGATCTTGATCTTCATCCCTGTGGTCAGCCGGTGCTGCTCGGCATTGGCGGTGACGCTGCTGCCCCCCATGTCCACCAGTCAGTACGCCCACCAGCGCAAGCCCCTTTCCCATGTAGTCGTGCTCACCGTCATGCTCTGCGCCGCCGTAACGGTGGGAGCCTATGTGTGCCACCGCTACGGCTGGTGTCTGCTGATCGCACTGGCGGGCTACGGTCTTGCCCTGTTTCGCAGCTTTCACTCCCTGAAGGGGATGAACGGGGACATTTCCGGCTATTCATTGACCTATTGTGAGCTGGCCGCCGTGGCGGTTCTGGCACTTTTGTAAGGAGGAGTATTCATGAATTTGATCATTGGCGGCGCCTATCAAGGGAAGCTGGATTTTGCCAAGTCCGCCTTCGGCTATGAGGACAAGGATGTCTTTACCTGCCATGGGACCGAGATCGATTTTTCCACAGGATGCGTGGATCATGTGGAAGAATTTGTTCTGGCCTGTGTGGAGCAGGGCATCGACCCCGTGGCATATTTCGAGGAACACCGCTCCGAATGGCGCAGCTGCACCCTGATCTGCGAAGATCTGTTCTGCGGGGTGGTTCCTCTGGGCGCCGATATGCGGGCATGGCGGCACAACACCGGGCTGCTGTGCCAGTATCTCAGCCATAATGCCGATCGGGTCAGCCGGATCTTCTGCGGTTTGGAGCAGCGGTTGAAATGAGCAGCATCTATCTGATCCGCCACGGGATGACCGAAGCCAACCTGCGCCATCTCTACTGCGGCAGCACGGATCTGCCCCTGTCCGATGCGGGAGCGAAAGCCCTTGCAGATCTCAACTGCCCCATCCATGCCAACCGCTATGTCACCAGCGGTATGAAGCGCACCAATCAGACGCTCTCCCTTCTGCTGGGGGATGTCCCCTTTACCGAAGACCCCCAGCTTCGGGAAGTGGACTTCGGCGTTTTTGAGATGCACAGCTATAACGAACTGAAAGACCGGGAAGACTATCAACTTTGGCTTTCCGGGTGCAACGAGGAGAACACGCCCCCCGGCGGAGAGAGCGGCGCCCACATGACACGCCGGGTGATGGAGGCTTTCCGCCGGTATGCGGCGCTTGACGAAGATGTGGTTCTGGTGACCCACGGCGGGGTCATCGCCGCAATCATGGCACAGCTGTTCCCCGAAGATGGGAAAAACCGCTACCAATGGCAGCCTCCCTGCGGTCACGGCTATCTGCTCCGGAACGAAACTTATCAAGCATTTTAGTATCTGAAATTGCAAAAAAGCTGGAAGATCATGGTGATCTTCCAGCTTTTTATTCCTATCATACATCGGTGTTCTGCCGATTCAGTCAAACACATACATTCCAAAGAAAGCAAGCTGCCCTGCCCCGCAGTCATATTCCAGACCGCAGGCATCCGCCAGCTTCTTCACAAAGATGCAGTATGCCGACATACACGAATACATCAGATCCGGGAACCGGCAGGGCTCCCCGGATGCCTTGGCGCAGGGCTTGCACAGGGCGCATCCGCTGGCTCCCACCAGAAATCCGTCGGTGCCGCCGGCTCTCGCCTGCTTCATCAGCCGGATCGCCGCTTGGTTGTGGGCAGACTTGGATTCCTTGATGGCGGCGGTATCCGAAAAATCATCGATCTCCCAGATGGATTGCAGCACCAGCGCATATTTATGGCGCAAGATTTTCGCCTTCATCTCCTCCGGGGAACCGCAGTCCGGTGGGCAGGAGTGGTTGACCCCGTACTGACCGCACAGGTTCTCAGCACAGTAGGGACGAAAAGACGGGTCAAATTGGATCTGATCGGTGGGGATCACCACCGCTGCGGCAAATCCTTCCTCCGCTGCCAGATCCATCAGATCGGTATGTGTCATGTTTGTTGTTCCTCCAATGGTCACAGGATGACCCGGCAGATGCCCACCCCGCAGGGCAGGCATCCGATCTCGCCGGGAAAGAGGGCGCGGTATATTCAGAAGGGCTACCCGGGAAGAAAAAGGGGGAAAAACCCTCCCGGCATCGGAATACACGAACGGCTGCGATGATCCAAATCATGGATCGCCGCAGCCGTTTTTTGCGCCAAAGGGAACCGTCCCCCGTACTTGCGGAGTCCGGTAAAAAGCACCGTTTAAGCAGTTCTCCTGACTTACGCATCCTCAGCATCCGCAAGGCCTTCTCAGGGATAACCCCAATGACCGGCTTTCGCCCTATGCGGACACCTCCACGCTTACAGTGGCGGTACCGTTCGTGATTTGCACACGATTCTCGATTATCTCCCCAGCCTGTGACCGGACGAGGGAGCACTTAAACTGATATTCTCTTTTCATCGATAGAATACCACCACGGCTTCCATTTGTCAATGGGGCATCGAAGCGCCAAATAAATTTTTTCACCACCCTTCTCACTCCGTATAACGGGCAGGACGGCTTTGCCTGTTCCTTCCGCCCCCTTTCTATCGGTACGATAATAGCGAATTATTTACAACATTCTGTACAACATCTACAAAGAGCACCCCCGTCGTTTCTACATACATTATCCAAATCCTTGTTGAAAACCCCAATCATATCTCGTATTATATTAGTATCTTTTTATCAATTCCCCAAGTATACTTTTTCAAGGAGGTGAAGCCCATCGTATGAGCAAAGCAATCATTACCGTCGCCGGCAAGGGCGGCGTTGGGAAAACTTCGATCTGCGCCGCCATTGTACGGCAGTTGGTCAAAGCCTACCCCGACCAGCGCATCCTTGCCATCGACGCTGACCCCGCGGTTGGGCTTGCAACTGCGCTGGGGATCCAAGTCGGCACCACCGTGGACGACATTCGCAAAGCCATCACCCAAGCCGGGCAAGGCGACCGGGACAAGCGGCGTGCCAAAGCCATGCTGGGCGAAGTCAAGTTTCGTCTCTTCGATGCCATGACCGAGACCCGGGGATTTGCATTCATTGCCGTAGGCCGGCCGGAGGCTGCCGGCTGTTACTGCGGTGTCAACGCTTATCTCAAAGAGGTCATCAGTATGATGAGCGAGGAATTTGACTATGTGGTCATCGACGGCGAAGCCGGCATTGAGCAGGTCAACCGCCGGGTCATGGAAAAAGTGACCCATCTGCTGCTGGTCACAGACCCCAGCCGGAAGGGAACCACCGTGATCCAGACCATCAAAACCGTTGCCGACGAGCTGGTGATGTATCAGCAGCTTGGCGCGGTGGTCAACCGGCTGACGGATCCCGCCCAGAAGCAGTACATCCACACCGGTCAGATCCCCATTCTGACCTACATTCCCGACGATCCCCTGCTGCAAATGGCTGATGTCAAGGGCGATAGCGTACTGGATCTGCCCGACGACGCGCCCCTGATCCGGGGTGTGGCTCAGGCGCTTCAGGCTATGGGGATCCTATCTATTTGAACGAGGTGATACGGTGAAAGACCTGAAATACTTATACGAATTCGAGCAGCTTCTTCAGGACGCCAACAACGCTCTGGTGCGTCAGGCCCAATCCGAGGGGAAGCTGGCCATCGGCTACACTTGCTTCCATATGCCGGAGGTGCTGCTGAATCTGGACAAATGCTTCTCTGTCCGTCTGCGGGCCCCCAACATGGGCTCCATGGAGATCGCCACCTATTACATGTGCAACGGAAGCTGCGAGTACAGCCGTGCCCTGCTGGAGCGGGCCATGGAGGGCAACTACCGCTTTCTGGACGCCATGGCAGGCGTGGATCTGTGCGAAGCCATGAACCGCTGCATGGAGAACATGGAGCTGTTGCAGATCCAAGACCCCAACAAAGAGAATTTCTTCTGGACGAACACGGATGTTGCCTATTCCGATGACGAAGCCAGCGTCAAGCACACAGTAGAGCAGCTGCGCCGCAAGGTGCTGGATCAGCTCCGGGACCGCTACGGGGTGGACACCTCGGACGATGCCCTGCGCCGTGCCGTGGAGGAGCACAACGAGGTCTGCCGGATCATCTCCGAAATCGGCGAGTTCCGCAAGCTGGACAATCCCCCCATCACCGGCTATGAGTTCCATGTGATCACGCTGGTGAGCTATGTGTGCCCCAAATATCTGGTTATCGACAAGCTGCGCCAGACCCTAGAGGAGATCAAGACCCGGGAGCCGGACAAGAAGCCCGCCCACCGGATCCGGGTGGTGGTGGTAGGCTCGGAGATCGACGATCCCGACCTGATCCGACTGATGGAGGAGAACGGCGCTCTTGTGGTGGCAGACCGGTTCTGCTACGGCAGCATCCCCGGCAGGCAGGAGATCATTCTGAACGACCACGAGGATGTGCTGACCCAGATCTGCCGCCGGTATTTGCAGGACACGGAATGTCCCCGGCATTGCGCCCCTCACAAAGTTCAGTACCGCCACGACCATGTGGCACAGCTTGTGAAAGATTATCACGCCGACGGCGTGATCTACGAGCAGATGAAGTTCTGCACCTACTGGAGCTACGAGCGGACGCTGGCGTCCCATGTCATGTCCGACGAATACGGCATCCCCACCCTGTCCATCGACCGCCCCTACCGCAGCGGCAGCAGCGGTCAGCTCCGCACCCGCATTCAGGCATTCGTGGAAAATGTGGAGATCAAGAAAATCAAGGCGCGCCGTCAGGCGAAGCATTCGGAGGTGAAGTGATATGGCATACGATCCCAAAACCGGAAAGGGGCTGGGCAGTCTCTACCGCAGCGACAGCCGAGTCATGACCCACCGGGAGTGGAAAGGATTCAAAGATACCCTGTATGACTTCGGACGATGGCTCAAATGCTACGGCTTCATCGGCTGGACGCTGGGCGGACACCCCATCCTGCTGGTCAGATCCATGCTGCGCTACCGCTGGATGCTGTCCTACCTCACCGCCGCCAACATGATCGACCGGCACACCATCGGTCTGCGGGGCAAGGAGCTGCGCTATGTTCACGAGGAGCTGTTTGCTCTGGTCCATAACGCCACCATCAATGTGAAGAAGATCTTGGAGCGGGATGAGCATCTGCGCCCCAACAGCAGGAAGGCCAAGAAACTGCGGGAGAATACCGTCATGTTTGACGAGATGACCCCCTCCAACATCATGTGGGGCTTCCCCACCTTGGATTGGATGGATATTGCCATGATGACCATCGGCATGCCCGGTGAGATCGACCAGCAGGCCAATGTGTACTACATCGACCGGATCGAGGAATTCGGCATGGCCGCCGATGTCTGCCCCCTGCCCGCCGCCGAGTGCGGCGCTGCCGTGGTGGATGACTACCCCATTCTAGGCAAGACCTACATCACCAGCACCATGCCCTGTGACGGCTCCATCGGTCAGACCACCTTCATGGGCAGATACTTCCGCCACCTGCCCATCTACCAGATCACCCCGCCCCAGCGGTTCAACGAACCCGAGGTTCAGGAATTTGCCGTCCACAATCTCAAGGGGTGCATCGCGTTCATCGAAAAGAACTACGGGGTCAAGTGGGACTGGGATGCCTTCTGGAAGAACGCAGAGGACTACAACCGCTCTACCCAAGCCGTCATCGACAAGTGGGACATCAACTGCACCGACTACCCTCAGGTCTGCGGTGCGGCGCTGTCTCTGACCCGGGAATACGAGTTCCAAGGCGCCGGCTGCATGGATCCGTACCTGTACAAAGCCCAGCTCAAGACCACGGAAATGGCCAAGAAGGGCTACGAGGAGGATGCCGCCAAGGGCGTGAAGAACTACCGCCACCGTGCCATCGTCTGGGCGTGCCCTGCCCACTACTACACCAACTTCACCTACTGGGCAGAGCATTGCTGGGGCGTCAAGACGCTGGTGGATATGGAGTGTATGCTCTCTTACCATATGTACCACATTGGGGACAAGGAGCAGGCCCTCATCGACATGGCGAGCAGCTATGAGCGGATGATGATGCGTTCCCACACCAACGGCGGCTATGTAAACTCTCTGGACGAGTGCTGGAAGATGGTCAAGAAGTTCAATGCGGACATGGTCATCATGTACGACCATGTTTCCTGCAAGAATGTGGGCTGTCTGCACGGTCTGTATGAGGATCAGGCGCGGGAGCACGGCGTCCATCTGGTGTGGGTGCCCCACGATCTGATGGATCCCCGGACGGTTTCCCGGGTGGCCATGCGGGACGCCTTCAATAAATACATGACCAATGTGTTCCGGGAAGAGCCCTTGGATCCCACTCTGGTGGACTATGAAGATCCCCTGACATGGTAAAGCCCATGCCATCGACCGAGAAAGGAAGGATAACGAACCATGAAATATTTTGGCGGATGTGATGTAGGCTCGACCTACACCAAATGCGTGATCATTGACGAAAGCGGCAAGATCGTGGCACATACCACCATTCGCAGCAAGATCAACGCCGAGATCAGCGCCCGGGATGCGCTGGAGCAGACCATCGCTCAGGTGGAAGGTCTGAAGGATATCGCAGACCTCGCCTATCTGGTGGGCACCGGCTACGGGCGGAACAAAGTCCCTCAGGCGCAGGAGAACATCTCCGAGATCTCCTGCCACGCCATGGGCGTGCATGTGACCAACCCGGATGTGAAGGCCATCATCGACATTGGCGGTCAGGATGTCAAGGGCATCGCCATCGACTCCGACGGCACGGTCAAGACCTTCGCCATGAATGACAAGTGTGCCGCCGGCACCGGACGGTTCTTCGAGGCCATGGCGAACGCCTTTGAGTGTACGCTGGATGAATTCTCCCAGCTTTCTCTCACGGCGAAAAATGTCATCCCCATTACCGCCCAATGCACCGTGTTTGCCGAGTCCGAGGTCATCACCTTGGTGGGCGAAGGAAAACCCAGAGACGAGATCGCCGCAGGCATCCAGCAGGCCGTTGCCAAGCGCTGCTTCGTCATGGCGAAGAAAGCCGGCGCCCGGGATCAGGTGACCCTCACCGGCGGCTGCGCCAAGAACGCCGGTCTGAAGCAGGCCATTGAGAATGTGCTGCGGATCAAGGTGGTGGAGCTGAACACCGATCCCCAGCTCATGGGCGCTCTGGGCGCTGCGGAGTATGCCCGCCAGAAGGGCATGGATCTGGACTGAGGAGGGATCGACAATGGCATGGTATTGGATCGTTTTGCTGGTGATCGCCGGGCTGTTCGGTCTGCTCTTTCTGGTCTACATGACCAACGCGGATCTGAAGCTGGTAGAGAAGATCTATGACGCTCTGCTGAAATACCACGACAGCAAGCACATTGAGACGAAGCTGTGATGGAACTATTTGATGATTTGATACGGCGCACCTACCGGCTGCTGCCGTCAGAATGTCTGCGGTTTTCCCCGGAGGAGGACACCGCTCCCTACACGGGCAAACGCAGTGAGCTGATCCTCGGCCGGGAGACTGCCTTTGAGCTGGGGGGCGGCAGTTTCCCCAGTGCATCCGGCGTGCTGTACACCCAGAGCGAAGAACTGGTTCCCTGCGATGAGATCCGGGTATACGGCAGCGACCTGCCCCAGATCCGCGGGGATTGCCCCTTTGCCCGGTTTGCCGTCATCCGCACCGATGACATCGAGTTTCAGGGGGAGCAGGGCGCCTACGGGATCTTGGAGAACATCGGTCTGCGCAAATACGATGTGTTCCCCTGCGGCTACATGGTGCGCACCTGCGCCCTGAGCAACCGGGAGCAGGTGCGTGTGTCCAAAGCCGCAGCCGCCAAGCATCTGAGCTTTGCCCAAGTGGGCAGCATGTACATTCAAGAATTTCACAAGAACCCCCATGTGACTGGGGTGCGAATGATCTTCGTGACCCTACCCGATATGGATTACCGGGAGCTGGATCATCTGGGCACCCTGTCCAATCAGGTGTTCCGGGCGCTGAACCGGGCCTTGGCGGATCTGAAGATGGACTGCAAGGCCTGTGAGTGGAAGATCGTCTGCGACGAGGTGGAGGGCATCAAGCTGCTGCACCAATCCCAGATCGACAAAAACCAATAAGCAAAAACGGAGGGATCCCACCTTGAAAACATTCAGAACTGACCCCCAGATCCAGTCGCTGTGCGACAGCTTCGGCAACTGGTTTCAGGACGGGTGCAAAAACAAAGCAGGCAATGCCGCAAAAATGACCCGGGAGCTGTATCCCTACACCTCCATCTTTTCCCCCATTCGGGTGAACCGGCTCACCATCAAGAACCGGGTGGTCATGGCGCCTATGGGCAACCTGATGATGGCTGAGGAACACGGCCGTCCCAATGAGAAAATGATCCAGTATTTCCTCGCCCGGGCCAAGGGCGGGGTGGGTCTGCTCACCTCGGGACTGGTGCCCATCAGCGACAAGATCGACAACACCGTGCAGGAGACCGCAGGAAAGGTCATGATGCCCCGGATCAGCCCCTCCCGGACGCTGATGTCCGGCTGGCGGGATCTGGCGCAAGGGTGCCATGCCTACGGCTCCCGGTTCTTCATCCAGCTCACCCCCGGTCTGGGGCGGGTGGGCCCTCCCACCTGCGTGGTGCAGCGGCATAAGTTCCCGGTGTCCGCTTCCTTCAATCCCAACTTCTACATTCCCGAGCTGCCCTGTCTGCGTCTGACCGACCACAGCCTGACCAAGATCATCAAGAATGCCGGTCAGGCCGCCGCCGATGCCAAGGCCTGTCTCATCGACGGCGTGTACCTCCACGGTCACGAGGGCTATCTGCTGGAGCAGATGACCAACCGGGCCTTCAATCACCGCAAGCTGGGCAAATACGCCGACTGGCAGCGCTTCGGCATCGACATGATCCGGGAGATCCGCCGCCGGGTAGGCCCCAACTACCCCATCATGTACCGCATCGACCTGTCTCTGGCGCTGAACGAGACCTACGGCGAAGCGGGCATGAACGCCGTACCCTCCCTGAAGAAGTTCCAAAACGGCCGCAGCATCGCCGAAACGCTGGAATACATGGAAAATCTGGTGAAGGCAGGCGTGGATCTGTTTGATGTGGACATCGGGTGTTATGACAACTGGTGGCTGCCCCATCCCCCGGCAGGTATGCCCGCAGGCTGCTTCTTGGATGTAGCAAAGATCGCCAAGGATCATTTCGCCGCCAAGGGCATCAAGTCCAACGCAGGGCTTCCCGTACCCATCGTTGCCGTGGGCAAACTGGGCTACCCGGATGTGGCAGAGCACGCCATCCGGGACGGATACTGCGACATGGTCATGCTGGGGCGTCCGCTGCTGGCGGATCCCGACTGGTGCAACAAAGCATTCGCCGGAGCAGTGGATCAGATCTGCCCCTGCATCGGCTGTCAGGAGGGCTGCGTCAACGAATTTGTGGAGGGCGGTCACATCCAATGCGCCGTCAATGCCCGCACCGGTTTTGAGGATGTGATCCCGGAATCCCCCGGCAAGACCGATTCCCCCAAGCGCATCGGCGTGGTGGGCGGCGGCCCGGCAGGCATCGTCTTTGCGGTGAATGCCGCCAAGCGGGGGCACTCCGTGGAGCTGCTGGAGCGCAGCGGCAGGCTGGGCGGCAGGATCGTCCCCGGCAGCGTCCCCGCCATCAAATTTGACATTGCCAACTATCTGACATGGCTGGAGCATCAGGTGGAGCAGGCTCAAAAACTGCCCAACTTCACCCTGAAGATGAACACTCCTGTGGATCAGGAATATCTTGCCGGGCAGCACTACGATACCATCGTCTTTGCCATGGGCACTAAGAATGCCTGTCCCCCCATCCCCGGTCTGGATCGGGTGAAATATGTGCAGGCGGTGGATCTGCTGGCAGATCCCAGTCTGATGGGCGACGCCAAGAAGATCGTGGTCTGCGGCGGCGGCGTGGTGGGCTGCGAGACGGCCTACTGGCTCCGCTATGAATACGGCAGAGAAGTCTCCGTCATTGAGATGATGTCCAACTTCATGGAGGGTGTGTGCACCGCCAACCGGGGGCATCTGCTGCACTACATGAAAAACGAAGTGGAGTTGATCAACTGCGCCCGGGTCACCTCTTTCGAGCCGGGCAAAGTCCACTACAACCGCAATGTGTCCAAGGGCGTGCCCAACCCCTACAACACATGGCAGCCCCTCCTGCCTGAGAACATCGCCAACCCCATGGCAAAGAAGCTTGGGCCGGAGACGCAGGACTTCACCATCGATGCCGACTTGATCGTGCTGGCTATGGGCGGCCGTCCCGACGACGGGCTGTATGTGCAGGCACTCCAGAGCAATGCCGCACCCGAGATCTACAACATCGGTGATAGTTTCGCCGGGGGAAGAGTTCTGGAAGCCAACCGGGCAGCTTTCCGCCTGTCTCAGACTATCTAAAAATCCCCTCAGAGGAGATCCCACACCGGGATCTCCTCTTTTTTCTTCGGATCGCACTTGACAACGGGTGGCTGCTGTGGTATCATGCTGATGGTTAGTTTTTGCTAACTAACTGTGGAAGCAACGCTTGTCCCCGGCGGTTCTATCCGCCCGCAGGCAGGCGCTTTTCTTCCCACAGTGGTTAGTCTTATTTAACTTCTGTCCCGCCGGATCGTGCCGGTGGGAAATTCGGAGAAAGAGGAGGAATCCCATATGAGAATTGCCTTGGCCGGCAATCCCAACAGCGGAAAAACCACCATGTACAACGCCCTCACCGGCAGAAATGAGCGTGTGGGCAACTGGGCCGGTGTCACCGTGGAAAAGAAAGAGCATCCCATTAAAAAGCATTTTTACGAAGGTGAGGATCTGATCGCCGTGGATCTGCCCGGCGCCTACTCCATGTCCCCTTTTACATCAGAGGAGAGCATCACCAGCGCCTATGTGTCCGGCGAGCACCCCGATGTGATCATCAACATTGTGGATGCCACCAATCTGAGCCGAAGTCTCTTCTTCACCACCCAACTTCTGGAACTGGGCATTCCCATGGTGGTGGCGCTGAACAAATCCGACATCAATCAGAAGCGGCAGACCCGGATCGATCCCGAGAAGCTGTCCAAGCTGCTGGGATGCCCGGTCATCCAGACCATCTCCACCACTTCCTCCGGACTGGAGGCATTGGTTCGCACCGCCGCAGAACTCCGCGGCACCACTCAGACCCCGCCCTACCGCCAAGGCGATCTGGACAGCTCCGACCGGCAGGCGGTGAAACAAGCCGACAAAGCCCGGTTTGAATTTGTGGATCAGATCGTCCGTCAGGTAGAAGAGCGCAAGGTGCTGACCCGTGAACGGACATGGCAGGATAAGCTGGACGATGTGCTGACCAACCGTTGGCTGGGCATCCCCATCTTCGCCGTGGTCATGTTTCTGGTCTTTGACATCTCCCAGTCCAGCCTTGGTCCGTGGCTGGCAGACACTCTGGTGGGATGGATCGAGGTGTTTCAGGGCTGGGTCGCCAATCTCACCGAAGGGGCGTCCCCTCTGCTTCAGGCGCTGCTGATCGACGGCGTTATCGGCGGTGTCAGCGCAGTCATCGGATTCCTGCCGCTGGTGATGGTGATGTACTTCCTCATCGCCTTGCTGGAGGACTGCGGATATATGGCGCGGGTCAGCGTGGTGCTGGATCCCATTTTCAAGAAGGTGCGGCTGTCCGGCAAGTCCGTGATCCCCTTCATCATCGGCACCGGCTGCGCCATCCCCGGCATTATGGCCTGCCGCACCATCCGCAGCGAGCAGGAGCGCAGAGCCACTGCTATGCTCACCCCCTTCATGCCCTGCGGCGCAAAGCTGCCGGTCATCGCCCTGTTTGCCGGTGTTTTCTTCTCGGACGCTTCGTGGGTGGGCACGCTGATGTACTTCGTCGGCATCCTGCTTATTTTCCTGGGTGCCCTGCTGGTCAACCGGATCTCCGGCTATTCCGGCCGCCGCTCCTTCTTCATCATGGAGCTGCCGGAATACAAGCTTCCCTCTCTGAAGCGCGCCTTCGGCTCCATGTGCAGCCGCGGCTGGGCTTACATCGTTAAGGCAGGCACCATCATCCTGCTGTGCAGCACCGCCGTGCAGATCATGCAGAGCTTCGACTGGAATTTCCAAGTGGTTGCCGAGGGGATGGAGCATACCTCCATTCTGGCATCCATCGCATCCCCCTTTGCTGTGCTGCTGATCCCCCTGGGCTTCGGCGTGTGGCAGATGGCGGCAGCAGCCATCACCGGCTTCATCGCCAAGGAGAATGTGGTTTCCACCCTTGCGGTGTGCTATGGCGTCACCAACTTCATCGACATTGAAGAGAAGGTCCTCATCGGCGGCGCTCCTCAGGTGGCAGCCATCTTCCATCTGACCAAGGCCGCTGCGCTGGCGTGCCTGATGTTCAATCTGTTCACGCCCCCCTGCTTTGCTGCCATCGGCGCAATGAACTCCGAGATCCGAGATCGGAAGTGGCTGTTCGGCGGCATCGCCCTTCAACTCGGCACCGGCTACACCATCGCCTTTGCCGTCTATCAGATCGGAACGCTGATCACCGAAGGAACTGTGGGCGCCGGATTCCTCCCCGGACTGGCTGCCGTGGCTGCCATGATCGCCTTCGTCACCTATCTGTGCCTGCGCGCCGAGAAGGAACCGCAAACCGTATCCCCGCTCTCTAGGAAGGAAAATTGACATGGAAAATTTCTTCATCGCCGTGGCGCTCCTTGCCGTGCTTGCAGCAGCGTCATACTACATCTACCGATCCAAAAAAAGCGGCAAAGCCTGCATCGGCTGCCCGGACAGCGGCAGCTGCGGATCTTGCGGCGGCGGCTGTGGTAAGGGCTGCCCCGGCTGTTCCCACAAGGGGAACTGATATTGGCGGCAGGGGAGACTTTTCTCCCCTGCCGGATCCCTGCTACCAAGTTAGTCATTTCTAACACAAGGAGACTGCATTATGAGTGTTGTGATCGTAGGCGGAAACGAAAGAATGATCCGCAGATATAAAGAACTGTGCCAGCAGTACCACTGCAATGCCAAGGTGGTCATCGAGATGAACGGCGGTCTGCGGGATATCGGCAGCCCCGATCTTGTGATCCTGTTTACCGGAACGGTATCCCACAAGATGGTCAACTGCGCCCTGTGCGGTATTCGGGGGCAGAACATCCCCGTTGCCCGCTGCCATTCCAGCTCCATCTCCGCTTTGCGGAACATTTTGGAGACTCATGTAGGCTCCTGTCATCCCCTGCCCCGATAAAATCTGCAAAAGGAGACCGTTCCATATGATGATCGACAAACGTTTGATCGGCATGGTGCCCCAAAGCAAAAAATACATCGCAGCCAATGTAGCACTGCAATGGGTATCGCTGCTGGCAAACATCGGTCTTATGACCGGCATCGCATACACCATCCAGCGGGTTTACACCCACACCGCCGACGCCCGGTGGTATCTGACCCTATGTATTGGGGCGGCAGTTCTCATCGCCATCCGCTTTTTCTGTACCGCTGCCGCCAGAAAAATGAGCTATCTGTCCTCCAAGTCCGTCAAGCAGACCCTGCGGGAACGCATTTACCGCAAACTGCTGGGGCTTGGAGGCGCTTACCGGGATCATGTCTGCACCGCACAGGCAGTGCAGCTTTCCACCGAAGGGGTGGAGCAGCTGGAGTCCTACTTCGGCTCGTTTCTGCCCCAGCTTTTCTACGCATTGGCTGCACCCGTGACCCTGTTTGCCGTGCTCAGCCCCATCAGCCTGCCCAGCGCTGTGGTGCTGCTTCTGTGCGTTCCTCTGATCCCCATTTCCATTGCCGCCGTCCAGACATGGGCGAAGAAACTGCTGGGGAAATACTGGGGGCAGTATACCGCTCTGGGCGACACATTTCTGGAGAACCTGCAAGGACTCACCACCTTGAAGATCTATCAGACCGACGGGCTGCGCCACAGCCAGATGAACCAGCAGGCAGAGTCCTTCCGCCGCATCACCATGCGGGTGCTCACCATGCAGCTCAACTCCATCACCATCATGGATCTGGTGGCCTACGGCGGCGCAGCTTTGGGCATCGTTCTGGGCATCCACGCCTTCCGGACCCAGCAGGTGGAATTGGCAGGCTGTCTGCTTATCATCCTGCTCAGCGCGGATTTCTTCCTGCCCATGCGGATGCTGGGATCCTTCTTCCACATTGCCATGAACGGCATGGCGGCAGCAGACCAGATCTTCGATCTGCTGGATCTGCCCGACCCCGGGGAGCAAACACAAGTCCCCGGACCTGATTTCACCCTGCGCTTCTCGGGTGTCAGCTTCGCTTATACCCCTGAGCGTCCCATTCTGAGGGATGTATCCATGGAATTTCCCATGGGCAGCTTCACCGCCATTGTCGGAGAAAGCGGCTGCGGCAAATCCACCGCAGCCTCCGTCCTCATGGGGCGCAGCCCCCAGTTTTCCGGGCAGGTCACCATGGGCGGCATCCCCATCGGTCAGATCCGGGAGTCTGCCCTGATGAAGGCCATCACCTATGTCAGCCATCAGAGTTATCTGTTTCAGGGGACCGTGCGGCAAAACCTGCTGATGGGATGCCGGGACGCCAGCGACCAGCAGCTGTGGGCAGTTCTGGAGCAGGTCGCTCTTGCGGATCTGTTCCGCAGTCAGCAGGGACTGGATACCCCCCTGGCGGAACGCGCTTCCAACCTGTCCGGCGGTCAATGCCAGCGTCTTGCCCTTGCCCGGGCGCTGCTCCACGACAGCCCCGTTTACATTTTTGATGAAACCACCTCCAACATCGATGTGGAGAGTGAAAACAGGATCCTTCTTCTGATTCGCCAGCTGGCACGGAAAAAGACCGTCCTTCTCATTTCTCATCGGTTGGCCAACTGCGTGGATGCCGACCGGATCTATGTGATGGATCACGGGCAGATCGCAGAGTCCGGCACCCACCAGACCCTCCTTGCCCATCACGGGACATACGAGCGGCTGTGGAGCGCCCAGCAGGAGCTGGAGCAGTATGCGAAAGGAGCAGCAGTATGAAACGAAGCGGATTTTGTGTCATGGGACGGCTGATCGGTCTGGTCCGCCCCCTGTCCGGATATATGGCGTTGGCGGTGGGGGCAGGGCTTGCCGGTCATCTGTGCGCCGCCCTCATCACCGTGTTCGGCGGTCTTGCCGTAGTGAATGTGCTGGGGCTGCCCTCTTCCCTCTCCCTGCCGGTGATTTTCGCCTGTCTCGGCGTATTTGCCGTGCTGCGGGGTCTGCTGCGCTACGGCGAGCAGGCATGCAACCATTTCATCGCATTCAAGCTTCTGGCGCTGCTGCGGGACAAGGTCTTTGGGGCTCTGCGCCGGCTTGCTCCTGCCAAACTGGACGGAAAGGATCAGGGGAGCCTCATCAGCATCATCACCTCTGACATCGAACTTCTGGAAGTCTTTTATGCCCACACCATCTCCCCTGTGTGCATTGCCGCCTTATTTACCGTCTGCATGACCATCTGGCTTGGGCGGTATCATTGGGCAGCGGCGCTGCTGGCGCTGATTGCCTACGCCGTGGTGGGGATCCTCATTCCCCTTGTCACATCAAAGGTCAGCGCAGACCGGGGGCTTCGCTTCCGCCGCAAGTCCGGCGAACTGGCCGGGTTTGTTCTGGACAGCCTGCGGGGTCTGTCGGAGATCCTCCAATTCGGACAAGGTGAATCCCGCACCCGCCAGATCGGGCAGATGACCGATGCGCTGTGCCGCGAGGAAGCGCGGATGAAGTCCATCTCCGGGTACAGCGCCGCCGTCACCGACGGTGTGATCCTTCTGTTCGACATTGCCATGCTTTTGCTCAGCACTTGGCTGTGCGGATTCTCGGGGGGCTTGATCTGCACGCTGTCGCTGATGAGTTCCTTCGGACCCATCGCCGCAGTATCCGCACTGGGTGCCACCTTGCAGAACACCTTCGCCGCCGGCAACCGGGTGCTGGATATTCTGGACGAGAGTCCCGTAGCAGAGGACATCTGCGGAAAGCCCGAGACTTCCTTCTCCGGCGCAGCCGCCCAGCATGTCACCTTCGCCTATGGGCAGGAGCCGATCCTTACCGATGTTTCCCTGACACTTCCGGAAAATCAGATTATCGGCATCGTGGGAAAAAGCGGAAGCGGAAAGTCCACCCTGCTGAAGCTGTTCATGCGGTTCTGGCAGACCCAGCAAGGGCAGATCCAAATCTCCGGGCGCTCCGTCGAGGAGATCAACACCCGGGATCTGCGGAATATGGAAAGCTTCATGACCCAGCAGACCCACCTGTTCCGGGACTCCATTCGCAGCAATCTGCTGCTGGCAGATCCCGATGCCACCGACGAGGAACTGGTGGCAGCCTGCAAAAAGGCATCCATCCACGATTTTATCACGAGTCTGCCCCAAGGATACGACACCCCCGTAGGGGAATTGGGCGACACCCTGTCCGGCGGCGAGCGCCAACGGCTGGGGCTTGCCCGGGCATTCCTGCACGATGCCCCGTTTCTGCTGCTTGATGAACCTACCAGCAATTTAGACAGCCTGAATGAAGCGGTCATTCTCAAGGCTCTGGATCAAGAGCGTAAGGGAAAAACCATCGTGCTGGTCTCCCACAGAAAATCCACAATGGGCATTGCGGATCGAGTCTATTCCGTCGCCAACGGAAGGATCTCCTGAATCCCGCCCACTTCAAATTCAGATCGGAGGATCCCATGAAAAAAGCTATCTTTCTCGTTGTCGGCTGTCTGGCGCTGGGGCTTGGTGCAGCGGGAGCGCTGATGCCGGTGCTGCCCAGCGTGCCTTTTTTGATGCTGGCCGCCTTCTGCTTCGCCAGAAGTTCCCGCAAGCTGAATGATTGGTTCACCCATACCAAACTCTACCGCAACAACCTCGAAAGCTATGTCCATGGAAAAGGCATGACCCGCAGCACCAAGATCCGGATCATGATCCTTGTTACCACGCTGATGGCGGTCGGCTTTGCCATGATGGATTCCGTCGCTGTGGGTCGGGTGGTCTTGGTCTGTGTCTGGCTTGCCCATGTGGCATACTTTTGCTTCGGCGTCAAGACCGTCCCCGCCACCGCTGTCTGATTGCCCACCGCCGTTCTTTAATATTCCATGAACATTCCGATTTTCGGGTGCATCTTCCCCCAGTCTATGCTATACTGATACCAGAGATCCTAATAGAAAAGATGTGATGTACTCCGATGAAAGATCCTCGCTTAAAGCGGTATGTCTATGCCATGCTGGCAGGCTTCGGCTCGATCAGTCTCAGTCTGCTGCTGTTCTTCTTCCTGTACCGGCTTCAGGGCGTCGGTGAAGCCTTCGACCAGGTCATTCAGATCCTGAAGCCCTTCATCTACGGCGGTGTGGTGGCATATCTGCTGCGCCCGGTGTGCAACCTGTACTCCGGCTGGCTGAGCCGTCACCTGCCCCAGCGGGCACGCCGGGCTGCCGACCCCATTGCCATCACCCTGAGCATGGTCACCGGTCTGCTGGTGATCTACGCCCTCATCATCATGATCGCGCCTCAGCTCTACCACAGCGTCATGAGCCTGTGGAATTCCCTGCCCAGCAAGATCGACCACACCATCAACTGGTTCACCCAGCACTTCGGCGAAAACGAGGTGCTGCTGGAGTATTTCGACACCAGCTACAAGGCCATCTACAACAAGCTGGATGTATGGGCCCAGCAGACCTTGATCCCCTACATTACCGGCATTGTCGGCGGTCTGGGAATGAGCGTGTGGAAGGTTCTGATGTTCCTGAAGGATTTTCTCATCGGTTTGATCGTGGCGGTTTATCTGCTGGCAAGCCGCAAGAAATTCAGCCGTCAGGGCGTCATGATCATCCGCAGCCTGCTCAAGCCCCGTTGGGCAGATGTGGTCCTGCGGGAGATCTCCTTCGTGGATCAGATGTTCGGCGGATTCATCGACGGCAAGCTGGTAGATTCCGCCATCATCGGTGTACTGTGCTATGTGGGCTGTGTTACCTTCGGTTTCCCCAACCCGCTGCTGGTTTCCGCTATTGTGGGCGTGACCAATGTGATCCCCTTCTTTGGCCCGTTTTTGGGTGCCATTCCCGCCACGCTGCTGATCCTCATCGAAAGCCCGTGGGATGCCCTGTGGTTTGCCCTGTTTGTGCTGTTCCTCCAGCAGTTGGACGGCAATATCATCGGCCCCAAGATCTTGGGCGATCACACCGGCGTTTCCAGCTTCTGGGTGCTATTCTCCATCCTGCTGTTCGGCGGGCTGTGGGGCATCGTGGGCATGGTCATTGCCGTCCCCCTCTTTGCGGTTCTGTATGACATCGTCCGCCGTCTGGTGGTCATCGGTCTGCGGCGCAACGGCTGCACCGAGTACTTTGACAAAGACGAAGACACACCGCCCCCCACCCAAGCACCTGCGCCCTAAGTTTCCCCGGCAACACAATCGCGGTACCATCCCAATGGGATGGTACCGCTTTTTTGACCCCGGCGGTGCAGGGGGCCGTCTTGTGAAATCCGCCTGCCTGTGGTATACTGGTGCGAGAATCATCTAAGGAGCGTACCTATGTCCCAATATACCATCGTGGATCTGTTCGCCGGTGTGGGCGGTCTGAGCTTCGGTTTCGACCGGCTGCCCCAATTCAAGATCCTTGCCGCCAACGAGATTGAAAAAGACATCTCCACCGCCTATTCCCTGAACCACCCCCATGTGAAAATGCTGAATCAGGACATCTGCGATCTGACTGAGGATACGCTCAGTACAGCGCTGGACGGTCAGAAGGTGGATCTGATCATCGGCGGGCCGCCCTGCCAGTCCTATTCCACCCTGGGCAAGCGGCAGATGGATCACCGGGCGAATCTCTTTGTGGAGTACAAGCGGATCCTTGAGATCCTGCGCCCCCGGGCCTTTGTATTTGAGAATGTAGTGGGGCTGCTCAGCATGGATCACGGGCGGCTGTTCCGCCGGATCACCGAGGAATTTGCCGCCCTTGGCTATGACCTGCGCCATCAGGTGTTGGATGCCGCTGACTTCGGCGTACCCCAGCACCGGGAGCGGGTGATCTTGGTGGGCTTCCGTGGGCGTAACCCCTTCCGTTATCCTGCCCCCACCCACGGGGAGGGACTGCTGCCCCATGTGCCCCTCCGGGATGCCATCGGGGATCTGCCCGTGCTGAAAAGCGGGCAGTCTGCTGAAAACTATGCCCACGATGCCGACAACGACTATCTGGAATTTGTCCGCAGCGGTGCCGGGGATGTGCTTACCGAGCACACCGCCCCCAGAAACGGCGAGCACCTGATCCGGATCATGGAAGCGCTGGGGGACGGTCAGTCCAAGAACGACCTGCCGGAAGATCTGCGCCCCAAAAGCGGCTACGGCAATACCTACGCCAAACTGTGGTGGGACAGGCCCTCTACCACCATCACCCGGAATTTCGCCTGCCCCTCCTCCTCCCGGTGCATTCATCCAAGAGATTCCCGTGCCATGACCATCCGGGAGGGCGCCCGTCTGCAAAGCTTCCCCGATGACTATGTGTTCTACGGCTGCGACGCCATGAAGCGTCTGGAGATCGGCAACGCTGTGCCGCCCCTGCTGTCCGTGGCCATTGCCCGGCAGATGCTCTCGGCGCTGGAATCGGAGTGATTATTCCCGGCAGTTTCGTTTCTTCCTGAGAATATAACCTGCGCTCAGTTGTTGGGCATGGATGGGGATGGTATAATCCCCCCGTAAGGAGGAATGCCCCATGAAGATGAATCAGATCATTCGCCAAAAACGGATCGAGAAAGGGCTGACCCAAGAGCAGGTGGCACTCTGTCTGGGCGTCACCGCTCCCGCTGTAAACAAATGGGAGCGGGGCGTATCTTACCCGGATATTACGCTGCTGCCGCCGCTGGCTCGGCTGTTGGATACCGACCTGAACACGCTGATGTCTTTTCAAGATGACCTGACCGCCGCGGAGGTTGCCCTGTTTTTGAACCATCTTGCGGATCTTGCTCAGCACGGCGGGGTGGATCCGGCATTCGATGCCGCACAGGAAAAACTGCGGCAATTTCCATCCAGCGGTATTCTGCTGCTGAACACCGCCCTTTTGCTGGATGGGCTGCTGTCCATGGATCCCAAGGGGGAATCTCACCCCCGTCAGCAGGAGGTGCTGGCGCTGTATGAGCGGGCCGCCGCCAGCAGCGATGAACGCATCAGCGCCCAAGCCAACGCCATGCTCGCCAACCGGGCCATTCAGCAGCACGATCACGAAACCGCACACAGGCTGCTGGCTCAGATCCCCGATCCCCCGGAATTCGATAAAAAGCAGATCCAGATCAATCTCCAGCTGGATGCAGGCGCATTGGATGAAGCCGCCCGGCTCTCCGAGGAGAAGCTGCTCAGCGCCACAAATGAGATCCACGCCATTCTGATGACCCTGATGGAGATCGCCGTCAAGCAGAATCGCTTGGAGGACGCCGAGCAGATAGCAGAGATTTCCAAAAACGCTGCAAAATGCTTTGACCTGTGGGCATTCAACACCTATGCCGCCCACTTTCAGCTTTACTGCCAAACAAAGCAGTTTGCCAAAGCTGCCGCCATTTTTCTGCCCATGCTCCGATCCGTCACGCAGAAATGGGATCTTTCCCGCTCCCCGCTGTATCGGCACATCAAGCAAAAGCCCGACGATCCCCAGGGCGTCATGAATTTCCGCCGGGTGCTGATCCAAAGCTTGTCCACAGAGGAGCGTTCCGCATTCCTGCGGGAGCGCCCGGAACTGGGTAGTCTGCTGAATTCCGAAGAAACATGATCGTCCATGCGCCTTTTTGGGGTTGCAATACAACGCTTGCCCCTACATATTCCTTATCCAGACAGAAGGGAGGGTGCGACCCCTTGCATGAAGAACTGTTTGAACCCAATTATGCCGGATTTTCCATCGGGTACCAAGGTCGTGAATCTCTATGACGATGCGCCGTGAAATTTTTACCCACACCTATGCAAGCCCTTTGGGTTTGATGTGGATGACATCAGATGGATGCCGTCTCACCGGGCTGTGGTTTGATGGGCAGCGCCATGCCCCGGCGCAGCTTCCGTCCCCTGCCGTCTCGAATCTGCCGGAGGTTTTTCACCAAGCCCAGCATTGGCTGGATCTCTACTTCGGGGGAAAGATCCCGGATTTCACCCCGCCGCTGGCCTTGGAATCCTCTGCCTTTCGTCTGGCGGTGTGGGAGGTCCTGCGTGCCATCCCCTATGGGCAGACCATGACCTACGGGCAGATCGCCCGGATCTTGGCGGAAAAGTCCGGGCTTTCAGAGATGTCTGCTCAGGCAGTAGGCGGCGCCGTGGGGCACAATCCCATCTGTCTGATGATCCCCTGCCACCGGGTGGTGGGTGCCAAAGGGCATCTCACCGGCTATGCCGCCGGTCTGGAACGCAAGGCGTACCTGTTGGAGCTGGAGCGCAGAACATCCTTGCCGGACCCGAAATACGCCTGCCCATAACCAAAGCCACCGGCTGCGCGCCGGTGGCTTTTCGTGCCCGTATGTGCCTATATTGGGAGTCCTCTCGATGATGAATCACCTCAGCTTTGTAATGCTTCTATCTCCATTCCCCGTGTGGGGAGCGACCCGAACCGACACAACTCCGAGTTCCGGTGGCATCTGATTTCAATCCACGCTCCCCGAACCGGGAAGCAAAATCGCCGCAAAGTGCCCCGGTATCCCGCAGATGAGCTTGAACGGTCTGCTTTTCCCCATCCGGACGAATGTGGGCAAAATATGTTTCCATGTGTTGCTTCCCCCTGTATGGTCATTTCCTTATGTTCCATGCCCCCCGGATCCTGTAACTCATCATGATATAGGCATGTTTAATTTGCACGAATTGTTCATAGGTATTATATCATAATTTGACTATTCCGTCAATCAAATTGCCATAGATGGGGCTTTGTCCTAGCTTTTGACCGGCGCAAGGGAAAAGAAAAAACGACATGCCGAAGCATGTCGTTTTCACTGGCAGGGGCACAAGGACTTGAACCCTGAGCCTACGGTTTTGGAGACCGCCGCTCTACCAATTGAGCTATACCCCTATATTCATTTATTTCCAAAGCTCAAAAGCCTGAATACACTGGTGGGCCTTCAGGGATTCGAACCCGGGACTATCCGGTTATGAGCCGGAGGCTCTAACCAACTGAGCTAAAGGCCCATAAGATGGGCGGTTAAGCACCATACGCACCATATTCTACCATCCCGGAAGTGGATTGTCAAGCAATTTTTCCCGCTTTTTTCGTTCAGATCCCCGGGGCAGATGCACCCCGGGGGATCTGGGCTGTTTGGTCATTGTGCGGCGGTATCCTGCGCGGATCTACGGCGGCGGCGACGGCGGCGGGTGCTGCGGCGCTCCGGCTCTGCCTTCTCCACCCGGGCACGGTAGGCCTCGGCGGCATCCGAGGTCGCTTCATAGGTCAGTCTGCTTACCCGCACCAGACCGTCGGGCTGGTCGGACAGGCGGATGCGGATCAGGAACTTGCCATGCTCCGGGCAGGTGGCCAGATCCATATAGCGGTGCCCCGCTTGAGCAAACCACCGGGAGCTGAGCATCTGCCGCCCGCAGGTGGGGCACAGATTCTCCGCCCCGGACATCAGTGCCAGCGCCGCATTCTTATCCGCAATGTCATAAAACACCTTCCGGCAGATGCACCCCGGCAGCTCCGCCCCATGGAAGCCGTTGTCGTGGCTCTTCAGCGCCTGAGCATACTCCGCCATGCCCCGGCGCAAATCCAGACGGGCGCAGATCAGCGCCGTGTGGTAGGCATCGCCCAGCGCATCGTGGGCAGGCCGGGTGGCCTCGATCTGGAAGATCTCCATGGCGGTCTTCAGGGATTTTTGCGCGGTGGAGCCGTCGGTCTGGGCATTGAAGATCATCTGGGCATTGTACCATGTGCTGATCCACCCGGTAGAAAGCTGGAACAGCTGCAAATTCTCCCGCAAGATGGCGATATCGTCAAAGCCCCAGGTGAGGAACACCGCATCCTCCCCGCACCAGCGGCAAAAGCGGTCGATGGCTTCGGCAAAGCCGATCCCCTCGGCCTTGAGCCGGGATTCCTTGATGCCGGTGAGCTTGCTGACCCGGCGGTTCAGCGTTCGGTAATACTTGGGGCGAATCATCACCTGAAACTCGTCGGCAACGGTCTGATCCTCGGTCAGGCGCACGGCGCCGATCTGGATGATCTCCCCCCGGATCTGCACCGGCAGGACTCTGCGGGCAGATGGCGAACCGGGCCAAGGCTGATTCCACTCCATATCCAAAACAATATAGTTCATATCGAAACCTCAGTTCATATTATCCTATCCCTTATGATAGCACATGGAGCGCCGTTCTGTAAACCTCTGGACGGGATTCTTTTCCGGATCCATCCTGAGAGGCATACTTTTTGTTTGATCTGGATAGAAAATATAGATGCAGTATGGTAGAATGCCTAATTTGAAACAGTAAGGAGAAGAACTATGAAAGATAAAAGTATTTTAATCAGTGTAGGAATTACAATTTATATTGCTGTGTCTGGAATTGATAGATTTGTTTATCATATACCGAATACGATTTATTTTCCAGTAGCGATTCTCGGTATTGCTTTCATTTTAGTTGGCTTCTTCAAAGGTAAATCTAAATAACCAAATCCCCGTCTGTTGAATCCCATCACAATCAAATCACTCCCAGCAGGAACGCCAAAACCATGGTTTTCCTGCTTTTTCCTTCCAAAATCCATCGGAATACTCTGCAAAGGGAAAATTCACATCCTATGATGAGCCCAAACTTCATCTTGACATTTTTCTTTCCCCGCCGTATAATCAAAATACCCCTAGGGGGTATATGAAGGAGGTGCCGCTCATGGAACCATGCTGCGATCACAAGTCCACCCATCGGGAGGATGCATATAAGAAAAAACTGATGAATCGGCTGTCCCGGCTGGAAGGGCAGATCCGTGGGATCAAGGGTATGGTGGAAAGCGACGCCTACTGCACCGACATTCTGATCCAGAGTGCCGCCGCAGGTGCGGCCCTCAACGCCTTCAACCGGGAACTGCTGAACAGCCATGTGCGGGGCTGCGTCGCTGAGGACATCCGTCAGGGCAACGACGAGGTCATCGACGATCTGATGGACACCCTGTACAAGCTGATGAAATGACCAAGGAGGTATGCCTATGACCAAATACGAGATCACCGGCATGAGCTGCGCTGCTTGCTCTGCCCGGGTGGAAAAATCCGTCTGCGCCCTGCCCGGTGTGGAAAGCTGCACCGTCAGTCTGCTGACCAACTCCATGGCGGTGGAGGGCTCCGTCCCGCCCCAGCAGATCATCGATGCCGTAGAGCACGCCGGTTACGGCGCAAAGGTGGCAGGGGCAGCCGCACCAGTCTCTGACGCAAGCGAAGATCCCCTGAAGGACCGCCAGACCCCGGCGCTGAAGCACCGGCTCATCGCATCCGTTGGATTCCTCGCCGTGCTGATGTATGTGTCCATGGGGCATATGTGGGGGCTTCCCCTGCCCCGTGTGCTGGAGGAAAATCCCGTGGCCTTCGGACTGGTTCAGCTTCTGCTCACCGGCATCGTCATGGTCGTCAACCAGAAGTTCTTCATCAGCGGTTTCCAAGGGCTGCTCCACCGCAGTCCCAACATGGATACCCTGGTGGCCCTTGGTTCCGGCGCTGCATTCATCTACAGCACCGCTGCCCTGTTCTATATGAGCCATCTGCAAGCCCAAGGAATGATGGCCCAGGCTCACGGCTTGGTGCACGAATTCTACTTTGAGTCCGCCGCCATGATCCTCGCCCTGATCACCGTGGGAAAAATGCTGGAAGCCCGCTCCAAGGGCAAAACCACCGACGCTCTGCGGAGCCTGATGAAGCTGGCGCCCAAGACCGCTCTGGTGATCCGTCAGGAGCAGGAGGTGGAGATCCCCATCGATCAGGTTCGCAAGGGGGATATCTTCATCGTCCGACCCGGCGGCAGCATCCCCGTGGACGGCATCGTGCTGTCCGGCGAATCCGCCGTGGATGAGAGCGCCCTGACCGGGGAGAGCATCCCCGTGGACAAGGCCCCCGGCGACGGAGTCTCCGCCGCCACCATCAACCGCTCCGGGGTGCTGCGGTGCGAAGCCACCCGTGTGGGGCAGGACACCACCCTCTCCCAAATCATTCAGATGGTCAGCGATGCCGCCGCCACCAAGGCGCCCATCGCCAAGATCGCCGACCGGGTCTCCGGGGTCTTTGTCCCCGGCGTCATCGCTATCGCCGTCGTCACCACCGCCGCATGGCTGCTGGCGGGGCAAAGCGTGGGCTTTGCGCTGGCAAGAGGCATCTCCGTTCTTGTCATCAGCTGCCCCTGTGCGCTGGGACTTGCCACCCCTGTGGCCATCATGGTGGGCAACGGCAAGGGCGCAAAAAACGGCATTCTCTTCAAAACCGCCGTGTCTCTGGAGGAGACGGGAAAAGTGGACACCGTGGTGCTGGACAAGACCGGCACCATCACCCAAGGCTCCCCCGCCGTCACCGATCTGCTCCCCGGGGATGGCATCTCCCAAGCGCAGCTTTTGCAGGCGGCCTACGATTTGGAGCAGCACAGCGAGCACCCGCTGGCCAAAGCCATCCGGGAAAAAGCCCAGCAGAACGGGCTATCCCCTTCCCCGGTGGAGCAGTTCCGCATCCTGCCGGGCAACGGTTTGACCGCCATGTTAGAGGGCAGCGTGCTGCTGGGCGGCAGTCTGGATTTCATCTCCTCCCAGGCATCCGTCCCGGCGCAGCTGCGTGAGCGCTGTCAGGCGCTGGCCAATGAGGGCAAGACTCCCCTGCTCTTTGCATTGGGAGATCAGATCCTCGGTGTCATCGCCGTGGCAGACCCCATCCGTGAGGACAGCCCCGAAGCCATCCGCCAGCTGCGGAATATGGGCATCCGGGTGGTGATGCTCACCGGAGACAATCAGCGCACCGCCGAAGCCATCGGCAAGCGTGCCGGGGTGGATCAGGTCATCGCCGGGGTGCTGCCCGACGGCAAGGAAGCCACCATCCGCAGCCTGCAAGCCAACGGCAAAGTGGCCATGGTGGGCGACGGCATCAACGATGCCCCCGCTCTGACCCGGGCAGACATCGGCATCGCCATCGGCGCAGGTGCGGATGTAGCGGTGGATGCGGCAGATGTGGTGCTGGTGAAGAGCCGCCTGAGCGATGTCCCCGCCGCCATCCGGCTGAGCCGTGCCACATTGCGGATCATCCACGAGAATCTCTTCTGGGCGTTCTTCTACAACACCATCGGCATCCCCTTGGCTGCCGGACTATTCATCCCCATTCTGGGCTGGCAGCTCAATCCCATGTTCGGCGCCGCCGCCATGAGTCTGTCCAGCTTCTGCGTTGTGACCAACGCCCTGCGGCTGAATCTGGTGGATCTTTACAGCAGCAAGAAGGATCGCAGGATCCATCACCATACCAAACAACACAAACAGGAGGAATCCACAATGACCAAGACCATGCACATTCAGGGCATGATGTGCCCCCACTGCGAGAACCGGGTAAAGACCACGCTGGAAGCCATGGAGCAGGTGGCATCTGCCGCCGTCAGCCATGAAAACGGCACCGCCGTGGTGACCTTGACGGCAGAAGTTTCCAACGAGGTACTGACCAAAGCCGTTCAGGATCAGGGCTACACCGTGACCGCCATCGACTAAGGCATAAAAAAACTCCGCAGAAAAATCTGCGGAGTTTTTTATACGCTTATAGCTGAGGGATCACAGCAGATCCTGCACCAGAGACAGAGCAGCCTCGTCTGCAACCAGAGTGAAGTCGGGGTGCAGCTGCAGGATGGAGCCGGGTGCCTTGGGGGTGATGGGGCCGAAGAAGCAGTCCTTCACGGCCTGAGCCTTCTTCTCGCCGTTGACCACCAGCAGGACACGCTTGGCCTGCATGATGCCACCGATGCCCATGGTGTAGGCGAACTTGGGCACATCGTCCCAAGACTCGAAGAAGCGGGCGTTGGCATCGATGGTAGCCTTGGTCAGCTCCACCTTGTTGGTGGCCTTCACGAAAGCGTCAGCAGGCTCGTTGAAGCCGATGTGACCGTTGGGGCCCAGACCCAGCAGCTGCAGATCAGCGCCGCCAAAGGAGGCGATCACAGCATCATAGCGGGCGCACTCACCCTCGGCGTCGGGGTTCATGCCGTTGGGGATGTTGCAGTTTGCCTGATCGATGTTCACATGGTCGAACAGGTTGGTACGCATAAAGTAGGCGTAGCTCTGGTCGTGGTTGGCATCCAGACCAACATACTCGTCCAGATTGACGGTGCTGACCTTGGAGAAGTCCAGATCGCCGGCCTCATACTTACGGATCAGCTCCTGATAGGTGCCCACGGGGCTGGAGCCGGTGGCAAGACCCAGCACGCAGTCAGGCTTCAGCTGAACCTGAGCGGCAATGATATTGGCAGCCTTGCGGCTGACGTCGTTATAATCCTTCGCGCGGATGATTCTCATTGGAATGATCCCCTTTCCATCTTTCTTATTGCATCACTATTCTATCACCAATTCCCCAATCTGTATAGGGCTTCTGAGATTTTTGTTGAAATTGGCAAGAATGGACTTGGTATGTGTATGGTCTCTTTCTTTTTTGATCGAACATCTGGCATTGAAATATAATTGCAAATTGGTTCTATTTTTACGACCAGTTCATGATATAATCGTCCTAAGTAAAAAGGAGGTCGATCTTATGAAACGATCCAATGTCAAATGGCTTGTCTGTGCCGCCGGAGTGGTTCTGCTGGGACTGGGGATTTTCCAGCTCCCCGGCGCAAGAGCCACCGCCATCGCCGAAGCCGCGTCCGCCGGTGACCAGCTGCAATACGCTCTGAAACTGATCCTGATCCTGCTGGGAGCATCCATGGTGCTGCTCCCCCTGTTCCGCCGCAGCGGGAGCACCCCCGCCACCACCCGGACGCTGACCCTTGCCGCCATGTTCGCGGCGCTGTGCTATGTGGGCTTTACCTTCTTCAAAATCGATATCCCCGTAGGCTCGGAAAAGACTGCTTTCCATCTGGGCAATGTGTTCTGCGTGCTGGCGGCGCTGTTTCTGGGGGGCTTCTGGGGCGGTATGGCAGGCTCCGTAGGCATGACCATCGCCGATCTCACCACCGGGTACATCACTTCTGCCCCCAAGACCTTCTTTTTGAAGCTGTGCATCGGTCTCATCGTGGGCTTTGTGGCCCACCGGGGCTTCAAACTGAACGCAAACCACGAAAAGAAGTACCTGACCACCGCCGTAGTCGTCTCCACCGCCGCCGGCATGGCATTCAATGTGGTGGCAGATCCCTTGGTGGGCTACTTCTATAAAATGTATGTGCTGGGTATCCCTCAGCAAATCGCCAACGCATGGGCAAAGATCGGCGCAGTCACCACCTTGGTCAACGCCGTGGTGGCGGTGGTCTGCTCCAGCATCTTCTATCTGGCGCTGCGTCCCGCCCTGCGCCGCAGCGGACTGCTGAACGAAATGAAATGATCCCCCATTTGCCACATCTGCAAAGGCGGCGTGAACTCCATCACGCCGCCTTATTTTTATTTCGTGCTCCAAAAACATTTTGGTTATTGACAAATATCCTTGTCATGTGCTATCCTAGTGTTGACAAAGAAAGTTGTCAAGTTGAACATCATCCTTGTCATAATACCCAGAGGAGGGATGCTTATGCCCCTGTCAAACCGTCTCAAGGAGCATCGGGCTCGGCTGGGGGTCAATCAACAGGAATTGGGGGCTCTGGCAGGTGTCTCCCGCCAAACCATCAGTCTGATCGAACGGGGGGATTATTCCCCTTCCGTCACCCTAGCCCTGAAGATCGCAAAGATCTGCAATGTGACCGTGGAGGACATTTTCACTTACACTGAGGAGGGAGAACAATGAAGCACATGAACAAAACCGCAACCACCCACCGCCGCATCCGAACCGTTGGGATCATCGCCCTCTGGGCGCTCGCCGGTTCTGCCACCGGGCTCGCTATTCTGGCTGTGCAGGACAGCGCATTTTGTATGAAACTGATCGCCGTTGTGAATACCACCGTACGGCGGCTGTTCCCCTATTACCTCCCCTCCCTGACGCTTCTGCTTTGGCTTCCTGCTTATCTGATGCTGAGGAAGTCCAGATCTATCATGAAAAACTGGGACGGAGAGGACGAGACCGCCGCCGACCGTGCCGAGATGCTCCTAGGCTTGAGCAACTCCACAATGGCCGCCTGTGTTCCCGTTATGCCGGTGGTACAGGTCGGCAGCATCCTCTATGCCGACAATGTCACCGCCGCGATCGTGTTTGTGGAGTTTTTGATCCTCGGTTTTCTGCTTGCCGTTGTGCAGCGGGGGATCTTCCGTGTAAATGCCCGTCTCCATCCGGAGAACCTGATGAATATCTATGACCTCAACACCGTGGATCATTATGTAAAACGAATGGATGAAGCAGAGCGGAAACATTTGGGCGAAGCCGCATGGGTTTCCTACAATGCGACCATCTCCGCCTGCTTTACCATAGATCTCATTCTCTTTCCTTTTCAGCTATTGTTTGATGTGGGCATCCTGCCCACGGTGGTCAGCTCCGCCATTATGCTGGTCGCCTTGATCTCCATTACCGTGGCAGATTACAAGCTCACAAAGCGGCATTGATACGCAAAAACAGGCAGTCCCGGTGACGGAACTGCCTGTTTTTATGTCCTTTTGGTCACGCCAGCGTCTTCTGAAGGCACTTGGCAAAGCCCTCGGTGACGGCGGCGCAATGCTCCGCAGCGATTTTCTCGAAGGCCGGGTAATCCATCTGCGCCGAGTGATCTGCCTTATCGGAGATCGCCCGCAGGATCACAAAGGGAACGCCGTTGCTGTAGGCCGTCTGGGCGATGGCTGCGCCCTCCATCTCGGTACACTTGGCCTGAGTGATCTCCGCGATCTGCTTTTTCTGGTCGTCGGAGCAGACGAACTGATCGCCGGTGGCGATCCTGCCGATCCGGGTATGTCCGGGCTTCAAGGCTTCGCTGAACGCAAACGCCAGCTCCACCAGCTTTTCGTCCGCAGGGAATGCGGTGACATCCTGCCCGGGAACCTGCCCCACGGGATAGCCCACAACATGGCAGTCGAAATCATGGTACATGGCGTCCCGGCTCACCACCACATCGCCAATGTCCAGCGACGGATCCAGCGAGCCTGCCACGCCGGTGTTGACGATATGGCTGACCCCATAGCGGTCGCACAGGGTCTGGGCGCACATAGCCGCATGGACCTTGCCCACGCCGCAGCACACCACCACCACATCGGTTCCCCCCAGCTTGCCCACGAAGAATTCCAGCTTCCCCAGCTTCTCCACAGTCAAATCTGTCATTCGTTCTTTCAGAATCGCCACTTCCACATCCATGGCGCCAATGATTCCCAATCTCATGTGTTTCTCTCCTTTTTATTCCGGATAAGTCAGCCGATCCTCCGGGATCGACTCCAACAGCTGTGCGTACCGCTTCGCCCAGTATCTTGCCATCGGCAAATTCATATCCAAGTAATTACCGCAGTCCTTGGCAGAAGCCCCGGGGACCTCCCCCTCAAAGGATGCCATAAAGCGGAAGCAGTCCCGCACCAGCGGCAGGATCTGCCGGGAGTCCCAGTCCCCCGCCACCAGCAGGTAGAACCCCGTCCGGCAGCCCATGGGTCCGAAGTAGATCACCCGGTCCTTCCAATTCGGCTCGTTGCGCAGATAGGTCGCCCCCAGATGCTCCATGGTGTGGACCTCAGCGGTGTTCATCACCGGCTCATCGTTGGGCGAGGTGATCCGCAGATCGAAGGTGGTCACCGTCTGATCCCCCACCCGATCCTTGCGGGACACATAGACACCGGGATGCAGTTTGATGTGATCCACGGTAAAACTAGCAATTTTTTCCATTTTTCAGCCCTCCAACAGCAGTTTGGTCAATTCCTCCGGGGTGTCTGCCACAGCCACCGCCCCGGCACGCTCCAGTTCCTCCCGATCACCGTAGCCATAGGTCACGCCGATGCCGGGCAACCCGTTTTCCTTGCCGCCCAAAATATCATGCTCCCGATCGCCCACCATGACTGCTGTGGCGGGGTCTACCCCAAAGGCTTCCAGCGCATAGGCGATGACCAGCCCCTTCTTGTTCCGCTCCCGGGTCATAGTCGCACCGGCGATATCCGGCACATAGACATCCATGCCGAAATCCGCCATGATGATCCGTGCCCATTGCTCGGGCTTGGAGGTGGCCAGCACCAGATGGCGTCCGGCGTCATGCAGCGCCCGGAGCATCTCCATGATCCCGGGGTAGATCTGATTCTCCTTGATCCCCTGCCGGGCAAAATACTCCCGGAAGAGCCGGACTGCTTCATCGGTCTGCTGGGTATCCATGCCGTAGTACATCTGAAAAGAATCGTGGAGCGGTGGGCCGATAAACTTATACAATTCCTGCCGCTCGGGGCGCTCATACCCCAGCTTTTCCAGCGCATACATCACAGAATTGGTAATGCCCATCCCCGGATCGGTCAGCGTGCCGTCCAGATCGAATAAAATCGTCTGATACATTCCTATCCCTCCGATTTTTGAATTTCTGCCCCTATCATACCCCATCGGTCATGCTTTTGCAAGATTGGATTTCCCTCCCCGCAATATGACCCAAAGCCCTGCCCTTACATCATTTCCTCCCAAAATTCTCCCACGCTCCGGTCTTTGTCGCCGGTTTATGAAGTTTTTACTTTTGCATCCTGCATTTACCCTTGCAATCCCGGCGGAAGTATACTATACTTACCGTAAAGTTTTGGCATTGATCCAACATAACACGAAGGAGTGATCCCCCATGGCAATCAAAAACGAATATCTCAAGGGAATCTACGCCGGGCTGGTTCAGCGCAACCCGGAGCAGAAGGAGTATCTTCAGGCGGTGGAGGAGGTGCTCACCTCTCTGGAACCTGTGGTGGAGCGCCGTCCCGACATCGTCCGCAGCAAGGTCATCGACCGCATCGTTGAGCCGGAGCGGGTGGTGATCTTCCGGGTCACATGGACGGATGACCACGGGAACATCCAAGTCAACCGCGGCTACCGGGTGCAGTTCAATTCCGCCATCGGCCCGTACAAGGGCGGTCTGCGTCTGCATCCCAGCGTGAACCTGTCCATTATGAAATTCCTCGGCTTTGAACAGGTATTCAAGAACAGCCTCACCGGGCTGCCCATGGGCGGTGCCAAGGGCGGCTCCGACTTTGACCCCAAGGGCAAGTCCGACGGGGAGGTCATGCGCTTCTGTCAGGCCTTCATGACCGAACTCTACCGGCACATCGGCCCAGACACCGATGTGCCCGCCGGAGACATCGGCACCGGCGCACGGGAGATTGGCTATCTGTTCGGTCAGTACCGCCGGATCCGCAACGAGTTCACCGGTGTGCTCACCGGCAAGGGGCTGTCCTACGGCGGAAGCCTTGCCCGGACTCAGGCCACCGGCTTCGGTCTGTGCTACTTCACCGACGAAATGCTCCACGCCGCCGGGGACAGCTTCCAGGGCAAGACCGTGGTGATCTCCGGCTCCGGCAATGTGGCCACCTATGCCAACCAGAAGGCAACAGAATTGGGGGGCAAAGTGGTCGCCATGAGCGACTCCTCCGGCTATGTGTACGACCCCAACGGCATCGACTACCGGGTCATCAAGCAGATCAAGGAAGTGGATCGTGCCCGGATCAGCGTGTACGCCGATCTGGTGCCCACGGCGGTGTTCACCCCGGGATGCAAGGGCATCTGGACGGTGCCCTGTGACATTGCCCTGCCCTGCGCCACCCAGAACGAGCTGGATCTGGAAAGCGCCGAAACCCTCATCGCCAACGGGGTGAAATATGTGGCTGAGGGTGCCAATATGCCCTGCACTCTGGAAGCCACCGCTGCTTTCCAAGCGGCAAAGATCCCCTTCGGTCCGGCAAAGGCCGCCAACGCAGGCGGTGTGGCCACCTCCGGTCTGGAAATGAGCCAGAACAGCCAGCGCCTGAGCTGGAGCTTTGAAGAGGTGGACGAAAAGCTGCACCAAATCATGAAGAACATCTATTCTGCCGCCGCCGCTGCCGCCGAGTCCGTGGAGCAGCCCGGCAATCTGGTGGTGGGCGCCAATGTGGCGGGCTTCCTGAAGGTTGCCGACGCCATGATGTGGCAGGGGGACGCATTCTAAGCCCCGCCCCTTTCCAGCGGTTGCATCTTGCATTTTCCCACGAGATTCTGTATAATGAGGATATCCTATCACGAAAGGCAGGGTATTGCCATGGAAGAAAACAACAACGAAGTGTTCCAGCCCACACCGCCTCGGCGCCGCCGCAGACGAAGCAAGTGGCAGAACTTTAAGGAGGCATATCTGCCTGCCATCATTGCCGCCGCCGCTTTGGTCCTCATCATCGTGTTCATCGTCGGCTCGGTCAAGCGTTCCAAAGCGCAGGAGGATCCCTCCTCCGCTCAGGATTCCACCATCAGCTCCAGCGAAGCCCTTCAGATGGAAGCCGATTCGCTGCTGTCCCGGGCTGCGGTGCTTGCATCCCACTACGACTATCAAGCCGCCATCGACCTGCTGGGTTCCTACTCTGCCGGGGTGGACTCCAACGAAGCCATCAAGGCCAAGCACGAGGAGTACCGCATCGCCATGAGCCAGCTTGTGGACTTCACCGATGTGGAGCAGGTGCCTGTGCTGGGCTTCAACCTGCTGATGGCCGACCTGCCCCGTTCGCTGGCAGACGAGACCTACGGCAGCAAGTTCAACCAGAACTATGTGACCACCGGGGAATTCCAGAAGATCCTTCAGCAGCTCTATGACAACGGCTATGTGCTGGTGGGGCTGCATGATCTGGCCCAGTTCTCCACCGGGGCTGACGGCAAGACCGTCGTTACCAAGGGCACCCTCGCCCTGCCCCAAGGGAAGAAGCCCATCGTGCTGACCCAGCAGGGCGCCAACTACTACACCTACATGGTGGATGGTGACGGCGACGGCATCGCTGATCCCAAGGGCGCCGGCTTTGCCAGCAAGCTGATCGTGGATTCCAGCGGCAGGCTGATGAACGAGATGGTCACCGGCGACAATACCACCACCGTGGGTGCCTTTGACTTGATCCCCATTCTGGATGAATTCGTCTCTGCTCACCCGGATTTTTCTTACCACGGAGCAAAGGCCGTGATCGCCCTGACCGGCTATGACGGACTGTTTGGCTACCGCACCGACCCGGAGACCGCCACCAAGATCAGCCAAGAGTATTACGACAAGGATATGGCTGCGGTGGGTACCGTCATTCAGGCGGTTCGGGACAGCGGGTATGAACTGGCGTGCTACACCTACGATCAGGTGGGCTACAGCGACATGAGCAGCGCCGACATCAAGACCGATCTGGATCTGTGGCAGAAAGAGGTTACGCCTCTACTGGGGAATGTGGACATTCTGGTCTACCCCGACGGCAGCGACATCGGCGGAACCGACCCCTACTCCGGCGAAACTTACGACCTGCTGGCAGGCTACGGCTTCCGCTACTTCATGGGGCAGGATAACGCCGCCAAGAGCTGGGGGCAGATCACCGACCAGTACGCCCGCAGCACCCGCCGCTGGGTCACCGGCTCGGCAATGGCCCACAGCCCGGAGCAGTTCAGCGATCTGTTTGACGCTGCCGCTGTTCTGGACAAGGAGCACCGGGGCGATATCCCCTCTTAAATCCATCAACCCATCAGAGCGCCGGGATCCCCGGCGCTCTTCTTTTGAATAGGAGCACTTTTATGGAACTAAAACCGGGAAGATACCGTCATTTCAAGGGAAATGACTACGAATTGCTGTTCACCGCCACTCACTCCGAGACCTTAGAGCCTATGGTGGTCTATCGGGCGCTGTATGGCGAGGGCGGGCTTTGGGTGCGCCCTGCCGCCATGTGGAACGAGGAGATCCGCCGGGAAGACTACACAGGACCCCGGTTCCGCTACATCGGCGATCTGTGAAACAAAATCATCCCCCGCCTGCCCTTTGGACTTAGGCAAGCGGGGGATGTTCTCTTATATCGGGGATGGCTCAATTCTTGCCCCGCAGCTCGATGATTTGATCCCGCAGCACCGCCGCGTACTCGTACTCCATCATCTTCGCCGCTTCCTTCATCTGCTTTTCCAGCCGGGCGATCTCCCGCTCCTTCTCCGCCTTGGTCATCTTCACCCCGGTGCGGCTCTTGCGCTCGGCGGTGGGAGACGAAATCTCGATGAGATCCCGCACAGACTTGATCACCGTCTTGGGCACGATGCCGTGGGCTTCGTTGTAGGCGTTCTGGATCTCCCGGCGGCGGGCTGTCTCGTCCAGCGCCGCACGCATGGAGGGTGTGATGCTGTCGGCATACATGATGACCTTGCCATCGGCATTTCGGGCGGCTCTGCCGATGGTCTGGATCAGGCTGGTTTCCGAGCGAAGGAAGCCCTCCTTATCTGCATCCAGAATGGCCACCAAACTGACCTCCGGAAGATCCAAGCCCTCCCGCAGCAGATTGATGCCCACCAGTACATCGAATTTTGCCATACGTAGATCCCGGATGATCTCCATCCGCTCCATGGCGGCCACCTCCGAGTGCATATAGCGCACCTTGATCCCCGCCTTTTGCAGATAGGTGGTCAGATCCTCCGCCATTTTCTTGGTCAGAGTCGTGACCAACACCCGCTCCTGCCGGGCAGTCCTCTCGTTGATCTCCCCAATGAGATCGTCGATCTGCCCCTCAATGGGGCGCACCTCCACCACAGGATCCAAAAGCCCCGTGGGGCGGATCACCTGCTCCACGATCTGACCGGAGCGTGTCCGCTCGTATTCTCCGGGCGTCGCAGAGACATAGATCACCTGATTGATCTTCTCGTCGAATTCGTGGAAGTTCAAGGGACGGTTGTCATAAGCCGAGGGCAGGCGGAAGCCGTAGTTCACCAAGGCATCCTTGCGGCTGCGGTCCCCGGCGTACATAGCACGGCATTGGGGCAGGGTCACATGGCTCTCGTCCACAAACAGCAGGAAATCATCGGGGAAATAGTCCAGCAGCGTGGTGGGGGGCGTCCCCGGCGCTCTGCCTTGGATCACCCGGGAGTAGTTCTCGATGCCGTTGCAGAAACCGATCTCCGTCAGCATCTCCAAATCATACGCCGTGCGCTGGGCGATGCGCTGGGCTTCCAGCAGCTTATTCTGGGAGCGGAACCACGCCACCTGCTCGTCACACTCCCGCTGAATGTCCTGCATAGCACGGCTGAGCTTTTCACGGGATGCCACATAGTGGCTGGCGGGATAGATGGACACATGATCCACATACCGCTCCACCATCCCCGTCAGCGCGTTGATCTCCGCAATGCGGTCGATCTCGTCCCCGAAGAACTCCACCCGTATGGCTCTGCCCGTCCAGTAGGCGGGATAGATCTCCAAGGTATCCCCCCGAACCCGGAACTTGTTCCGGGAAAAGTCGATGTCATTGCGCTCGTAGCGGATCTGAGCCAGCTTTTGCAGGATCTCATCCAGCGGACGCTCCTGCCCCACCCGCAGAGAAATGACCATGCTCTTATAGTCGATGGGGTCGCCCAGACCGTACAGGCAGCTCACTGAGGACACCACGATCACATCCCGCCGCTCATTCAGAGCGCAGGTGGCGCTGTGGCGCAGGCGGTCGATCTCCTCGTTCACCGATGCGTCCTTCTCGATATAAGTATCTGTATGGGCAATATAGGCCTCCGGCTGGTAGTAATCGTAGTAGGAAATGAAGTATTCTACCGCATTCTCCGGAAAAAACTCCCGGAACTCCGAGCAAAGCTGAGCCGCCAGCGTCTTATTGTGTGCCAGTACCAGAGTCGGGCGGTTCAGCTTCTCGATCACCGACGCCATGGTAAAGGTCTTGCCGGAGCCGGTGACGCCCAGTAATGTCTGCTCCCGCAGACCCCAGTTCACACCGTTGACCAGCCCCTGTACCGCTTCGGGCTGATCGCCGGAGAGGGTGTAATCCGACACCAACTTAAAATGATCCATAATGCGTCCTCCTTATACGATCAGATGGCAGTCCTCCGGACGGTAGAGATTGGACTCCGCCAGAGAAACAAAATCCTCATCCGCCACGATCACATGATCCGCCAGCACCACATCCACGCTGTCCAGCGCCGCAGCGACCCTGCGGGTGGTGAGGATATCCTCCTGCGAGGGAATGGCGATGCCGCTGGGATGGTTGTGGGCCAGTACCACGGTGGTGGCATTTGCGCCCAGCGCTGTCTCCATGATCCGCCGGATGGAAATCTGCGCCGAGTTCACGCTGCCGCTGCCCACCTCTGTGCAGCAGATCACCTTGCATTTTCCGTCGAGGCAGAGAAGATATACCGTCTCGTCCCGCCGTCCCATGAAAAATGGGACCATATATTCCCCGCACTCTCTGGTGCTGCGCAGGATCTCCAGTTTGGCGTTTTTGCTCACCAGATAGTAGCGGGCAATATCCGTGATGAGACTGAGCAAAATGGCGGCGTGCTCTCCCAGCCCGGGGGTTTTCTCCAATTCCTCCACCGGCGCTTCCAGCACCGCCGTCAGCGATCCGAACCGATCCAGAAGGCTGTGCGCCAGCACATTGGTATCCTTCCGGGGGATCGCATAAAACAGCAGCAGTTCCAGCACATGGATCTCCTCGAAGCCGTCCAGTCCTTCCTTGCGGTAGCGTGCCTTCACCCGCTGTCTGTGATCGTTGTGTACTGACATTTTTCCTCCACAGTTTTTATTTTTCTTGAATTTTTTTGAAGAATCATGTAGTATAGGGGATAATGAATGGTCAACATTTCCCGTTTTATCGTTGGAAATTCTACGCAGAACCGGCACATACTAATGCCAGAGGAGGGAATATCATGGACACCCAGACCAAAATCAACCATATGTTGGAGTTGATGGATCGTCCCGCATTCTGTGTTTTGGGCGGGCGGATCATATCTGCAAATTCCGCTGCCCAATCCCGACTGGTTCCCCTTGGCTCGCCGGTGGCACCGCTGATCAGCGTCGGCAGCGAGGAATATGCCGCATTTCGTCAGGGCTGCCTGTATCTGTGCCTCACCATCAACGGTGTGTGCTACGACAGTTCCGTCAGCGCTGTGGGTGACCGGCACATCTTCTCTCTGAACTGCGGCACAGCCGATCAGCTGCGCACCCTGGCCCTTGCCGCTCAGGAGCTGCGCGAACCCCTGAACCGGATCATGATGATCTCCGATCATCTGCCCGAAACTCTGGAAGCCGACGAGCACTCCAGCGAGATGCTTGCCCGGATGAACCGGGGGCTGTACCAGATCCTGCGGATGGTGAGCAATATGTCCGACGCCGGCTCCCGCTCCCAGCCCCGGATGGAGCTGCGGGATGTGCCCGCCGTGGTGCAGGAGGTCTTTGCCCAAGCGTCGGAATACTGCGCCGCCGCCGGCGTAACCCTGGAATATGCCGATTTTCCAGCCAGCGTATATTCTCTGGTGGACAGCCAGCGCTTGGAGCGGTGCATCTACAACATTCTTTCCAATTCGCTGAAATATACCGACCCCGGCGGCGTGATCCGGGCACGGCTGACCCGGCGTGGCAATACCCTCTACCTCACCGTCAGCGATTCCGGTCACGGGCTGGATCGCGCCACCTCCGCCGATCCCTTCGGGCGGTTCCTCCGGGAGCCGGGGATCGAGGACGGCCGGCACGGTCTTGGTCTGGGGCTGACACTGGTGCGCAGCACCGTCCTTGACCACGGAGGCACCGTTCTGCTGGAGCGCTCCGGCGATTCCGGAACCCGTATCACCGTCAGCCTGCCCATCCGGCAGGATCTGTCCGAGGTGAAAAGCCCCATCATCCGCATCGATTATGCCGGGGAGCGCAACCACGCCCTTGTGGAGCTTTCCGACTCCCTGCCCTACGATCTGTATCGAAATAAATAGCCCATCGTGCCATGGAGATCCATGGCACGATTTTTATTTTTAGGTCAAATAGTGGCGCAGATACTGCCCCGTATAGCTGGCTTCCACCTGAGCCACCTGCTCCGGTGTCCCCTGTGCCACGATGCTTCCGCCGCCGTCTCCGCCCTCCGGGCCGAGATCGATGATATGGTCGGCGGTTTTGATGACATCCAGATTGTGCTCGATCACCAGAACTGTGTTGCCGCTGTCCACCAGCTTTTGCAGCACCTCAATGAGCCGGTGCACATCCGCCGCATGGAGTCCCGTGGTGGGCTCATCCAGCACATAGATGGTCCTGCCGGTGGAGGTGCGTGCCAGCTCCGTAGCCAGCTTCACCCGCTGGGCTTCACCGCCGGACAAAGTGGTGGAGGACTGCCCCAGCTTCACATAGCCCAATCCCACATCCACCAAGGTCTGCACCTTTTTACGGATCCGGGGGATGCTGCTGAAGAATTCCAGCGCTTCCTCCGCCGTCATGTCCAGCACTTGAGCGATGTCCTTGCCCTTGTACTTGACCTCCAGAGTCTCCCGGTTGTACCGTCTGCCCCGGCAGACCTCACAGGGCACATACACATCCGCCAGAAAATGCATCTCGATCTTCACCAGTCCGTCGCCGGAGCAGGCTTCGCATCGTCCGCCCTTCACATTGAAGCTGAACCGCCCCGGTCCGTAGCCTCGGATCTTAGCGTCCGAGGTGGAGGCGAACAGCTCCCGAATGTCGTTGAACAGACCGGTATAGGTGGCGGGATTGGAGCGGGGCGTCCGCCCGATGGGGCTTTGGTCGATGTCGATGACCTTGTCCAGATGCTCTAAACCCGTGATCTGGCGGCACTTTCCCGGTCGCGTTCTCGCATGATTCAGCTTCGCCGCCAAGGTGCGGTTGAGCACCTGATTCACAAGGCTGGATTTTCCCGAGCCGGACACGCCGGTAACGCAGGTGAAGGTGCCCAGCGGGATCTGCACATCGATCTGCTTCAGGTTGTTTTCCTCTGCACCCAGAACGCCAAGGAACTTGCCGTTGCCCGGGCGGCGCTCCGCCGGCACCGGGATCTTCTTTGCCCCGGACAGGTACTGCCCGGTGACGGATTCCTTGCAGCTGAGCACATCCTCCAAGGTACCGCTGACCACGATCTCACCGCCGTGGCTGCCTGCACCCGGACCTACATCCACAATGTAGTCCGCTGCCCGCATGGTATCCTCGTCGTGCTCCACCACAATCAGGGTATTGCCCAGATCCCGCAGATTTTTCAGGGTTTGCAGCAGCTTGTCATTGTCCCGCTGGTGCAGGCCGATGGAAGGCTCGTCCAGAATATACAGCACCCCCATCAGGGACGATCCGATCTGGGTCGCCAGACGGATCCGCTGGCTCTCACCGCCGGACAGCGTGCCGGAGGCACGGGACAATGTCAAATACTGCAAGCCCACATCCGACAGAAATTGCAGTCGGGAGCGGATCTCCCGAATGATCTGGGCGGCCACCATGGCCATGTTCCCCTCCAAATGCAGGCCGTCCACAAATTTCAGAGCTTCTTTCACGCTCATGTGGCAGAAGTCCATGATGCCGATGCCCCCCACGGTGACGGCTCGTGCCATGTCGGAAAGCCGCTCTCCATGGCAATGGGGGCAGGGGGCGCTGGACATACACTCCTCCAGCTCCTTCCGGGCAGAGTCGGACTGAGTCTCCCGGTACCGGCGGGCAATGTTGTTCAAAATACCCTCAAAGGGCTGCTCCAGCACTCCCATGCCGTTGCCCCGGTTGTAGGTCATCCGCAGCTTCTCCGTCCCCGTGCCGTAGAAGATCACATCCAGCGCTTCCTTGGGCAGTTCTTCCACAGGGACGGTGAGGGAAAAGTGGTATTTCTGCGCCAGCGCTTCAAAATACATCCGGAAGATGGAGTCCGTCCGGGCGCTGTTCCAGCCGGACACCTGAATGGCGCCGTCGAAGATGGACTTGCTCTTGTCCGGGATCACCAGATCCGGATCTGCAATCAACTGAAATCCCAATCCCGTACAGGCAGGGCACGCCCCCGCCGGATTGTTGAAAGAGAACATTCTGGGTTCCAGTTCTGTCAGACTGATGCCGCAGTCATCGCAGGCGTAGTTCTGAGAGAAGGTCAGTTCCTCTCCCCCATCTGCCAGTTCGATGTTCACCAGTCCCCCGGAATGGGCGCAGGCCGTCTCGATGGAGTCGGTCAGTCTGCGGCGCAGCCCGTCCTTCAGCACCAGACGGTCCACCACCAGCTCGATGGTGTGCTTCTTATTCTTTTCGCACTTGATCTCCTCGTTCAGGTCGTACAGGATCCCGTCCACCCGCACCCGGGCAAAGCCGCCTTTTCTGGCGTCTTCAAAGACCTTCACATGCTCGCCCTTTTTCCCCCGGATCACCGGGGACAGCACCAGCAGCCGGGTTCCGTTGCCCAGCAGCTCCACCCGATCCACGATCTGGTCGATGGTCTGGCGGCTGATCTCCTTGCCGCACTTGGGGCAATGGGGAATGCCCACCCGTGCCCACAGCAGACGCAGGTAGTCATAGATCTCCGTGACGGTGCCCACCGTAGACCGGGGATTCTTGCTGGTGGTCTTTTGGTCGATGGAGATGGCGGGGGACAGTCCCTCGATGGCATCCACATCCGGCTTGTCCATCTGCCCCAAGAACTGGCGGGCGTAGCTGGACAGGCCCTCCACATAGCGCCGCTGTCCCTCGGCGTAGATGGTGTCGAAGGCCAGACTGGACTTGCCGGAACCGGACAGCCCGGTGAATACCACCAGCTTATCTCTGGGAATGGTCAGATCCACATTTTTCAGATTGTTCTCTCTGGCACCCTTTACTCGGATGTTCTCGTTCATGTTGTATCCTCGCTGAATCAATGGAATTTCGTAATTTTCATGCCATGAAGCCAAGGCAAAACGGCATAATATCGCCATATTTCCCGGTTTCCGGCAAGGCCGGAGGGGGAAGTGGCAGTTTGGGCGGTATCATAACTTCTTTGTGGTTATTATACCATTTCTCCCCCTGCCATACAATAGCGATGGTGCATATATTTTACCCCGCTGGCAGATATGGCAAAAAATCCGACCCACAGCTTGCGCCGCAGGTCGGATCATGGCGTATTGTATTCCTAGTTCCGGCAGATCACTCGCCGTAGCCCTGAGGGTTCTTGGACTGCCAGTTCCAAGAGTCCCGGCACATATCCTGCAGGGTGTGCTCGGCCTTCCAGCCCAGCTTCTCGGCGCTCTTGGCAGGGTCTGCGTAGCAGGTGGCGATATCGCCGGGACGGCGGTCGGTGATCACATAGGGCACATCCACGCCGTTGGCTTCCACGAATGCGTGGACCATATCCAGCACGCTGTAGCCCGTGCCGGTGCCCAGATTGAACACCTCACAGCCGGTGTGCTCGGTGACATACTTGACAGCCGCCACATGACCCTTGGCCAGATCCACCACATGGATGTAATCCCGCACGCCGGTGCCGTCGTGGGTGTCGTAGTCGTTGCCGTAGACGCTCAGGCGCTCCCGGCGGCCGATGGCGACCTGTGTGATGTAGGGCATCAGATTATTGGGGATGCCTCTGGGATCCTCACCGATCATGCCGCTCTCGTGGGCGCCGATGGGGTTGAAGTAGCGCAGCAGGCAGATGCTCCAATCGGGATCGGCATGGGCCAGACCCATGAAGATCTGCTCGGACATATACTTGGTCCAGCCATAGGGGTTGGTGCAGTAGCCGGTGCGGCTGGTCTCCCGCAGGGGCATCTCGTTGTCGGCGGTGTACACCGTAGCGGAGGAGGAGAAGATGAGATTCTGCTTCTTGAACTCCCGCATGACCTTGGTCAGCACCAGAGAGGAGTTCAGGTTGTTGTCGTAGTACTCCAAGGGCTTGGCGACGGACTCGCCCACCGCCTTCAGACCGGCAAAGTGGATGACGCAGCCGATCTCATTTTCGGTGAAGATCTTGCGAAGCAGTGCTTCGTCCCGGACATCACCCTCATAGAACTTGATATCCTTGCCGGTGAGGGCCTTGACCCGCTCCAGGCTCTTGGGATTGGAGTTGCAGAGATTGTCAATGACGATCACATCATATCCGGTATTGAGCAGCTCCAGACAGGTGTGGGAGCCGATATAACCGGCGCCGCCGGTAACCAGTACATTCATGGAAGAGACCTCCTATAATACAGGGCGATGCCCAATTTTTACAGTTCCATTGTAGCGCATTCCGAGGATAAATGCAACCGGGGCTATGTATCCGATTAAACATTTTTCTTGCTATTATCGGCACGAAAGACTATAATATCGTTATCACATATGCGGGAGGACACCCATGGAATCAAGAAAGAGCATCCTGCTGCTGACCACCGGCGGCACCATCGCATCTCTGCCCGGCGGCGAAGGGCTGGAGCCCCACCGCTCCGATGTCATGGCTCAGCAGATGAACCAGCTTCGGGGATATTACGATATCACGGTGGAGGATCTGATGTGTCTGGATTCGTCCAACATCCGCCCGGTGGAATGGCAGGAGATCGCCCGTCGGGTATTCGAGCGCAGGCTGGACTACGACGGCATCGTGATCTCCCACGGCACGGACACCATGGCGTACACCGCTTCGGCGCTGACCTATATGCTGCCGGGGATCGACCGTCCTGTGGTGCTGACCGGCTCCCAGCTTCCGCTGGCGGATGTGCTGTCGGACGGTCCGGACAATCTGCGCACTGCCTTTGCCATGGCTTCTGCCGGGCATCCCGGGGTGTATTTGGCCTTTGACCGGAAGGTGATGCTGGGCTGCCGGGCGGTGAAAGTTCGGGCTTCCGGCTTCTCCGCCTTTGAGAGCGTCAACGCCCGCTATGCCGCCCGGGTGAGCAATCTGGGGCTGGTCATCAATCCCCAAGGACTCCCCCCCGCAGGGGGCGCCCCCGCCCTGAAGCCTCAGATCAGCTCCAATGTGTTCCTGCTGAAGCTGACCCCCGGTCTGGATCCCGTCATCTTCGGGATCTTGGCGGATCTGGGATACAAGGGCATCGTCATCGAGGCCTTCGGACTTGGGGGCATGAATGTGCTGAATCAGGGCTTGGAAGGCATCCAGACCGCCGTACAGCGGGGCATCAGCGTGGTGGTCACCACCCAATGCCTGTATGACTCGTCAGACCTTCAGGTCTATCAGGTGGGCAAAAAGCTGCTGGATCTGGGTGTGATCCAAGGGCGGGACATGACCTCCGAAGCCGCATTGACCAAACTGATGTGGGCGCTGGGGCAGCAGATGTCTCCCCGGCAGATCGAGGAGCTGTTCCACAGAAATCTGGCAGGGGAGATCACCCTGTAAAAATTACGAAATTATCCTACAATACGGGAAGGAGAGAATCTATGGATCCCATTTATGTAACCGGACACCGAAATCCCGACACGGACTCCATCGTATCCGCCATGGCCTATACGGCGCTGCGAAATGCGCTGGGCGACCGGGAATATGAGGCTGCCTGTCTGGGGCATGTCTCCGACGAAACACAGCTTGTGCTGAACCGCTTTGGATTCCAGCCGCCGAAACGGATCTTCAATATGTACACGCAGGTCAAGGATCTGGCCTACGAGACTCCCCCTGTTCTGTCTGCCGGGGTCACGGTGGGCAGAGCATGGACGGTGCTGCAAAGCAACAAGAATGTCTCCTCGGTGGCGGTGGCCAACGAGGACGGCACCCTCTACGGTATGCTGTCGCTGGACGATGTGGCCAGCTTCCACATGGGGCTGGTATCCAGCGCCTACCTGCGGCCGGTGCCGGTATTCAACCTGCTGTCCGTGCTGGAGGGCAAGCTCATCAACGATCCCGGGGTCAACAGCGACATGGTCTGGGGCGAAGTGACCATCGCCCTGCCCCAGAGCAGAGAGAATCTGCTGTTCCACCGCAAGGAGTCCATCGTGGTCTGCGGCAACCAGCCGGACATGATCCAGCGGGCGCTGGAGCTGAATGTCAACTGCCTGATCCTGTGTCAGGCGGAGATCACCGATGCCCTGCGCAACATCGAGAGCACCACCAATGTGATCGTCACCCCCTATGACGCCTACCGGGCGCTGCGGCTGATCTTCCAGAGCGCCCCGGTGAGCCGGGTCTGCCAGAAGCGGGATCTCACCTGCTTCCACCTGGAGGATCGGGTGGACGATGTGCGGGAGCAAGTGCTCAAGCACCATGCCCATTGTTACCCCATTCTGGACAGCGACGAGCGTGTGGTGGGCATCCTGACCCGGCAGCACCTGCTCCGTCCCCGGCGCAAGCGGGTGGTTCTGGTGGATCACAACGAAGCCGCCCAGTCCGTCCCCGGATTGGAGGAGGCGGAGATCCTGGAGATCATCGACCATCACCGCCTTGCGGACATCCAGACGGGCAACCCCATCTATGTACGCAACGAGCCGGTTGGCTCCACCAACACCATCATTGCCGGTATGTTCCAGGAGCGTGGACTGATGCCCTCGGAGAAGATGGCGGGGATGATGGCGGCGGCCATCGTTTCCGATACCGTCATGTTCAAGTCCCCCACCTGCACCGAGAAGGACCGCCGGATGGCAGAGCGTCTGGCCCGCATTGCCAATGTATCTCTGGATGAACTGGGCAAGGAGATCTTCTCCGCCACCCAGAACGCCAAGAGCCCCAGAGATCTGCTGTTCACCGACTACAAGGAGTTCCACATTGCCGGATACAATCTGGCGGTGGCGCAGATCACCTGTGTGGATTCCCCGGCGCTGCTGACCCGGAAGGAGGAATTCCTTGCGGAGATGCGAAAGGTTGCTCAGGAGCGGGATTTCTCCATGGTGCTGCTGATGCTCACGGATGTGCTGAAAGAAGGTACCCAGCTCCTGTTCGTGGGAGACGAGGAGATCATCAGTCAGGCATTCAATGTGACCCCCAAGGACAACACCGTATTCCTGCCCAGAGTCATGAGCAGAAAAAAGCAGGTCATTCCCAGCCTGTCTGCCCTTTGGGGCTAAAATCAGACAAAACAGGCGATCCGCAAATCGGATCGCCTGTTTTTTGCACCGATAGGAACTGCCCTCAGACAGAGAAACTCCCGCTCAGCAAATTCTGAGCGGGAGTTGATCATTTCTTGCGCTTATCACGGATCAGGAAAATGGACACCAGACAGCAGGCCAGAAGGAAGTAGGGATAGAACAGATATCCCATGATATCGAAGGCCGACAGCGCCACCCCCATCTCCGCCGTAGCGGTGATGGCCACCAGCATCTGGGCGCCGTAGGGAATGATCCCTTGAGAAATGCAGGAGAAGGTATCCAGCAGGCAGGCGCTGCGCCGGGGGCTGATGCCGTATTCCCCGCTCATCTCCCGGGCAATGGGGTTTGCCATGACGATGGCCACGGTATTGTTGGCGGTAGCCACATCCATGGCGCCTACCAGCAGACCGATGCCAAGCTGACCGCCCCGGTTCCCCCGGAACAGCCTGCGGATGCCGTACAGCAGGGCGTCAAAGCCACCGTAGTTGCGGATCAGGGCGCACATCGCCGCCACCAGAACCGCCACCATACAAGTTTCAAACATTCCCCCAGCGCCGGAACCCATGCTGTTCAAAAGATCCGTCATCTGGGTCTTCCCCGTAGCCAACATGATGATCGAGCCGGAGACGATGCCTGCCAACAGCACGAGGAATACATTGATCCCGGCGATGCCCCCCAGCAGCACCAGCACATAAGGAAGGATCTGGATCAGCTCATAGGGACGATCCACCGACTGCACCGACTCTGTGCCGGTCAGCAGAAGGATCACCGCCAATGTCAGCAGCGCCGCCGGCAGGGCAATGAAGAAGTTGCCTTTGAACTTATCCCGCATGGGGCATCCCTGACCATTGCAGGCTGCAATGGTGGTATCGGAAATGAAGGACAGATTGTCCCCGAACATGGCGCCGCCCACGATGGTGCCCACGCACAGCGCCACGCTCAGTTCCGAGGACAGGGCGACCTCCACAGCGATGGGCGTCAGCAGAGTGATGGTGCCAACGGAAGTACCCATGGCGGTGGACACGAAGCAAGCCACCACAAACAGCACCGCCACGGCATACTTGGCATCGATCACCGACAGCATGAAGTAAGCCACGCTCTGGGCAGAGGAATTCCCCACCACGCCCACAAAGGCTCCCGCCGTCATGAAGATCAGCAGCATCGTGATGATATTCTTATCCCCTACCCCCTGTGCCATCCATTCCAGCTTCTGATCGAAGCTGACGGAACGGTTTTGCAGGCACGCAGTCAGGATCGCCGCCAAGAAGGCGATCACAATGGGGATCTTATAGAATCCCATGGGGATCTTCAATCCATACTCAAATAACAGCCCCAGTCCTAAATAGATCGTCAAGAATACGCCAATGGGCAGCAGGGCAATGGCTCTGCCTTTTTTCATATTTTCTCACCAATTCTCTCTTTATTAAAATAGAAACCGGAAACAATGTAGCATAAATATACAGAAATGTCAATCTTTGTCACCGGCGGGCAGACAGGGCTGCCCGCCGGTTTTCCCGTCACAGCTTGGGGATCGCGTTGATGCGGGTGTTGATGCCCAAGATCTCCTCCTTGGACAGCCGGGGCGCCCCCATCATCGGCGCCATGCTGATGATCCGCTTCACGGTGAATCCCATGAGCATCTGCATGGCGGCACCGCTTCGCTTCATGCCCATGGCGCCGCGGGATCTGCCATCGTCATCCGTTCCCAGATACTGCTCTGCCAAGCACTTCATCAGTTCCCGCCCCTGAGGAGCCCGCAGGATCTGCTCCACCGTATCGTTGATGCAGCAGTATCCGGCAGGAGCGGTGATCTCGAACCAGTTGATGATCTCCCCGGATTCCTTCATCCGATAGCTTTCGTCGAACTGCGCCACTTTTCGGATATGGCTGCGGTCGATGCAGTCCCCCGCCTTGGCTTCCAGTTCCACATCACCGTCCAGCTTTACCGCAAAATGGAAGAAGGGCAGTTCTCCCTTTTCCTGCCGCTCCACCAGCACCCCGTTGGCATACAGCTCCACCGCCGGCTGGTTGGAGTACACCGTCACCGGGGTGATGTCCTCGGCTCTGTTTACATAACGCTTTCCGCACAGGTGGATCATAGGTTTGTCCGACAGCCACGCCTGATAGGCGTAATAGGCATCCTTCCGATAGGATCGGTCAAAGGTCACAAGCCCCTTGTGATTCATGCCGTTTTCCCCACCCTCGCTCCGGGCATCGGCGGCAAAATCGAACATATTCCACACATGGGTGGCCCACAGATAGGAACGCTGGGCGATGGTGCGGATCATCTCCTCATGGTAATAGGCCTGATACTCCTCGGTGTAGTCCCCCTGCTCCGGGTGGGAGCTGTGCCAGTTCAGCGCCTCTGCACCATATTCGCTGATGCCGATGGGGGTCTGGGGATAGGCTTGGTGGAAGGCATCGAACCAAGGCCCGTTCTGCTCCACCTTCCCACCGTACCATCCGAAATAGTGGTTGTAGCTCACCACATCGCTGATGTGCACGATGGGCTCGTCCATGGGGCACATACTGATCACCGCCATGGCGCTTGGGCGGGTGGGATCCAGACGGTGCACCAGATCGTTCAGCAGCCGGTGATTCTCCAACAGATCCTCATCCTTGGGGTCGCAGCCCCCGGTGATCTCGTTGGACAGCCCCCAAACCACAATGCTGGGGTGATTGTAGTTCTGGACGATCAGTTCCGTCATCTGATCCATGGTATTCTGCCGTCCATTGGGCAGATGCACGGTGATATAGGGGATCTCCGCCCAGACCACCAGACCGCTCTCGTCGCACAGGTCATAGAAATACTGGCTGTGCTGATAGTGGGCAAGGCGGACTGTGTTGGCGCCCATGTCCAGGATCAGCTTCAGATCCTCCCGGTGGTGCTCCGGTAGAAGGGCATTGCCGATCTTGGGTCTGTCTTGATGCCGGGACACACCCCGCAGAGGATAGGGCTCGCCGTTGAGCAGGAAGCCCCGCTCCGGGTCGATGGAGAAACTGCGGCAGCCGAACCGGGTGCTGATCCGGTCGACTTCCACCCCGTCCACCGACAGCTCTGCCACCGCCGTATACAGGTAGGGATCTTTCCGCCCGATCCACAGATGCACATTGGGGATGCGGAACTGCGCCACGGCACAGCCGCTATCCGATGGGACGCTCTGGGTCTGATCCGCCACATGGAATGTGACCGTTCCTTCGTTCTGCCAAGTCTGCACGGTGACCAAGGCATCCGCCCCCTGCACCTGCGGTGTCACCCGGATGCCGGGGCCGCCGTAGTAGTCCAGATCGAAGTGAGCATGCTCAACGCTGATGATCTTCACATCCCGGTAGATGCCGCCGTAGAAGGTAAAGTCCGCATTCTGGGGATAGACATGGTCATTGGCGCCGTTGTCCACCGCCACCTCAAGCAGATTGTCTTCCCCAATGCGATCCAGTTTCACCCGGAATGTGGCGTATCCACCCTCATGACGGGTCAGCTTCTCCCCGTTCCAGTACACCGAAGCGGTGGAATTGACCCCGTCGAACTCCAAATAATGCTCCCGCCCCTGAAACAGAGCGCCGCTGAGTCTGCGGGCATACCAGCAGGTGCCCCGGTGGTAGTCGTTGCCGCCGTCCTGACCGTCCTCTCCGTTCCAGCTATGGGGCAGCGTCACCCGCTGCCATTTTTCGATATCGGGCGTCCGCTCTTTGTCCTTGCTGAAGCGCCAGCCCTCATTGATGATCGTGATTTTTCTCATTCTGCGTTCCTCCATTGGGTAGATTTCTCTCTTATCCTATCCCATTTTTCCCGATGCAAACAAAACAGAGGCGGAACACCCGGTTCCGCCTCTATCCAGCAGGAATTACTTCAAGATGGGCTGCAATGCTTCGGCAAGGCGCTGCTTCTGCGCCTCAGCTTCTGCCAAGTCCTTACCCAGCGTGGTGAAATAGGTCTTGATCTTCGGCTCGGTGCCGGAGGGACGAACCACCACCGAAGCGCCGCCGCTGAGCCGGTAGATCAGCACATTGGCAGCGGGAAGCCCCGTCTGCTCCGGCTTCTGGTAATCGATGACCTGCTCCACCGGGTATCCGGCAAATTCTTTGGGGGGATCCTGCCGCAGGGAAGCCATGATCCCGGCCATGGTATCCATACCGCTGAGACCGGGGAACTCGTAAGAATCCACCTTATTCAGGTAACGGCCGTACTGGCTGTAGATCTGCTCCAGCCGCTCCTTGATGGACGAGCCGATACTGCGGTAATATGCCGCCATCTCGCAAATGAGCATGGAGCCAACCACCGCATCCTTGTCCCGGACATAGGAGCCTGCCAGATAGCCGTAGCTTTCCTCAAAGCCGAAGATGAACCGCTCCTGCTCTCCCACTGCTTCCAGCCGGGCGATCTGATCCCCGATCCACTTGAAGCCGGTGAGCACATTGCGCATTTCCACCCCATAGTGGGCGGCCACTGCATCCGCCAAGGGAGTGGATACGATGGACTTCACCGCCACGGGATCTTTGGGCATGGTGCCGCTTTCGATCCGCGCGGCGCAGATGTAGTCCAGCAGCAGCACGCCTACCTCATTGCCGGACAGCAGTTCATAGCTGCCGTCGGAGCAGCGCACCGCAATGCCCACCCGATCCGCATCCGGGTCGGTGGCAAGCATCAGATCCGCACCGGACTTTTCCGCCAGTTCCAGACCCAGCCGCAGAGCCTCAAAAATCTCCGGGTTGGGATAGGGGCAGGTGGGGAAATTGCCGTCGGGCTCCCGCTGCTCGGGAACCACCGTCACATCCTCGATGCCGATGTCCTTCAAGATCCGCAGCACCGGCACAAGACCGGAGCCGTTCAGTGGGGAGTAGACCAGCTTCAGCCCGGCGCTCTTACACAGACCCGGGCGAACGGAACGGGACTCAATGGCGGCATACAGGGCTTCCTTGCAGTCCTCGCCCACAAACTCCACCAAGCCCTGAGCCATTGCATCCTCAAAGGGCATCCACTTTGCCCCCTCCAGAATGTCGGTATTCTGGATCTGCTCGTATACCACAGCCGCCGCTTCATCGGTCATCTGGCAGCCGTCAGGGCCGTAGGCCTTGTAGCCGTTGTACTTCGCAGGATTGTGGGATGCCGTCACCATAATGCCTGCATTGGCGTGGTAGTACCGGGTGGCAAAGCTCAGCGCCGGCACAGGCATCAGCGCATCGTAGATCCGCACCCGGATGCCGTTGGCCGCCAGAACACAGGCCGCCGTCTTGGCGAAAAGATCCGAGTTGATCCGGCTGTCATAGCTGATGGCCACCAGCTGACTGCCCCCTTGGGTCTTGACCCAGTTGGCAAGTCCCTGCGTCGCCTGACGAACCACATAGATGTTCATTCGGTTGGAGCCTGCACCCAGCACGCCCCGCAGTCCTGCCGTGCCGAATTTCAGCGCCACGGCGAACCGATCCTTGATCTGCTCATCGTCCCCGGCGATGGACTCCAGCTCCCGGCGCAGCGCCGGATCCTCCAGTTCAAAGTCCATCCACCGCTTGTATTCATTGCGATATGTCATAATGTACGCCCCTCTTGTTCAGTATTTCGGGTTTCACTTCTTATAGTATATGGATTTTTCCACAGCTTGTCAACGACCAGCCGCCATTCTTGCCAAATCTGCAAATTCCTTGACACCATCCACCGCAATAGACTATACTATTACCCAAGGAGCGTGAATCTTTTTATGGCAAGCAGTCATTCCAAAACCGAATTATTCGAAACCATGCCCATCCCCAGAGCCGTCGCTCAGCTTTCCATTCCCATGGTGATCTCCTCTCTGGTGATGGTGCTGTACAATCTGGCAGACACCTACTTCGTGGGGATGCTCAATGACCCCGTTCAGAATGCCGCCGTTACGCTGGTGTATCCCATCATGCTGGCATTCAATGCGGTCAACAATCTCTTCGGCGTGGGCACCAGCAGCATGATGAGCCGCAGTCTGGGGGCAAAACAGTACGAAAAGACTCGAACCTGTTCCGCCTTCGGCTTCTACGGCGCCCTGTTCAGCGGCATCGGCTTTTCCCTTGTGTGCATCCTGCTTCGTTCCCCCCTGCTTCGTCTGCTGGGTGCGGATGGGGATACTTGGCAGGCCACCGAGAATTATTTCCTCTATACCGTCATGCTGGGCGCTGCCCCCTCCATTTTGAATGTGGTTCAGGCGCAGATGGTTCGCAGTGAAGGCGCATCCATCCACGCCAGCGCAGGCACCATGCTGGGCTGTCTGCTCAATATCGTCCTCGACCCCATCTTCATCCTGCCTTGGGGCTTCAACATGGGCGCCGCCGGTGCCGGACTCGCCACCTTGATCTCCAACTGCGTCGCCTGCGGCTATTTCTTCATTCTCGCCTATGTGAAGCGGGGCAATACTTTTGTCTGTCTGGACATTCGCCGCCTGCGCCATGTGAATGGCAGCATCGTCCGGGGGATCATGGGGGTGGGCATCCCTGCTTCCATCCAGAATCTGCTGAATGTCACGGGATCCACCATTTTGAACAACTTCACCGCCTCTTACGGTCCCACCGCCGTAGCCGCCATGGGTGTGGCGCAGAAGATCAACATGATCCCCCTGCAGATCTCCATGGGCTTCGGACAGGGCATCATGCCCTTGGTCAGCTACACCTACGCCAACAAGGATCACAAGCGGATGCGGGGCAGCATCGTCTTTGCCCTGAGTTTCATCGTTCCCGTCATGGGTGTGGTCTGCGTGGGCTACTGGGCAGGCGCCGAGGCGCTGATCGGCGCATTTATGGAAAATCCCCAGATCATCGAGTATGGCACCGCTTTCCTGCGGGCCATGTGTCTGGGCATCGTGTTCCTGTGTACGGATTTTCTCGCCGTGGGCGTATTTCAGGCGCTTGGTCTGGGGCGCACCGCCCTGCTCTTTGCTCTGATCCGCAAGGTGATCTTGGAGATCCCCCTGCTGATCCTGCTGAACCACTTCTTCGGTCTTATGGGTCTGCCCTACGCCCAGCCCATCACCGAGCTGGTGCTGGCCATTGCGTCCATCTTCATGCTGATGCGGATCTTCCGTCAAGTGGAGCGCCAGAGCAGCAATTAAACCATCTGTTTCACAGACAAAAGGCTTGCAGTCCGTTTTTGGACCGCAAGCCTTTTCTTATTTGGATTCACTTCAGTTCCGACCGGCGGATCAGCAGGTAAGAGCCAAGGCTCAGCACTCCCACCGCCAGAAGGAAGGTGGCAATGGGCATCCACACACAGACCGTTCCGTCGTTCATAAAGCCCATAGCGTTCATCGCAAACTGCGCCAGCTTGGCGGTGAACTCCGGCGAAGCCACAAACCGCAGCAGCGTCAGCACCAGCAGCGCCACACCGCCCAGCGCCGTACCGATCAGCAGGGTACACACCTTTCCCGCCCGATGGATCACCAGCACCACCAGATAGCTGACGCTGCAAGCCAGCAGGTACACCGCCGTCAGCCACAACCAGTTGGTCAAGAAGCGACCGTAGCCATAGAGATTCCCAAACAGGGCAGCATAGTGAGAATTGAACGCATGCAGGAGATTGCCCATCACCGTATCGATCAGCGCCATCAGACCGCACACGGCGGCAAACATCCCCAGCGTGGCAAGGAAGATGTACCTGCGGGTGAAGCCGTTCTGGATCAGCGCCTTATAATCCTCCTGAAAACCGAGCACACCCATGATACACACAAACACGATGCTGCTGACCTCAAATCCGCTGTACCCCACCTCGCTGGTTTTCAAGCAGATCATCAATATCCCCGTGATCAGCACGGCAATGGTGTACTGGATGGCATAGAAAGTGCCCATCGCTCTCATTTTTGTGGCACATTCGTACCACACCGCCATTTTCCACTTACGCATCTTCAGCACCGCCTTTCTGTGTCATTTTCACGAACAGTTTTTGCAGATTCATAGCCGTGATCTGCAAGCCGCTTCCCTCCGGCAGGGGACTTCTCTCCCCCAGCACATAGGCGATCTTCATCCCGCCCAGCGCTTCCTGATCCAGCACATTTCGGTTCACACAATACCGCTCGACTGCATCTGCCGGACCGGACACGGTGTACCCCCGCTCCAGCAGGGTGTCGATGGACTCCTGAAGGAGCACATGCCCCTCATGGATGAAGATGACCTCCTCCAGCAGACCGGAGACCTCCTCAATGAGATGGGTGGCAAGAATGATGGTGCGCTCTCCCATCTGGGCCTGCTCCAGCAGCAGCCGGTAGAACAGCTCCCGGTGGTTGGCGTCCAGCCCCAGCACAGGCTCGTCGAAAAATACATACGGGGTCTGAAGGCACAGCGCCACGATGAGCTTGAAGATGGATTGGTATCCCTTGGACAGCCCCCGGAACCGCTTGTTCACATCCAGCGAAAACATCCGGGACAGCTCCAGAGCCCGATCCATGTCGAAGTCGTCATAAAACCGCCGTGTCCACTTGAAGTGATCCTTCACCTTCAGATCCTGGTCGTAGAGATCCGTCTCGCTCATGCAAAATAGCTTCTCGTGTACCGCCATATTCTCCCGGGCGTTCACCGAGTCTATGGTCACTTCCCCGGAATCGGCAAACAGCCGGTTGGCAATGATGTTGATAAGGGTGGATTTTCCCGCCCCGTTTCGCCCCAAAAGTCCGTAGACCTTTCCAAATTCAAAGGACAGGCTCACATCGTCCAGCGCTTTGACCCCTTTATAACTCTTTGAAATGTGATTCACTTCAATCGCCTGCATGGCAATACCCCCTCTCGATCAATTCGATGACCTCATCCTTGGACATTTGCAATTTCTTTGCTTCCTCCACCAACGCTGCGATATACTGCTGGTAGAACTGCCCCCGCCGTTTGATTCTGATTTTCTCTACCGCTCCAGTCTGTACAAACATACCCAGTCCCCTTTTCTTGTAGATCAAGGATTCATCGACCAGCAGATTCATCCCCTTGAGTACAGTGTGGGGATTGATGTTCAGGAGCAGGGAGATCTCATTTGTCGACGGGATCTTTGTTTCCTCCGGGAATGCCCCGGTGAAGATGGCATCCTCCAACTGCTCTGCAATCTGAAGGAAAATTGGTTTTTCCGATGTAGGATCAATGTGCAATCGGATCCCTCCTCTCGTCTGTTGGCTTAGTCAGTTAGTTAGTCATGTGACTAACTAACTGACGCCTAAAGTATAGCGCCCAACAAGGATTTTGTCAACCGCTGTCAGGCGCTTTTTTATAATGTTTTCCTTGAACCACGCCGTACAGATCCATCTGACGGCGCATCTCGTTCAGTACCCGCTTCTTGTCCCCCGTCCATTGGGGTGCAATCAGCAGTCTTTTCGGTCCGTCCCCGGTGAGCCGGTGGATCACCAGATCCGGCGGGAGACGCTGGATGCAGCGAAACAGCAGAGCGAAGTATTCGTCCATCTCCATAGCTTTTACCCGCCCGTCCAGATACCATTGGGCCAGATCTGTCCCCTTGAGGATGTGCAGAAGCTGCAATTTCACCCCATCCGGGCGTCCTCGATTTCCCAAATAATCTATGGTTTCCAGCATCTGCTCCTGCGTCTCACCGGGAAGCCCCAAAATCACATGGGCGATCACCTGGATCCCCCGTCGGTGCAGCCGGGTCAGCGCATCTTCGTAGACGGGCAGTGCATACCCCCGCCGGATGTTCTTTGCCGTCTCTTCATGGATGGTTTGCAATCCCAGTTCTACCCAAACGGGCTTTCTCTGATTCAGCTCCGCCAGAAGCTCCACCACATCTTCCGGCAGACAGTCGGGGCGCGTGGCGATGGACAAGGCCGTCACCTCCGGCTGCGCAATGGCAGCTTCAAAAATCTGCCTGAGCCGGCTGACCGGGGCATAGGTGTTGGTGTAGGACTGAAAATAGGCAATGAACCGCCGAGCTTTGGTCTTTGCCGACAGGCGCTCCTTTGCCCGGCGGATCTGCTGGGCGATATCCCCGCAGTCCCCTTCTGCAAATTCACCGGAACCTCCTGCGCTGCAAAACAGACACCCGCCGAAGCCCACGGTTCCGTCCCGGTTGGGGCAGGTCATTCCGGCATCCAATGCGATTTTATACACCTTTTCCCCAAATTGCTTTTGAAGATATTGATTCAAGCTATAGTAGTGATCCTTGGGATCCCATGGCAGATCATTGGGGCACATGGCTTTTCCTCCGGTAAAGTATATGAATAACGCAAAAGAGCCTGCTCGAATGAGCAGGCTCTTTGTGTTGGCATTACCTATTTT
>CALADI010000010.1 GCA_937890525.1 uncultured Clostridia bacterium | reverse complement strand
CCGCTCTCTCGAGCGCTCAGATATCTTACCACGCCCTCTTCCATTTGTCAAGCACGAATTTTACTTTTTTCATCTTTTTCTTTACGGCTCGACAGCAGGCTACTGTCTACTATTATATATATTTGTTTGCTTCATCCTTTATCCCTTAGATTTCCATTTTCTACTACGCTTTTCTCTTATAGTTTCCTTCTTTTCGGATTTTTTAACATTTACACTTGACAGATTCCGTTTCCCGTGCTAGGATGGGACTAATTGAATCGCTTGATAGAGGCGCGATCGTTCAAAAGTAGCCCTCCGCAAGGCCAGGCAGCCGCGGTTGGTAAAAGGGGACATCGCCGAAGTGTTCGTTTCGCCTGAGGGACGGATGCTGGTTCGTCAGATAAGATCTGCCGAACTGTCACATTGATTTGTGAAGCGCTATCACGAGGTGAGTTCTGTCTCATTATGAGATTTGATCGACTTATTCTTGGACCGCTTTGCAGAGCGGTCCAATTTTTATTATCCCTGCCGGCTGGGCGAACAACCGGAAATATGAAAGGAGTTTGTTATGAAGAGAGTATTTGCTTTGGTCCTTGCCGCCATGGTTATGGTGAGCCTTGCCGCCTGCGGTGGTTCCTACGAATTTGACGGCGTATTGACCGTTGGTATGGAATGCGCTTACGCGCCCTACAACTGGGCTCAGTCCGATGATTCCAACGGCGCCGTCCCCATCTCCAATGTGCCCGGCTCCTATTCCAACGGCTATGACATCATGATGGCCAAGAAGATCTGTGAAGCCAACGGCTGGGAACTGGAGATCAAGATGCTGGATTGGGACTCCCTCGTGCCCGCAGTTCAGACCGGCGAGATTGATTGCGCCATTGCCGGTCAGTCCATGACCCCCGAGCGCGCTTCTATGGTTGATTTTGCCGGTCCTTACCTGTACGCTTCCATTGTCTGTGTCACCAAAGCGGACTCCCCTCTTGCTTCTGCCACCGGCATCAGCCAGCTTTCCGGCCGCTGCACCTCCCAGCGGGGCACCATTTGGTACGACACCTGCCTGCCCCAGCTCACCGGCGTCGAGGTACAGAGCGCACAGGACACTGCCCCCTCCATGCTGATGGCTCTGGAGTCCGGAACGGTAGATTTCGTCTGCACCGATATTCCCACCGCACGCAGCGCCGTGATCGCATACCCGGATCTCACCATTCTGGATTTCTCCGGCTCCGAGGACAATTTCAAAGTCTCTGAAAATGATATCAACATCGGCATTTCCGTCCAGAAAGGCAACAGCATGCTCAAGGACGCCATGAATTCCGTTCTCTCCCAGATGACTGCTGAAGACTTCGACGCTATGCTGAGCGAAGCCGCTGCCATCCAGCCCATCGGCTGATCCCCCTTGTGTTGAAAGTTCGAGGCTCTTATTATGAATGTATTTGCAACACTTTGGAACGATGTCGTCCGTCTGTTGGACGAATATTCCGGCATGTATCTCAGCGGCATCTGGAATACCATTTCTCTCGCCGTGATCTGTACCGCCGTTGGCTGTCTCATTGGTCTGCTGTGCGGCATTCTCAACACCATCCCATACACCAAGCAGGATCCCCTGCCCAAGCGTATGGTGCTAGGACTTATTCGGGGCATCATCCGGATCTATGTAGAGGTATTCCGTGGAACGCCCATGATCCTTCAAGCGGTGGTGCTGTACTACGGTCTACCCTACTTCTCCAACTACGCCCTGCGCTTTGACAGCATTTGGGTGTGCGCTTTCTGGGTGGTATCCATCAACACCGGCGCATATATGGCTGAATCCGTCCGGGGCGGCATCATCTCCATTGACCCCGGTCAGACCGAAGGCGCAAAGGCCATCGGCATGACCCACTGGCAGACCATGGTGCACATCATCCTGCCCCAAGCCCTTCGCAATATTCTCCCCCAGATCGGCAACAACCTGATCATCAATATCAAGGATACCTCGGTCATGAGCATCATCGGTTTTACCGAATTCTTCGCCGTTCACAAGAATATTGCAGGCACCACCTATCTGTACTTCCCCTCTGCCGCCATTGAAATGGTGGGATATCTGACCCTGACGGTCATCGCTTCTCAGCTTCTTCGCTATATCGAGAAGAAAATGGAAGGCTCCGACAACTACGAGCTGACCCAAGAGGATATGCTGACGCTGACCTCCGGTACCTACCGTCTGGACCGGAAGCCCGAGGATCTCATCGAGCGCAATTTGGAAGGAGGACACCATCAATGAGCGAACCCATCTTGCAGGTGAATCACCTGTCCAAATCCTTCGGCGCCCATGTGGTTCTGAGAGACATTGACTTCTGCGTCAATTCCGGGGATGTCATCAGCATCATCGGTGCATCCGGCTCCGGCAAGTCCACCCTGCTGCGGTGCATCAACCTGCTGGAGACTCCCACCCACGGAGAGATCTGCTATCAAGGTCAGAGCATCCGCGGCATCAGCGCCCCCAAATACCGCACCCATGTTGGTATGGTATTCCAGTCTTTTAATCTGTTCAACAACATGACCGTTCTGGAAAACTGTATGATCGGGCAGATCAAGGTACTCAAGAAAAAGAAGACCGAAGCCAGAGAAATGGCCATGCGGTATCTGGAAAAGGTGGGCATGGCACCCTATATCAACGCCAGACCCCGCCAGCTCTCCGGCGGTCAGAAGCAGCGTGTAGCCATCGCCAGAGCCTTGGCAATGGAACCGGATGTACTGCTGTTTGACGAACCCACTTCTGCCCTTGACCCGGAGATGGTGGGTGAGGTACTGGGCGTCATGAAGCAGCTGGCCAAAGAAGGCATGACCATGCTGGTGGTTACCCACGAAATGGCGTTTGCCAAGGATGTGAGCAACCGGGTGGTGTTCATGGCAGACGGCGTGATCTGTGAGGAAGGCTCCAGCCACCAGATCTTCGATGCCCCCCAAAATCCCCAAACCCGGGACTTCCTCGCCCGGTTCCGCAGCAACTGACCCGACTTTCCCCGGATGCATCGCCATCCGGGGATTTTTTGAGCCCATTCCTATCGAAGAAGCACCTGTATTCCATTCTCGAAAAGATGTACATAACTTGACATTTCCACAGGGGCATTGTAGAATCTCTATTGGAATGGTTTGATATACGATTACACGATATTTTATTAGAGGAGAAGCGATATGACACCCATTGAATTAAAGCAGTTGCAGAAAACCGCTTGTAAGGTGCGTATGGGCATCATCGAGAGTACCCACAGCGCCAAGTGCGGTCACCCCGGCGGAAGTCTGTCCGCTGCGGATGCATTCACCTATCTGTATTTCAAAGAGATGAACATCGACCCCGCAAATCCCAGAATGCCCCAGCGGGATCGGTTCGTCCTTTCCAAGGGGCATACCGCCCCCGGTCTTTATTCCGCTCTGGCAAACCGGGGATTCTTCCCCGTGGAGGATCTGAAGACCCTTCGCAAAGCCGACAGCTATCTGCAGGGACACCCTAACATGAACACCGTCCCCGGTGTGGATATGTCCACCGGTTCTCTGGGACAGGGCATCAGCGTTGCCGCTGGCATGGCTCTCACCGCCAAGCACACGGGCAACCCCTGCCGGGTCTACACCCTGCTGGGTGATGGTGAGATCCAAGAGGGACAAGTCTGGGAAGCCTGCATGTTCTCCGCCCACTACCATCTGGACAACCTGTGCGTCATCGTGGACAACAACGGCTTGCAGATCGACGGCAATGTATCCGATGTAATGAGCCCCTACCCCATTGTAGAGAAGCTGGAAGCCTTTGGTTTCCATGTGCTCAGCGTGGACGCCCACGATTTCGAAGCACTGGAGCGTGCCTTTGATGAGGCTCGCGCCACCAAGGGGATGCCCACCGCCATCGTCATGAAGAGTGTGAAGGGCAAGGGCGTTTCCTACATGGAGAATCAGGCTTCTTGGCACGGCAAGGCGCCGAACGATGACGAATACAAGATCGCCATGGATGAGCTGGGCGCCGCTCTGGCAGAATTGGAGGGCTGAGTAATGGCAGAAATGAAGAAGATCGCAACCAGAGAAAGCTACGGCAACGCTCTGGTAGAACTGGGCAACGCCCACGAGGATGTTATTGTATTCGACGCTGACCTCTCCGGTGCTACCAAGACCTCCGTTTTCAAGAAGGCCTTCCCCAACCGGCACTATAACGCAGGGATTGCCGAAGCGGACATGGTCTGCGTCGCCGCAGGTGCCGCTACCATGGGGATGGTCCCTTTCGCTTCCTCCTTCGCCATGTTCGCCAGCGGCAGAGCCTTTGAGCAGATCCGCAACTCCATCGGCTATCCCCACCTGAATGTGAAGATCGCTGCCACCCACGGCGGCATCTCCGTGGGCGAGGACGGCGCCAGCCATCAGTGCTGTGAGGATTTCGCCTTGATGCGCTCCATCCCCGGCA
>CALADI010000009.1 GCA_937890525.1 uncultured Clostridia bacterium | reverse complement strand
TGAACTGATCCAGTAAAAACGGACAATAGACAAAATCCCCCCTGATGTAGGATAATAACTACATTAGGGGGGATTCGTTATGATCAAACGCAGATACACAAATATGAAGGCATTACTGCCTGTAATTGAACAGATGATAAAGGCGGGGATGAGCCATAGGCAAATAGAAGAAGAGTTGGGTCTTGAAGGAGATCGCCCGGTTCATAATCTGCTGAAACGCGAGCGGAAGAAATTGCAGAAGGAAGCCGCTGGAATCGTTATTCGTCCGAAGGGGCGTCCTCGTAAAGATGCACCGCCCCATGATATTGTAGCTGAGCAGCAATATGAGATCAATCGATTGAAGATGGAGAATAAGTTACTGCGGGATTTTCTACAGTCCACAGAAAGGAAGTGAGGCCAAAGGTAAAGTATGCGGTAATCTATCGTCACCGGGAGGAGTACCCGGTATCAGTCATGTGTAAATTCTTCGGTGTGTCCAGAAGTGGTTACTATGATTTTGTAAAGCGACTTGGCAGGCCCGAGCAGGATGCTGCACTGGCACAAAAAATCGAATCGTGTCAAAATTCGACTGAGAAGACCTACGGTTACAGACGGGTGTGGAAATGGCTTCGAGATAGAAATATCAAGAGAAATCCCAAAACTGTGCTCAGAGTTATGAAAAAGTATGGATTATTGTCAGAGATACGCCGCCGCAGGAAGTGGGTAAATCTGGGTCAGCAGGTGCACAAGTACGAAAATCTGCTGAAACGGCAATTCCATGCTGACAGACCGAACTGCAAATGGGTCACAGATATTTCTTATATCCACACCAAGGAAGGTGTACTGTATTTGTCCATGATCCGTGATTTGTACGACAACAGCATTGTGGCCTACAAGACGGCCTCCAGGCAAACAGTCAATCTTGTTCTGGATACGATCCGGCTGGCAATGAAGCAGGAGGAAAAGAGAGTCGCTGCGGAGTTGCAGCTCCACAGCGACCAGGGCTTTCAATATACATCCCACGCATATTTTAAGCTAACTCAATCTTACGGGATAACGCCGTCAATGTCAAGACGGGGAAATCCTTATGACAATGCAATGGCAGAAAATTTCTTCTCCATTCTCAAAACAGAGTGTATCTACCGGCATAAACCGGAGACATTCATGGAGGCCAATGATCTGATTGACAGATACATTCACTTCTATAACCACGAGCGCATCCAGAATAAAACTGGAGTGGCGCCGCTGACGCTGCGCCACTCCGCTTAAAACTGAATATTTCCTACATAGGGGGCTTTTTGTGCTGTCCACACAATCTGGGGCAGTTCACAAATTCACTTTTGGAGCAGGGGACTTCGTTTTTGCACAGCACTCCAAAAGCCTCCCCTTGCTCGCAAGGGGAGGTGGCAAAAATCTTTGATTTTTGACGGAGGGGATGGATTTGAAGATTTCCCGCTTCGGTGATCCCCTCAGTCACGGCTGTGCCGTGCCAGCTCCCCTTATGAATAAGGGGAGCCTTGGGCGCCCCATCCTACTGCAAAAAGCGCCCAGTACGGGGAGCCTTGGGGGTGCATTTCTGATTCGACAGGGGGCTGTTGCTTGTTCACAAAAGATATCCACAGGAAGTGCAGAAATTGTGGACAAAAAGGCGAGGGGAGGGGAAATCCGGGTGGAAAACCCGGGTTGTGCACAGGCAAATCCGGGCAAGACGGAGATTTTGTCCACAGGTAGTGCGGAAATTGTGGACAAAAATTTTCCCCGGCGGTGGAAAACCACCTGCCGGGGATCGTGCAATTTAGGCTTGGTAGACCACTTCGCCGTTTACCACGGTGACGAAGCTTTCCGCCCCAACGGTGGTCATGGGATCTGCCGTCCAGATCACCACATCGGCGTCCTTGCCCGGTTCCAGACTGCCCACCCGGTCACCGATGCCGGTGGAGTTGGCGGGGTTGATGGTGATGGCACGCCATGCGGTCTCGGTGTCCAGCCCGGCGTTCACCGCCAGCGCCGCACACATGCTCAGGTATTGCAGGGGGATCACCGGGGCATCGGTGATGATGCTGATGGTGACACCTGCTTCGCTGAGCACCTTGGGGGTGTCGAAGCTCTTGTTGGCAAGCTCGATCTTGCTCTTGTTCCCGAAGGTGGGGCCCACAAAGGCGGGGTAGCCCTCCTTGGCAAGGTCGGCGGCGATGAGAGCGCCGTCGGTGCAGTGATCCAGCGTCAGCTTCACCCCAAATTCCTTGGCAATGCGGATGGAGGTGAAGATGTCGTCGGCACGGTGGGCGTGAGCCTTGAGGGGGATCTCACCCCGGAGCACGGGGATCATGGACTCCAGCTTCATGTCATAGGGGGGATTCTTTCCATCCTCCTTGTCCTGCATGTACCGCTGGGTCTTGAACAGCAGCTCCCGCAGCAGGGAAGCTGTGCCCATGCGGGTCATGGGGCTCTTCTTGAAGCCTTGCCCATAGCAGCGCTTGGGATTTTCACCGAAGGCGCACTTCATCGCCAGCGGGGACTTGATGACCATGTCATCCACCCGGTGACCGCTGAGCTTGATGGCGGCGAAGGTGCCGCCCACCACATTGGCGCTGCCCGGTCCGGTGCAGGCAGAGGTGACGCCGCCCCGCAATGCGTTGGGGAAAGCCTCGTCCATGGGGTTGATGGAGTCCACCGCCCGAAGCTGGGGGGTGATGGGATCCACGATCTCGTTGTAGTCCATGCCCTCCCAGCCCATGGCTTCGTTGTCCAAACCGATGTGGCAATGGGCATCCACGCAGCCCGGGGTGACCAGCCGCCCACCGGCGTCGATGACGGTGGCATCCGCCGGGGCAGTCAGATCCTTGCCCACCGCAAGGATCTTCCCACCGTCCATCAGAACGCAGCCGCAGGGCAGATCCTCGCCCACCATGGGCTTAATGTATCCGTTTTTGATCAAGAGCATTGCGATTCCCTCCTATTTGAATTTTCCTCATTTTATCACGCCTTGTGGACATTTGCAAGCAGGTGAGGGAAAAATAATGACCGCCGCACAAAACAAGCCACTCCTTGTAAGCAAGGAGTGGCTCTGGCTGTATGCATCAAAAAAGCGGCTCCCCATCATCGGGGAGCCGCAGATCTCAAAAGAGAGCCAAGGGGATCAATCTTCCCAGAGCTTCTCGGGGTACAGACCCTTTTCCCGCAGGGCAGCCAGAGCGCTGACCACGGTGGGCTTGTCCTCTTTGTAGGTGACGCCGTACCACTTGTCGTTGCTGCGCAGCACCTTGACCCGTGCCTTGCGGGATGCCAGCAGGTTGGACACCACGGTGGGCAGGAAATACTCGCCCTTCAGGGGGTTCTCCACCAGAGCCTTGTCCAAGAAGGCGGGGAAACCTGCCCAAGCTTCGTCCAGATAGCTCTTCTGGAAGCCCCACAGGTTCATGGATACGATATCGTCGCAGCTCAGATCGTGCCAAGTTTCGCCGTCGTCCTCGGTGAAGCGGGGATTCAGTTCGCCCTTGACGATCTTGGTGCGCTCTACCACGCTGTGCAGGTAGCCGTCGGCGGTTTCGGTGCAGATGCCCCGGGCGACGGAGCCGTTCTCGGTGACGGTGTTCTTCAGCAGGTAGCCCACCATGGCGTACTCATAGCACTCGGAGGAGTCGGGGTGGCTGACCAGATAGTTGTAGATCTGCTCGAAGCCCTCCGGGCCGTAGTAGTCGTCGGCATTGATGACGGCGAAGGGGCCGTCCACCAAGTCCCGGGCGGCAAGGACTGCCTGAGCCGTGCCCCAAGGCTTGACCCGTCCCTCGGGAACGGTGTAGCCCTCGGGCAGATCGTCCGGGCGCTGGAATGCGTACTTCACATCCATGGTCTTGCTCAGCCGGTCGCCGATGCGCTCCTTGAATACCTCCTCGATCTCGTGCTTGATGACAAAGATCACGGTCTCAAAGCCGGCGCGGCGGGCGTCGTACAGGGAATAGTCGATGATCAAATGGCCGTTTTCATCCACGGGGTCGAGCTGCTTCAGTCCGCCGTAGCGGCTGCCCATGCCCGCCGCCATAACTACAAGAACGGGTTTTTTCATAAGGGATCCTCCTAATTGTTTGTCTGTAATAATGTGCATATTGGGGAACCGGGGCATAGCCCCGGAAGCTTACTGGAACAGGAAGTACAGCAGCACCAAGGCGCCCAGCACGATGCGGTACACGCCGAAGGCGGAGAAGCTGTGCTTGCGGACATAGGCCATCAGCGCCCGGATGGCAACCATGCTCACCAAGAAGGAGACCACGGTGCCCACGATCAGCACGCCCACCTCAGTGCCGGTGATGGACACATCCGACAGCAGGAACTTGACCAGTTTGATGCCGCTGGCGCCCACCATGGTGGGGATGGCCATGAAGAAGGAAAATTCGGAAGCGGCGCTGCGCCCCACGCCCAGAATGATGGCGCCCAGAATGGTAGAGCCGGAGCGGGAAGTGCCGGGGATCAGGCTCAGGCACTGGAACGCGCCGATGAGCAGGGCGGTCTTATAGTCGATGCCCCACACCTTGCCGATCCGGGGGGGCTTGCCGGCGTTCATCCGCTCCACATAGATGAAGGCGATGCCGTAGACGATCAGAGCAATGGAAACCACCGTGGCATTGTGCAGATGGGCATCCATCCAGTCGTCCAGCAGGATGCCCACGATGCCGGAGGGGATGATGGCCACGATGACCTTGAACCACAGATCCCAAGTGGCTTTCTTTGCCTTGTAACTCTTCTTGGGGGAGAAGGGATTCAGCTTGTGGAAGAAGATGACGATCACCGCCAAGATGGCGCCCAGCTGGATGACCACATCGAACATACTCTGGAACTGATCGCTGACCTCCAGGGTGACGAACTGGTTCAGCAGGATCAGATGCCCTGTGGAGGAGATGGGCAGCCACTCGGTGATGCCCTCTACGATGCCGAACAGGACGGCCTTTAACAATTCAATGACCATGGAAAAACTCCTTTCAGAAAATGTCCAGGGAAAACCCCATACAAATCTATCCTAACTATACATGGAAACGACCAAATTTGCAAGGAAAATTACGCAAACCCTCCGATCCTGCACCGATGGGCTTGAAAATTGTCCCGTTCACAAATTGGGTCGGTAGTCTTTACAAAATGTTCACCTAATCGGGCGGTATTCGGATATAATGAGGGAAAAGGAAACTGTGGCAAAAATGACAGGAGGAGATCTACCATGGCTGTATCTGTTTTGGTCGTAGAGGATGACAAGAATATTGCGGAACTGCTGCAAATGTATCTGGAAAAAGAAGGCTATGCGGTGACGGTGGCCCATGACGGCGGCGCAGGACTGAGCAAATTCCGTGCCATCAAGCCGGATCTGGTGCTGTTGGATGTGATGATGCCGGTGATGGACGGGTGGAGCGTGTGCAAGACCATCCGCATGGAGTCCCAGACCCCGGTCATTATGCTGACGGCCAAGGGCGAGACCGATGACAAGGTCACGGGGCTGAAAACCGGCGCCGACGACTACATCACCAAGCCCTTCGAGATGAAGGAGGTCTTGGCCCGCATCGAGGCGGTGCTGCGCCGTTCCTCCGGGGTGACGGCGGAGAAGAAGGCCCGCCGTCTGGTGTTCGACAAACTCATCATCGATATGGATGCCTTTGAACTGACGGTGGACGGCAAGAAGGTGGATACGCCCCCCAAGGAGATGGAGCTTCTGTTCCATCTGGCATCGTCCCCCAACCGGGTGTACACCCGAAACCAGCTTCTGGACGAGGTCTGGGGCTTTGATTACTTCGGTGACAGCCGCACGGTGGATGTCCATGTGAAGCGCCTGCGTGAGAAGCTGGAGGGCGTATCCGCCCAGTGGTCGCTGAAAACCGTCTGGGGCGTGGGCTACAAGTTTGAGGTGGTGTGATCCATGAAGACCATGTTCAGCCGCCAGTTCGGCGTGACGCTGCTGGTGCTGCTGCTGGCGCTGCTGATGATGGGCGGTGCATTCCGGTTTCTGGTGAAGCAGTATTTGGAGGACAACACCTACCAGCAGCTTTCCACCGATGCTTCTGCCATTGCAGAGCTGACGGCGGCCTATGATGCGGTGGGGCAGCTCCATGGGGACTCCCTGCGCACCAATCTGACCCTTGCATCGGTGGTCAGCGGCGCGGATGCGGTGGTGTGCAACGCCACCGGCACCGTGGTGCTGTGCTCGGACCGGAATCTGCGGTGTGAGCATCTGGGTATGGTGGTGAACGAGGAATATCTGGAGCAGGTGTTTGCCGAGGGGCTGAAGCTGGATTCCGGCAAGATCCGGGGACTGTACAGCGAAGCGCGGTATGTGGCATCCACCCCGGTGGTCAGCCAGCGCACCGGCGCCCAGATCGGCATCGTCATGGTGTCCATCCCGGTGCAGGAGACCATCGGCATTCTGGATGGGATCATCGAGATCCAGGTGGCGGTGTCCCTGCTGGTGATCCTCATCGCTGTGGTAGCCATGAGCATTTCCGTGCGCAGCCAATGCCGCCCCCTGCGGGAGATGGCCCAGGTGGCACGGGAATTCGGTCACGGCAACCTGAAGGCCCGGGTCTACACCGGAGAAAAGAACACCGAAGAGGTGGACGAACTGGCGGTAGCGTTCAATAATATGGCGGTATCGCTGGAAAAGAGCGAGTATCAGCGTCAGGAGTTCGTGGCCAATGTGTCCCACGAGCTCAAGACCCCCATGACCACCATCGGGGGTTATGTGGACGGCATTCTGGACGGGACCATCCCGCCGGAGCGTCAACGCTACTATATGCAGATCGTCTCGGATGAGACCAAACGGCTGAGCCGTCTGGTCCGCAGTATGCTGGACATCTCCAAATTGCAGGACATGGGGGGCATACCCGAGGAGAAAAAGACCCGGTTCGATCTGGAGGAGTGCGCCGGGCAGGTGCTCATTACCTTTGAGCAGAAGATCAACGAAAAGCACTTGGATGTGGATGTGGATTTCCCGGAGCACCCGGTGTACACCCGTGCGGATGTGGACGCCATCACCCAAGTGATCTACAATCTGGTGGACAACAGCGTGAAATTCTGCACCGAGGGGGGCAAGCTGGGTCTGAAGCTGAAAGAGGGGGGAAATAAGATCTATTTCTCCGTCTCCAACGAGGGCAAGACCATCCCGCCGGAGGAGCTGCCGCTGGTGTTCGACCGGTTCCACAAGATCGACAAATCCCGGTCGGAGAATCGGGACGGCTGGGGTCTGGGACTGTACATCGTCAAGACGCTGATTTGCAGCCATGGCGAGAACATCAGCGTGGCCAGCCGGGACGGCAAGACGGAATTTACCTTTACGCTGCCCTTGGTGAACTAAAGACCATCACAACGGAAAGGGGGGATACCCATGGCAGACAATCGAGAGGATGATCTGGAGGTGCGCGAGCCCGAGTTTGAGCACGCCTGTGACTGTCCTGCGGGCTGGGAGGACGGCTACTACGGCACCGGCTCTACCAAACCGCCCAAGGATCACGGCTGGGTGGTGGCCATCGTGCTGGTGCTGCTGATCCTGTGCAGCGGTCTGCTCACGGCGCTGAGCCTGATGGATATCCACCTGTTCCATGCCAAAGAAGCGCCGGAGGTCAAGACCTCCGCCAGCTTCTCGCAGGTGGAGGGATCGGTGCCGGATGTGCTGGAAGCGACGGAGCCGACGGTGCCGGAGACGACAGATGCGGCGCCTGCCAACCCCGGGACGCCGGATGCACAGATGGAACTGAATCCGTCCCCCCAAGGGCAGGAGAATACCCCGGTGTCCGGGGCGCTGTCGTGGCAGAAGGTGTATGAAAAAGTGATCCCCAGCGTGGTGTCCATCACGGCGGCAGGGGAGAACACCACCTCCGGAGGTACGGGAGTCATCATGACCGATGACGGCTACCTCATCACCAACGCCCATGTGGTGGAGGGGGCATCCAAGATCCAGGTGCTGCTCACCGACGGACGGGTGTTCGACGCCACCTTGGTGGGAGCGGACGGCATCTCAGATCTGGCGGTGCTGTTCATTGATGTCCAAGGTCTGACCCCGGCGGAGTTCGGTGATTCCGGCGCTCTGCGGGTGGGGGATCAGGTGGTGGCCATCGGGGATCCTCTGGGCGTGGAGCTGCGGGGCACCATGACCGAGGGCATCATATCCGCCATCAACCGGGATCTGAAGATCGGCGGCAAGACCATGACGCTGCTGCAAACCACGGCAGCGCTGAATTCCGGCAATTCCGGCGGCCCGCTGGTGAACTGCTACGGTCAGGTCATCGGCATCAATACCATGAAGATCGGCGACTACGCCACCACCTCCGGGGTGGAGGGACTGGGCTTTGCCATCCCCACTACCGCCGCCAAGGGCGTGGTGGAGCAGCTTCTGACTGCGGGATATGTGGCGGGACGGCCGACTCTGGGCATCAGAGGGCAGATGCTTTCCAGCTTTTACCAGTATTATTACAGGATGCCCGTGGGGCTGCTGATCACCGAGGTAAAGACCGATGCCCCGGCGGAGAAAGCGGGGATCCAAGTGGGAGATCTGCTGCTGGCCATCAATGACACCAGGATCACCAGTGCCAATGTGCTGGAAGAGCTGCTCTATACCACTGAGGTCGGGCAGACCATCACCGCCGTGATCTACCGCGGCGGCAGAGAATATCAGATCTCGCTGGTGGTGGAAGAAGCCACCGGCTGAGAAAGGAGCGGCTATGGAATACAAGATCCGTCCCGTGGAAAGCGGGGATGCGCCGGCGCTGGCGCATATCCAGACCGAGAGCTGGAAGGCAGCCTTTGCCAAGCTGCTGCCGGAGGAGGTGCTGCGCTCCGCCACACAGGTTCAGCCCGCAGAGCAGATGTACCGCAAGCTGCTGGCAGAGCAGTTCGGGCATGGGCTGATGATGGAGGTGGATGGTGCGCCCCATTGCATGGCATGGTGGAGCGCCAGCCGGGATCCGGAATGCCCCGGCGATGCAGAGATCATCTGCATCCACAGCCTGCCCGGCAACTGGGGCAGGGGATACGGCAGCGCCATGATGGATCGGCTGCTGGCGGACATCCGCCGGGCGGGATACCGCCGGGTCATGCTCTGGGTTTTCCGGGACAATGTCCGGGCACGGGGCTTCTATGAAAAGAAGGGATTTGTCTGCAACGGCAGGACCCAGCCCAGTTTTGGCATTGAAGAGGTCTGCTACGAGCGGAAATTGCCGGCGGATGCGGAATAAAAACAATCATTAAGCGAAAAAAGGGGCGCTGCCGCAGTGGCAGCGCCCGATCAGCAAGTTTTCGGATGGTTATGGTACAGTCCTAATTGGGGCTGTACCATATCTTCTTTTTATGGGCAGGATCGGCAGGCTTGCGGATCCTTTGTCAAGTTAAACGCAGAAAGATCATGCTTCCTCGCCTTGTTCGGGCATGAAGGGGGCAAAGATCTTGCGAAACAGCTTGGTATTTAAGTAAGCCGAAACGGAAGCGTAAAAGGCGAACCACACGACCCAGAGGTTCAGAAAGAGCAGCGGCATGCGCATCATCAGCACAACAGGCAGAACATTGATGGCGGTGATGAGGATGGTTTTGGGGAAATAGCCAAGGCTGAGCAAGATGGCATTGTGTACCAGCTGCTTGGTCGAGTTCTCAAACTGGCTCAGCAGGGGAAATGCGTATGCGCCGGCAAACAGCACACCGGCCAGCAAAAGGGCAAAGAAAATAAACAGATAGTGGATCCAGTTTTCCATGTTGGAGGCGAAGCTGATATTAAACATCAGCAGCGCAGCGATGGGGAGAAAGATCATCCACAGAATGGTCGCCTGCTTAAAATTGCTGCGGAAAGCCGCAAAGAAGGGCTTTACCACGCCGGCTTCCCGAACGGTGCCCAAGCGGAAAACGACGGTGTAAAGCGCAGTGGTAGCAGCCCCGATGGTGAAGATGGGGATGCAGCACAGGATATAGATCATGTTGAGGATCATGAGATCGGCAATCCGGGTCAAAAATGCGATAAATTTGGAATCGATGGAAAGAAATTTCACGAGAAGGCCTCCAGCATCAAAGTATTAAAGCATATCATAGCAGATTATTCCCAGATGGGCAAGGGAAGAATTGACAAAAACCGACAAAGACGGGTATGCGGCGCAGATGGCGCTCCCCCTGATCGCGCTAGATCCCGCCGCGGGGCTGCCCATTTGGAATGTGGGCGGTGGATCGCCTGCATTTTTCTATCGGTGGCCAGTTCGACCACCTCATTTTCTCAGATTTGCTTTCGCCATTTTTTGATAAAAAGTTCGGAAAACGCCGAAAAACTGCTTCTCCGAGCGGAAATCAACTAGTTGGCATCTTGCCCAAAAGCAATGAGCGTGTTTTGTTCATTTTGACATAGAGACGCTTTTATTACTCCGACCGCTTTTGTCTATATTTTCGATCCAATATGACGATTTTTTAAAAAGTGTGATATTTTTTAATAAAATGCTATATCAAAACCTAGAAAATATCATCGAATTATAGAAAACAACTCTTTATAAAAAGTTGAAAATACCTTACAGTATGGTTGTGATCGTTTTACGGACAAAACGCAAATCCTTCTGAAGAGAGCAATATCACATTGCAACGCAAGAAGAGAGAAAAGGAGGAACTTTCAAAACATGACAAAATTGCAAAAAAGGAAAGACCCCGTAGTTCCCAACCTGAGTACGAGAAATGATTTTCTCAGACGGCTGGTTGCACAGCGGTATCTGTTCCTACTGATGCTGCCGGGAATTATTTACTTCATTGTATTTAAATATACTCCCATGTACGGCGCGATCATCGCGTTTAAGGACTTCAACCCCCGAGTGGGCATTCTGGAAAGCCCTTGGGCAGGACTGAAATACTTCAAACAGTTTTTCGACAGTCCTTTCTGCTGGCGTCTGATCCGGAACACCTTGCTGCTGAGTCTTTACGACCTCATCTTCAATTTCCCGGTTCCCATCATCTTTGCGCTGCTGCTCAACGAAGTGCGCTGCAAGCGTTACAAGAAAGCGGTACAGACCATCAGCTATCTTCCCCACTTCATCTCTGTGGTCATTGTGGTCGGTCTGATGAAGACCATGTTCTCCCCCAACGGCGGCGTTGTGAACAGCCTTCTGAGCATGTTCGGCGTTGACCCCATTAACTTCTTCTCGGAGAAGGGCTGGTTCCGCACCATGTATGTCGGTTCCGGTATCTGGCAGAGCTTTGGCTGGGGCTCCATCATCTATCTTGCCTCCATGGCAGGCATCGATCCCGGCCTTTATGAAGCGGCCCGTCTGGACGGCGCAGGCAGATTCCGCTGCATGTGGAATATCACGCTCCCCGCCATTCGTCCCACGATCACGATCCTCTTCATCATGAGACTGGGCAAGCTCCTCAGCGTTGGTTTTGAGAAGGCGATCCTGATGTACAGCCCCGCGACCTATGAGGTATCCGATCTGATCTCCACTTATGTATACCGCTATGGTATTCTGAAAGCAAACTACAGCTTTGGCGCTGCCGTAGACCTCATGAACTCCGTTGTGGCGCTGATCCTGATTTTCGTTGCTAACAAGATCTGCCAAAAAGTATCGGATACAAGCTTGTGGTAAGGAGAACGGTATGGTAAAAGATAAAAGCTTAAGTGCAAAAACATTCAATGTGATAAACGGGATCCTCATGGCGATCGTCATTATCATCACCCTGTACCCCTTGGTGTATGTTCTGGCGCTGTCGCTGAGTTCCTCGGAATATGTGCAGGCAGGCATGGTCAGCATCATCCCCAGAGGATTTAACATCGAGGCCTACAAGCAGGTCTTCGCAGACAATCACTTCTGGAAATCTTACGGCAACACCATCGTGTACACCGTGCTGGGTACGGCACTCAACCTGGCATTCACTTCCACCATGGCGTTCGCCCTTTCCCGCCGGGATCTCATCGGCAGAAAGCCGCTCAATATGCTGGTGGTTTTCACCATGTTCTTCAGCGGCGGTTTGATCCCCAACTTCCTGCTGGTCAAGAACCTGCACATCTACAATACGATTTGGGCAGTCCTTCTGCCCGGTGCGATCAACACCTATAACATGATCATCGTCAGAACCTTTATGCAGCAGCTTCCGGAAGAGATCCTGGAATCCGGACGCATCGACGGCGCAAACGATCTGCAGCTGTTTGGCAAGATCGTGCTGCCCCTGTCCAAGCCTTCTCTGGCTACCATCGGTCTATACTACGCCGTGGATCACTGGAACGCGTATTTCTACCCCATGCTGTACTTAAAGGACAAATCCAAATATCCCCTGCAGGTCCTGCTGAAGGAAATGATCGTCGACGAGGACCTCTCCAGCCTCAGCCAGGGCGCTGCGGAAATCGTGGGCAATATGCAGCCCACCTCGGATATGTTAATGGGAGCTTCCATCATCATTGCACTGATCCCGATTCTGTGCGTATATCCCTTCGTGCAGAAATACTTCGTGCAGGGTGTTATGATTGGCTCTGTTAAAGGTTAAAAGAAAAGGAGAAAGTAAGATGAAACTCAAAAAGGCACTCGCTCTCGTGCTTGCTTGCGTGCTCATGATGTCCACGCTGGCTGCATGCGGTTCCAACGACTCCGGTAAGGATGCCACCGCTGGCGTCTCCGGCAGCACTGGTACCGGAGAAAAGGAACCCATCACCATTGAATTTATGCTGCTCAACAATAAGAGCGGCGAGGGTGAGAACTTCGTTCTCAAGGAGATCGTTAAGGAAAAGTTCAACATTGACCTGAAGCTCGTTATGGACACCAAGGATGCTTATAACGAAAAGCTGAACCTGCTGGTGGCTTCCAACGAGCTGCCCGACCTCATGTCCCCTGTGAATGGCGATATCGGCAAGGACATCGGCCCCAAGGGCTCTCTGGTTCCCATCGATGAGTATCTGGATCAGATGCCCAACCTGAAGGCAAAGCTCATGGAAGACCCCAATGTCTACGCATCTCTCGTCGCTTCTGACGGACACATCTACAACATGCCCAGATTCTCCGATCAGATCACCTACAAGAGCGTTCCTCTGATCCGTGCCGACATGGTCGAAGCTGTGGGCAAGGAAATGCCCACCACTTGGGATGAGCTGATCGATGTCCTCGCTGCCATCAAGGAGAAGTTCCCCGACAGCGTTGGTATGATTAACAGAGGCAAGATGAACTGCCTGTGGGGCCACGGCGTCCACTATGGCACCGACAAGGGTATGTTCTACGACAAGAATCAGGACAAGTTTGTGTTCGGACCGCTCAACGCCGGCTTTAAGGAAATGGTCGAGGACTTCCGCGTGATGTGGGAGAAAGGCCTCATGGACAAGGAATTCTTCACTGCTTCTACCCAGCAGTGGGAAGAGAGCATCCTGAGCGGCAAGGGTGTGTTCACGCTGGACTACGCCACCCGTTCTGTCACCGAAACCGATGCCTACAAGAAGCTGCATCCGGAAGACACCACCTTCAAGTTCGTTCCCATCATGCCTCTGGTTTCCGAGGCCCTGCCCCAGCCCACTCTGAACATCTCCGAGCGTGTTGGCGTGTTCACCTCCTTCGCAGTTTCCGCTGACTCCCCCTACATTGACAGAATTCTGGAAATGGTCGACTGGATGTACTCCGATGAGGCTGCTACTCTGGTGCAGTGGGGTAAGGAAGGCGTGAACTACACCGTCGATGAGAACGGCATGAAGAAGTATGTTCCCGAGCTGGTGGCAACTTACAACCCCGATGGCACCATCGATCCCGAGACTGAGCTGGGTCTGAACCACGACAGAATCATGCGTGTTCAGAAGGCTGACAGATACGAAGACAGAATCGAAGGTTACACCGATGTTCTGGAGAAGTATGAGACTGAGGCAAACCTGTACGAGAACAACAACCGCATCAACCTGACCTTCACCGATGAGGAGGCTGAGAAGAACAGCTTCATTTCCATCAACCTGGGCACCATCGTTGAAGAGGAAGTGCTGAAGTTCATCACCGGCGAGCGGGATATGTCTGAGTACGACAACTTCCTGGAAACCCTGAAGAAGAACGGCGCTGAAGATCTGGAAGCAAACTACGCTGCCGCTTACGCCCGTTACAAGGAAATAATTAAATAATGCTCCTGTAAAATCCAGGCAGCTATATCAAGGGATACGGAAAGCCACTGTAAAGAAGGAATAACCATTCTGGATTTACAGTGGCTTTTTAAGATAGTGAAAAGGAACGAATTTATGAGCAAACAAAAATTTGCCGCTTTGATTTTGGCGGCTTTGATGGCGGTGCTGCCAATTTGCGGTACGATCTCTGCAAGCGCCGCCCCGGTTGATGTACCATCCGATGTTCAGACTTCCGGTGACGGCGGATCGACACAGGATCCCCAAGACGACACCATTCCCACCGAAGCACAACCCTCTGCATCCCTGCCGGCTGAGACGGAAAACACCGAGCCCGTCGAAACTGAGCCCACCATCCCCAGCGAAACAGAAGGCTCTGAACCCACGAAAACGGAAGACACGGAACCTTCTGAAGAAGTTTCCGCTCCCGCCGAAGGGAAAAGCATTTCCCTGCCCGGCGGCGTGACCATCACGAAAGTCACCACCTGCTCTAATATAAAAGAGAACGGCAATACGGTGGATCAGAATACCGACACCGTGTGGACCTCCAAGGACAGCCACGAGCCCGATAACATCCATTACTGGGAATGCAGCTTCGATCAACCCTACGCCGTTTCCAGCGCCGCCTTCACGCTGGGCAGACGCAATGCTGCGACCAATTCATGGGGATATTTCCCGGAGAATCTCAAGGTAGAAGTCCTGTCGGGGGGCAAGGTGATCCACACCGAGGATGTGACCTCCGTATCCGAGATCACCGATGTGACCTTCCCTGAGGGAACCACGGCAGATGGTCTGCGCCTATCCTGTCTGGACACCAAAAAGCCCAAAGGATTCAGTATCCGGGAAGTTGATATCACCATAGCACCTGAAACACCTCCCGAGGAAGACGACGGAAAGACACCTTATACGGAAAAGAAGGTGTACGCCGACTACCACGGCCCCCGCTATACCAGAGAACATGACGGCAACACCGGAAACTGGAGCTTCAGCGGGAATGCCAAGAATACTGCCACCGTCAACAAGAGCGTGGTATACAACGCCGATCTCATCCTGGAAGACGGAAACCGGGATCTTGCAGTCGCTGCCTATCCGCTCATCGGTATGCAGTCCCAAATGGACCCCGATTATCAGGAATATCAGATCTTGTTGGCAAAGATGGCAAACATCGACGGTTTCTTCATCGAATGGGGATTCCCGGGACACGGCACCGACAGCCAGCTGGACACTATGATGGACATTGCAGCCAAATATGATTTTGAGGTGGGTATCAACTGGTGCGATGCATGGCATATGAAGGATTGGATCACAAAGATCAAGCCCGATGTGATCACGAGAGAAGACAAGGTAAACGAAGCTGTAAATTCTCTCGGCACCATTCTGGATAAGCTGTACGCAAGTCCTGTAGGCGCGACCTTTGATGGTCATCCCGTTGTCTACCTGTTCGGCGGCGGCTTTGAGAAGAACGAATGGCAGAAGATTTCCTCTGAAGCAGTCATTCCCGATGTATTTGCCGAGAAGACCCCTTGGTATTTCCGCCGTGCCTCCATGTCCGGCAAGGTGAATGCCGAAGGCAAGGTCGATTTCAGCTACGCCGGAAAATCGTGGCACGAGGTGCTGGATGGCCCCTTCGGCTGGGTGCCCGATCGGGTACGAAATGCACAGCAGGATGGCCTGACCGACTTTGATGTGTATGGTACCACCGAAGATGCCATCTCCTATCTGGAAGCCCTCAAGCAGACATTTATCCATAACCCCGATATTCCCCTGCGAAACAGCGTTGTTTCTCCGGGTATGGATAACCGTCCCTGTGCAGGCTGGGGGGATAAGTACAAATATCTGGATCGGGACAATGGCGCTCTGTACCAGAAAGTATGGCAGTACAATGTAGATAACAAGGAGTATTTCGATACGGTCTATATTGCCTCTTGGAATGACTATACGGAAGGGCATCAGATCGAGCCTACCATTGAGGACGGATACAGAGAGCTGAAGACCACCCAGCAATATGCCTACCAGTTTAAGGGAGAAGGCAATCTGGATGACTCCGGATTCGAACTGCCCGCTAAGCTGTTCCGGCTGCGAAAGCGGGCGGAACAGCTGTCTGCCGTCGGCGTTGACATGACCGCAAACCAGAGCAGCTTGGACGAAGCCGGTCTGCTCATCAGCAAGGGCAGCTATCCTCAGGCATCTGACCTGCTGAATCAGGTAAGCGATACGCTGACAAAGGCAGAGCAGAATGTAAAGACCGAGCATATCGTCTGCAATGAGGTGCAGAAGGATTTCGTGCTGAAGCAGGAAGACCGGATCAATGCAGCTTATCACGCTGCCGTCAGCAGCAATCAGAGCGGCGAAGTGGAAAACGCTGTGGACGGTGTCAGCAAGACCTTCTGGCAGTATACCGGCAGCGATGCTTATCTGGAGATCGATCTTGGCTCCGTCAAAAATATCGTCTGCGGCACCATTCTTGCCGACAGCCCCTTTGAGATCTTCTATGAGCAGGGCGGTGCATTCCAGCCTGCCGAAGCAGGATTGGGGGAAGACTTTGCAGCAGGCACCGGCGGCAGTTTCTCCCTGAAGGACTCCGCCACCACGGGGAAGATCCGGATCGTCTTTACCAATGCTCAGGGGAAAGTCTACGAGGTGAAGCTGTACCAGAACAGGCTCCCAATCCTGAATGTCCTTGCTCCGCAAAACGCCAAGCAGGTTGACTTCTCCAACCCCTGGGATATTTCTCTGGAAACGCAGGATGAAGACGGTACGATCAGCCATGTAGAAGTTTACATTGACGGCATGCGTACCGAGCCTGGGGAAACGGTGCAGGAAGGCAATACCTACACGCTCCATATGCAGCCCATCCCGGCAGTGCGGCACAAGATCCAGGTTCGGGTCATTGACAATGAAGGCGGCATCACCGCTTCCAAGGAAATGACCGTTTCACCTCTTCTTGAAAATGTGGCCCTGCACAAGCCGGTAAAGGCAAATGCCCAGATGAATGGCTTTGGCCCGGAGCTTGCCGTGGACGGCATCATTTCTTTGGAATCCCGTTGGAGAACCCCCTCCAGCAAAACAGAACACTGGATCGAAATCGACTTGCAGGATATGTATGATATTTGTCAGATCGATCTGTACATGGGTGATAATACCGGTTGGGCTGTGCGAGACTTCCAGATGGAATATTGGGCAGACGGACAGTGGAATCTGATCCCCGGGACTAAATTCCAGGGCAATAACATCAAGGATCTGTCCCTGATGTTCGATCCTATCCGGACGGACAAGGTCAGATTCTACAGCACCGAAGTGCAGGGCCGTGGCATTCGGATGAAAGAAATCGAAGTCTACGCGCCGAAAGCTGTCTCCGATGTTCCCGCCGTTTACAGCAGCAATGAGGGATCTGCCGAAAGCATCTACGCCCTCAAGAACGGCACTTACTTGACCCTTTCCGATTCCGTTCTGGAAAAGCTGCGGGGCACATCTTATGAAGGCTATATTACCTTCTCTTATCTGGATGAAGGGCAGGGCGCTGTGAGCATCTCTGCCGCATCCCATGATAAAGCCCCCTTCGGGGATTTCACCACTGTTGCAAGCATTCAAAAAGCAGGCACCGATCAGTGGCGTCAGGCAAAGGTGCGCTTTACCAATGACCACATCGTGCTGGATCACGAGGCAGAAAATGATTCTGATCTGGTATTCACAGGAGATGCTCAGATCAAAGACATTTCTCTGGAATTCTTTACATCCAAAGATGCAGCAAGTGAAGGCCCCGGCGGCAGCGAAACCCTGCCTCCGGACGAGGGGAACAAGCCTACTCAGCCTGAGGAAGACACCAAACCTACCCAACCCGAGGAAGGCACCGAGCCTACCCAGCCAGAGGAGGGCACCAAGCCGACTCAACCTGAAGAAAGCACCCGCCCCACCCAGCCGGACAGCGGCGAAACGCCCAACACCGGAGACGCGCAGGGGAGTAAGGCGATGCTGTTTGCAGGCATTATGGTTTTGTGTGCCGGGGCATTGATGCTCATTCACATTTACTTTAGAAAAGAGGGATGTCGGTGAAAAAGAAAGTATATGCCGATTACCACGGACCCCGCTGCACCAGAGAACACGATGGGTGTGTAGCCCAGTGGAAATACTGGGGAACTGCGCAGAAGAGCAAGGCGCAGAACCGGTCGGCAAATCACAACGCAGACTGCATCGGAAAAGACGGTCTTAACGATCTTGCCGCCCTCTCTTATCCGCTGGTGGGGATGCAGTCTCAACGGGACGATGACTACATCGAGTATCAGATCTTGACCGCCAAGCTTGCCCATATCGACGGGTTCTTCGTGGAATGGGGCTTCCGAGAGCATGAAAGCAATGCGGAAATGCTCCAGATGATGACCATGGCTCAGAAGCTTGATTTCGAGATCGGCATCAACTGGTGCGATGCATGGCATTTCTACCCTTGGATCGAAGCGTTCCACAAGGACGCTACCACCAGAGAAAAGAAGACCCTGCTGTTTGAGGAGAATATCCAGTACCTTCTGGATCATCTTTTCAGCACCGGTGTAGGTGCCAAGGTAGATGGACACCCCCTCATCTTCCTCTTTGGCGGCGGACTGACCATCCCGGAATTTCAGCAGGTGAAAAATCAGACCTACCATCTTCCCGATGGTGTCAAGTCCCCCTATTTTCTGGTGAGAGCACCCATTGTGGGGGCTGTCCAGGGGGAGGATGTGACCTACCAGCTGGAAAAAAGCGGCTGGACGGAGGTGTCTGACGGCATCTTCGGATGGATCCCCACCCGGGTGAGAAACGGCATCGCCACGGAACAATACAGCAGCTGGGATCGATACGCGACGACGGAGGACTCTGTAAACTACCTCAATGCGCTGCGGGATGCCATGCAGGAGACCAACAGCAAGGTACATGTTGGCTGCGTAAACCCCGCCATGGACAACCGTGCCTGCGCCTCTTGGAACAAGCATGACCTGTCCTGCATCCTCCGGGATTCCGGCAAAAACTATCAGCAAATGTGGCAATATCATCTGGAGCACCCCGATGATGCCGACATTGTCTACATCGTATCATGGAACGACTATACGGAAAGTCATCAGATCGAGCCTACTGTCACAGATGGTTATCGGGAAGTGGAAACCACCCGCACCTGCGCTGCGCAGTGGAAGGGGCTTGCCGATGCAGGGGACAGCGCTGATTTTCTGCTGCCGCTGGCTCTGTTCCACCTGCGCAAGCGGGTAAAGCGTCTGCAAAAAGCCGGTGCCGATACCGCTGTCTATGAGCAGGCAATGGATCAGATCGCACAGGAAATCAGCAGGCGGAATCTTGGCACGGCACGGCTGTTCCTGACGGGGCTGGAAAAGCTGCTGGAAACACCGGAGCGTCAGCTGCGGAAAAAGGAATTTTTCCTGACGCAGGCGGCCGGAGATTTGCAGGTGGCAGGCGATGCCATCACCATTTGCAGCGAAGAAAGCCTTGACGGTATGTCCGGTTGGGCTTATGACAGCTATCTTGCCTTCTCCTATCGGGATGATACGGATGGATCCTTCCGGATCTGTCACGATGGGCAGGAGCTGTGCGACATCAAAATGGATGGCACCGGCACATGGAAGCAGGCGAAGATCGCACTTTTCCAAGAAAATCTCCCCGCCATCCAAGAAGATCCTGTCCTGAACATTCAGGGCGATGTGCAGATCAAAGATGTCTCTTTCTTCATCAGCGCATACAAATTTTGAAAAGAACAGGAGCGAAGATCATGTTATATCCTTATGAAAGCAGCACAAGAGAGGTAAAATCTCTGGATGGCGTATGGGACTTCTGTCCCGACGCCGAAGGGGTAGGCGAGCAGGAAAGATGGTTTGAAACCGGACTTCCTCAGAAGCTGCATATGCCTGTCCCCGCTAGCTATAATGACATCACAACCGACACCGCGATCCGGGATCTGATCGGCAATGCATGGTATGAGCGCACCGTTTTCATTCCCTCCACATGGAAGAACCAGCGTATCGTCCTGCGCTTCGGCAGCGTGACGCACAGAGGAAAAGTCTGGGTAAACGGCGAATTTCTCATGGAGCACAAAGGCGGATATCTGCCCTTTGAAGGCGAGATTTCTCAGCGGGTCAAGCCCGGTGATAAGATCCGCATCACCGTGTGTGTAAACAATATTCTGGATTTCCAGATGCTGCCTCCCGGCGAGATCGAGATCCTGGACAACCCCTATCGCTACGAGAAACCCACCAAGGTACAGCGGTACTTCCACGATTTCTATAACTATGCCGGCATCCACAGACCGGTAAAGCTCTATTCCACCCCCGTCTGTCACATTACAGATGTCAGCGTAAATCCGGAACTTCAGGGAGCAGACGGCCTGCTGCAGTATGCCGTGAAGCAGGAAGGTGCAGGCAGCATCCGCGTCGAAGTCCGGGATGCTCAGGGCGTACTGACTGCTGAGGCAGCCGGTGCAGAGGGCACAGTCCTTGTCCCGCAGGCACATCTTTGGAATCCCGGCGCCCCCTATCTCTATGAGTTCACCACCATTCTGGAGCAGGACGGCGAAGTCATCGATGTATACCACCAGAAGATCGGCATCCGTACCGTTAAGGTGGAAGGCGACCGGTTCCTCATCAACGGCAAACCCTTCTACTTCAAGGGATTCGGCAAGCACGAGGATATGAACCTCAAAGGCAAGGGGCTGGACGATGTCACCTGCATCCGGGACTTTAATCTGATGCAGTGGATCGGTGCCAACTCCTTCCGCACCTCCCATTATCCCTATGCAGAGGAAATGCTGGACTGGGCGGATGAATACGGCTTTGTGGTGATCGATGAATCACCCGCTGTAGGCATGACCTTCTTCAACGAAGAAAAGCAGGTCTTTGTCCCCGAGAGAGTCAACGATGAGACCAAGCGCTTCCACATTCAGGTGATGCAGGATCTCATCGACCGGGACAAGAATCACCCCTGCGTGGTCATGTGGAGCATTGCAAACGAGCCTTCCTCCTGGGAAGACAATGCCCGTCTCTACTTTAAGGACATCATTGACACCGTTCGGTCTGCCGATCCCCACCGTCCCGTGACCATGGTAAGCTATGCATTCCCCTATGGTTCCAGAAAGGATAAAGTTGCCGATCTTCTGGATGTTGTGTGTATCAACAAATACTACTCTTGGTACGAGGACTCCGGCATGCTGGATGTGGTAGAATTCCAGGCAGAGAAGGAACTGACGCTGTGGCATGAGAACTACCACAAGCCCATCATCATCACAGAGTACGGCGCAGACTCCATCTCCGGCTTCCACTCCGTTCCCGCAGTCATGTTCACGGAAGAATATCAGATCGAGATGGTGAAGCGGTTCAATCATGTGTTCGATAAGCTGGACTTTGTCATTGGCGAGCACCTGTGGGCATTTGCAGACTTTGCAACCAAGCAGGGCACCACCCGCGTGATCGGCAACAAAAAGGGCATCTTCACACGGGAGAGAAATCCCAAGAGCATTGCGTTCTATCTGAAAGAAAGATGGAGCCACATGGAAAACACCTACACCAAGGCATAAATACCCCCAACTTACAGCAAAAGCCCTCGATTGCCTTTGGGCAATCGAGGGCTTTTCTTTTGATCACGAGTATTATTTCTGGCTTTTGTACTCCACCGGCGTGACACCCAGTTTCTTTTTGAAGGTCCTTGCAAAGTTGCTGTAAGTTCCGAATCCCACTTCCTCTGCAATATCTTTGATCTTCATATTGGTGTTCTCCAGAAGATCAGTTGCCTTCTGGATCCGGAAATCCGACAGGTACTGGCTGAAGGGGATCTGCGCTTCTCTCTTAAACAGCGTCGAGACATATGTGGGGGCCAGATCCAGCTCCTCGGCGATGCCCTCGATGGTGATCTCAGAATTGCGGTAATTCTTGCTGATGTAGTCTTTGATAAAGGTACCGACATCGTTTGCCCGTTTATCGACCGGCGCTACAAAGACCATCTCGCAGTACATCTTCTGCACGAAGGTTTTGATGGGCTTTATATCATATCCGGAGTCCATCAGGCGTTTCATGACATCGTCTTCCATGGCGATCTGCAGCTTGGATGCGATCCGCTTATAGGCTTCACAAAAATCCAAAATCAGTTTACGAAATGCAGACCAGCTGATGTTCTGATTATGATCAAAGATCTCATCCACAAACGCCTGTACAGAGGGCTTGTCCGCTGCATAGAGCAGCGAAGTCATGCGGCTTTCAAAGTCCAGAGGAAAACGGATGCAGTCGGTTTTGCGGCTTTCATCGGCATATACATGGCCGCCCATGCAGATACTGCCGGTCATTACTGCCTCTTTTGCCTTGTCGCAGCTCTGCTTCAGATTCTGAACGGTTTCTGCAGTGCCCACACCTGCCAGCAGCTTTGGATTTTTCTGCGCCCAGACCTGCTTCAGAGTCTGCACGATTTCCTCATAGCATAGGATTTCTCCATTGAGGATCAGGTACATCTCGTAAGAATTGTTCTTGACCAGATGCAGATGATACTGCTTTTCCGCAAACACCGCCTCCAGAGAAGGGACGATATTCCGTATCGCCTGCAAATTGGGACCTGCCAGCATAATGCTGCAAATACATGGCTCTGCGAAGAATTCGTGGTAATCATTTCCCTGTGCGCCGTGCTGAATCAGCTCATACAGGGTGAGGTTTTCCTTGTAGATGTGGTTGTTTTCCTTGAGGTTCAACAGCTCCTGCTTGATCTTGTCGTATTCGTTTTCCGTGGGTTTCCGGTCATCCTTGCCGATGGAGTGGAGGAGGTCCTTCAGCGGCATGTAGGTCTGGCGGATGGACAGGATGATGACCGCCCCGCCCAGCAGGAATACGACCAGCAGCAGGATAACCACCACAGTTCGCATGAGCACGATATCCCTGTAAATATTGGCGCAGTCCACCGTGACGCCATATTCCCAGTTGAAAGCCGCAGACGGGCTGTAAAGCACCAGATGATCCCCATAGAGGAAATCATCATTTCCCTTCTGGTGGACCGATTCCATCAGCTGCTCCATCAGTTCATCCTTTTCCACATTCTTTTCCGGGCTGAGAATAAATCTTCTATCCCTAGTGAACATGAAAAAGTGGCTGCTGCCGTATGTGTCCTTAAACAGCTCCCGGATCTGATCCTCCGGCAGAAGCAGAAGCAGTTTGCTATCCTTCGAGGCATAGGCCGAAGAATAGCAGATAACGAAATAGCCGCCCTTCTTCACCGATGAAGGATCGTCGACCGTCGCATCGCTTCCAGGAATGTAGCCAATGGTTGACTGCTTATATTTGTCCACGACGATCGTTTCGCTGAGATTTTCTCCGTCCAAAAAGTTAAAAATCGGATCGCCTGGGGAAATTCCGCCACCATCGTAGAGCATGGAGTCCATAGACGGTGTCCAGAGGATCGCGTGTTCCACAAATTCATCTTTCTGGGTAAATTCCATCAGCTTATTGATCATGTACACACGGTTTGACTGGGAATGCAAATCTCCCAGACGAATCTGCATTTCCCGATTCATCATAAAATCATTGGAATGATTGTAGATTTCTTGAAGACTGTGATCCAAGATCTCCTGAGCATAGTCCAGCGCCATGTGATTGTATGCCATTTCCTTGGACATCAGCGTATCTTTGGTTCTTGAATAAATATAGAGATTGCTGACCAGCAGAAGGACAAACAAAATGACATAGCTGATGATCAGTTTCCTAAGAATCGATTTCTGGCTGAGCCACGCTCTGATGCTTCTTTTCTCCATCATGTCTTATTATCCCACTTCCCTTTTCTTCCAACGCATGGAGGATATTGAGTGCCATCATATTTGCACCCCAGTCGCCGGGATGAATCCCGTCTACATAAAGTCTTTCATCATGTCCTATGATGGTAAGACCGTCTACTACTTCCAGATTTCGGGCAAGCGCGCATTCTCTGATCAATGTGCCCATATGTACAAACAGCTTCCAGCTTTGTTCCGTGCAGTCCCCACGCCAGATGGGAGTGAGCACCAAAATCTCCCCTTGAGGGAACATCCGGATCACTTCATCCAGATACGCTTCCACATTTTGGCGGAACTGCTCCAATGTGAGTTTTCCGATGTTGACCATATGGTAGTCATTGGTGCCGTAAGCAATCACGATCTTATCAGCCCGGATATCCCGCAGCCCTTGGAGGGATGCCTTGTCAAACACATATCCGCCCACGCCCGTATTGAGATAATCACACCGCAGGAAACGGGAAAGCAGCACCGGGAATGCTTGAGAGGGGCTGGAAACCACCATTCCCTGGGTGATGGAATCCCCCAGAAACAGAATCTTTTCCGCCGGATCTTCCGTAGGGAGCCAATTCCCTATATGGATCTGCGAAATGCCCAAAGCCACACACTGGGGCAGAAAAACAGTTAGCTTTACCGCACCGGCTGTCCGCTTGCGATAGCGCACACAGCCCTCCGGGCTGCGGTTTGGCTCCGTCACCGTCTGCATAAATATGTCATTTTCGAAAATATCAAAGGCGACAAAATCCCGGCAGAACCCTTTGGTCACATAGCAGAAGCGGATTTCCTCCGCATCCGTGATGCATTCCATAGTAATGCCCGCCGCAGAACGGGCTCTGATCTCCTTGCCTTCGTCAATAGAAGCATAAAATTGGAGCAATTCCTCTGAAAATCTCTGAGGATAATAGATACCGTCCCTGCACTCGACCCGGGTGCAGTGGTGAAACAGTTTTGAATGATCCATTTTCCCGTACATCTCTTTCTCTTCTTGTGTATAATATACCGTCTTTATGCATAGAGCACGGTGAGCATGCTCAGCACTGCCGGCGGGGATCCGCTTCTCAGACCGCAAAGCAGTGACCCTTCCGGCAGGATCTTTTATAGAGTATACCACATTTTGGACAAATTTCCACCGCTTTTTTATCTGTGTTTCCAAAAAAGATGAGCCCCTGCAGAAAGCCCAACGGGTGCGCCGTGATTTTCAAATAGACTTCCTTATTTTGATATGCTAAAATATGAATAATCCACCATGGATTTTCCTCGTTTTCTTTTGTCGGCACGGGACCTGTTTCCATGGGATGGGATATCAGCGGAGCATTCGTTTTTTCGCGCATATCAACGGTGCTCAGCCCAATATACTTTTGCTGAACGCCGGAAATGAGGAGCCTATGAACGAACTGGAAATCATACAATACCCGCAAATCAAAGGGCTTTCCATCTTTTTTGATACCGTTGAATACCGGACATCTCATCTTCATCTGGACTGGGAACTGGTATGGCTGCTGAAAAATCCCCTGTCTGTGACCTGCGGGCAGAGCAAATTCATCCTGCAGCCGGGGCAGATGGTCTTGTTTGGCTCCAATGAGCCCCACGAATTTCACAAGGTAAACGAAAGCGCTACCTTTCTGTGCCTTCAGGTGTCCCCGCAGCTTTTTCCCAACCTGCCACCTATGTCCATTGAGGAAAAATATCCCCATATGTTTCTCAGCGAAGGGGAAATGCAGCAGGTGAAACAGGGGATCTGGAAAATGGCGGACGCATACGCCCGGCGAAAGGAAAACTACGATCTCTACTGCACGGGCATCTGCTGCTTGATTTTCCATCGTCTGCTCTCGGCGTTACCCACCCATATCCTCACGCCGGAGGAATCTGCCTGCATAGACAAGCGAAATCTCAGGCTCCAGCGGCTCATCAATTTTGTGGGAGAAAACTATATGCACAAGATCCGGCTGTCGGATTTTGCAGCAATGGAACATCGTTCCGTCAGCTATCTTTCCCACTTCATCAAGGATACCATGAACCAAACTTTTCAGGAGTATGTGACTTCTGTGCGCTTTAACTGTGCCTGCAAGCTGATCGCCGCCGGGGGAAAACAGATGCTGGACATCTGCATGGAATCCGGTTTTTCTGATTACCGCTATTTCTGCCGGGAATTTCGCCGGCAGTACAATATGACCCCCGAACAGTACAGCCAGTTCAAAAAGAAAACCCAGCTGGATACCAATCCGGTGCGGCACAGCATCCACTCCACCGAACGCTTCTATTCCACAGAGGAAAGCCTGCAACTGCTGTCTCAAAACATATTTAACTAACTTTTTTCGGCGCTCATGTGGGGGCAAATCCGTATTCTTCTGCCTTTCGTGGTTAGATTTTTTAATATACTGCGGAGTAATTCGTTGATTTCCGCCAATAACAATAGGATTCAGAAAGAATCTGATCCATATAACCAAAAAACAGCGTTGCTTTGTATGGAAAATCACCAAAATTCTGTAAACAGCAAATTAGTCTAATCAGCAAATAGATTCAGCAAAGAAATCAACTGCGGAAATGGTATATACTTAAGGGAGAAAAATCTACCTTGGTATCCCTGTCACCGTCAGCTGCCGGGCAGAGCAACAGCGCAGCCCGGCAGTTTTGGTATAGACTGCCCCTTTTCAGGTGTATACCATCCGTGAGGTATCATCCATGGAAGAATTATTTCACATCGAGGACGGTACGCTTTTCCTGCAGCAGGAAAACGAAGTGCTGTCCGTCACCGCTTGGGGGAAAAACGCCCTTCGGGTCCGTTCCTTCCGTATGGGACAGTCCCCCCAAAGCCCTGACTGGGCATTGACAGAGCCTCACGAGGCAGCCGCCCAGATCACCCTTCGCCGCGATGGTGCATCCATCGTAAACGGAAAGATCCGGGCGGAAATTCTCTCCAGCGGCAAACTGGTGTTTTACAATCAGGATGGAAAACTGCTGCTGGAAGAATATATGCGCAGCCGCCGGGATCTGTTTTCCAAGGACTGCTCCGCGCTGGAGATCACAGGACGGGAAATGATCCCCATTCTCGGCTCCGATGCCTATCAGCTGACGGCAAGGTTTGAATCCGATCCCAATGAAAAGCTCTACGGTATGGGGCAGTATCAGCAGCCTTACCTCAATCTGAAGGGCTGCACGCTGGAGCTGGCCCAGCGAAATTCTCAGGCTTCCGTTCCGTTCCTGCTGTCCAGCTTGGGGTACGGCTTCCTCTGGAACAACCCCGCCATCGGTTCTGTGACTTTTGGCAGAAATATTACCCAATGGCACGCACAGTCCACCAAGTATCTGGATTACTGGATCACCGCCGGAGATAGCCCCGCGCAAATCGTGGAAAACTATGCTGCCGTCACCGGAAAACCGCCCATGATGCCCGACTATGCCATGGGATTCTGGCAGTCCAAACTGCGCTACCAGACTCAGGAAGAACTGCTGGAGGTTGCACGGGAGTATAAACGCAGAAATCTCCCCATCGATGTGATCGTCATCGACTACTTTCACTGGTTCAAGCAGGGGGATTGGAAATTCGATCCCACCTACTGGCCCGATCCCGATGCCATGATTGCCGAACTGAAGGAAATGGGCATTGAGCTGATGATCTCCATCTGGCCCACCGTGGATAAGCAGAGTGAAAACTACAAAGAAATGCTGCACAAAGGCTATCTCACCCATGTTGACCGGGGTGTGCGGTCATCCATGGACTTTCTGGGCAACACCTGCTTCTATGATGCCACCAATCCCGCAGCCCGTGGTTTTGTCTGGGAAAAGGCGAAGCAGAACTATTATGACAAGGGGATCCGAATTTTCTGGCTGGATGTTGCAGAACCTGCCTACTCCACCTACGACTTTGATAATTACCGCTACTATCTGGGTCCCAATCTGCAAGTAGGCAACATTTATCCCCTGATGTACGCAAAGACATTCTTTGACGGTATGGCAGCGGCCGGACAGGAAAACATCGTCAATCTCCTCCGCTGCGCTTGGGCAGGCAGCCAGAAATACGGTGCGCTGGTATGGTCCGGTGACATTGCCTCCAGCTTCGCCAGTATGCGCAATCAGCTGGCGGCGGGACTCAATGTGGGGCTTGCCGGCATTCCCTGGTGGACTACGGACATCGGCGGATTCCACGGCGGTATTCCCGCTGACGAAGATTATCGGGAGTTGTTCGCCCGGTGGTTCGCCTGGGGTACCTTCTGCCCGGTGATGCGGCTTCATGGAGACCGCTCGCCCACCATGCCACAGATGGGCACCACCGGCGGTGCGGTCTGCCGTTCCGGTTCTCCAAACGAAGTCTGGTCCTATGGGGAAGAAGTTTACGAGATCTGCAAGAAATTTCTGGCTTTGCGGAAGAAATTGCAGCCTTATACCGCGGAACTGATGCAGCAGGCTCACGAAAAGGGAACCCCTGTGATGCGCACGCTGTTTTATGAATTTCCGGAAGATCCCATTGCATGGGAAGTCGAGGACGAATACCTCTACGGATACAAATATCTGGTTTCGCCGGTGCTGGAGGCCAAAGTCCGCAGCAGAAAACTGTATCTGCCTGCCGGATGCCGGTGGAAAAATATGGAAAGCGGTGAGATTTTCCAAGGTGGTCAGTATGTCACCGCAGATGCACCCCTCAGCGTAATTCCCGTCTTTGAGCGGATTGGAACAGAACACAAAAGAGCAACATAAGGAGTGAAGAAAATGAAACTGTACATTGGTGTTGACCTTGGTACCTCCGCAGTGAAGCTGCTGCTGATGGATGAGCAGGGGCAGATCAAAAATGTGGTTTCTAAGGAATATCCGCTGGAATTTCCCCAGCCCGGCTGGAGTCAGCAAAACCCCGAGGACTGGCGTAAGGCAATTATGGAGGGAATCCCCGAACTGCTGACCGGATTCCGTGGCACGGATGTTGCAGGCATCGGCTGCGGCGGTCAGATGCATGGTCTGGTCATTCTGGACGAGAACGACCATGTGATCCGTCCGGCCATCCTGTGGAACGACGGCAGAACCGCCCAGCAGGTGGACTATCTGAACAACGAGATCGGCAAGGAAAGGCTGTCTGCGCTGACGGCGAACATCGCCTTTGCCGGATTTACAGCGCCTAAGATCCTGTGGGTCAAAGAGAACGAGCCGGAAAACTTCAACAAGATCGCAAAGATCATGCTGCCCAAGGACTATATCAACTATGTCCTCACCGGGGTGCACAGCTGTGACTACTCCGATGCTTCCGGCATGCTGCTTCTGGATGTGCAGCACAAGCGCTGGAGCAGGGAAATGCTGGATATTTGCGGCATTTCTGAAAATCAGATGCCCAAGCTGTTTGAAAGCTATGCATGTATCGGCACCGTAAAGCCGGAAATCGCAACGATTCTGGGTCTGGGCGAAAATGTCAAGGTAGCAGCAGGAGCAGGCGATAATGCCGCCGCAGCCGTTGGTACCGGCGTTGTAGGTGAGGGAGGATGCAATATCTCCTTGGGCACCTCCGGCACGGTGTTTATCTCTTCCCGGAGTTTTGGCGTCGATCAGAACAATGCACTTCATGCGTTTGCCCACGCAGACGGCGGCTACCACTTGATGGGCTGTATGCTGAGTGCCGCCAGCTGCAATAAGTGGCTGATGGACGAGATCTATCAGACCTCGGACTATGGGGCGGAGCAGGCTCCGATCACGCAGGACAAGCTGGGCGAGAATCATGTTTATTTCCTGCCCTATCTGATGGGCGAGCGCAGCCCCATCAACGATACCAATGCCCGGGGCACCTTTATCGGCATGACCATGGATACCACCAGAGCGGACCTGACGCAGGCAGTTCTGGAAGGGGTGGCCTTTGCGATTCGGGATAGTGTAGAGGTTGCAAGAAGTCTGGGGATCACCATCAGCTCTTCCAAGATCTGCGGCGGCGGTGCCAAGAGCCCCCTGTGGAAGAAGATGATCGCCAACATTCTGAATGCAGAGCTGGAGTGCTTGGAATCGGAGCAGGGGCCCGGCATGGGCGGTGCGATGCTGGCGATGGTTGCCTGCGGCGAATATGCATCCGTGCAGGAAGTATGTGACAAGTTTGTCCATGTGGCTTCCACGGTGAAGCCGGAGCCGGAGCTGGTGGAAAAGTACGAGAAGCGCTATCAGCAGTTCAAAAAAATCTACCCTGCCTGTAAGGCATTGTTTGCAGATTTTGTGAAGGAGTGACAATATGAAGATCGATTCTGTTCTGGACGCTGGGTTTCGACCCTATGGTCAGGTGGTCACCGGCATGGAAGAAACGGCTGCCCAGATCCTGTCTGTGCTGAAGGATGCCCCTCAGCCGGAGGGCGTTGACTATGTTGCGGAGTATGCACCGCTGCAGGAACTGCCTGCCATGGTGGAAGTCAGCGAGCATCTGTACGGCGGTATGCCGGTTCAGCTGGGCTGGTGCAACGGTCACAACACGAAGCTCAACTGTTTGGAGTACCATCGTGACAGCGAGTACAATCTGGGCACCGAGGATTTTATCCTGCTTCTTGCAAAGCGCGACGAGATCGAAGACGGTGTTCTGGATACCGCCAAGGTCAAGGCATTCAAGGTGCCTGCCGGTACATTGGTAGAGGTTTTCGCAACCACCCTGCACTATGCACCCTGCCACTGCGATGCAGCCAAGGGGTTCCGGGTCTTGGTGGCGCTGCCGCAGGGCACCAACACGGAAAGGGCCGTGATGACAGCGAAGATTCCGGAAGACGAGTACATGACTGCGCGGAACAAGTGGCTTCTGGCACATCCGGAATCCAACGAAGCCAAGGGCGGTGCGAAGATCGGTCTGTCCGGCGAGAACATCGATATTGCAGATTTCATTTAAGAGAAAAGGAGATATTCCCAATGAACATTCCTGAAGTAAAGCTTGGCATTATTGCCGTATCCCGTGACTGTTTCCCCATTGCGCTGTCCACCAAGCGCCGCCAGAACATCGTGGCAGCTTATGGTGAGGGTCTGTACGAATGCCCCATCACCGTGGAAAATGAGAAGGACGCCCTGAAGGCTCTGGAAGATGTGAAGGCCCATGAAGTGAACGCTCTGGTGGTTTTCCTGGGCAACTTCGGCCCTGAGACTCCTGAAACGCTGCTGTGCCAGAAGTTCGATGGCCCCGTTATGTATGTTGCGGCTGCTGAGGGCGACGGTGATCTGATCAACGGCCGTGGCGATGCTTACTGCGGCGTGCTGAACTGCTCTTACAATCTGGGCATGCGCCATCTGAAGGCTTATATCCCCGAGTATCCTGTGGGCACTGCGGAAGAGTGCGCTCAGATGATGAAGGAATTCGTTCCCATCGCCCGTGCGATCATCGGCGTTAAGAATCTGAAGATCATCACCTTTGGCCCTCGTCCTCAGGACTTCTTTGCCTGCAACGCTCCCATCAAGGGGCTGTATGAGCTGGGGGTCGAAGTGGAAGAGAACTCCGAGCTGGATCTGCTGGTTTCCTACAAGGCACATGCCGGTGATGCCCGCATTCCCGAAGTCATTGCAGACATGGAAAAGGAAATGGGCGACAGAAAGATCTATCCCGATCTGCTGGAGCGCATGGCTCAGTTTGAACTGACCCTGCTTGACTGGGCAGAGGCACACAAGGGTGCAAGAAAGTATGTGGCATTTGCAGACAAGTGCTGGCCTGCATTCCCGGAGCAGTTCGGCTTCGAGCCCTGCTATGTAAACTCCAGACTGGCATCCCGCGGCATTCCCGTTGCATGTGAAGTCGACATCTATGGTGCGCTGTCCGAGTATATCGGCGCCTGCATCACCGGCGACGCCATCACGCTGCTGGATATCAACAACTCCGTGCCCAAGTACATCTATGATGAGGATATCGCTGGCAAGTGGGGCTACGACATCAAGGATACCTTCATGGCATTCCACTGCGGCAACACCCCCAGCTGCAAGATGTGCGGCAACTGCGCCGTGAAGTACCAGCTGATCCAGAACCGTCTGCTGGAGAATGGTGGCACGCCCGACATCACCCGTGGTACGCTGGAAGGCGATATTGCCGCTTCCGATGTGACCTTCTACCGCCTGCAGTGCGACAGCGAAGGCACCCTCCGCGCCTACATCGCAGAGGGTGAAGTCCTGCCCGTGCCCACCCGTTCCTTCGGTGGTATCGGTATTTTTGCGATCCCCGAGATGGGCCGCTTCTATCGCCATGTGCTGATCCAGAAGCGTTATCCCCACCACGGCGCTGTGGCCTTTGCCCACTGCGGCAAGAGCCTGTTCGAGGTCCTGAAGTACTTCGGCATCAGCGACATTGCTTACAATCAGCCCAAGAGCCTGCCCTACGCAACGGAAAATCCCTGGGGCTGATCGACCGCCTGAGGGATAAAAGCAAGGATATATTATAATGTACCCCCTTTGCCGGATATCCGGTAAAGGGGGTACATATCATATTTGGGGCTGTAATTTGGAAGGCGCCTGCGATGGGCGCAGGATCTCTCCGCCGCCGGGATCGTTACAGTTCTCCGATGTATTTTTTCCGATATTCTTTGGGCAGCATTTGATAGTGCTCCTTAAATACGGAGGAAAACCGGCTTTGGCTGTCGTAGCCCACGGTCAGGGCGATATCTGCGATCTTCATATTGGACGAGCGCAGAAGCTGGGCCGCATACTCCATCCGGTGCTCTCGGATATGGGCTGCAATGGATTTGCCGTAAACCGCCTTGAACATGGTTTTCAGGGTGGTGGGGTTCATCAGATATTGCTTGGACAATGCCTCGATGGAGCAGCGCTGAGCCAAGTTCCGGGTCAGCTGATCGTGGATCTGGCGGATGATCTCCACCTGCTCGGTTTGGTATTCGGACAGGCGCAGTTCATGGCTGCTGTCCAACCGGCTTAGCTGGATCAGAAGCTCCAGCACCTTGATTTTCCGATACGCCAGCTGGATGTCCTTCGGCGGCTGATACAACGCCCGGAAAATCTGCTGAAGGGATTCGCTTGCGGTCAGAACCGTACAGCTTCTGTCCCTGCAGTATTTTTCCCGCAGCAGTTCCCCGGTGATGTGAGTGCCTTCTAACAGGGCAGGGGGATTTGAAGTCAGTTCGTCCAATGCCATGGCGAGAACGATGCCTTGATATGCCCCGCTGGGCAGATCCACCGCTGCATCGATGGGGGCATCCATCGTATGGATCGAAACATCGCCGGGGGACAGGGTGAACCGGGGCTCACCGCCGATGCCCCAGCCGATCCTGCCGGAAATGCAGTAGTGGACGATCAATACATCTTCCAATGGTTCATGGCAGAAATGCAGGGGGCGATCCCCGGATGCACGGAGGAAGGTCAGCGCGATACCGGGATAAAGCTCGATGATCTCAGCGTCCTGCTGACCGCAGATATGCCGCAGCGACGATAGAATTGCAAGGTGTGGGGCAGTCATCCGGGTACCTCCTTCTCAATCCGGGCAAGCGATGGCTATCACCTGCTCAATGGTCCTGTGGAGCAGCTGAGCTTGGCTGCTGTTGGATGCCCGGTAATAGACTTCTTTTCCTTCTCTGCGGCTCACGATAAGATCGCAGCTGCGGAGCACACGCAGGTGATGAGAAACAGCCGGCCCAGACATTTCCATCAACGCAGAAATATTGATGACACACTGCTCGGTGTGGCACAGAAGCCAAAAAATACGCAGTCTGGTGGTATCGCTGAGCTGCTTGAAAATATCTGACGCGGTTTCAAATTTCTGCACCTGATGAAGCGCGGATCCGATGGAACTCAGATCGTTCTGAACATCATGTTCATGGGGCAGGATAGCATGATTCATCGCCATTTCTCCTTTTTCGCTTGTTTGGAAATACATTTCGCCCGTTTGGAAGAGAGTGAGCGAAATGCATTGACTTCTTCCGTCATGGGTATTATACTACAAGTACAACGATTAAGCAATGATTTAATCGATAAAATGATTTGATATGGAAGGGGATCTTTCGATGAAAAAGACTTATAAGATCGAGGTTGACTGCGCCAACTGCGCGAATTTGATGGAAGAAGCTGCCCGCAAGACGGCAGGCGTTGCCTCCGCCACCGTGAACTTTATGACCCAGAAGATGATCGTGGAGTTCAGCGAGGGTCAGGATGCGGCTCAGGTGATGGGCAATGTGCTGAAGGCCTGCAAAAAGGTGGAGCCTGACTGCGAGATCTTCCTGTAATCGTGGGGGAAAGCGCCCGGAGAGCGCAGGCTTTCCGGCGCTTTTCTGCCTTTTATACATCAACAATTAAGCAATTATAGAAAGGAGTGCTACTATGCAGGAATGGATTGAAAGCGGCCTGCTGATCGTTGTCACGATCCTGTCTGTGGTTCTGCTGCTCATCGGCAGAAGAAAAAGCAGCGGCATGACCAAGAAGCAGAAGGTCATGCTGTGGCGCATCTTGACTGCAACCGTGCTGCTGCTGGTGCTGCAAACGCTGGGAGCGGAAGCCTTCGACCGGATGGGAGCAGCCGGACGGTGGGTGCGTTTGGCGGCCTATGTGGTCGATTACTTGATTATCGGATATGACATTCTGAAAAAAGCGTTTCGGGGCATCTGCAACCGGCAGGTGTTTGATGAGAACTTCCTGATGGCGGTGGCCACGCTGGGTGCATTGGCTCTGGCAGTCTATGAAAATGGCGAATATATGGAAGTCATCGCCGTTATGCTGTTCTATCAGGTGGGTGAATGGTTCCAGAGCTATGCGGTGGGAAGAAGCCGCCGCAACATCAGCGATCTGATGGATATTCGCCCGGACTATGCCAATGTGGAGCGGGACGGCAAGCTGGTGAAGGCAGATCCCGAAGAAGTGGAGATCGGAACCATCATCATTGTCCAGCCCGGCGAAAAAGTGCCCATTGACGGCGTGATCGTGGAGGGCGCTTCGACGCTGAACACGGCTGCCCTGACCGGCGAATCGCTGCCGAGAGATGCGAAGGCCGGGGACGAGGTGATCAGCGGCTGCATCAACATGACCGGCGTGCTCAAGGTCAAAACCAACAAAGAGTTCGGGGAATCCACGGTGTCTAAGATCTTGGATCTGGTGGAGAATGCATCTTCCCGGAAATCCAAGTCGGAGGATTTCATTTCCCGGTTTGCCCGCATCTATACCCCGGCGGTATGCTATGCGGCGCTGGCGCTGGCGATCCTGCCGCCGCTGGTGCAGATGCTGTTCATGGGCGTGGCGCCTACTTGGGAAACATGGGTCTACCGTGCCCTCACATTCTTGGTGGCCAGCTGCCCCTGCGCTCTGGTCATCAGCATCCCGCTGAGCTTCTTTGCGGGGATCGGCGGTGCCAGCCGAGCCGGCGTTCTGGTCAAGGGATCCAACTATCTGGAGACGCTGTCTCAGGTGAAAACCATCGTGTTCGACAAGACCGGAACGCTGACCCAAGGTGTGTTTGAGGTCAACGGCATCCACCATAACAAAATCAGCGACGAAAAGCTGGTGGAATATGCGGCTTTGGCGGAGAGTGCCTCCTCCCATCCCATCAGCAAGAGCCTTCAGCGCTCTTACGGCAAGGAGATCGACCGTTCCCGTGTCAGCGATATTCAGGAGATCAGCGGCAACGGCGTCATTGCCAAGGTAGACGGCGTTGAAGTCGCAGCGGGTAACGACAAGCTGATGGACCGCTTGGGGATCAAGTTCGTCTCCTGCCACAGCGTCGGCACGATCATCCACATGGCGATCGACGGCGAATATGCAGGTCATATCGTGATTGCGGATCTTGTAAAGCCCAACAGCAAAGAAGCCATTCGGAAGCTGAAATCTGCCGGTATCCGTAAGACGGTGATGCTCACCGGCGACGCCCAAAAGGTGGGCGACAGCGTGGCGGCATCTCTGGGGCTGGATGAAGTTTACACCGAACTGCTCCCCGCCGATAAGGTGGAAAAGGTGGAAGCGCTTTTGAACGCCAAATCAGACCGGGAAAAGCTGGCATTTGTTGGTGACGGCATCAATGATGCTCCGGTCCTGCGCCGTGCGGATATCGGCATCGCCATGGGCGCCATGGGCTCCGACGCTGCCATCGAAGCGGCGGATATCGTGCTGATGGACGATGATCCCATGCAGATCGCCAAGGCGATCAAGATCTCCCGCAAGTGCCTGGGCATTGTTTACCAGAATATCGTGTTCTCCATTGCGGTAAAACTGGCGTGCTTGATCCTGGTTGCATTCGGCGTGGCCAATATGTGGCTTGCCATCTTTGCAGATGTGGGCGTTATGATCCTTGCAATTTTGAATGCGATCCGGGCGCTTCGTGTGCCGAAACTGTAAAAGACAAATACGAACAGGTGCAGGCTGAAAATGCCTGCACCTGTTTGCATATATTTCCCTTGACTGTACAGTAACTGTATATGATAGGATATGGGTACAGAACGAGAAACACGGAGGTATTGACCATGCAGATCGAAGCATTGCAGGAACGGGACTGGGCGCAGGTGAAGCAAATCTATCTGGAGGCCTTCCCCAAGTCGGAGCAGAAACCCTTTTCTTCGCTCAAGCGGGGGGTGAAAAAGGGGAAATTGGAGATCTATGCCGCAAAAGAGGGGGATATGCTGCTGGGATTCACCGTGGTCATCCCCTACGGCGATCAGGTGATGGTGGACTATCTGGCGGTGAACCAGCGGCTGCGAAGCCGGGGCACAGGCAGCAGGATCCTGCAGCAGGTCTGCCGCAGGTTCTCGGACAAGGCGGTGGTGCTGCTCATCGAGGAACTGGATGAGCAGGCGGCGAATTATGCCCAGCGGGTGGCACGCCGGAAGTTCTACATGAAGAACGGTTTCCGCTCTGCGGATCTGCATCCCCAGATCAACGGCAGCGCAATGGAGGTGCTGGTCTGGGGCAAACCCGTGACCCGACAGGGCTATCTGAATCTGCAGAAGCACGCCTTGGGCACGCTGTTTTACCATTTGGCCCGGATCCGGCTGGGCACATAAAGGAAAGGCTCCCTCGATCAAAGATCGGGGGAGCTTTTTGCGGGTTTATCTGCCGGGGTATAGGACAGCCCCTTGGGGTAGAAAAACCGGATCTTTTGAGGGTGGAGCCGGATGTCGATGGTCTTTGCGTGGATCAGTTCTCCGTCCAGATTCACCGAGGTCTCCTCCGGGCACATGATCCGCAGGGCGTCGGTGCGGATGTGGCGCACCAGCTGGGGCACAGACCGGTACTGCCCGGTCTGATACTTGCGGATGAACCGGATCACCCCCAGCCGGGAGACCTTATGTACCAGCAGCACATCCAGTAGCCCGTCGCCGGGGTCGGCATCGGGGACGGCATAGAACGAACCGCCGTAGCACCGCCCGTTGATGGCGCAGATCATGGTCTGCTCGCCGGAGATGGTCTCGCTGCCGATCTCCACCACGAAGGGCTGGCTGACCCCGCGGATCACATTCACCAGCGCCGACAGGATGTAGGACCCGGCGCCGGTGACAAAGGGCAGGCGCTTGTAATCGGCAATTTGGGTGCCGATCCGGGCATCCAGCCCGGCGCTGCACACATTCAGGGCGTAGCGCCCGTTGCACTCGATGAGGTCGAACCGGGCTTCCTCCCAGTCCAGCAGACGGCGAAGATCCCGGAATGCCGACGGGTCGTCAAAGATCTTGATGAAGTCGTTGCCGCTTCCCCCGGGGAAGTGGGTGACGGCGGCGTTGTCGAACCCGGCGATGCCGGACACCACCTCGTTCAGCGTGCCGTCACCGCCGCAGGCGTAGATGTGGATCGGGCTGCCGGCGGCGGCAACCTCCCGGGCAAAGCGGGTGCAGTCCCCCTTCTTCTGGGAGCGCAGGATGCGATAGGGGAGCCCCGCAGGGGCAAAGACCTGCCGGATCTTCTGGGTGAATTCCTCGGTCTGGTCGTATTTTCCCGCTGCGGGATTGAGGATAAACAGGTGTTCCATGGGTGGATCGTCCTTCTGGATCATTTCTGCCGGGTCGGGCCGTTCTTTTTGCGGTTTTGCTTTTCTCCGGTGAACATATAGTAGTCGCACTTGATCATGCCGTTGTACAGCTTGCGCTTCTTGTCGGCACGCTTGCCGAAGTAATGCTCAAATTCCGGCTCGGAGGTGATGATGAACTTCTTCCAGCCGTCGGCGTAGCGCAGGTGCCGCCCCAAGGCCTGATACAGCCGCTGGGCACTCTGGCGCTCCATCATCCGCTCGCCGTAGGGGGGATTGCAGATCAGGGTGCCTGCGTCGGTGGGCAGGCTCATCTTGGTGGCGTCCCCGTCCTTAAAGGTGATCAGTTTGCCGACACCTGCCTTGCGGGCGTTGGCCATGGCGAGGGACACGCACTTGGGGTCGTTGTCCGAGCCTAGGATCCGGTATTCCCCGTGGAATTCCTTGTCCAGGGCTTCGCTGCGGACATCCCGCCAAACCTGCTCGTCCATCCACTGGAACTTCTCAGCGGCGAAGCGCCGGTTCATGCCCGGGGCACGGTTGATGGCGATGAGGGCGGCCTCGATGGGGATGGTGCCGGAGCCGCAGAAGGGATCCCAGATGAAATCTCTGCCCCGGTAGCGGGTCAGCTGGATCATGGCGGCGGCAAGGGTCTCCCGCAGGGGGGCATCGTTGCCCACGGCACGGTAGCCCCGCTTGTGCAGCCCCACCCCGGAGGTGTCCAGATACAGCGTCACCTGATCGTGCATCACGGCGAACTGGAGCTGATACTTGATCCCGTCCTCGGGGAGCCAAGAGATGCCGTATTTCTCCCCCAGACGGCGGGAGGCGGCCTTCTTGATGATGGCCTGACAGTCCGGCACGCTCATGAGCTGGCTGTTCAGGCAGTAGCCCTTCACGGGGAATGCTCCATCTCTGGGGATGAAGTCCTCCAAGGGGGTGTTCAGCACGCCTTGGAACAGTTCTTCAAAGGTTTTCGCAGGGAAGCTGGACAGCACCAGCAGCACCCGCTCGCCGGTGCGCAGATTCACATTGGCCTTGGCCAAAGCCCGCTCGTCGCCGGTGAACAGCACCCGTCCGTTCTCCACCTGCACATTTTCCAGATCCATCCGGCGCAGCTCGTCTCCCGCCAGTCCCTCCAGCCCGAACAGGCAGGGGACGGCAAATTGCATTTGATTCATATGACCTCCAAACCAAAAATAGGCAATATTTTTCACATTATCCTATATTATACCGCATATTTCCAGATTTTACAACGATTTTCTTCCTCGAGGGGGAAACAAAAAGCAGGAGCCGCAGATTGGCTCCTGCTTTGGGGTTCTAACATTACTTGGTGACGCCCTCGACGATGCCGTTGGCCATGCCCACCAGACCCTGCATTTCGCTGGGAATGATGATCTTGGTGGCCTTGCCGTCTGCGACCTTCTGCATGGCTTCGATGGACTTCAGCTTCAGCACCTGATCGTTGGGGGCCTTCTCGTTCAGCAGCGCCAGAGAATCTGCCAATGCCTGCTGCACCGCCCGGATGGCCTGAGCTTCGCCGTCGGCCTTGAGGATGGCGGCCTGCTTCTCGGCTTCTGCCTTCAAGATGGCAGCCTGCTTCTCGGCGTCGGCCTTCAGAATGGCGGACTCCCGCTCGCCCTCGGCAATGAGGATGGCGGACTTCTTCTGACCTTCGGCCTGCAGGATCGCCTGACGGCGGTCACGCTCGGCCTTCATCTGCTTCTCCATGGAGTTCTGGATGTCCTGGGGAGGCAGGATGTTCTTCAGCTCCACCCGGTTGACCTTGATGCCCCAGGGGTCGGTGGCCACATCCAAAATGGCACGCATCTTGGTGTTGATGACATCCCGGGAGGTGAGGGTCTGATCCAGCTCCAGATCGCCGATGATGTTACGCAGGGTGGTGGCGGTGAGGGTCTCCATGGCCATCATGGGCTGCTCCACGCCGTAGGCATACAGCTTGGGGTCGGTGATCTGGAAATAGACCACGGTATCGATCTGCATGGTGACATTGTCCTTGGTGATCACGGGCTGGGGCGGGTAATCCAATACCTGCTCCTTCAGGCTGACCTTCTTGGACACCCGATCCAAAAAGGGCACCTTCACATGGACGCCGACGCCCCAGACGGCGTGGAATGCGCCCAGACGCTCGATGACATAGGCACGGGACTGCTGCACCACGATGATGTTGGTCGCGATCAGCACAACGAAGATCAGGATCAAGACTGCAAGGATGATAAGCATAGAATCTACCTCCTACTGTTTATTTTCGGCAGTAACCTCTGCCGGACTTACGAAGACCTTGACGCCCTCTACCTTATCCACCCGGATGCGCACACCCTGGCGGAGGGCTTCGCCGGTGGTGGAGCGGGCGCTCCACGAAAGGCCGTTGATCTCCACCTGCCCCAAGGCTGCCACATTGTTCACATCGGAGGTGACGACACCCTCACAGCCCACCACGCTGTCCACATTGGTGTGGATCAGATGGGGATTGAGATAGCGCCGCACCAAGCTGCGCAGGCAGGCCAGCAGCAGGACGGATACCCCGAGAAAGACAAAGACCTGAACGATCACATTGCCGCCGAACAGCGCCACAAAGATCGCCGCCAGAGATCCAACGGCAAACCAGATGGATACCAGCGTCACGGTCAGCCCCTCGGCAACCATAAAGACAACCATGGCAATCAGCCAGAAAATCGCTTCCCAATTCATAGAGAACCCTCCTTACTTATGGAAACGGATTTCCTTGTATTCTAGTTTTACTTTATCCGAAAGGGGGGATTTTGTCAATTCCCCAAGAAAATATTTTTTGCACCATACGGCGCTTTGGATATTTGCTATATCATAGTATGCCCGGCGGTATGATGCAATGCGCCGGGGGAAAACTTCAGAAATGTTAAGACATTCCCGCAAAAGAAAAATGGAGCGCCGAAAATCGGGAAAAAGTCTTGTCATACCGCCGATCCTGTGGTAAAGTATAGTGATTGACTGTATGAAAATTTCTAGAACGATGGAGTAAAATACAATGGCTACATTACAAGAAGAAATCAGCCGCCGCCGGACCTTTGCGATCATCTCCCACCCCGACGCCGGTAAGACCACATTGACGGAAAAGTTCCTGCTCTACGGCGGCGCCATCGCCCAGGCCGGCGTGGTCAAGGGCAAGAAGAATTCCCGTGCCGCTACCTCCGACTGGATGGAGATCGAGAAGCAGCGTGGTATCTCCGTCACCTCCTCGGTGATGCAGTTCCAGTACGACGGCTTCTGCATCAACATTCTGGACACCCCAGGACATCAGGACTTCTCCGAGGATACCTACCGCACCCTGATGGCGGCGGACTCCGCCGTGATGGTCATCGACGGCGCCAAGGGCGTGGAGCCCCAGACCCGGAAACTGTTCAAGGTCTGCGCCATGCGCCACATCCCCATCTTCACCTTCATCAACAAGATGGACCGGGAGACCAAGGATCCCTTTGACCTGCTGGACGAATTGGAGCGGGAACTGGGCATCGAGACCTACGCCATGAACTGGCCCATCGGCTGCGGCAAGGATTTTCAGGGCGTCTACGACCGGGAGGGCGGTCAGCTGCTGTTCTTCTCCGGCGTCAATGGCAAGAGCCGTGCCGGAAAGCAGGAGGTGGATCTGTATGACCCGCAGGTTGCCCAGCTTCTGGACAGCGAAGCCAAGCACCAGCAGCTCATCGACGATGTGGAGCTGCTGTCGGCAGGGCGGGAGATGGATCTGGAGGAAGTGCGCTGCGGCCAGCTCAGCCCGGTATTCTTCGGCTCTGCGCTGACCAACTTCGGCATCGAGCCTTTCCTTGAGGCATTCCTGAAGATGACCCCGCCCCCTCTGGCCCGTGTGGCGGACTGCGGCGAGATCGACACCTTTGACCCCAATTTCTCCGCCTTTGTGTTCAAGATCCAGGCGAACATGAACAAAGCCCACCGTGACCGGCTGGCCTTCATGCGGATCTGCTCCGGCAAGTTCGAGCGGGACGCAGAATACTTCCATGTGCAGGGCAACAAGAAGATGCGCCTGTCCCAGCCCCAGCAGATGATGGCGGCGGATCGTGAGATCGTGGACGAGGCCTACGCCGGAGATGTGATCGGCGTGTTCGATCCCGGCATCTTCTCCATCGGTGATACCATCACCACCCCGGGCAAGAAGTTCCGCTACTGCGGCATCCCCACCTTTGCCCCGGAGCATTTCAGCCGGGTGTCTGCCAAGGACTCCATGAAGCGCAAGCAGTTCGTCAAGGGCACGGAGCAGATCGCCCAAGAGGGCGCCATCCAGATCTTCAAGCTGCCTAACTCCGGTATGGAGGAGGTCATCGTGGGCGTTGTGGGTACGCTGCAATTCGATGTGTTCCAGTACCGCATGAAGAATGAGTACGGCGTGGATCTGCGGATGGAGTCTCTGCCCTATGAGGAGATCCGCAAGATCGATGCCTACCCCGGCGACCTGTCGGATCTGAATCTGGGCAGCGATGCCGAATTGCTGGAGGATTACCACGGCAACAATCTGCTGGTGTTCAGCAGCTATTGGGCCATCGACTTCACCTGCCGCCGCAACCCGGGCTTGGAAGTTTCCGAGATCGTGGTGGAGGAAGGCTGATTCAGCACAATGCACCGCCGCACCTGTTTATGTAGGTGCGGTGGTTTTTGTATCAAAATGCCCCCGCCTTCCGGCGGGGGCTAAGGGATCAGGAGTCTGAGGAAATGGCACATTTCCAAGCAATGTCAAAATCCGTACCATGCTCCACGGGGTAGGCATGGCAGACATATTTTTCTGGATGTGCTCCAAGGGCAGCGGTAAGGCAGGCTTCCTGCCCCGGATCGACCACGGCAGAGACATCATTGATGGATATTTTGACCCGGCAGGCACCTTGATTGCGGACGAAGAATCGGAAATTGTCCCCATTTCCGTTGTCGAGCCAATAGGCATGGTCGAAAGAAGAACCTTGGGCAGTCCCGGTTTCGGACAAACCACAGGTCTGCGAAGGCGGGCATTCCCACCGCTCCATTCCGGCTGAAAATACGGTGATGGATAGGCACAGTACAGCCAAACAGATTGTGCAGATCAGAGAAAACCTTGTTTTTCTTTTCAATTCACTTCACCCTTTCGTTGTGCGGCAACCATGTTTTACCTATTATATCACAGGGGGTTCGATCCGGTCAATCCTTGATAAACTCAGATCACACGCCATAGCGTTGATAACGAAAAACAGACTCCCCGGCAGATGAAGATCTGCCGGGGAGTTGGTGCATATTTGGGATTACTTGGCGTATTCCACAGCCTTGGTCTCCCGGATCACATTGACCTTGATCTGACCGGGGTATTCCAGCTCGGACTCGATCTTCTTGGCAATGTCCCGTGCCAGCAGGATCATGTTGTCCTCGTTGACCACCTCGGGCTTGACCATGATGCGGATCTCACGGCCTGCCTGAATGGCGTAGGACTTCTCAACACCAGCGTAGGAGTTGGTCAGTTCCTCCAGCTTTTGCAGACGGCGGATGTAGTTCTCCACATTCTCTCTGCGGGCGCCGGGGCGGGCGGCGGAGATGGCGTCTGCGGCCTGGACCAGCACAGCGGTGATGGTTTTCGGCTCTACATCGCCGTGGTGGGCCTCGATGGCGTTGACCACCACGGGGTTTTCCTTGTACTTGCGGGCAAGCTCTGCGCCCAGCTGCACATGGCTGCCCTCCATCTCGTGATCCACGGCCTTGCCCAGATCATGCAGCAGTCCCGCACGCTTGGCAAGGGCCACATCCATGCCCAGCTCGCTGGCCAGCAGACCGGCAATGTGGGACACCTCGATGGAGTGGTTCAGCACATTCTGACCGTAGGAAGTACGGTACTTCTGACGGCCAAGGATCTTGACCAGTTCGGGGTTGAGGTTGTGGACACCGGTCTCGTAGCAGGCACGCTCGCCCTCTTCCCGGATGGTGCGGTCCACCTCCCGGCGGGCCTTCTCCACCATGTCCTCGATGCGGGTGGGGTGGATCCGTCCGTCCACGATCAGCTTCTCCAGCGCCAGACGGGCGATCTCCCGGCGGACGGGGTCGAAGCTGGAAACGGTGATGGCTTCGGGGGTATCGTCGATGATGAGATCCACGCCGGTGATGGTCTCCAGGGTGCGGATGTTCCGTCCCTCTCTGCCGATGATCCGGCCCTTCATCTCGTCGTTGGGCAGGGGCACCACGCTGACGGTAGTCTCGGCGGCATGGTCGGCGGCGCAGCGCTGGATGGCGGTGGCGATGACCTCCCGTGCCTTGGTCTCGGCTTCTTCCTTGAACTGAGACTCGATCTCCTTGATCTTCATGGCGGTCTCGTGGCGGACATCTGCCTCCACGGTCTCCAGAAGATACTGCTTTGCCTGCTCCTGAGTAAGCTGGGAGATCTCCTCCAGCTTCTCGGTCTGGGCCTTGCATAGGGCATCCGCCTTGGCCTGAGTCTCGGTGACCTTGGTCAGACGGCGGGACAGCTCCTCTTCCTTGCGCTCGAAGGCATCGGTCTTTTTGTCCAGAGATTCTTCCTTCTGCTGGAGCCGGCGCTCCTGCTTGCTCAGTTCGGAGCGGCGCTCCTTCACTTCTTTTTCGTACTCTGTGCGAGATTTATGGATCTCGTCCTTTGCTTCCAGCAGCATTTCCTTCTTCTTGTTTTCGCCGCCGCGGATGGCATCGTTGATGATGCGGGTGGCCTCAGCCTCAGCCGAGCCGATCTCCCGCTCTGCCACACGCTTGCGGTAAGCGATGCCGCCAAAAGCACCGATCAGAAGTCCTACTGCACCACAAACGACGGGAATGATAATATCAAAGGGTCCCATAATTCTGCAACGCACCTCCTTGTTTGTATTGGCAAGGGGTGGAGGGCGGCGCAAAAAAGCCCACACGGATCTTCCATTTGCACAGGGAAAGCCGCCGGGGATGCCCGGCGACGGGTCATTGAACAAAATAAAAACGCCATGGGGCGGATCTTGCGAAAACCACCGGCACCACCTGCCGGATATCAGCAAACGCTGCCCCCACGGGGCAGGCATACTATTCCGAAACTATTTTACTTGTGTGACCGGGGAATGTCAAGAAGATTTGTGCAAAACCGCAAAAAAGCGGCCGCCCCAATGGGCAGCCGCCGGAATTTTCGGGATCACTTAAGGGAAACCTGCAAGGTGGCGTAGCCGTTGTTTCCTGCGGTGGCTTTGGCAACAACACGGACGGTGTGGTTTTCGGAGATCGTAAAGGAACAGGCAGGACCGCCCAAAATCACCACACCGGAACCAGCAGTGATCCACCCAGACGCAGAATCCTCTTTGTGGTAGACCGTGACGGAGCACTTGATGGGACCGCTGCTTTTTGTCATAGAAATGGCGAGGGGAGCGTTCTGGGGATTTTCCCAGCCGGGATCTTCAACAACTGTTTGATCTTGGTCGTTGAGCGTATAGTACAGTTCATAGGATCCTATCGGATCCGAACCAGCGGAGGGATTTGCCGAGCAGGAAGCCCCTGCCAGTACAAAGCACAAAAGACACGCAAAAGACAGGGTGAGGGGTATCAAACGAGGCGGTTTTTTCATCTTCATCCATCCTTTCAGCACAGGAAATAGGGATAACGGATCCGGATTTGCGGGGCAAAGATCCCATCCTCCACCTTTAATATACACGGGGCTGTCACCCCAGGCAAGATGGAAAAATCACCAAACGATCCCCCTGCCTTTTGGCATAGATGACATTGGAATTCCCCCAATGGTGCGGCGTTTTTCTGCGGATCTATGCCTTGACTCTGTTGACAACCTCTTCGCCCATAGGGTATGATTATGATACAGGAGGTGGACGGAATGAAGAAATTCTTTTTGATGATGCTTCTGGTGGTGGCGGTATTCGCATCGGGCTGTACCCAGCGCACGGAACGGGTCTTGGAAGAAGCGGATGTTTACACCTTTTCTGACGGCGAGAAGGTTTCGGTTTTCCGTCTGCAAAGCCCGAGCAGTAAGCGCTATTATCAGCTCAGCGACGGCACGGAGCTGCTGATGACCCAGATCCACCTGCCGATCTTTGACAAGGACGCCCCGTTTCAGGAGTTGGATGAATGTGTCCGGCAGCGGATCTTGGACTTTTACCAGCAGCAGGGCGCTGTATGCGACATAGCGGACTTGCTGGAGCAGGCATACGCCGCATATAAGGCAGACCCTGCCGACTTTTCCGGGCTCATGCTGACCCAAGACACCTATCTGCGGATCATAGACGACCAGCGGGTGCTGTGCGACACCACGGGGTTCTACTCCACAGCAGGCAGTGACAGGACGGACTATTCTGTGCTGCAGAATTTCGACAAAACCACCGGCGAACCCATAGAATGACCCCAAAACAAGATCCGGCGGCTGCCAGAGTGGGCAGCCGCCGGTTTTATATGGGGTTCAGCGCCCGTCCATCCATTGGGCGGAGCGGATCTTGATCTTGTCCAGCATGGCGCTCATCATCTGCTGCTCCTGCGGGGTCAGATCTTGGCAGACCAGCGTCTCCCACTCCCGAAAAATGCCCTCAAGCTTGGGCAGGCAGTCCAGCGTCTTGGCGGTGGGGAATACCTGCATGGCGCGCTTGTCCTCCGGGGCAGGTCTGCGGGTGACAAAGCCGTCCTCCTCCAGAATCACAAGCTGCCGTGCCACATTGCTCTTGTTGATGAAGATCCTGCGGGCAAGCTGATCTTGGGTGATGCCCGGGTGGTCGCAGATCACGCACAGATAGCTGGCGTGACAGGACTTCAGTCCCAGCGGGGTCAGCTCCTCCGAACGGAACTGGGCGGCGCAGCGGGCGATGTCCGTAATATTGTGCATAATATCAAGCATAGCGATCCCTCCCATGCTGTGCGGAGTGTATCCATACAGGTGTATTTATCATAATACTAACAAAAGATACCAAGGATGTAAAGAGATTTTCGGAATATCGGGAATTTTGCCGGGTTTCGGTTGCGTAAGACCGGGGATTGTGGTATGCTATGAAGTAGAAAACCTGAACAATGACAATATGGAGATAAGGCCAATGTACGAATTGATCCAAGAAAATACCATAAATGAATACGAGCAGTTCATCCAGTCCCACCCCAAGGGACATTTTGCCCAGTCCTACCTGTGGGGCAAGCAAAAAACGGCTTGGCACTTCCACGGCGTTGCCGTGCGCAATGAAGCCGGCGCCATCAAGGGCGCGCTGGGCGTGCTGATCCGCAAGGCGCCCATGTTCCCGGTGAGTATGCTGTATATCTGCCGGGGCCCGGTGTGCGATCTGGACGACCGGGAGACGCTGGAGGAACTGATGCAGGGCGTCCGGGCGCTGGCCAAGCAGTACCATGGCTATGTGGTGAAGATCGACCCGGATGTGAGCGTGGAGAACACCGCCTTCAAGGCAGAGCTGGAGCGTCTGGGCTTCCGGTGTATGCAGGACGGCAAGAATTTCGAGGGCATCCAGCCCCGGTTCGTGTTCCGTCTGAATGTAGAAGGCAAGACCGAGGAGGAGCTGCTGGCTTCCTTCACCCAGAAGCACCGCTACAACATCCGCCTTGCCCAGCGCAAGGGGGTGGAGGTGAAAATCTGCGGTCAGGAGATGATCCCGGAGTTCACCCGGATCATGGTGGAGACCGGTCTGCGGGATAATTTCGTCACCCGGGACGAGGCCTATTTCTCCAATATGCTGAAGAATCTGGGGGAGCATTGCCGGCTGTACATGGCGTTCCATGAGGGGCAGCCCATCGCCGGGACCCTCGCCATCTGGTACGGGGACAAGGTCTGGTATCTCTACGGCGCCAGCTCCAACGAGCACCGCAATCTGATGCCCAACTACCTGCTGCAATGGAACATGATCCAATGGGCGGTGGAGAAGAAGTGCCGGATCTACGACTTCCGGGGCGTCTCCGGCGACCTCACCGAGGACAATCCCCTGTACGGCCTTTACAAGTTCAAGAAGGGATTTAACGGGGATTTCACTGAGTTTATGGGAGAATTTGACCTGGTGCTCAGCAAATTCTGGTACAAGACCCTGAAGATCGCCACCGATGCCTATCACCGGCTGGCGATGATCCGCTACATGAGCAAGAACAAGAAGGACTGAGTTCCCGACAGACAGAAAGGCGGAGCCTATGAAAGCATATATGGTGGATAAGAGTGCGCTGGCCCACAATGTCCGTGTGATCTTGGAGCGGGCAGGCGGCGCAGTGGTGTGGGGCGTCATCAAAGGGGACGGCTACGGGCTGGGCTGTGTGGAGCTTGCCCGGGTACTGTCCGCCTACGGCATCGACCACTTTGCCGTCACCGAGGTGTCGGAGGTGCGCCGCCTGCGGGAAGCGGGGTTTGAGGAAAACGCCATCCTGATGATGGAGGCCACCGCCGACGAGACGGAGCTCAACGAGCTGATGGATCTGGGGGCGATCTTGACCGTCTCCTCGCTGGAGCAGGGGCAGACCCTGGATCGGGTGGCACGGCAGCGCTCTGCCGTGGCGCAGGCCCATGTGAAGATCGACACCGGCATGGGGCGCTTCGGATTCCTGCCGGAGCAGATCGAACAGGTCTACCGCCTGTATACCGACTGCCCGGGTCTGGCGCTGACGGGGATCTACACCCACTTTGCCTGCGCTGTGGATCCGGCTGACACCCAGAAGCAGTACGACGCTTTCCAACAGGTGGTGCAGGAGCTTCACGCCGCAGGCTTCGAGACCGGTATGGTGCATTGCTGCAACTCCACCGCTTTCTGGAAGTATGAGCATATGCATTGCGACGCCGTGCGGGTTGGCTCGGCGCTGCTGGGGCGGGTGGGCTTCGCCGGGAAAGCGGGGCTCAAGTCCGTGGGCTGCTGCAACGCCCAGATCGAGGAGATCCGCACCATTCCCGCCGGGCATTCCGTGGGCTACGGTGCAGGCTGGGTCGCCAAGCGGGAGACTCGGATCGCCGTGCTGCCGGTGGGCTATTTCCACGGCTTCGGGGTGGATCGGGGCTTCGACCTGTGGCGGTTCAAGGACTGCGTCCGGGGCGTGGCACGCTACATCAAGGCGTTCCTGCGGCACAAGGCGCTGTATGTCCATGTGGGCGGCAAGGCGTGCCGAGTGCTGGGTCATGTGGGCATGGTGAACATGGTCATCGATGTCACCGACTGCGACTGCCGGGTGGGGGATACCGCCCGGGTGAGCATCAACCCCCTGCTGGTCAAGGGCATGGATGTGGTCTATTTCTGACAGAATAAGCAGCCGTCCCGGTGGGTGATCCACCGGGACGGCTTTTTTGCTCATGCTTTTGGTTGCTGCGCCCACGGCTCCCTTGTGTAAAGGGAGCTGGCACGCCAAGGGCGTGACTGAGGGATTGATTTCAAAAAGGGTCGGAAAACGCTTGTTTTCATCCCCTCCGTCAAAAATCTATGATTTTTGCCACCTCCCCTTGCTCACAAGGGGAGGCTTTGGTGCGGTGCATCGGGGAAACCTTCTGCGCAAACATGACTTATGATCACGCTGTGTGGGGTTTGGGGTTGGTTCTGCACAGGTAGATCACCGATCCCGTCAGCGCCGCAAGGCTCACCGCCACCAGCGCATAGTAGCCCCAGCTCTCGGCCATGTCCGGCACCAGCATGGCAAGGGCGTTGTTGGTCATGTGCACGAGGATGGGCGCCCAGAGGGAGCCAGTGCGCTGGAAGATCCACGCCATGGCAAGCCCGCCCCCAAATGCGGACATGAACCAGATGATATCCCCGTGGAGCAACCCGAAGGCAAGGGAGGACAGCACCGCCGCCAAAATGGGGGGCATAGCACGGCGCAGCCGGGTATAGGCAAGCCCCCGCAGGAACACTTCCTCGGCAATAGGCGCGATCACCACGGTGCTGAGGATGCCGGTAAGGGTGTAGTCCGATTCCACCAGAGCAGCAGCGGCTAGGTGAGCATCAATAGTAGCCTGAGAGATGGGCAGGATCTCCACCAGCAGCCCGGTCACAAAGCTGACGGAAAAGCACATCCCGAAGCCGTAGACCACCGCCGTCGCAAGATTCGTCCAACGGGTCTTGACCAGCTCCACTTCTTGGGTGAATTTCCGCCTGCGGATCACAAAGAACAGCCAGATCAGCAGCAGGGCGATGGCATTGGAGATCAGAAGGACGGTGCCTTGGGGACTTTCGGCATATTCATGGAAGAAGTTGCTCAGCACCGCTTCCGGATTCCAACTGAAGAGATCCGGGTACTGGGCTGTAAATATCACTCCGCAGATGACCATATGAACAAAGCCGACGATAAACTGGATCAAAAGCGTAAATAGAATGTACAGCACCGCTTTTCCAATGGCTACTAGAGTTTTTTTCATAGCAAAACCTCCTCTATCGTTTGGGTCAAATCCATTATAGCATACTGGGACTGCTATATGAAACTGTAGGACATTCTAAAACCTAGGTGGGGAAAATGTGAAGATGTCACAAAAATACAAATACCACGGGGTTTCGGTTGCACAACACGGTTGTGTGTGATAGTGTGATGGTACATAGATCCGCACAGAGCGATGGGCGGGACTGTGGAAATAACAAATGGGAGGGAATATGATGCGAAACCATAGGATATTGTATGCGGCGGTGTTGATTGCTGCCTTGCTGATGGGCTGTGCGCCTCAAGAGGATGCAGCACCTACTGACCAGCCGGCGCAGGCGGCTTCCGGTCAGCCCAGCGCCGAATTCCCGCTGGATGAAAACGGCTGTCCCGACCCCAGCGTGATCCGGGTGAACGGACTGCTGTATCCCGTCGGTCTGACCGAACACGAGTCGGCTCCGCAGGAAACTGTGGATATCCGGTTGGAGCGGGGGACGCAGAAGCTGGAGATCCAACTGCCCCAGTATGCTGGGATCCTGAAATGGGAGGTTTCGGAACTGTCCGGCATGGAATTGACCGACAGCAGGAGCATATGTCCCGACGGACAGCAGACGGAACTGCCGGAGGGCAGCGGCGGGCTTCTGTACGAATTTGACTTTGACCTGACTGCGCCGGATGCCGCCGGGGAAGTGGTGCTGCGGCTGGTCAATGTGGATGCCGAAGGGGAGCAGGATGCCTGCTATACGCTGACCATCGCATTTGCTTCGGCGGCATAGGATCCCATTTGGTACAAAAATGGGGAAATCATCCCTTTTCATCGAGGAAAAAGAGTTCCTGCGGAGAGAAAATCTCGGCAGGAACTTTTTTCGGAAATGATTTCCCAGCACCATGCTTTCGTGGGTTTTCCCCGGCGGCGGGGGATACAATGGGACTACCATTGTACCAAGGAGGAGCGCCTATGCACTGCGCGAAATTGAAAACCTACATGGAGACCGGGCGGGTGGTGTTCCTGCCCGCCCGCTCCATCAAGCCCAATCCCGCCCAGCCACGCCGGATCTTTCAGGAGGAGGCGCTGGAGGAGCTGAGCGAATCCATCCGCAGCCACGGCATCATCCAGCCCCTGTCCGTCCGGCGGGTAGGCGGGGGATATGAGCTGATCGCCGGGGAGCGGCGGCTCCGGGCGGCACAGAATGCGGGGCTGACGGAGATCCCCTGCATCGTTATGAGCATGGATGATGCCGAATCCGGGGTGGTGGCGCTGGTGGAGAACCTGCAGCGGCAGGATCTGGACTTCATTGAGGAGGCCTTGGGCATCTCCAAGCTGATCCAGCTTCAGAACCTGAGTCAAGAGCAGGCGGCACGGATGATCGGCAAGAGCCAGAGCGCCGTTGCCAACAAGCTGCGGCTGCTGAAGCACTCCCCAAAGGTGCTGGAAGCCCTGCGGGCGGGGGAGCTCACCGAGCGCCATGCCCGGGCGCTGCTGCGTCTGCCCTCCGAGCCTCAGAAACTGCGTGCCATCGAGACAATCGTCAAGCTGGGCATGAGCGTGGCACGGACGGAGCGGTATGTGGACGAACTGTTGGGCGGGGCAGATGCGCAGCGGTCTGCCCGGGTGGATTTGAAGGGATTTCTGAACCATCTGGGAAAATCCCTCACCCGGATCCAGTCCAGCGGCATCCCGGCGGTGTCGGAGCGGCGGGAGACGGAGGACGAGATCGTGCTGACCATCACCATCCCCAAGACGCAATCCAAACATTTGTCCACAGGAATTGCACCGTCTGTGGATAACTTTTCAGAAATGGAAAAACAGGAAACAGGGAGAGAAGTTGCACTAATCTAGGAAAACTGTGGTAAACTCCATAAAAACAAAAGATGCACCGACGGAATATGCCATTCCATCGGTGCATCGCTGTATTCATCCTGTGGAAAACTTTTCAGACCCGGCTGTGGAAAACCCGGAATTTATCCCCAGTTTTCCAGCACATGGGGAAGCTGGTCGAAAGAATCGATCTTGGCATCCCAATGCTCGGGGCTGCCGAAGCCGTAGGCGCAGTAGATGAAGGGGATCCCTGCATCCTGGCAGGCTTCCAGATCCCCTTGGGTATCGCCGATGTACACGGCGGAGTCGATGCCGTTGCGCTCCATCAGCAATCGGATGGTCTGCCCCTTGGGCGTGCCGGTGTCCCCGAAGCACAGGTGATCCTGGAACAGATGAGCCACATTCAGCTTGTTCATCAGCAGTTCCGGGTAGCCGCATTGGGAATTGCTGACGATGTAGAGCCGGTAGTCCTTGGCCAGCCGTTCCAGCGTCTCCACCACGCCGGGGAAGGCGATGTGGCAGGGATCCTGCTCCAGCGCTTCGTGCTCCCGGCGCATACAGCCCATGAGCAGCTCCTTGCGCTGGGGGGCGGAGATGGTGGGCATCATGATGTCCGCGATCTCGTCCATGGTCTTGCCGAACACGGTGGTGAGGAACGCCACATCTACCTGAAGCTCCGGGTGCCCGGCCTCCCGCAGGTGGGCATTGTAGCCCTTGGCCACCAGCGCCCGGGAGTCCCACAGGGTACCGTCGATGTCGAAAATCAGATGCTGGATGCTCATAGCCGGTTTTCCTCCAGATAGTGCTGAATTTGGTGGAGGATCAGCCCCAGAGCGATCTGGTTCTTGCCGCCCTCGGGGACGATGATGTTGGCGAACTTCTTGCTGGGCTCCACATATTTTTCATGCATGGGTTTGACGGTGTTCTGGTACTGCTCCAGCACGGATTCCAGACTCCTGCCCCGCTTGGTCACATCCCGCTTCACCCGGCGGCACAGACGGATGTCGGCGTCGGTGTCCACGAAGATCTTGATGTCCATCAGATCCCGCAGGGGCTTGTTCTCGAAGATCAGGATGCCCTCCACGATGATGACATTCCTCGGCTCGATGTGGATGGTCTCATCCGAGCGGTTGTGCATGGTGAAGTCGTACACCGGGCAGTCGATGGCCTGCCCCTGCCGAAGCTGCTGAAGCTGCTGTGCCATGAAATCCGTGTCCAGTGCTCCCGGCTCGTCGTAGTTCAGCTTACACCGCTCCTCAAAGGGCAGTTCGTCGTGGCGCTTGTAGTAGTTGTCGTGGCTCAGCACGGTGATGGAATCCGAAAAGTGGGCGATGATGTTCTTCATCAGGGTGGTTTTTCCGCTGCCGGAACCACCGGCGATCCCGATGACCAATACGTTATCCAAAGGTTCTACCTCCCTATGTATTTCCCTCATTGTACCTCAAATCTCGGGGGATTTCAACATAAAAAGCGCTCCGCCCGGAGTATTCCGGACGGAGCGGAGAAAAATCACATGGTTGCGGCGATGGCATCGGCCATGGCGGCGATCTGATCGCGCTGTTCCTGCTTCACGCTGGAGCGGATGGTCACGGTGCCCTCCAGTAGCCGGATGTCCTTGCAGCTTTCCAGCTTCTTGGCCATGTGGCCGGCGGCGGTGGGGGCCCAAGTGCCGTTTTCCATCAGGGCAACGGTGCGGTTCTGGATGGCGTGGGCCACCAGATCGTTCAGCAGATCCTCCATCTTGATGAAGATGCCGTTGTTGTAGGTGGCAGAGGCGAACACCAGATGGCTGTAGCGGAAGGCAGCAGCCACGATCTCGGAAGCGGGGGTCATGGACACATCGAACATCACGGTCTTGATGCCCTTCTCCCGCAGCATGACGGACAGGATCTCAGCGGCGTTCTCGGTGCCGCCGTAGATGGAGCCGTAGGCGATGACCACCGCCTGCTCCTCGGGGGTGTAGCTGCTCCAATGCAGGTACTTATCCACGATGGAACCGATGTTCTCCCGCCAGACGAAGCCGTGGAGGGGGCAGACCATCTTGATGTCCAGGGCGGCGGCCTTCTTCAGCAGAGTCTGCACCTGCATGCCGTACTTGCCCACGATGTTGCAGTAGTAGCGGCGGGCCTCGTCCATGTAGTCCCGCTCAAAGTCCACCTCGTCGGCAAAGATCGCTCCGTTGATGGCGCCGAACACGCCGAAGGCATCGGCGGAGAACAGGGTGCCGGTGGTGGTATCGAAGGTCACCTGAACCTCCGGCCAATGCACCATGGGTGCCTTGACGAAGGCGAAGCTGTGCCGCCCGGAGGAGAAGCTGCCACCGTCGGCAGTTTCCACCCACCGGTCATCGATGGCGCAGGGGAAGAACTGCTCGATCATCTTCTTGGTGGCGGCGTTGCACACCACCTGCACATTGGGGTAGCGCTGGATCACCTGATACAGCGTGGCGGAGTGATCCGGCTCCATGTGCTGCACCAGCACATAGTCCAGCGCCCGGTCGCCCAGCAGAGCGTCCAGATTCTCGAACAGCCGCTCGGAAACCGAAGCATCCACCGTGTCGAACAGCACGGTCTTTTCGTCCAGCAGCAGGTAGGCGTTGTAGCTGACGCCCTTGGGCACATCGTACACGCCCTCGAACATGGCAAGGCGGCGGTTGTTGGCGCCCACCCAGTAGAGATCATCCTGAATTTGACGGTAGCAGTACATAATAAAAACTCCTTTGTATTATATATAGTAGAGATCAGCCGCCGAAGGCATCCAGCACCAGCTTGAATGCGCCGTAGACCCCGGCATCATTGCCCAAGGTAGCCAGCGCCAGCTGGGTGGAGTGGCAGGCATGGAATGCGTACTTCTGGAAATAGGGGGTGATCCCATCCACAAGGATCTGACCGGCCTTGCTGACGCCGCCGCCCAGAACCACCACCTCGGGGTCTGCCACGGCGCAAACCGCTGCCACGAACACGCCCATGAGATCGAACATCTGCTCAGTAATTTCATGGGCAGCCTTGTCCCCGGCCTTTGCCGCATCGAATACATCCTTGCAGCTGAAGTCCGGATTCTGACGCAGGACGGAGGGGGTATCGTGAGCCGTCAGATACCGCTTGGCAAGCCGCACCACGCCGGTGGCGGAGCCGTACTGCTCGATGCAGCCGTAGTTGCCGCAGGGGCAGCGCTCCGTCTCGTCCCGGTTCACCACGATGTGACCGATCTCGCCGCCTGCGCCGTGGGCGCCGCAGACCAGATGACCGTCGGTGACGATGCCGCCGCCAATGCCGGTGCCCAGGGTCGCCAGCACCATGTTCTGTGCCCCCTGACCGCCGCCCTTCCAGCATTCGCCCAGAGCAGCCACATTGGCGTCATTGCCTGCCCGGACATCGAATCCCGTGAGCCGGGACAGCGTCTCGTGGAGGTTCACCGTCCCCCAGCCCAGATTGATGCACTTGTTCACCGTGCCGTGGGTGTCCACCGGACCGGGGACGCCGATGCCGATGCCGATGATCTGCTCCGGGGAAACGCTGTGCTGGTGCAGGTAGTCCGTCACCGCCTGGGCAATATCCGGCAGGATGGCGCTGCCGCCGTTATCTGTATTGGTGGGGATCTCCCACTTGTCGATCATCAGACCGTCCTCCTGAAAGAAGGCGATCTTAATGGTGGTGCCGCCTACATCCACCCCAAAGCCGAATCGCATTGGTAAAACTCCTCCTAGATCTTCGTTTTTGCCGCCCCGACCACGGGGGGATCATATCCCTACTATTATACATGATCGTGGAAAAAAAGCCAGAGGAAAAGGGACAATTTCCCCGGCTGTGGAAAAAGTTTTCCATATGCTCTTGCGTTTGGCGGGAAGATGCGATACCATTAGGGTGACAATTCGCAGAAATGAAAGGATGTGTCTTTTTTTATGATCAAAGTAGATATTTCCAATGTGTGGGGGCAGCTCACCCTGCCGGAGCTGCTGGCCACCGAGAAGGATGTGGCGGCTGCACACATGACCCTGTCTCAGGGCACCGGCGAGGGCAACGACTTCCTCGGCTGGCTGGATCTGCCCAAGACCGAGGAGACCGACGAGATGCGCCGCATCCGCATGGCGGCTGACCGGATCCGGGAGAACAGCGAGGTATTCGTGGTCATCGGCATCGGCGGCAGCTATCTGGGCCCCAGAGCCGCCATCGAGCTGATGCAGGGTGCCAACCACAACATCGGCAAGGGCCGCGGCAACCCCCAGATCTTCTATGCGGGCAACACCCTGTCCACCCGCCACTGGAACGAACTGCAGCGGCTGCTGGAGGGCAAGGATTTCTCCATTGCCATCATCTCCAAGTCCGGCACCACCACCGAGCCCGCCATCTCCACCCGTGCCCTGCGGTGGATGCTGGAGCGCAAGTACGGCACCGACGGCGCCAGAAAGCGGATCTACGCCATCACCGATCCCTGCAAGGGCGCCCTGCGCCAGATGGCAACGGAAGAGGGCTGGGAGACCTTCGTCATTCCCCCCAATGTGGGCGGCCGGTTCAGCGTGCTGACTGCGGTGGGTCTGCTGCCCATGGCGGTGGCAGGCATCGATATCCGCAAGGTGATGCTCGGCGCTTCCTTCGCCAAGAAGCAGTATGATCTGCGCAGCTTCGAAAATCCCGTGTGGCAGTACGCCGGCGTCCGCAACGCCCTGTACCGCAAGGGCAAGGTCATGGAGATCTTCGAGTCCTTTGAGCCGGGCTTCAAGATGTTCGGCGGCTGGTGGCAGCAGCTCTTCGGCGAGTCCGAGGGCAAGGACGGCAAGGGCATCTTCCCCGTGACGGCGGAGCTGACCCCGGATCTGCACTCTCTGGGTCAGATGATCCAGCAGGGCGAGCGGAACATCTTCGAGACCATGGTGCGCTTCGATGCACCCGCCGAGCAGATGGTCATCGGCGAGGATGTGAAGGATCTGGACGGACTGAACTATCTGGCAGGCAAGACGCTGGACTTCGTGGACGAGAAGGCATATCTCGGCACCGTGGCGGCCCATGTGGATGGCGGCGTGCCGGTGATCACCATGGATATGGGTACTCTGGATGAGGAGAAGCTGGGCGAAATGTTCTACTTCCTGGAGCTGTGCTGCGGCGTTTCCGCCTACATTCTGGGGGTCAATCCCTTCAATCAGCCCGGCGTGGAGTTCTACAAGCGGAATATGTTCCGCCTGCTGGGCAAACCCGGCTACGAGGACAAGTGATCCCGGGAAGAAAATTCTTTTTGCAAATTGCATAATTATGGTTGAAAAAATATTCGTCTGATGGTAGAATATTGACACAGCCGAATACGGCATAGCAAAGGAGGAGTTTCCTATGATTAAAGTGATTATGGGCCTGAAGGGTTCCGGCAAAACTAAGAAGCTGATTTCCGCTATCCAGGATGCAGTCGCCAACGAGAACGGCGATATCGTCTGCATCGAGTACGGCAAGAAGCTGACCTATGATGTGAACTACAAGGTTCGTCTGGTGGATTCCGAGGAGCTGGGCATCAACAATGCCGATAAGCTCAAGGGTATGCTCAGCGGACTGCACGCCGGCAACTTCGACATTACCTGCGTCTTTATCGATAATCTGTACAAGACCATTGGCTCCGACCGTGCCGTGGGCGAGGAGTTCATCAACTGGTGCGCCCAGTTCGCTCAGACCAACAACCTGAAGATCACCATGACCGTGTCTGATGATCCCGAGACCGCTTCCGAGTCCGTGAAGCAGTACCTCTGATCTACTTACCACTTGCATAAGGGCTGCTGCCGCAGTTGCGGCGGCAGCTTTTTTGTGTGATGCCTTTAAGAATTTTTAAGCGGACGATGCGACGGCATTTGCTTGACATCCCCCGGCGGCTCTGGTAAAATACCCAGCAACAAGGCGTTGCGCCGCGACCAGTCCCATCCCGATGACCCGCCGGAGAGATACCATAGCGCAGACCCGGTCCGGGGTTCCTGCCGGTCGAATTTTCTGCGGGTGGAGGAATTATGGGGATCGTTGAACTCGTGTTTTTAGCGCTGGGCGTGAGCATGGATGCCTTTGCCGTGTCCGTGTGCAAGGGGCTGACCCTGCGCCGGGCGGATGGGCGCAGCATGGCGCTGTGCGGGCTTTGGTTCGGCGCCTTTCAGGCGGCGATGCCGCTGATCGGCTATGTGCTGGGCTCCATGTTCGCCGGAGTCATCGAAGCCTTTGACCATTGGGTCGCCTTTGGTCTGCTGGCCATCATCGGGGGGAATCTGCTCCGGGAGGCCTTCACCGGCGGCGATGAGGACGAAAGCGGCGCCGGCGACTTTTCCCCCAAGACCATGGCGGTGCTGGCGGTAGCCACCAGCATCGATGCGCTGGCGGTGGGGATCTCGCTGGCTATGGCGGGGGATGTGGACATCCTTGCTGCCGTGGCGCTGATCGGCGTGGTGACCTTTGCCATGTCCGCCGCAGGCGTGAAGATCGGCAGCGTGTTCGGGGACCGCTTCGAGAAGAAGGCGCAGATCGCCGGGGGGCTGATCCTCATCGTGCTGGGGCTTGAGATCCTGTTGGAGCATTTGGGGGTGATCGGATGAGACATACCCGGTGGCAGCCGGTTCTGGCTGTGCTGATCGGGGTGAATCTTGCCTTTATCTGGGGCAACTCTCTGCTGGCGGGGGCGCAGTCCTCTCAAGTCAGCGGCGGAGTGATGGAGCTGGTGTACCGGCTGCTGCCATTTTTGCCCCGGGAGGAATGGATCCACGGTCTGATCCGCAAGCTGGGGCATTTTTCGGAATTTGCCCTGCTGGGGCTGCTGTGCGCCGCCTATTGCGCCGCATGGATCCAGCGCATTCCCCTTGGTCTGCTGGGCGCCGGATTGGCGGCGGCCTGTGTGGACGAGACCATTCAACTGTATGTACCCGGGCGGGCGTCCAGCCTGATCGATGTGTGGATCGATGCCTCCGGCTTTGCCGTGGGGGCAGCGGTGGCGCTGCTCGGTTACCATATCATCCAAAACAAACAAGTATGGAGGAGAAAATCCAAATGAAGAGAATTGCAATGATCCTGGCCTGTGTGATGCTGTTTGCAGCCATGGCAGGCTGCGGCGCCAACGCCGGCGGCAGCGATGCCGTCACCGCTCCCGAGGGCACGCCCTCTGAGCTGATCGCCAAGCTGTATGAGAATGTGAAGGTGGAGCTGCCTGTGCAGGACATTCCCCTGGATCTGACCGACGGCTACACCGTCGCCACCTTCCTGGGCGGCGAGGATGCCACCGGGGTGAAGGAAGCCACCGCTTCCGAGTCCATGATGGGCGCTCAGGCTTACTCTCTGGTCGTCGCCCGGTGCGACAGCGCCGAAGCAGCAGACAAGCTGGCCGACCAGATGTTCAACAACATCGATACCCGCAAGTGGATCTGCGTGGAAGCCACCGAGAAGCAGGCTGTGGTCTGCGGCGATGTGGTGATGTTCATCATGCTGGATCCCCAGCTGGGTGTGACCACCGACCAGTTCGTGGAGGCTTTCACCACGATCTGCGGCGGCACGGTGACCCGGGTCGTAAAGTAAGGATCAACGAAAACAGCCGTCGCAGTCTGCGGCGGCTGTTTCTATGAGAAAGGCGGTATGAGATGCTCTTTTCCAGCATTGAATTTTTGTTCTACTTCCTCCCCGTGGTGGTGCTGGTGTACTTTGCTCTGCCCCGGCGGGGGAAGAATCTCTGGCTGCTGATTGCCAGCCTGTTTTTCTACGCTTGGGGGGAGCCGAGACTGGTGGCGCTGATGGTGCTGTCCATCCTGATCCACTACGGCTGGGGGCTTGCCATCGGCGCAAGCCGTACCCCAAAAATGCGAAAATTGTTCCTGATCTGCTCTATTGTAACAGGACTGGGCATGCTGGGCTACTATAAATATGCGGATTTTCTCCTTGAGAATGTGAATGCGGTGCTGGGGACAGCCATTCCTCTGCCCAAGATCGCCCTGCCCATCGGCATCAGCTTCTACACCTTCCAGATCCTGTCGTACACCATCGATGTGTACCGGGGCAGAGCGCAGGCCCAGAAGAATCTCATTGATTTCGGATGCTATGTGTCCCTGTTCCCCCAGCTCATCGCCGGGCCCATCGTCCGCTATGTGGATGTGGAGCGGGAGCTGCGCCAGCGCTCCACTGGCATGGAGGATCTGCGCCTTGGTCTGCGGCGGTTTGTCATGGGTCTGGGGAAGAAGGTGCTCATCGCCAACCAGCTGGGCGCGCTGGTGGCGGTGTTCCGGGACTGTGGGGAAAAGAGCGTGGTCTTTTACTGGATCTATGCCCTTGCCTTCAGCCTGCACATCTACTTTGACTTCTCCGGCTATTCCGACATGGCCATCGGGCTTGGGCGGATCTTCGGCTTCCGATTCCCGGAGAATTTTGACTATCCCTTCATCTCCCGCTCCATTCAGGAGTTCTGGCGGCGGTGGCATATGACGCTGGGCGGCTGGTTCCGGGACTACCTGTACATCCCCTTGGGGGGCAGCCGGGTGGGCCGGGTCAAGTGGCTGCGCAATGTCCTGTTCGTGTGGCTGTTCACCGGGCTGTGGCACGGCGCTGCATGGAACTTCGTCCTGTGGGGGCTGATGTTTGCGGCGCTGCTGCTGGTGGAAAAATGGATCCCCGCCATTGCCAAATTGCCCGCATTCCTGCGCCACGGCTATGTGCTGCTGGCGGTGGGGATCAGCTTTGTGCTGTTCAATGCCGCATCTCTTCAACAGGCGGCGCAGGACATCGGCGGGATGTTCGGCGCCGGGGGCGTGCCGCTGGTCAACGCCCAGACCCTCTACTACCTGCGCAGCTATGCCGTGGTGCTCCTGCTGGGCATCGTGGGGGCAATGCCGAGGCTGAAGAAGTGGGCGCTTCGATTTGACGGCACTTGGATCGAGCCTGTGGTCATGGCAGCGCTGCTGGTGCTGTGCACCGCCAGTCTGGTGGACGGCAGCTTCAACCCGTTCCTGTATTTCCGTTTCTAAGGAGGTGGCATCATGAAAAAACCGTATCTTGGATTTTGGCTGGTGGCGGGGCTGTGGCTGGTGCTGTCGGTCTTTGCGTGGTTCAAGCCTGCTGATGCCGCTTCGGATGCAGAGCGCAGACCCTTGGAGCAGTTCCCCCAGATCACGGCCCAGTCGGTGCTGTCCGGGGAATTTTCCAAGGATTTCGGCAAATACGCCGTGGATCAGTTCCCCCTGCGGGACAGTTGGCGCCGGGTGAATGCGGTGCTGAACTACTACGGCTTCCAGAAGAAGGACAACAACGGCATCTACCTCCACGGCGGCGCTGCCGCCAAGATGGAGTATCCCTTAAAAGAGGATATGGTCGACTATGCGGCGGCTCGCTTTAACGACCTGTACCGGATGTATCTGGCGGATACCGGCTGTACCATCCGCTATGCGGTGGCGCCGGACAAGGGATATTACCTTGCGGATGGGGCGGGAGTCCTGCGGATGGACTATGACAGCCTGTTTTCCCGGCTGGAAGAGCAGATGCCTTGGGCGCAGAGGATCGACCTTGCCGATGTGCTGAGTGCCGGCAGCTACTACCGCACGGATACCCATTGGTCCCAAGATCAGATCGTCCCCGTCGCAGAGAAAATCGCAGGATCCTTTGGTGTGGATGTTCCTCGGGGCTTTGCACAGCAGGCGCTGGACAAGCCCTTCTACGGGGTGTACTACGGTCAGGCGGCACTGCCTATGGAGCCGGACACCCTGCGCTATCTCACATGGGAGGGCTGGCAGGACTGCGAGGTTTATTCCTATGACACGGGAAAGACGACGAAGATCTACGACATGGACAAGCTGGACAGCCGGGATCTATACGATGTGTTCCTGTCCGGGGGTATGGCGGTGCAGACCATCACCAATCCACATGCGGATACCGATCGGGAACTGGTGATCTTCCGGGATTCCTTCGGCTCGTCCCTTGCGCCGCTGCTGGTGCAGTCCTATGCCAAGGTGACGCTGCTGGATACCCGGTATATTGCCCCGGCGGCATTGGGGCAGTATGTTCAGTTTACCGATCAGGATGTGCTGTTTTTGTACAGCCCCTTGGTGCTGAACGCCAGCACGATTCTGCGAAAATAAGAAAAAGGCACGCTGTTGCGTGCCTTTTTTCGCTTATTCTGGGGATTTGATCTGCTCCATCAGGGTTTGGAACCGGGGCAGGCTGCGCTGGATGCAGTCGGCGCTGACGCAGTAGCACAGCCGGAAGTATTCCGGGCACCCGAAATCATCTCCGGGAACCACCAGAACATCCTGCTTTTTCGCCAGTTCGGAAAACGCCTTGGCGCTGCCGTTGGGGGCTTTGACAAAGAGGTAGAATGCCCCGTCGGGGCGGGCAGTCTCGTAGCCCATGGCGGTGAGCCTCTGCCACAGCAGCCGGCGGTTGTGATCGTACTGGGCAAGATCCGGGTGCAGGTGGGCGCACTGGGCGATGACCTTCTGCCACAGGGAAGGAGCGCAGACATGGCCGGATACCCGTGCCGCCCCGCAGATGGCGGCATACAGGGCGTCATGCTCCTGGGCCTGACGGGGGACATAGACATAGCCGATGCGCTCACCCGGCAGGGACAGAGATTTGGAGTAGGAGTAGCACACCACCGTGTCCGGGTACAGCTTGGGCAGGAAGGGGACTTGGATGCCGCCGTAGACCAGTTCCCGGTAGGGTTCGTCGGCAATGATGTAGATGGGATGCCCCACCTCCCGGGATTTTCGGGTGAGCAGATCAGCAAGGCGCTCCAAAGTCTCCTGCCGGTAGACCGCCCCGGAGGGGTTGTTGGGGGAATTGACGATGACGGCTTGGGTATGGGGGGTGATGGCGCTTTCCAAGGCGGCAAGGTCGATGCCAAAATCCGGGATCTGGGCGGCAACGCTGCGGAATATGCCGCCGCAGCCGGTGACGAAGGGCTTGTACTCCGGGAAATACGGGGCGATGGCGATAAATTCTGCCCCGGGCACAGCCAATGCCCGGATCACGCTGACCAGCTCCGGCGCAGCGCCGCAGCCCAGAAACAGATCCTCCGGGCGCACTCCGGCATCATAGCGCCGGTTCAGATCCTCAGCGATGGAGCGCCGTGCCTCGGCATCCCCCACGGCGGGGGTATAGCCATGGAGCGCCGTGGGCTCGGTCTGGGCGACCAGTTGGGCAATGGTCGTGCTCACCTGCTCCGGGGCGGGGATGGAGGGGTTGCCCAGAGAGAAGTCAAACACATTTTCTGCTCCCACCTGAGCCGCGCGCATCCGTCCGTATTCAAACAGCTCCCGAATGCAGGAGCGGTGGGCGCCCAGATCGTACATGGTTTGCTGGATCATCACATTCACCTCACAATAGATGCTAAGAGTATAGCACACTCTTATTCCCGGTGCAAGGTGATTGCATTTTCCGCCAAGTGCTGATATGATAAGGGAAAACAGGAGGGATGGATATGGCGAAATTAGGCTTTATCGGCATCGGCAATATGGGCGGGGCGCTGGCCAAGGCGGCGGCGAAGAAAGTCCCCGGCAAGGAGATCCTGGTCAGCTCCAAGCGGTGGGAGCATGCTCGGGACTTTGCCCAGGAGCACCAGTTGGTGGCGTCCACCAACGAGTCCGTGGCAAGGGGATCCAAGTTCGTGATCCTTGGGGTGAAGCCTCAGTATATGGAGGAAGTTCTGGGCGGCTTGAAGCCCATTTTGGAGGTCCGCACCGATGCGGTCCTCGTGACCATGGCGGCGGGGCTGACCATGGCCAACATTGCGTCGATGCTGGGTGGAGGCTACCCCATCATCCGCATCATGCCCAATACACCTTCTGGGGTGGGGCAGGGCTTGATCGTCTACGACGCCAACGACCGGGTAAATCAGGCGGATTTGAATGAATTTCTGGATCTGATGGAGGGCGCAGGTCTGTTTGACCGGCTGCCGGAGCATCTGATCGACGCCGCCAGCGCCGTGGCAGGATGCAGCCCCGCTTTCTACTGCCAGATTTTGGAAGCCATGGCAGACGGGGGCGTGGCCTGCGGTCTGCCCCGGGACAAGGCGCTGGTCTATGCCGCCCAAGCTATGCTGGGCACGGCGCAGCTGGTGCTCACCACCGGGCAGCACCCCGGTGCCCTGAAGGACGCCGTCTGCTCCCCCGGGGGCAGCACCATCCAGGGCGTCCGGGCGCTGGAGCGGGGCGGTCTGCGCAGCAGTATGATGGAGGCGGTGATCGCCGCCTATGAAAAGAACAAGGAGTTTATCAAATGAGTGAAAAAGAAATGACCTTTGTGATGCACACCCCCGAGGGGGATGTGACCATGCAGGTATTGTTTACCTTCTATTCCCCGGAGACTAAGGCGAATTATATGCTTTATACTCCGGACGAGCTGGGTACGGATGCGCCGGTAGCGCTGTCCGCCTGCCGGTATGATCCCAACGACCTGACCCGGATCCTGCCGCTGGAGGGGGAGAACGACCGCAAGGTGGTGCAGGGCTTCATCAACTATATCTCCACCCACACCCCGGAGGAGATCGAGAAAGCCGCCCCTATGGTGTAAGGAGGGGCGGATATGCTGGATCAAAGCGGATTTGACGGCTGGTCCGGGGATTACGACCGAAGCGTTTCCATCAGCGAGGAGCGCAATACCTACCCCTTTGCCGGGTATGGGAGGATCTTGGAGCGGATCTACCGAAAGATCATGGAAAAATCCGGCGCAAGGGTGCTGGATGTGGGCTTCGGCACGGGGACGCTGACCAACCGCCTGTACCAAAACGGCTGCCGGATCACCGGGGTGGATTTTTCGGAACAGATGATCCGTATCGCCGGGGAGAAGATGCCGGGGGCAGAACTGGTGCAGGGGGATTTTTCGAAAGGGCTGCCGCCCCGGATCCGGGAGAAGGAATTTGATTTCGTGGTGTGTACCTACGCCATCCACCACTTGGATCTGCCGGGGAAAATTTCTCTGATCCGCCAAATGCAGCAGGTTTTGGGTGAGGATGGAAAGATCTTCATCGGGGATGTGGCGTTTGAAACACAGCAGGCGCTGACCCAATGCCGTCAGGATTGCGGCGGGCTGTGGGACGATGATGAGATCTATCCCACGGTGGAGGAGCTGAAGCCCTGGTTTCCCGATCTGGAATTTGAGCCGTTCAGCTTCTGCTCCGGGGTGTATACCATCGACGGGATTTGAAAGAGGGAGAAGTGGGAAGCAGGATATGTTCCTTCTTTCAATATTGCAGCTTTTTCCCACTTGTGTTTTGGGATTTTTCTTGTTATCTTTATACTGTAAGAAAACAGTAGAGGTGATCCCCGTGGGGCAGGAACTCGTTCGTCTATGCTCAGTCCCCTTCAAGAATGAAAGGAGAAGCTGCGATTATGAAACGAAAAATGCGTATATTACTCATTATTTCTTCTGTTATCACGCTGATTGGGCTTATCTCGTTCATTGCCCAAACCAGAGGGGTAAACAGCGGCGCATTCATCTTCCCGGGCATCCTTACACTTGTTTTGTTTTTCAAATACAAAAAGATAGACGCAGACCAATAGCCCACAAAAGAAGGCTCCCCTTGCACAGGGGAGCCTTTGGCGTATGGTGCCGGGATCTCATTCCTTTTTGGCGGACAGCTTATCGGCAATGAATGCCAGCATGGAGAAGATTGCGGCGCAAAGCCCGGCGATCACGGTGAGGATCTGATCCGCATAGGGGGCGACCCCGAAGCAGGAGAAGATCAAGATGAATGCGGCGCCTGCGCCGACCAAGCCGAGAATTTTCCAGATCGTCATAAAAAGTCTCCTTTCGCCAACCGAATTTGGGATGCCTGTGAGCAGCCCTTGTACTTTTATGGTATCGGGATCCCGGAGAAAAGTCAACAGAAAATCCACAAAAAACGGGCAGCTTCTCCTATTTCGAGAAGCTGCCCGTCAGTTTGCCAAAGGACTCGTTTTGCGTGGGTTTTTCATGGAATGCGCCACACCAAAGCCTCCCCTTGCGGGCAAGGGGAGGTGGCAAAAATCTCTGATTTTTGACGGAGGGGATGGGAAAACTGCTTTTTTGAACACGATCCCTCAGTCACGCCGCAGGCGTGACAGCTCCCTTGCGTAAAGGGAGCCTTGGGCGCAGCATTTGACACGCTGCCTGTTTTTGTGTGATCAGCTCAAGGACAAAACCGCCTGCTTTGCGCTGGCGACCACGGCGGGGTTGGTGTACTGGCGGTCGAATTCCGACGCCATGGGCAGACCCATGGGCACGCCCTCCCGGCGGAACACCATGGGCCCCGGCTCGGTGTGCTTGCCCGACAGGTGGAAGTGGGTGATGCCGGTGGCGGCATGGATGGCGCCGATGTTGCCGGGATTCACACCGCTGCCTGCCAGCAGATGGATCCTGCCAGCGGCTTGCCGGTTCAGCCGGCACAGCAGATCCGTCCCGTCAGCGGCGGATGCCGCCTGCCCGGAGGTGAGGATGGTGTCCATGCCCAAGGCGATGGCGTCTTCCAATGCGGCAAAGGGATCCCGGCACACATCGAAGCACCGGTGCAGGGTGACCCGCAGTCCTTGCGCATGCTCCATGCATGCGCGCAGGAAGGGCAGATCCAGATCTCCCTCCGGGGTCAGGGCGCCGATGACCACACCGCCAGCGCCCAGCGCCCGGCAGGAATCGATCTGCTTCAGCAGCACTTCTTTTTCTTCGTCCGTGAAGCAGAAATCCCCGAACCGGGGGCGCAGCAGCACATTCACCGCCACGCTCAGACGGCGGACCACCTGCTCCACCAGAAAGGGGCTGGGGGAAGTGCCCCCCACCAGCAGGTCGGCGCACAGCTCGATGCGGTCTGCCCCGGCATCCTGGGCACGGCGGGCAGACTCGAAGGAATCCACACAGATCTCCAACAGCGTATTCATGGGGTACCTCCTTATGCTTCGTACAGGGGACGGGTGGGGTTGTAGGGCTGGGGCTTGTAGGTGACGGAGCCGATGGGCTTGCTCCCCAAGCCGTACTTGGGATTGTAGCCGAACAAATTGATGTAGCGGGACAGGTCGTCCTTTTCCGCCTCCATGGCCTGCATCACCGCCACGGTGGCGACCACATCGTCAATGGCCCGGTGGGAGTTGACCACGGTGCCGGACAGACCGTAGACATCGATGGCGCTGCACAGCTTATGGGGGTAGGGGTGGCGGTCCTTGTACACCGTCAAAAGATCCAGCTTGTCCTTGCCCTTGAGCACCGTGGGATCCCCGTCCCGCAGGAGCATATAGAACAGGAAGCTGAGGTCGAAGTGGGCGTTGTATGCCAGCAGCAGGGTATTCCCTGCCACCATCTCGGCAATGTCCCGGCAGACCCGGGTCTTGGGCAGACCCCGCTGGCGGATGTCCTCGGTGGAGATGCCGGTGAGCTGCTGGATCTGGGGCGGAACGAAGCCCCCGGGGCTAAGACTGACCAGACGGTCGTATTCCAGGACCGTCTGCACCTCGCCGTCCACCCGCTCCAGCGCCACGGCGGAGAACTCGATGATCTCATCCCGGGCGAAGTCCAGCCCGGTGGTCTCGGTGTCGATGAGCAGCAGCCGGGTGTATGTATCAAATAATGTATCAAATGCCATGTACATCCTCCTGTGTCAGCGCCCGTGCCCGGGCGAATTTGCTGCGGGACTCCGGGATCAGTCCGTATTCCCGGGCCAGAGCATCGGCAAAGATACGGATCTCCTCTTCCGAGCCGGATTTCAGCTCGATCTCACACTCCGCAAGGGGAATGGAGCGTCCGCTTCCCAGCAGCTCCCCCCGATCCAGCGCCAGTTCCGCCGTGGACGATCCCACGGCGATGGACACGGCGATCCGGTCGAACCGGGCGCTGCAGACCGGGCGCAGCCCCTTGGCGGCCAAGTCCGCCAGTTCCGCAAGATCCGATTCTTTTGCCAAGGGGGCAACGGCGTCCTCGATCTTGGGGCAGAGGATCTCCCATTCCCCCCGGCGCAGGCTGCTGCCTGCGGGGGTCTTCAGGGTGCAGACGAAAGTATCGTTCTCCTGCCGCCGCCGCAGCGTCCACCGCCGGGCAGAGAGGTCCGAATCCCGGGTGTCGTAGTAGGTGGTGGACATGGCGATGTGCCTGCCACCGGGGAACCGGCGGGACAGGGCTTCCAGCGCTTTTTCGTCAGCCAGATACTTCAGTTCAAATTCCGTCGCCATGCAGAGCGCTCCTTTTCGTTGGTTTTGCTTCATTATACACGGATTTTTCTTCCGTTGCAAGATTATTTCTCCCGGTCTTTCCTTCCGACAGCATTATCCCTTCCGCCGTGGTAGGATTTGTCTACATACATGGGAAAGGCTGTGAGGTACAAATGATGGGGAATTTGATGACACCGGAGCAGGAACAGGGGCTTCGCCGGCGGTTTCGTCCGTATCAGGGGTTCATGGAGCTGGCGGGCTTCGCTGTGCTGGGCTTTGTGCTGTCGGCGGCGGCGCTGAGGGGGGATCTTCAGCCCATCGTCATGGGGTTGTGCTGCGCCGTGGGCAGCGGATGGCACGGCATCGCCATTGCCCTTGGGGGCTGCGCCGGATATCTCACCTTCTGGGGAATGGGCGGCGCCCAAGCACTGGCGTGGCTGGTGGGCGGTCTGCTGGTGGGCAGTCTCGTCTGTGATCGGGGCATCGCCCGGCGGCAGCCGACCTTGATCCCGGCGCTGTCGGCGCTGATCGTGGCGGCCTGCGGCGTTGTCTTCCAGATCCGCTTTCAGGATGATACCACGGTGAGCGCGTTCCTGCTGCGGGTGGCGGTGGGCGCCGGGTCTGCGGCGGTGTTCCAGACCTGCCGGCTGTGCCCGGGGACGGCTGCCGACTGGATGGGGCAGAGTTTGGTGGTGCTGGCGCTGGCGCAGGTGACGCCCTTGCGGCTGCTGGGCTATGGTGCGGCGGGGATGATCGCCGCAGCCGGCGGATTTCCGGCGGCGGCCCTGTCCGGCATGGCGCTGGATCTGTCCCACATCACCCATGTGCCCATGGCTGGCGCCATGACCGCCGCCTTTTTGCTGCGGCTGCTGCCTTGGCGCAGCCGGTGGGCGTCGGCGCTGTGTCCTGCTTTCGGCTATGGGGCGGTGGCGATGCTCACGGGAAATCCGGACCCCATGCCCCTGCCGGGGCTGCTGCTGGGGGGAGCGGTGGGGGTGATATTGCCCGGCGCATTTGGGATGCGCCCGCTTGCCCACCGGCGGGGAGAGACGGCGGTGGCGCAGGTGCGGCTGGAGCAGCTTGCCATGGTCTTTGACGCCATGGAGCAGAGCCTCCCGGTACACGATCCCCCGGTGGACAGCGGTCAGATCATGGCATGCTCGGTGGAGACTGCCTGCGGCGGCTGCCCGGATCGCCGGGACTGTGCCGGGCGTGCCGTGATGGAGGAAATGCCCGAAATCTGGGGCGGGATCCCCATCCGGGAAGCGGAACTGCCCCACACCTGCGCCCATCGTGGAGTTTTGGCGGCGGAATTGGAGCGGGGGCAGGAGCGGCTTCGCCGGATCCGGGCAGACCGTGCCCGGCAGGCGTCCTACCGCCGGGCGCTGGGGGAGCAGTATGGGTATATCGCCCTGTATTTGCAGGGGCTTGCTGACGAGCTGCCCCGTGCTGCGGTCAGCCGTGAACCTAGGTTTTGCCCGGAGGTGGGGCTGAGCACCCGGAGCCGTCATGCGGTGAACGGGGATGTGTGCATCTGGTTTTCCGGGACGGAGAACCGCTACTATGTGCTGCTGTGCGACGGGATGGGCACGGGAGTGGACGCCCGGCAGGAGAGCGCCGCAGGGGCGGAGTTCCTCAGGCGGCTGCTGGCGCTGGGGTATCCGGCGGAGTATGCCCTGCGGAGCCTGAACCACATGGCGGTTTTGGGCGAAAAAGGTGCCTGCACCACGGTGGATCTGTTGGAGATCCGGCTGGATACAGGCATGGCAGAGTTATATAAGTGGGGCGCTGCCCCGTCGTATCTGCTGCACCGGGGCAGGGTGCGAAAAATCGGGACAGCCGGGCCGCCGCCTGGCTTGTCACAGCGCCAGCGGGAAAGGGCGGACCGGCTGTCCCTATGCGGGGGAGAGGTGCTGATGATGCTCAGCGATGGCGCCGGAGAGGAAATGCCGGACCATTGGCATTCCGAAGATCTGCCCCTTGGGGAGATGGCAGACCGGATTCTGGAAGGGGGATCCAATGGCGAAGATGACGCCACAGCGGTCATGGTCAGACTCAAGCCATCCGGCTTGTCTACACAATAACACATAAACCGTAAAAAATTTGTCGAAACCACAAGATGTAGGATTTCTTTTTGCGGATTTTCCACAAAATCTAGGGGATCTTGCTGTCGCTGCCGGGGATATCCCGGCGAATCAGGCAGGTTTTGCCCTTGGGGGTCAGGGTCAGCAGCATCACATCATCCGCCCGGCACCCTTTGCCCGACAGGTAGTGTGTAAGCCACAGCCGATCTCTGCCCAGCAAAGACAGGTTGTCCCACAGGATCTGCCCGTCGGTGATGATGGTGTAGGGCAGTTCCTGCGCGCTGGCCTGCACCCCGGCATCCTTGGCGGTGGCGGGCTGGAACTGGGGGTAGGGGAACACGGTGAGGGCGCCGTTGGTCTCCAAAATGGCATACTGCACCGTCTGAAGCTCCAGCACCCCTTGGGTGCGAAGCTGGGCGGACAGTTCATCCAGATTGATCCGGGTGCGGCGGAGATTCTGGCGGATCAGCCGCCCGTTTTCGATGAGGATCACCGGCTTGCCGCACAGCAGCCGCCGCAGCCGCAGATCCTTTAGGCTCAGCCATGACAGCAGCCGCTCGGCAGCCAGAACGATGGCCATGGGGGCAAGCCCCGACCATACGGAGTGGGACGGCTCCTCCAAGGGGATGGCGGCCAGATTGGCAATGAGGATGGTCACCACAAATTCCGATGGTTCCATCTGGCTGAGCTGGCGCTTGCCCATGAGCCGTACCTGCAAAATGAGAACGGCGTAAAACAGCACTGTCCGAAAAATCAGCATAGAATCTCCTCCTTTCTCATGGCAGTATGCCCCATCCCCGGCGGGGCTATACAGAAAAAGCGGACTTCCACTGGGGAAGTCCGCTGAGAAAGTGGGATATTTAGTTCTTTGCCCGGTTCTTCATGGTCTGGCGCATCCGGGTGGCGTGATCCAGCTCCCGCTTGCGGATCCGCAGGCTCTTGGGGGTGCATTCCAGCAGCTCGTCATCGGCGAGGAACTCAAGGCACTGCTCCAGAGAGTAGTTCCGGGGGGAGACCAGTCGCAATGCTTCGTCAGAGCCGGAAGCACGCATGTTGGTCAGCTGCTTCTTCTTGCACACATTGACGGTCATATCCTCGTTCCGGCTGCAAATGCCAACCACCATACCGGCGTACACCGGGGTGCCCGGTCCGATGAACAGGCTGCCACGATCCTGAGCGTTGAACAGACCATAGGAGCAGGCTTCGCCAGTCTCGAAAGCGATCAGGCTGCCCACCAGACGGCGCTCGATGTCGCCCTTCATGGGGGCGTAGCTGTCCAGCACGGAGCTCATGATGCCCTCACCCCGGGTGTCGGTGAGGAACTCGTTGCGGTAGCCGAACAGACCTCTGGAGGGAACCAGGAACTCCAGACGGTAGCGGTTGCCCACGGGGGTCATGCCCAGCAGGTCGCCCTTGCGGCGGCCCATCTTCTCGATGACGGCGCCCATGCACTCCTCCGGCACATCTGCCACCATCCGCTCGATGGGCTCGCAGATCTTGCCGTCGATCTCCTTGGTCAGCACTCTGGGGGTGGACACGGAGAACTCGTAGCCCTCCCGGCGCATGGTCTCCATCAGGATGGACAGGTGCATCTCACCTCTGCCCGCCACATTGAATGCGTCGGTGCCCTGCTCGGTGACCCGCAGGGATACATCCTTCATCAGTTCCTTCTCCAGCCGGTCCCGCAGGTTCCGGGAGGTGACGAACTTGCCCTCTTTTCCGGCGAAGGGGGAATCGTTGACGGCGAAGGTCATCTCGATGGTGGGATCGGAGATCTTCACAAAGGGCAGGGGCTCCACTGCATCGGGGGCGCAGATGGTGCGTCCGATGGTGATGTCCGCAATGCCGGACAGGGCGACGATCTCACCGGCGCTGGCGGTCTGGATGGGGGACTTGCCCAGTCCGTCGTACTCGTACAGGGCAACCACCCTGCTCTTCTGGCGCAGCTCCGGGTTGTGGTAGTCGCAGATGACGACTTCCTGATTGACCTTGATGGAGCCACGCTCCACCCGGCCCACGGCGATCCGGCCCACATACTCGTTGTAGTCGATGGAGCTGACCAGCATCTGCAGGGGGGCATTCTCGTCCCCGGTGGGGGCGGGGATATAGTTGATGATGGTCTCGAACAGGGGCACCAGATCCACGCCGGGCTCGTCGGGACCGTAGCTGGCGGTGCCCTGTCTGCCGGAGCAGAACACGGTGGGGGAGTTGAACTGCTCGTCGGTGGCATCCAGCTCCAGCAGCAGCTCCAGAACCTCGTCCATGACCTCATGGACACGGGCATCGGGCTTGTCCACCTTGTTCACCGCCACGATGACCTTGTGACCCAGCTCCAGCGCCTTTTGCAGCACGAAGCGGGTCTGGGGCATGGGACCCTCGGCGGCGTCCACCAGCAGGATGACGCCGTTGACCATCTTCAAGATCCGCTCCACCTCGCCGCCGAAGTCGGCGTGACCCGGGGTGTCCACCACATTGATCTTGTAGTCCTTGTAGTGGATGGAGGTATTCTTGGCCAGGATGGTGATGCCGCGCTCCCGCTCCAGATCGCCGGAGTCCATGACCCGATCCACGGTGGCCTGATTCTCACGATAGATACCGCCCTGCTTCAGCATCTCGTCGACCAAGGTGGTTTTGCCGTGGTCAACGTGGGCGATGATTGCAATATTACGAATTTTTTCCTGATTTGCCATAGGAAACGTCTCCTTTACGACGCAAAAATGATAAACGATCTCTCAACTTCCAAATATACCACATAGACAAAATGATTGCAAGTTTTTTGTTGAACATTTCTAAGAAAATCCAACTTTTTTCCAAAAAAGGACGCCGCCCGCAGGCAGCGTCCATGGATGCGGTCATTTCATCTCCTGCGTCAGCACGGCAGACAGTTTCGGCACGGAAAACCGCTGGGTGAACCGGATGCACTTGGCAAGAAATGCGTAGTATACATTATAACCGTGGTGGGTGTCCATCAGCGTCTCGGCGTTGGCCTGCCCCTTGGCGATGACCACATCCGATGCCTTCAGCGCCGCCAGCAGATCGTCTCCAGCCAGAGACAGCACCGTGCCGGGGGTGCAGTTGCCGTTGTCGATCACCGGGAAGGGGATGCCCACGATGGCGGCATCTTCCCGGGTGGCATCGTTGAGGGCGGGACCGCCCCGGACGCAGAAGGTGATGTGCAGGTCGGGATATTGGCGGTGGATCTCTTCTGCAAAGATCCGGTCGAAGCCGATCTCCCCTGCATTGTCCGTCAGGTAGAGCAGCTCTTTGCCGGATGCCAGATCCCGGCGCAGCCGGGCGAACACCTGGGCGTCCACATGGAACTGCTTGGCCTTACCCAGCATGGCGTCCAGGGTGTCGAAACTCAATTCCCCCTGAAGGGCGGAAAAGTCGATGTAGTTGCCCAAAATGGCGAACTGGAAGGCGGCGTAGAGCCGATCCTCCGATTGGGACACCAGATCCCGGATCTGATCCATCCGTTCCAGCACGAACTGGTTGGACAGGCGCTTTTCCTCGGCATAGCGGTCGGGATCCAAGCCGAAGTGCTTCTGGTACAGCCGGGAGATCTCCGGGGCGAAGCAGGGGGAGCTGGCTTCGGGGGTCTTGAGGATCAGGCGCATCAGATCCAGAGCAAACTCCGTCACCTGAGCGTCATCCCCGTGGAGCCGTGCAGTCTCCAGATTGCGCCGGATCATGCACTCGATACAGTCGGCGTTGATCCTCATAGGCGCACCAACTCGTAGCTGTCCTCGCCCAGACCGATCTTCTTGCCGTGGGCGATCTGGGTCCGCCAGTCGGTGTGGGGGAAGTCGGCGGTCAGGTTGTCCAGATCCGGGCGGTTGGCCTTCGCCAGCTTGGAGCCGGGCATGACGGGCTGAGCGTTCACCGCTTCACAGCAGGCAAGATCCAGCGCCACCGGGTCGAAGGAGGCAAACATGCCCACATCCGGCACGATGGGCAGGTCGTTGTCGGGATGGCAGTCGCAGTAGGGGCTGACATCCATGACCATGTTGATGTGGAAATTGGGTCTGCCCTGTACCACCGCCTTGGCGTACTCGGCGATCTTGTAGTTGAGCAGGGTGACGGCCTCGTGGTTATCGTGGTAGATGGCGCCCGTGGGACATACATCCACGCACCGGCCGCAGCCCATGCAGTTGTTCCAGTTGATCTCCATGACCCCGTCCTTCATCTGGGGGCCGTCATGGGCGCAGTTCTTGGCGCATTCGCCGCAGCCGACGCACTTTTCCTTGTCCACAAGGGGCTTGCCGTTGGAGTGCATATCCCGCTTGCCCTCGTTGGAGCCGCTGCCCATGCCCAGATTCTTCAGAGCGCCGCCGAAGCCGGCTTCCTCATGCCCCTTGAAGTGGTTCAGGGAGATGACGATGTCGGCATCCATGATGGCTCTGCCGATCCGGGCGGTCTGGGTGTACTCGCCGCCTTCCACGGGGACAGATACATCGTCGGTGCCCTTCAGACCGTCGGCGATCAGCACATGGCAGCCGGTGGAGAAGGGGGAGAAGCCGTTGAGGTATGCGGTCTCCAGATGATCCAGAGCGTTCTTCCGGGAGCCTACATACATGGTGTTGGCATCGGTGAGGAAGGGCTTGCCCCCCAGATCCTTCACCAGATCCACGATGACCTTGGCGTAGTTGGGGCGGACGAAGGCCAGGTTGCCCAGCTCACCGAAGTGGATCTTGATGGCAACGAACTTGTCTTTGAAATCGATCTGGTCGAAGCCGGCGGTCATGACCAGCCGAGCCAGCTTTTGGGGCAGGGATTCTGAACCGTTGGTGCAGAAATTGGTAAAATAAACTTTGGATGCCATTCGCTTACCTCCTAGAATGATCTAACCTTAGTTTATCCGCAAGGGGAGGTTCTGTCAAGAATCTGTGGAAGAAAACAGCACCCTGGGGGCAGAATGCCCCGTGGGGCGCGGGTTGGGCATTGGTGCAGGTTTGCCCGAAAGCCGTGTATTGCTTTTCCGGAAAAGGTGTGTTAAAATTACCTCGATTGTGCTGCAATCAAAGGTCGAAAGACAGAATCAATAGAGAAATCAGGTATTATTATGGAGAAAAAGAAACCTCAAAGAGTATGGAGGGGGTGGCGGGTCATCTCCAGCATCGTCTGTGCCCTGCTGGTGGTGTGTGAGGGGCTGCTGATGTTCCAGCTGTGGAAGCTGAAGATGCTGCCCATGAAGTTCTTCCTGCCGCTGCTGGCGCTCATGGTCATTGTGGATATTCCGCTGATCGTGATGATGTTCCCCCGGACGGGGCGGTGGCAGAAGTCTGCCAAGCATGGCAAGAAAATCGTGTCCTATGTGCTGTCGCTGATCCTTGCGGCGGGGTGCTTTGTGGGCTGGCGCGCCGTCCAAAAGGGCGACCAGACCGTTGACCGGATCACCCAGACCACCACGGTGGCGGCTCAAGTGGGCGTATATGTGCTGGCGGAGGATCCTGCTGCTTCTATTGCCGATGCCCGGGGCTATACCTTCGCTGTGACGGATCTGCGGGACAAGGAGAATACCCAGGCGGCGGTGAGCGCCATTGAAAAGGAGTTGGGCAGCAGCATTGACCAGAAGACCTGCGCCAATTTCGAGGAAATGGCTCAGGCGCTCTATTCCGGCAAGGCACAGGCGCTGATCTTGAATGTGTCCTATGCGGGGCTGTTTGATGAGAACGAGCAGTTCAAGGACTTCCGGGATCGCACCCGGCTTCTCTACACTTATAATGTAGAGAAGGTGGTGGAGCCTACCGAGGCACCCACCGAGGGTCACGAGGAGCCCACCGAACCCAAGGCGGTATCTGAGACGCCCTTTGTCATCTACCTCAGCGGCTCGGATACCCGCAGCGACACTCTCACCGACAGCGTCAGCCGCAGCGATGTGAACATTCTGGCGGTGGTGCATCCTGCCACCAAGCAGATCCTGTTGGTGAACACCCCCCGGGACTACTACATCGAAAATCCCGCCTACGGGGTGATGGATAAGCTGACCCACTGCGGTCTGGACGGCATGAGCAACTCCATGCAGGCGCTGTCCAATCTGTACGGCTGTGACATCCGCTACAATGCCCAGATCAACTTCACCGGCTTCGAGACCCTGATCGATGCGGTGGGGGGCATCAATATCTACGCCGAGGAGGGCGACGGTGTCCACCTGTCGGCAGGGGACAACTATATGGACGGCGAGCAGGCGCTGGAGTTCGCCCGGGATCGGTACAACTACTCCGACGGCGACAATGCCCGGGGCAGACACCAGATGATGGTCATCACCGCCGTGGTGGACAAGCTGACCTCTCCCGCCATCGTGAACAACTATTCCAGCATCCTCGACAGCCTGCAGGGAATGTTCTCCACCAATGTGCCCAGCGATACGGTGCGTGAACTCATCAAGATGCAGCTCAACGACATGGCATCTTGGGACATCCACTCCTATGCCGTCACCGGCACCGGGGGCATGGATTCCACCATCGCCGGCACGGCGTCGGTGATGTACCCCGATGACGCCACGGTGGAGCACGCCTCCCGGCTCATCGACCGGGTGCTCAACGGTGAGACCATCACCGATGCAGATGTAGCGCCCATGGAGTAAACCCCATCGTCATACAGCAAATGACCCCCGCCCAGCGGCATCGCCGCCGGGCGGGGGTTTTCGCAGGTGGGCTTCGATCCTGTACGGATGTCTTTTGTGAAAATGCGGGGGTATATGAATATCAGCCAAAATACAGTTAGCAAGATTATGAGATTTATCAATTTCCCTCGCCACCAAGGGATGATATAATGAAAATACCCTAAAAGGAGAAGGAGATGAACGATTATGTGGAATACGAAGAAGCTCTTGGCATTTGTTGTAGCTGCGGCGGTATGTACATCTCTGTGGGGATGCGCCCACCAGACGGCGCAGGAGACGACCTTGGAAGCGGGGGATTGGGAGCTGCTTACGGTGCTGTGTGCCCATGAGGGGATCCAGCGCAAGGGGGATCCTGATCACACCGTTAAGGTCGTGGAAGACGGCGGCTGGAACCCGTTCCTTCACAACGGCGCATATCAGGTGAAGTATCAGAAAGTTCGGCTCTGTGACCAGAAAACAGAGGAAAAAACCTTGACCATCCACATTCAGGATACGCTGCCCCCCAGCTTGGTGCCCATGCCGGATGCTCCGGCAGCTCCGGCGGAGATCTCCGTGGCAGAGGGTGCCGATGGCGTGGAACGCAAGGCTTTGGCTGCCATAATGGATGCTTACCAGATGTGGGATAACGGTTCGTCCTCCCCCATGGAACTGAGCAAGGACAATGTGACGGTGGGCGAGTTCGACCTTTCCCAAGTGGGCGTGGTCCAGAAGGTAACCTTCACCGTGACAGATCAGGCAGGCAATGAGCAGGATGGAGAAATTGAGATCCTTTTGACCGAATGATATTTTCTAAGTCTGTACAAAAAAAGCGCCCCGGTCGATCCGGGGCGCTTTTTTGGCTAATCCGCCATCTGCCTGCCCAGAAATTCTGCGATGGTCTGGGCCAGCTTCAGGTCCGTTTCTTCCATGGCAGGCTGCTCCTGCTCTGCCAGCAGCATCAGTCCCCCGGTCAGATCCCCCTGACACAGGATGGGCACGCACACCGCCACATGGAGCGGGCTGTCCTCGGTGGGGGTGAGGGACGGTTCCTCCGGCCGGCGGAGATAGAGCCGCCGCTGCTCCAGAAGTTCCTCTGCCCGGGCGCTGATGGATCGATCCAGCAGATCCCGCCGGGGCGCCCCGGACACGGCCACAATGGTGTCGGTGTCGCAGACGGCGGCAATGCACCCGGTGTTGCGGTGGATGGCTTCGCAGACCTGCCCCGCCAGCTCTTGCAGATCCCCCAAGGGAGAGTATTTGCGGAAGGTCACGCCTCCGTCCTTGTCGGTGTAGATCTCCAGAGCGGTGCCCTCCCGGATGCGCAGGGTGTGGCGGATCTCCTTGGGGATGACCACCCGCCCCAGACTGTCCACCCGGCGCACGATACCAGTAGCTTTCATAGACGCAAGACCCTTTCTTGTGTTGATGATGAAGTGTTGCTGGTATTGTTTGCGGAAATTTGCATTTTATCCGAAAATTTCCAAAAAGAGAAGGGACTCCCGTGGGGAGTCCCTTTCGCTTATTTTCGGCAGCCGCCGCATTTGGCGCAGTTGCCGCAGCAGGTGCCCTTTTTCTTGCGGAAGAAGACCACCCACACACAGTAGCCGACCACGGCGGCAACCAGAATGTAATCCAATAGATCCATAGGCATTTTACAAAAACAGGGCGCTGCCCACCTGAAAGACCAGCAGGGCTGCCAGCCATGCGATGAGACATTGGCTGATGACCACCAAAACGGTCTGCCAGCCGGAGCGAAGCTCCTGCCGGATGGCAGCCACAGCAGCCACACAAGGGGTGTACAGCAGGGTGAATGTCAAAAAGCTGGCGGCAGACACCGGGGTGAAGATGGTTTGCAGCGCCGCCTGAAGTCCGGCTTCGCCGCATTGCAGCAGCACGCCCAGAGTGGTGACCACCGCTTCCTTGGCGCTGAAGCCGGAGACCAGCGCCGTGACCATCCGCCAGTCCCCAAAGCCAAGGGGAGCAAAGAGGGGGGCAAACCACCGCCCCATGGCGGCGAGGATGCTGTCTGCGCTGTCGGACACCACATTCAGCCGCAGGTCAAAGGTTTGCAGGAACCAGATCACCACGGTGCAGACCAAAATCACGCCGAAGGCACGCTGGAGGAAATCCTTGGCCTTCTCCCACATCAGCAGCCCGGCGCTGCGCAAGGTGGGCAGGCGGTAGTTGGGCAGCTCCATGACGAAGGGCACGGGCTTGCCCCGGAACAGGGTGGATTTCAGCAGCAGCGCCATGAGCACCCCCAGCACCATGCCGCCGAAGTACAGGCAGATCATGGCGACGGCGGCATACTTGCCGAAGAAGGCGTGGCAGAACACGGTGTAGATGGGGATCTTGGCAGAGCAGCTCATGTAGGGGGTGAGCAGGATGGTCATCCGCCGGTCCCGGTCAGACGACAGGGTGCGGGTGGCCATGATGGCGGGGACGCTGCACCCGAAGCCCAGCAGCATGGGCACGAAGCTTCTGCCGGACAGACCGATCTTACGCAGCAGCTTGTCCATGACGAAGGCCACCCGTGCCATATAGCCGGTGTCCTCCAGTATGGACAGGAAGAAGAACAGCACCAAGATCAGGGGCAGGAAGCTGAGCAGGCTGCCCACACCCGCGAAAATGCCGTCGATGATGAGACTGTGCACCACCGGGTTGATGCCGTAGGCGGTGAGCCCGGCGTCTGCCCATTGGGTGAGAGCGCCGATGCCCAGCGCCAGCAGATCGGACAGCCATGCCCCCAGCCAGTTGAAGGTGATGAAGAAGATCGCCCCCATGATGACCACGAACAAGGGGATGGCGAGATATTTGTGGGTCAGCAGCCGGTCCAGCTTCACGCTGCGCTGGTGCTCCCGGCTCTCGTGGGCACGAACCACGCACCGGGCGCAGACCCCCTCGATGAAGTCGTAGCGCATCAGCGCCAGAGCGGCGTTGCGGTCCAGATGGGCGTCGTGCTCCATCTCGATGATGCTGTGCTCCAGCAGTTCCCGCTCGTTTTGGCTCAGTTCCAGACGGTCGGCAAAGTCCGTATCCCCCTCGATGAGGGTGGTGGCGCAGAACCGGCGGGAGACCCCGATGCTCCGGGCGTGATCCTCGATGAGGTGACACACGGCGTGGATGCACCGATGCACCGGACCGTCGGGGCAGAAGTCCGTGACCGTGGGGATCCGGCGATCCTTGGCCACCGTCATGGCAGTTTCGATCAATTCCGACACGCCCTCGTTCTTGGCGGCGGAGATGGGCACCACAGGCACGCCCAGCTCCCGGCTGATCCGCTGAATATCCACGCTGCCGCCGTTGCCCCGCATTTCGTCCATCATATTCAGGGCGATGACCATGGGCACCTGCAAGGTGAGCAGCTGCAAAGAAAGGTACAGGTTCCGCTCGATGTTGGTGGCATCGACGATGTTGATGATGCCGTCGCACCCGCTGCCCAGAACGAAATCCCGGGTGACGATCTCCTCTTGGGTGTAGGGACGGATGGAATAAATGCCGGGCAGATCCACCACCTGTGCATTCTTGCCCCGGATGGTGCCGATCTTCTGATCCACCGTGACCCCGGGGAAGTTGCCCACATGCTGGTTGGAGCCGGTGAGGGCGTTGAACAGGGTGGTCTTGCCGCAGTTCTGGTTGCCCACCAATGCGAAGGTCATTTCGCCACCTCCTGAAGGGAGATCCGGGCGGCATCCTCCAGCCGCAGGGTCAGTTCGTAGCCCCGCAGACGGATCTGGATGGGATCGCCCATGGGGGCGACCTTCTGCACCTGCACATGGGTGCCGGGGATGATGCCCATATCCAGCAGCCGAAGCCGCAGCGGACCCTCGCCGCCCACGGCGCTGACGATCCCGGCGTGACCGGGTTTGAGTTGATCCAATGTCATAAAAAGCCTCCTAAAGACGCTGAGTTAACCGTATCTAACAATGATAGCACAGTCTTTTTCTGATTGCAATACACAGGCTTTGATTTTTCGCCCCGGGGAAAAGGGGGCATTCCGGTCGAATTTGAACTTTTTTCAAAATTATTGTGTAGCTACTGGAACGAAGGGGGCAGACATGCTATAATGTGTGTAAGTATATCAAAATGGAGCGATATCGTTATGTTGGAATTATTAGCACCGGCGGGGTCGATGGAAGCGCTGAAAGCGGCTGTCCAGAACGGCGCCAATGCGGTTTATTTGGGCGTGGGCACATTCAATGCCCGTCAGAGCGCCAAGAATTTTACCATCCAGACCTTGCAGGAGGCGGTGAAATACTGCCATGTCCGCGGGGTGCAGGTGCACCTGACGGTGAACACCTTGGTGACGGATCGGGAGATGGACGAATGTGCCGATCTGATCCGCCAAGCGGCCTGCGCCGGAGTGGATGCCTTCATCGTGCAGGATCTGGGCATCATTGAACTGTGCAGGCAGATCGCACCCTCGGTGGCGATCCACGGATCTACCCAGCTTACGGTGCATTCTCTGCCCGGGGTGCTGCTGTGCGCCGCATGGGGCATGAGCCGGGTGGTGCTGAGCCGGGAACTGAGCCGGGAGGAGATCCGCTACATCTGCGCCAATTCTCCCATTGAGATCGAGGTGTTCGGTCACGGTGCGCTGTGCATGTGCTACTCCGGGCAGTGCTACCTGTCCAGCGCCATCGGCACCCGCAGCGGCAACCGGGGGCGGTGCGCTCAGCCCTGCCGCCAGAGCTACGGCTTCGGCAGAAGCGAGCAGCGCTACCCCCTGAGCCTGAAGGACAACTGCCTGATCCATTATGTCCACGACCTTCAGTCTATGGGCGTGGCGTCGCTGAAGCTGGAGGGGCGGATGAAAAAGCCCGAATATGTGGCCACCGTCACAGGCGCTTACCGCCATGCCATCGACGGGGGGGATGTGACCCGGCAGACCATGGATGCGCTGATGAATGCCTTCAACCGGCAGGGCTTTACCGACGGCTACTATACCGGCAGGATCGGACCGGAGATGTTCGGCATCCGGGAAGAGAAGCGGGAAGACCCCAAGTGGCTCCAAAAGGCAAGAGAAAGCTATGAAGCGGTGGAGAACGGCCTGGTGGATGTGCAGTTTTATGCCCTCATCACTCCGGAGGGCAGCCAGCTTGCGGTGCGGGATCCTCAGGGCAACCTGTGCACCACCAACGGCCCCGTGCCGGAGGCTGCCCGGACTCTGGAACTGACCCAGGATGCGCTGGCTGCCCGGCTGGCAAAGACCGGGGGGACCCCCTTCCGCTGTGTGGATGTGCATGCCCGGATCGAGCCGGGGCTGACCCTTTCCGCCTCTGCCATCAACGCCATGCGCCGGGATGTGCTGACGGAACTGGCGGCGGTGCGGGGACGGCGGGAGCCTGCCCGGGTGAGCCGCCCCACCAAGGTGCGCCCCATCTTCGGACGGCGGGATGAGCCGGTGATGACGGCGCAGGTCACCACCCGGGAGCAGATCACCGGGCGGCTGCTGAAGATGCAGCCGGAGGTGCTGTATGTGCCCATGCACTTGATTTTGGAGGATATGGCATACTTTGCCCAGCTTGCTGCCGGTCAGACCATTGCGGTGGTGCTGCCCCGGATCGTCCATGACAACGAGATGGAGGGTCTGAAGAACGGTCTGCGCCAGATCCGATCCATCGGCATCCGTCAGGCGCTGGTGGGCAATCTTGGTCTGCTGATCCCGGTGCGGGAGTGCGGCTTTGCCCTGCGGGGAGATTTCGGACTGAACCTGTTTAATTCCCGGGCAATGATGACGGCACGGGAATTGGAATTTGAATCCGCTATGCTCAGCTTTGAGCTGACCCTGCCCCAGATCCGGGATGTGAGCAAGCCGGTGGACACGGAAATGATGATCTACGGCAGAATGCCCCTGATGGTGACGGAAAACTGCATCATCCGCAACCGCACCGGCGCTTGTACCTGCAATCAGGGACCGGTGAAGCTGGTGGATCGGACGGGGGCGGAGTTCCCTATCATCAAGGATGGAAACGGCTGCCGCAGTGTGATGCTCAACGGCAAGAAGCTGAGCATGCTGGACCGGCAGGAGGATCTGGAACGGCTGGGGCTGTGGGGGCTGCGGCTGTACTTTACCACGGAGAACCGGCAGGAGGTAGACCGGGTGCTGCGGGACTTTGTCCAGCGTGCCCCCTTTGAGCCGGGCGCCTGCACCAGAGGGCTGTATCTGCGTGGTTTGGACTAAGAAAGGACATGGATTATGCAAGTGATTTTGGCGTCTCAGTCCCCCAGAAGGCGGGAATTGCTGGGACTGACGGGGTTGGACTTCCGAGTCCAAGCGGCGGATATCGATGAGACCATGGATCCGGGCAAGCCCCCCTATGACGAGGTGGCTCGGGTCAGCCGGAAGAAGGCAGATGCGGTGGAGCGGGGAAGCGATGATGTGGTCATTGCGGCGGATACCATCGTGGTCTGCGGCGACCGGGTGCTGGGCAAGCCCAAGGACGAAGCACAGGCGAAGCAGATGCTGTCGCTGCTGTCCGGACGGGAGCATCAGGTGATGACCGGCATGACGGTGCTGCGGGCAGACCGGGCGGTGACGGTGACGGAGGTCACCCGCATCCGCTTCCGGGAGCTGACCGAGGCGGAGATCTGCGCCTATGTGGCCACCGGCGACCCCATGGACAAGGCAGGTGCCTACGGCATCCAGGGCGGCGGCGCTTTGTTCGTCACCGGCATGGATGGAGATTATTATAATGTAATGGGTCTGCCGGTATGCCGGCTGACCATGATCCTGCGGCAGCTGGGGATCCCGGCAGGGGAGGGACGGCAATGAGAAGATTCTTTCAAGGCCGTGCCAAGACGGTGGTCGTTGTTGCATTGCTGCTGTCGGTAGCGCTGGCGGTGGCGGCCAGCGCCTTGGGCGTGGATGTGCCCGGGCTGCTGGTCAAGAGCGTGCTCAAGCCCCTGCGGGCGGGGATGAATGCCCTGACCACCCAAGCGGAGCATCTTTACAGCTACGCTTTCCGGTATGAAGCGCTGGTGGCAGAGAATGAGGAACTGAAACGCCGGCTCACCGAGATGGAGGACGATGCCCGTGCGGCGGATGCGCTGGCGCGGGAGAATGAGCGCCTGCGTGCCGCAGCCCAGATGCAGGAGCAGCGGGAGGACTTCAAGCTGGTGGATGCCAATGTCATCGGCTGGGCGTCCAACGACTGGACCAGCACCTTCACCATCAACCGGGATGCCCGATCCGGCATCAAGGTGGGGCAGTGCGTGGTCACCGCCAACCAAGAGGTGGTGGGGCTGATCACCGAGGTGGGCACCGGATATTCGGTGTTCAAGTCGGTGCTGGACTCCTCGCTGGAGGTTTCGGCTACCATCGCTTCCTCCGGCTATAACGGCATGGTGCAGGGCGGTTACGCCACAGGTCTGGAGGGAATGCTGCGGATGAACTACCTGCCCTCGGACTCCATCATCCGCAACCACGATCAGGTGGTCACGGCGGGTTCCACCGTCTACCCCCGGGATCTGGTGCTGGGCTATGTGGTGGATGCCGGATTTGACGAGACCGGCGTGACCAAGTTTGCGGTACTGGAGCCGGCGGCGGATCTGGGCGCGTTGGAGCAGGTCTTTGTTCTGACGGAATTTGCATCGGAGTAAAGCCATGGCAAAACATAAATATCAGTTCAAGCCCGACCGGGATGGTACGGGCATCCTGAATAAGCTCTATCTTCCCCATACCGAGCGGATGCGCCTGCTGCGGTGGGCGCTGTATGCGCTGGTGTTTCTGGCGGCGCTGGTGCTGCAGGATACGGTGCTGGGGCGCTACCGGCTCTTGGGCGGGGTCATCGAACTGGCGCCGGCGGTGCTGATCTTGGTGACGGTGGTGCAGGGCTCCCATGACGGCAGTATTTTTGCCCTGATCTGCTCCATGATCTATGTGTTCGCCGGAACGGGTCCGGGGTATTACTGCATTTTTCTGCTGACCCTGTACGCCTGTGCTGCTGCCCTGTTGCGGGAGGGATTCCTCTGCCGCAGCACCTTTACCCATTGGGCCTGCGGCGCAGCGGCGCTGGTGCTGTATGAGATGACGGTATTCTGTGTGGGGCTGGCGTTTGGCAAGACCAGTCCGGGCAGAGCGGCTGCCTTCGCCTTGACGGCGGGGCTGACCATTCTGGTGATGCCGCTGGTGAATCTGCTGATCCAGCGCATCGGTAAGATCGGAGGAGAACAATGGAAAGAATAACCCGATCCCGGGCCTTTGCCCTGCTGCTGATTTTTGCGGCCATTTTGGGGATCTACAGCGTGCGGATGTACTCCATGCAGGTGCTTGGAACCGGCGATGTGGTGCGCAACTCTGATACCCAGACCTTCTATTATACAGTAAAGGCTGCCCGAGGGGACATTCTGGATCGAAACGGCAATGTGCTGGTGTCCAATCAGGCAACTTACAATCTGGTGTTCAACAATTTTGTGCTGTCCAACAGCGGGGATGTGAACGGCAACCTGCTGAAGCTGGTGCAGCTGTGCGACAAGCTGGATATCGACTATATCGAGCATTTCCCCATCTCCGAGAGCCGACCCTACGAGTACACCTTGGATCAGCAGAGTGCGGCGTGGCAGAACTATTTTAAGGAATACCTCAGCTATATGGAGATCGACTCGGATATCTCCGCCCCCCGGCTGATGGAGAAGCTGAAAAAATACTGCAAGATCCCAAAGGAATGGTCGGACGAGGATGCCCGGCGGGTGCTGGGGCTGCGCTATGAACTGGCGCTGCGTACCGAGATCACCAACCTGCCCAGCTATATCTTCATTGAGAATGTGGACGATCAGTCCCTCAATGCCATTTCCGAGCTGAATATCCCGGGTCTGGAGCCGGAAGCTTCCACCATCCGGGTGTACAACACCAAGTACGCCGCTCATATCCTTGGTACCATGGGCAAGATCGATGCAGAGAATTGGCCGGAGTATGAGGCCAAGGGCTACCCTATGGACGCCTATGTGGGAACCAGCGGCTTTGAGCTGGCATTTGAGGAGGAACTGCGGGGCATCGACGGTCAGATCGCCCGTACCGTGGACAAGGACGGCAATGTGATCTCGGAGTACTATACCAAAAAGCCGGTGGCGGGCAACAATGTGGAGACCACCATCGACCTGAACTTGCAGCGCATTGCCGAGGAGGGCATCGCTGCGGAGTTCCAATCCATGCGGGACAACAATGGTCTGTACGGCAACGGCATGGGTGCGGATGTGGAAGGCGGCGCCGTGGTGGTGCTGGATCCCAACACCGGGGCGGTACTGGCCTGCGCATCCTATCCTACCTATGACCCGGATAAATACTTCAGCGACTACGAGCAGATCACCCAGATCGAGTATCAGGCGCTGTACAACCGTCCGCTGCTGGCCACCTATCCTCCCGGATCCATCTTTAAGATGAGTATGGCGACGGCAGCGCTGGAGACCGGCACCATCGACCGCTATACCCAGATCGAGGATCTGGGCGTGTTCGACAAGTACGACGGCATCAGCCCCATGTGTCTGATCTATGCCCGCCGGGGCGTGACCCACGGCTATCTGACGGTGGATCAGGCGCTTCGGGATTCGTGTAACTACTTCTTCTATGAACTGGGCGACCGGATGAGCATCGAGACTACGGATCAGTATGCCAAGGCCTTCGGTCTGGGCGAACCCACCGGAGTGGAGCTGCCGGAAGCCGTGGGTCACCGGGCAAACCCCGAGACCAAGGCGGCGCTGTATGAGGGCTCCAGCGCCAAATGGTACATGGGCGACCAGATCCTTGCCGCCATCGGCCAGTCGGAGCACGCCTTTACCCCCATGCAGATGGCAAGCTATACCGCTACCATCGCCAACGGCGGCACCCGGTATGCCTGCACCTTCTTGGAGCGGGTGGTGTCGGCGGACTATGCCACCTTGGTGCGGGAGAACAGCCCCCGGGTGCTGAGCACTGTGCCCATGTCCAAGGATACCCACGAGGCCATCGTGCAGGGCATGCGGGAAGTGGTCACCGAGGGTACGGCGTCCAGCTACTTCTGGGACTATAACACGGTAGAAGTCTGCGGCAAGACCGGTACGGCGGAGCATGGCTCCGGCGGATCCAACAACGGCTCCTTCGTGTGCTTTGCTCCCATGAACGATCCTAAGATCGCCATCGCTGTTTACGGCGAGAAGGCAGGCGAGGGCGGCAACCTGTCCAATGTCGCCAAGCCCATCATGGATGCCTACTTCTCGGCGGACGAAGCCCGGGATATGGTCACCTATGAAAACCGGCTGGGATGATCCCATTAAAAGCGGATCCGCAAGTATTGCGGATCCGCTTTTTGACAACGCACTGCCGTGTATCAAAGGAGAAAAGGGGGATTTCAGAACAAATCTGCCACAAAACCAACGACAGGCGGGAATGAGCCGAAAAGCTGCATAAAGGAGGGCTTTGGTTCACCATAGCGGAATGAAAAACGGCGGATTTGGATGCCGGAAAAAGTTTTTTCATAAATTGGAAAAAAGCGCTTGACAAATGGAAGAGGGCGTGGTAAGATATCTGAGCGCTCGAGAGAGCG
>CALADI010000008.1 GCA_937890525.1 uncultured Clostridia bacterium | reverse complement strand
ATCGCCGGCCTGGGTCTCGATGATGGGCAGAGCGGTCAGAGAGCCGCCGCCCTTTTCGGGGCTGAGATGAGCCGCACGCTCCAGCAGTCTGGAGTGGAGGTAGAACACATCGCCGGGGTAAGCCTCCCGTCCGGGGGGACGGCGGATCAGCAGGGAAATGGCGCGGTACGCCACGGCGTGCTTGGAAAGGTCATCGTAGATGACCAGCACATCCTTGCCCTGATCCATGAAGTATTCACCCATGGTGCAGCCGGAGTAGGGGGCAATATACTGCATGGGCGCCAGCTCGGAGGCGGTTGCGCTGACCACGATGGTGTAGTCCATGGCACCGGCAGCGGTCAGATTGTTGACGATCTGAGCCACGGTGGAGCGCTTCTGACCGATGGCGACATAGATGCAGATCACATCCTTGCCCTTCTGGTTGACGATGGTGTCGGTGGCGATGGTGGTCTTGCCGGTCTGGCGGTCACCGATGATCAGCTCACGCTGTCCACGACCGATGGGGATCATGGAGTCGATGGCCTTGATACCGGTTTGCAGAGGGACATTGACCGGCTCCCGGTCGATGATGCCGGGGGCAGGGGATTCGATGGGGCGGAAACCATCGTTGGTGATGGTGCCCTTGCCGTCGATGGGCTCGCCCAGCGCATTGACAACACGGCCGATCAGCCCGCTGCCAACGGGGACGGACACCACCCGTCCGGTGCGCTTGACGGTGTCTCCCTCTTTGATCCCGCTGTCATCGCCCAGGATGACGACGGAAACGGTGTCTTCGTTCAGATTCTGTGCCATGCCGAATTCGCCGTTGGGAAATTCGATCAGCTCTCCGGCCATGCACTGATCCAGACCGGAGACAGTAGCGATGCCGTCACCGACCACAATGACGGTGCCGGTCTGGCTGGTCTCCAGCTTGGCTTCGTAGTTCTTGATTTGACTACGGATGATTTTTGTTATTTCTTCGGGTCTTAATTCCATGTGAGTCCCTGCTTTCTGATCATAGTACGGTATTCTTCAGAATGCCGCGGATGTCCTCCAGCCTGCGGCGGACGGTACCGTCTACCTGCTTTCCGTCCCAATCCAGCCGGACACCGCCCAGACAGTCTTCATCGACCATGCATTGCAGGTCGATGGTCTTGCCGGTGACACTGGCAAGCTTGTCGGTCAGCTTCCTGCGGAGGGGTTCCGGCAGTGCGATCGCGGTGACGGCCGTCACAACCAGGATCCCGTTGTCCTCGTTGTAGCATTGCTGAAAGACCTTGCAGCAGCCGGAAAAATGGCGCATATATCCCCGTTCGGTGAGGATCTTCAGAAAATTCAGCACATAGGGGTGTACCCGATCCCGGAAACTGTCGTCCAGGATCTGGCAGCGCTCAGGCTTGGGGATAGAGGGGGTGCTCAGCAGCGTGGCAAAAGCAGGCTCTTCCGAGAAACCCTGATCCAGAGACTTCAGCTCCGACAGGATCTGACGGGAGATCCCTTCATCCCGGGACAACTCATAGAGTGCCTGACCATAGTGGGTGGCTGCGTCTGTCATAGGCTCTCTCCCAGTCCGTCGATGAAGCTGGCGATCAAATTCTCCTGGTCGGCATCGTTGAGCTGACGCTCCACGACCTTCTCCGCAATGGCCATGGCCACGCCGGAGATCTCGTCCTTGGCATCATTGAGTGCCTTCTTCTTCTCCTGAGCGATATCCGCATTTGCCTTCTCCAAGATGGCGGCGGCATTGGCATTGGCCTGACGGATGATCTCATCCTCTCTGGCCTGCGCCCGTGCAACTGCGGATTTTACGATCTCGTCACCGGCGGTCTTCGCCTGTGCAAGCTTGGACTGGTACTCGTCCTCCAGCGCCTTGGCCTGCTGGCTTGCCTTGTTGGCAGAGTCGTACATATCGTCGATCTCCTTCTGCCGGTCTGCGATCATCTTCATCACAGGACCGAACAGAAATTTCTTGCCAATAAAGAACACCAGCAGGAAGTTCAGCAGGGTAAACAAGGCAGTCCAGAAGTTTACACCGATAAAGCTTTCAAATCCTTCCAATTTGCCGATCTCCTTTCAAATAAAAATGAGAAAGAAGATCAACCCAGAGCGAACAGGATCAAAAAGGAGATCAGCAGAGAGTAGATACCGGTGGTCTCGGCAATGGCACAGCCCATGATCATGGTGCTGCGCAGGGTGCCAGCGGCTTCGGGCTGACGGGCCATGCCCTCCAGAGCCTTACCGACGGCATTACCTTCGCCCACGCCGGGGCCGATAGCGCCAATACCCATACACAGACCTGCGCCGATCGCACAACCGGCCTTAAAAATAGCGTAACCCAATTCCATAAATAATTCCTCCTAAAAAATGTTTATCATAAAAATTTATGGGATGACGAAGTTATTGCTTTGCCTCGGGCTCAGGCTCGGGCAGAGCGCCGGAAATGTAGACCATGGTCAGCAGAGAGAAGACCAGAGCCTGAACAAAACCGGAGAATACATCGAAGTACAGAGAGAGCACAGCGGGAACGCCCAGCGCCAGCAGCGGCACGCCGCTGAGCACGCCCAGCGCCTGCAGCAGACCAAACAGTCCCAGACCTGCGGACAGGAGCCCGGCAATGAGCACGCCGACTTTCTTTGTCTTGCGATGCCAGATCAGAAGCCCCAGCCCCAGTACCATCAGAACGATGCCCAGGGCGATGCCGCTGGAGGCAATCAGGTTCAGCAGGGCGCTGGATGCAAGGGAAAGACCTGTATACAACACGGCAGTGATGACGCCGCCGCCGGCAATGTTGCCGAAGTGACGGAACGCCATGGAAGCAGGCTGTGCGATCTCACCGATGATATTCATGGGGGTCATGACCGCCACAGGCTCGGTAAAGCCCTTGAGCCAGCCGCCGAAGCCGTTGTTTTTGATGCTGTTGTACCAGATGATGACGCTGACCATCAGCGACCAAGTCAGTGTGGTGCTCAGGTCTGCGGTGGTGGAACGCAGGAAACCGGTCATGCCGATCAGCGAACCGAAGATGGAGCTGAGGAACACGGCGCCGATGAAGGGAGTCCAGTGGACATTGTGGGCGCCCATGGTCTCTGCCACCATGCCTTGCAGCATTGCGACGCCTTTTTCCACCAAGACCTGCGCCTTGCCCGGGCGGCGGGTCAGCCCTCTGCCCAGAATGATGAAAGCGCTGCACAGGATGATGGTGACCACAACAGATGAGATGATGGTCTGGGTGACGGGGATGCCGCCGAAGATGGGGATAGTAAAATAGACAAATGCGCCGTTGACATTTACGCTCATGATTGTTTGACACCTGGCTTTCTGAAAAATTCCGCAATGGTAATGGTGGGTCTTACAAACAGCAGGGGCAGCACGAGGGAGAACAGATTGAACAGACCGCTCTTGCCGCAGGCGATCAGCACCACGCACAGCACCAGAAACCGCAGCAGGTAGGAACTGCGGATCAGGGCCTGACCGCCCTTCACATCCTGCCCTTCGGCTTTGTCTGCAGCCAGACAGGTGCTCAGCGCCATGAAGAAGAAATTCCCTGTTGCGAGGGCTGCGCCGATCAGCCCGCCGTAAACCACAGACAGATCGAACCGCCCCAGCAGGGCGAATATACCGCACATCAGCGCTGTGCCGATGACCTCGCCCAGCGCGACGATGCCGGTTTCCTGTAATACGATTTTCCGCGAATCCATAGTGACCTCCGATCAGTCGTGATCGTTGAATGAAACGGGGGGTGGGGATTGATCCTTCTTGCCGCTGGACAGCCGCTCCAACAGACGCAGGGAGGAACGAAGCCCGGTGACGGCAGAGCACAGCCCCACCACCAGACCGGCGATCACCACCCATGTGCCGAGCGCAAAGCGCTGATTCAGCCAAACCCCCAGCAGCACGAACCCCGCCAGCGGCAGCGCTACGGTCATGCCAAGCTGGGTCAGCCAGACCAAAAGAGACAGATCCTTCATCCGATGCCGCTCCTTTCCGAATATGACTTTGTTTCAACGGACTTATTTTAGCATAATCGCGAGGTGAAAGCAATCCTTTCTATCTCCAATTCAAGGGAAAAACCATTGGACGATTTTCACGATATGTCTAAATTTCATGAACAAAGAATGAATGGAAAACTTTTTTAACAGGGCTTTTCATTTTTTATATTTTATAGTAGAATATCAAAATAGAACGATAATGGGTGAGTGTGCCATAGCTGCGATGGATGCCATTGCGGTATGCGGCAACAGGAATATGGGAGCGAGAGTTTTGACGCAACAGGAGTTAGAGATCTTACAGGGCACCGTGGCTGCGGTGGTATTTCAGAATTATGACAACGGCTATTCCGTGATCCGAATGGACTGCGGCGGGAAGACGGTCACCGTAGTGGGGACGATCCCCCTGCCTGTGGTGGGGGAACGGCTGATGGTGACGGGGAAATGGAGCAACCATTCCAGCTTCGGCAGACAGTTTGAAGCGGAATTTTTGGAGCGGCTGCTGCCTCAAAGCGGGGCGGAGATCCGCACCTTCCTCTCCAGCCGCACCATCAAGGGCATCGGTCCGGTGATGGCGGCGAGGATCGTGGAGCATTTCGGAGAAGAAACGCTGATGATCTTGGAGCGGGAGCCGGAAAGATTGGCTCAGATCCCGGGCATTTCTTTGGAGAAGGCTCGGGCCTTCGGCACAGAATACCGGCAGCAGACGGGGATGCGGCAGTTGATGGAGTTTTTTACGCTGCACCATCTGCCGGCGGAACTGGCGGTGCGGGCGTACAAGCTGTATGGCGAGCAGACGGTGGATCTTTTGTACGACGATCCCTATCTGCTGATGGACAACGGTCTGGATGCCCCCTTTGCGGCGGTGGACAAATTTGCCATCGAACTGGGGACAGCGGGGGATGATCCCCGACGGGTGCAGGCAGGGATCCTGTTTGAACTCAGCTACAACACCACCGCGGGACATACCTTCCTGCCGGAGGAGAAGTTGGTGCAGGCCACCACCCAGCTGCTCAGCGTGACGGCGCAGGCGGTGGAGCAGGGGCTTGACTCTTTGACGCAGGGGGAGCGGGTGATCCGCCAGCAGCTTGCCGGGATCCAAGTGGTCTATCTGCCCCAGATGTACGAAGCAGAGCTATACAGCGCCTACCGGCTGCTTCTTGCGGCCAATACTCAGATGCCGGAGCCTGCCGGTCTGGATCACTTGATGAAGACGGTGGAGCGGGAGAGTGATGTGACCTATTCCCCCCAGCAGATCCAAGCCATTCGGGCGGCTGCTACCAACGGGATCCTGCTGATCACCGGCGGTCCTGGCACCGGCAAAACCACCATCGTACAGGGGATCCTGAATCTGCTGGGACATATGCAGCTTCGCTGTGTCCTTGCAGCGCCTACGGGACGGGCGGCAAAGCGCCTGACGGAGGTGACGGGGGAGGATACCTCCACCATCCATCGGCTGCTGGAGGCGGGCATCGACCCGGCAACAGGACTGATGGCCTTCGGAAGGGATGAGGATCTGCCCCTCCGGGCGGATGCGGTGATCATCGACGAGATGAGTATGGTGGATGTGCTGCTGCTGAACAGCCTGCTCCGGGCGATCCCCCAAGGCAAACGGATCATTCTGGTAGGCGACCCGGATCAGCTTCCCCCGGTGGGACCGGGGTTCCCCTTTGGGGATATGCTCCGCAGCGGAATGCTGCCGGCGGTGCGGCTGACGGAGATCTTCCGGCAGGCGCAGGAGAGCTTGATCGTTATGAACGCCCATAGGATCAACTCCGGGCAGATGCCGGAATTGAAGCGGGTGGATCGGGACTTTTTCTTCATGCGCCGCCAGACGGAAGAGAGCGTGTGTCAGCTCATTGCACAGCTGTGTGCTACCCGGCTGCCGAAGAACATGGGCATCCCCGCCGACCAGATCCAAGTCCTTACGCCGACCCGCAGAGGGGGCGTGGGGACGCAGAATCTGAACCGTCTGCTTCAGGCATCGCTGAACCCGCCTGCCCCGGAGAAAAAGCAGCGCCCCTACGGAGAATTTACCTTCCGGGAAGGGGACCGGGTGATGCAAACCCGGAACAATTATGATATAATGTGGAAAAAGACCGACGGCAGCACGGTGGGGAGTGGGATCTTCAACGGCGATGTGGGTGTGATCTCCCGGATCGATCTGCATGATGAGACGCTGACGGTGGTCTTTGACGACCGGGAGGCAGAGTATGATTTCTCCCAGTTGAATGAATTGGAACTGGCTTACGCCATGACGGTGCACAAAAGTCAGGGCAGCGAATACCGGGCGGTGATCTTGGCCGCATGGAACAGCTCCCCCTATCTGCTGACCCGCAGTGTGCTGTATACAGCGGTCACCCGGGCACGGGAGCTGCTGGTGGTGGTCGGCAAAGAGGAGATCGTTGCGGCAATGACCGACAATGCCAAGCGCAGCCGGCGGTACAGCGGGCTGAAACTGCGGCTGCAAGGGAAGAACGAATGAAGCTGTGGCAGGGAATGCTGGAACTGCTGTTCCCAAGCAAATGTCTGCTGTGCGGAAATTTGCTCACCAAGGAGGAAACGGATCTGTGTCACGGGTGCAGAAAAGATGCGCCCGCCTTTGCCAAACGCCAAGGGCAGATCCGGTTCGTGTCCGATGTGACGGCAGTGTGGGAGTACCGGGATCAGGTGCGCCGCAGTTTGCTGCGCTACAAATTCTATAATTCCCGCAGCTTTGCCAAAGGATACGGCAGGCTGCTGGCCATGAAGATCGTACAGGCTTACGGCGGGAAATTCGACATGGTCACATGGATCCCTGTCAGCACAAAACGGCGCCGGCAACGGGGTTACGATCAGGTCGAACTGATCGCCAAGGCAGTCTGTGCAGAGCTGGGCTGCCCCTTGATCCCCACACTGGTCAAGCACAGGAATACCAAGGCCAACTCAAGCCTTGCCACCGGGGCGCAGCGCAGAGCCAATGTGCTGGGCGCATACCGCTTGATGCCGGGGGCGGAGGCCTGCGGCAGGCGGATCGTGGTTCTGGATGACATCGTGACCACGGGAGCCACCGCATCGGAGTGCGCCAGAGTGCTGGCCGGCGGCGGTGCAAAAGAAGTCTATCTTGCGGCGGTGGCATCCGCCGAGAAAGAACATTAAGTAGGTGTAATTATGGGACGAAAGTTTAAGAAACCGAATTTTAATTTTTTCACCAGCGACTTGGCGGTGGATCTGGGTACGTCTAACATCCGGATCTATGCAGAGGGTCAGGGCATCCTGATCCGGGAGCCCAGCGTGGTGGCTGTGGATAAAAATACCGGCAAGATCCTGCAGGTGGGGGCAGACGCCAGAAATATGCTGGGCAGGACTCCGGGCAATGTGGTCGCTATGCACCCGCTGAAGGACGGTGTGATCTCTGACCACGAGATGACGGTGAAGATGCTTCAGATCCTTTTCCGCAAGGCGGCAAAAGAATCGGTCTTTACCCCCAAGCCCCGGGTGGTCATCAGCGTCCCCAGCGGTATCACCGAGGTGGAGGAGCGCACGGTGATCAACGCCGCCATCGAAGCCGGCGCCCGCCGGGTATATCTGATCGAGGAGCCGCTGGCGGCGGCGTTGGGTGCCAATCTGCCCATCGAGAAGGCCAACGGGCACATGGTTGTGAACATCGGCGGCGGTACCTCGGATATTGCGGTGCTGAGCCTGAACGGGGTGGCCAAGTCCTCCTCCATCAAGGTGGCGGGAGATGCCTTTGACGAGGCCATTGCCAAGCATGTCCGCCGCAAGTACGGGGTCATCATCGGTCAGGTCACGGCGGAGGATGTGAAGATCCAGATCGGCAGCGTGTACCCCAGAGCTGATGATGTGAGCCTCAGCGTCAAGGGCAGAGATGCAAAGTCCGGCTTGCCCAAGGTGGTGGCGCTGTACAGCTCGGAGATCTATGAGGTGCTGCGCCGTCCTGCCCGTCAGATCACCGACGAGGTGATGGCGGTGCTGGAGGAGACCAGCCCGGAACTGGTGGGCGACATTGCTCAGAACGGCATCACCATGACCGGCGGCGGAAGCCAGATCTGGGGCATGGATAGACTGCTGGCTGAGCGCACGGGGATCGCCTGTGCCGTGGCAGATGACCCGGATTCCTGCGTGGCCTATGGCTGCGGCAAGAGCCTTTCTTGGATCAACCGGATGCAGGAGGGCCCCATCAATCTGGCACGCAAGCGCCTGATGCGGGAGTAAGCTGCCATGAAGATGATGCATCTGATCTCCGGCGGTGATGTGGGCGGCGCAAAGACGCAGGTGCTGACCATGCTCTGGGAACTGAGCAAGCATCATCAGGCGAAGCTGTGCTGCTTCATGGACGGTCCCTTCGCCCAAGAGGCACGGCAAATGGGGATCTCTACCATGGTATTGCAGGGAAAGAATCCTTCGCAGCTGACCCGTATGCTCCGTAAGGAGCTGGAAACCGGCGGATATGAGATCCTCCATTGCCACGGCTCTAAGGCAAACCTATTCGGATCGATCCTCCGTGGCAAACTGACCATCCCAGTAGTTTCCACCGTTCATTCCGATCCCAAACTGGACTATTTGGGACGCCCCATTGCCAACATGACCTATGGTGTGGCAAACCGCCGTGCCCTGCGGCGGATGGACGGATGGGTGGCGGTGTCTGACGCTATGAAGGAGACGCTGATCCGGGACGGACTGGATGCCGACCGGATCCATGTGATCTACAACGGCATCCCATTTTACGGGGAGCCGGAGCACACCACCCGCAGCGCTTATTTGAGCAGTCTGGATATCCAATGGGGGGAGGACTGCGTGATCTACGGCATCGCGGCCCGGCTGAACCCGGTCAAGGATGTCAAGACGCTGATCCGTGCCTTTGGCGAAGCGGCGAAGCAATGCGGCAATATTCGTCTGCTGATCGCAGGTGACGGAGAGCAGCGGCAGGAATTGGAAGAAATGGCAGGCAGTCTCTGCCCGCCGGACACGGTGAAATTCATCGGCTGGCAGACGGATATGAACAGCTTCTACCACAGCTTGAATGTGAATATGCTCAGCTCCATATCCGAGACCTTCCCCTATGCCATTACGGAGGGGGCGCGAATGGGCTGCGCCACCATATCCACGGCGGTGGGAGGGATCCCCAAGGTGGTCATCGACGGGAAAACGGGTTTTCTGGTAGACCCGGGGGACTGGCAGACCATGGCCCGGCGGATCGTCAGCCTTGCCGGGGATGCCAAACTTCGCAGCAGCTTGGGGCAGGGGATCTATGAGAAAGTGCGCCGGGAATTCTCTTCGCAGGTCATGGCGCAGCGGCAGATCCAGATCTATCAGACGGTGATCCGGCGGGACCGGAAGAGGCGAGGCGCCGCCGGACAGTATGGTGTGGTGGTCTGTGGCGCTTATGGCAGAGGAAACATGGGCGATGATGCCATTTTGCAGACTATCATCCGCCAACTTCGGATGCAGGATCCGGATCTTCCCATCTGCGTCATGACCCGCAAGCCGGTGGAGACGGCGCTGGAAACAGGGGTATCCACGGTGCAGATCTTCCATGCCATGAGGGCATCCAAATGGATGAAGCGAAGCACTCTGTACATCAGCGGCGGCGGTACGCTGCTGCAAAATGCCACCAGCACCAGAAGTTTGATCTATTACCTATTCAGCATGATACAAGCCAAAAAATGCGGCTGCCGGGTGATGCTGTACGGCTGCGGCGCAGGGCCGGTCAGAGGAAAGGGCAACCAGCGCTTGGTAGCCCGGGTACTGAACCGATATGCCGATCAGATGACGCTGCGGGATCCGGCTTCCCGGCAGACCCTAGAGCGTTTCGGCGTCACCGTGCCAAAGTGCATGGTGACGGCAGACCCTGCGCTGGGAATGCAGGCCGATACAGAGCGGACGCCGGAGTTCCTTCGCAAAAACGGGATGGATCTGGATCAGAAGTATGCCCTGTTTGTCCTGAGACCGTGGAGCGGGATGGAGCGTCGGCTGGATGCGGTTCGGCAGGCGGCAGAATATGTGTACCGCCGCTGGGATCTGATGCCGGTATTTATGTGTTTTGAGCCCTCCCGGGATCAGAATATCACCCATACCGCTGCGGACGGGCTCCAAGTGCCGTACAAGATCCTTACGGGAGAATCCGACTGCAGCATTGCCTGCGGGGTGATCGCCCGATCTCAGCTGGTGGTAGCGATGCGGCTGCATGCACTGGTATTTGCGTGCAGTCAGGATGTTCCTATGGTGGGGATCTCCTATGACCCGAAGGTTTCGGGTTTTATGGACTACGCAGGCGATCCGCACCATCTTGCGCTGGAGGAACTGAGTGGGGAGCGGCTGTGCAGTCTGATCGATCAGGCGTTGGAGCAGCACCAGAGCACCAATAATCTCCGGCTCAGAGCGCTGGCAGAGGAAAATGGTGCGATCGCCGGAAAGATGCTGAGAAATCCATAGTCGTTTCCTGCCGATATTGCGGCGGAGTCGAGATGCCAAAAGATCCGCACCCTGCTGGGGGTGCGGATCTTTTTCCGGGTATCTTATGTGGTTTGATAAGGCTCTGCCGCCGGACAGCTTTCGCATTCGCAATCTGTGGGGGTGAATTGAGCAGCAGGGAAGGGGATCCGGGAGAAAACCTGACAAGGATCTTCGGCGCAGCCGGGATTGTCACAGCACTCCTTGGTGGGAATGGAATAATCCAGCACAGGCACGACGATCTGGGCGTCCCGCTCCAGCCGGATGATGGAGAACTGCCCCAGCGTCACCAGCAGTCTGCGCTTTTCGCCGCCGAGAACCAGCTCGTCGTCAAAATGGCACTGCACCTGCTCCGGGATCTGCAGCGAGCATGGCTCGGAGGATAGGGCGTCCACCACCTTGGAGGACAGAACCATGGGATCCAGCACCTCAGCTACTGCGGTGGGCAGCCCGGTGCGGCAGCCGGAGCAGCATTCATCACTGGAGAAGATGTGGGCGCCGGCTTGAGCGCCGCAGAGCACCGCCCGCTTGGAGAATGTGGCAAGACCGTAGATGGATGTGGGGCGGCAGGCGTTTACACCTGCATCCGCCACAATGCGGTAGTAAAAAGTCAAGTCGATGCAGTAGTGGTTTCGGCTGAATGCCACCGGACTGACATCGATGGCGGTGTACAGCAGCTCGGCGCAGCGCACTTTGGCGCTGGGGGCGGAGTCTAAGATGGTTTGGGAGTCTTTGGTCAGAAATACACGCAGATCTTCGATGCAGTCTTTGTCCCGGCAGCTATCGGTGATCTTCCGGGTATGAATGGAAATGGCGCTGTGCAGATCGTCCGGCCGGCAGGTCAGCGTCTGCTGACATTGTTCAGACATATGGATACCTCCTGAATCAGAATGAAATAGTGCTTACAGGACAGTTTATGCAGCAGCGTACCTGCCGTGTCACAAAAGCGCCCCGGAGCGGCAGGATGGATCCGCTCCGGGGCGCTTTGGAAATGTTAGAATTTGTACTTGGTCACGGAATGATACCGCTCTCCGGCGAGGGTGACGGGCTGTGCCCACTCGGGGTGGTTCACTGCGTCCGGGTAGAACTGGGTCTCCAGACACACGCCGCTGCGGGGGGGATAATGGCGTCCGCCCTTGCCGTCCGCATCCAAGAAGTTGGCGGTATAGAGCTGTACGCCCGGGCAATCGGTGGTGACGGCCATGGATCTTCCGGAATCCGGATCGGTGAGGATGGCGCAGGGGGCGCAGAATACCTCGAAATTGTGGTCATAGCCGCCTGCCATACGCAGGGCTTCGTCATCAGCATCGATGTCCTGCCCGATGGGTTTGGCGGTGCGGAAATCAAAGGGCGTGCCGATCACACTGCGAAGTTCGCCGGTGGGGACATTGCCTGCATCGTTGGGGGTGAAGATTCGCGCCGGGAGCATCAAGGTTTGGGACATCGCCTTTTCGGGATGATCCTCACCTGCCAGATTGAAGTAGGCGTGGTTGGTCAGATTAAATATGGTATCCTTGGTGCAGATGGCATCGTAGGTGATGGACAGGATGTCGTTGGCGTCGATGCGATAAGTAACGCACAGGGTTGCCTTGCCCGGGAATCCCTGATCGCCCTCGGGGCTGACCAAGATCATGCGCACCATATTGTCCGTGTGCTTGTCCAGCGTCCAGAACCGGGTGTTGAAGGGGTTGGGACCGGAGTGGAGGTTGTTGACACCGTCATTGGCAGCCAGCTGGATCTGCTTGCCGTTGAGGTAGAAGGATGCGCCGCCGATGCGGTTGGCGTTGCGCCCTACCACAGCGCCGAGGAAGCCGCCGTTTTCGGCATAGCCGTTGACATCGTCGTATCCCAGTACCACATCCACGCCGTCCACCCAAAGGCTGACCAGCGTAGCGCCGTAGTCAGCAACGGCAGCCTGAAGCCGTCCGCCGGAGATGGTATATAGGGTCGCAGCTTCCCCGGTCGGGAGCGTACCAAAGGGTTTATTCATAGAAATCTTACTCCTTTTCCAAAAGATCAAGATCATAATTTCGCATTATGAAATGCATTATACAACATTATCTGTTGTTTTTCAATGGTTTCGCAAAGAAGTTGCCCCATGGCAGAACAAACGGATGCAGCAGGGCAAAGATTATGTCACTCTTGCAGGTCACATGGCTGGGGAAATAGGGGGTATAAAAATTCATCCACAATATTTAGGAACGACCCTTGCAAATCAGCACAAGATGTAGTATCATGTAAGAACTGCCGCAGTCCCGGAGTGTGGGACGGCGTGATCGTAAGATAGGACGAACAAGAGCATTTGCGTAACGATAGAGGGGGAAAACCATGAAAATCATCAAAAGAAACGGCGCGGAAGAAGTCTTTGATCAAAGAAAGATCCGCAATGCAGTGGAGAAAGCCAATGTGTCCGTGGATGAGCAGTACCGGTTGACGCCGCTGCAGATCGACCGGATCACCCAGAGTGTTGCCATCAGCTGCGAGGAGATGAACCGCAGCCCCGCGGTGGAGGAAATTCAGGATCTGGTGGAGAAAGCCATCATGGCCCACGGTGCCTTTGAGGTGGCGAAGGAGTATATCACCTACCGCTACATCCGCAATCTGGCCCGTCAGTCTAACACCACGGATGACCGGATCCTCAGCTTGATCGAGTGCAACAACGAAGAGGTCAAGCAGGAGAACGCCAACAAGAATCCCACGGTCAACTCCGTCCAGCGGGACTACATGGCCGGTGAAGTCTCTAAGGATATTACCCGCCGGATCCTGCTGCCTCAGGAGATCGTGCAGGCGCATGAAGCCGGCATTATCCACTTCCATGATTCGGACTACTATGCCCAGCATATGCATAACTGCGATCTGGTGAATCTGGAGGATATGCTGCAGAACGGCACCGTGATTTCTGGCACGCTGATCGAGAAGCCCCATTCCTTCTCTACTGCCTGCAACATCGCCACCCAGATCATTGCCCAAGTGGCATCCAACCAGTACGGCGGTCAGTCCATCAGCTTGACCCATCTGGCACCTTTTGTCCAGATCAGCCGAGAGAAGATCCGCAAGGTCGTTCGGCGGGAACTGGAGGTATTCGGCATCCAGCCGGACGAGCAGACCGTATCCAAGGTGGTGGAGGATCGGCTCCGTGACGAAGTCAGCCGGGGCGTACAGACCATCCAGTATCAAGTGGTCACCCTGATGACCACCAACGGGCAGGCGCCCTTCATCACCGTGTTCATGTATCTGAACGAAGCCAAGGACGAGCAAGAGAAAAAGGACCTTGCCATGATCATCGAGGAGATGCTCCGCCAGCGCTACGAGGGTGTCAAGAATGAGAAGGGCGTGTGGATCACCCCCGCCTTCCCCAAGCTGATCTATGTGCTGGAGGAGGACAATGTCCGGGAGGGCACTCCTTACTGGTATCTGACCAAGCTGGCGGCACAATGCACCGCCAAGCGGATGGTTCCCGATTATATCTCCGAGAAGAAGATGCTGGAACTGAAGGTGGACAAGAATGGCGAGGGCCATTGCTACACCTGCATGGGCTGCCGCTCCTTCCTGACCCCCTATGTGGATGAAAACGGAAAGCCCAAGTACTACGGCAGATTCAATCAGGGCGTGGTCACCATCAATCTGGTGGATGTGGCCCTGTCCTCCGGCAAGGATATGGATAAGTTCTGGAAGATCTTTGACGAGCGTCTGGAGCTGTGCCACAAGGCGCTGATGTGCCGCCATGAGCGGCTGAAGGGCACGCTGTCTGATGCTGCCCCTATCCTGTGGCAGTACGGCGCCCTTGCCCGGCTGAAGAAGGGGGAGCCCATCGACAAGCTGCTCTACGGCGGCTACTCCACCATCTCGCTGGGCTACGCCGGACTGTACGAGTGCGTGAAGTATATGACCGGCAGATCCCACACCGATGACGGGGCAAAGCCCTTTGCGCTGGCGGTGATGCAGCACATGAACGATGCCTGCAAGGGTTGGAAGGCAAAGCACAACATCGACTTTTCCCTGTACGGGACGCCCTTGGAGTCCACCACCTACAAGTTTGCCAAGTGCCTGCAAAACCGCTTTGGGGTGATCCCGGGGATCACGGACAAGTCCTATATCACCAATTCCTACCATGTCCATGTGAGCGAGCAGATCGACGCATTCACTAAGCTGTCCTTCGAGTCGGAGTTCCAGCAGCTCTCACCCGGCGGCGCCATCAGCTATGTAGAGGTGCCCAATATGCAACAGAACATCGATGCGGTGCTGGAATTGATGCAGTTCATCTACGACAACATCATGTATGCGGAGCTGAACACCAAATCCGACTACTGCCAGGAATGCGGCTACGATGGTGAGATCGAGATCCAGGAAGACGAGGACGGCAAGCTGGTCTGGGTCTGCCCCCAGTGCGGCAACAGCGACCAGAGCAAGATGAATGTGGCGCGGCGCACTTGCGGCTATATCGGTACCCAGTACTGGAACCAAGGTCGGACGCAGGAGATCAAGGATCGGGTCCTGCACCTGTAATACGAAAAAAGAGGAAGAACCGCCGGTTCTTCCTCTTTTCGACTATTTTTGATAGATGATCCGCTGGCGTGGCTCGGAACCGGCCGGTTCCGGACCGCCCACAGCGAACAGACCATACAGGTCGGCGCAGCGCTGCTCCAGAAGCCAGTAGGGATGGTCGATCCACGTTCCCACATTGAGGAAAAAGCCGGACTTTCTTGTCATAGCCAGCAGCTCCCGTCCGCGCCGGTCAAAGCCCAGAATACGGGCATAGGGCGCAGGTGCGGACATGGTCTGCTGATCGATCCCCAGGAAGGCGCACATCACCATCCGATCCAGCCGGGTGCGGGTGTAGCGCTTGGACTTCACGGCGGCGAGGATGGACTCTAGATCCGGCTGTCGCCGGCTCTCGTGCATCAGCTTGCGCCACAGACCTTCCCCGCCATAGGGCAGGGCGGAGAATTCCTCTTCGCTCATGGTGCGCAGCCGGGCGAGGATCGCCCGCTCACCGGCGGCGAGGGTGTGGACAGGGGCGTTCTGAAAAAGTTCCGTGGGGACATAGCTGCGGATGGACTGCCCTTGAACGACCATCCGGCGCAGCGCCGTGGCAGAGGGGGCGCAGGGGTCGGCGGTCTGGGCGTGATAGTCCCCGGGACGGTGGATGACCAGAGGGGACATGGCGCAGCCCAGCGTCAGGATGGCTTTGCAGTACTCTACTCCCAGAATATTGTTGGGGGAGGAGAGCAGCCCGGCATCCAGCCCAAGCGCATGCAGCGCCTGCTGCCGTGCGGCGGGGAAGGATAGCCCCTGATCCAGAAATGTCCGCAGCGCAGATGGGAAGTCGGGACTGAGCAGCCCCCGGGCAAGGGACATAAGGGCATCTTCACTGCCGCACTCAGCGCCAAAGCACAGCCGGGTGCAAAGCCGGGAGAGGATCTCCACCCCGCCCATGGCAAACCCTTCGGCAGAGGACAGGGCGTATGTCACAGGCAGTTCCAGCACAAGATCCGCACCTGATTGCAAGGCTGCCGCAGCCCGGACGGACTTTGGGTAAACGGCAGGAGCTCCCCGCTGGACGAAGCTGCCGCTCATCAGGCATACCACGGCGGTATCCCCGCCAAGGGCCTGCCGGATGCGCCGGATCTGCCCGGCGTGCCCCAAATGCAGAGGATTGTATTCACATATGATCCCGACGATCTCCATAAAAACTCCCAGTTTTGCGAAATTTCAGAAAAAGGCTTGTGTATTTGGCAATTCTGTTATAGAATAGAAACGCTATGGGTATTCTAGCATAATTCGCTGGAAAAGAAAACAGAATTTTATTTAGGAGGCATATCCAGAAATGAATGTGTTAATTATCAATGCCGGCAGCTCCAGCCTGAAGTACCAGCTCATGAACCCCGAGACCGGCGATGTGGCCGCCAAGGGTCTGTGCGAGCGCATCAATATCGACGGCCGTCTGAACCACAAGGTGGGCGACAAGAAGGTGGTCAAGGACATCCCCATGCCCACTCATGCAGAGGCAATCACCGCTGTGCTGGACATCCTGGTCGATCCCGTGGACGGCGTCATCAAGTCCACCAATGAGATCGATGCAGTGGGTCACCGTGTGCTCCACGGCGGCATGAAGTTCAGCGATTCCTGCATCATCAATGACACCGTTATCAAGGCCATTGAGGAGTGCATCCCTCTGGGCCCCCTCCACAACCCTGCAAACCTGATGGGCATCCGTGCCTGCCAGAAGATCATGCCCAGCACCCCTCAGGTCGCTGTGTTTGATACCGCATTCCACATGACCATGCCTCCCAAGGCTTACCGCTACGCCATCCCCACCGAGTACTTCGAGAATGACGATATCCGCCGCTACGGCTTCCACGGCACCTCTCACAAGTACATCGCCCGCCGTACCGCTGCTCTGCTGGGCAAGCAGGACTTCAAGATGATCAACTGCCATCTGGGCAACGGCTCTTCTCTGGCTGCCATCAACAACGGCAAGTGCGTAGACACCTCCATGGGCTTGTCCCCCCTGGCCGGTGTGCCCATGGGTACCCGCTCCGGCGACATCGACGCCTGCGTGGTGCAGTTCATCTGCAACAAGTACGGCATGAATGTGGACGAGTGCCTGAACATGCTGAACAAGAAGTCCGGCGTTCTGGCTCTGTCCGGCGTGTCCTCCGACTTCCGTGATCTGGAAGATGGCAAGAACAACGGCAACGAGAACTGCGTGCTGGCTCTGGAGAAGTTCTACTACGAGGTCGCCAAGTATGTGGGCGCCTACGCTGCAGCCATGAACGGCGTGGATGTGATCACCTTCACCGCCGGCGTGGGCGAGAACGACTGCGCCACCCGTAAGGCCATCTGCGAGTATCTGGGCTATCTGGGCGTCAAGATCGACGACGAGAAGAACAAGGTCCGCGGCGAGGAGATGAAGATCTCCACCGAGGATTCCAAGATCCAGGTCTGGGTCATCCCCACCAACGAAGAGCTGATGATCGCTCAGGATACCGCTGAGCTGGTCAACGCCGCCAAGTAATTTGATCCATTGGAGCCGCCGCCTTTGCGGCGGCTCTTTCCATCATAAGGAGGATGTGAATGATGACAACACTAGATCGTCTGCTCCGCTATGTGAGCTTTGACACCACTTCCGATGAGAATTCCAAGACCTGCCCCACTACCCCCGGGCAGAAGGTACTGGCTCAGGCGCTGGTGCAGGAAATGCTGGAGATGGGCATCGAGGATACCCATATGGATGAAAACGGCTATGTATACGGCACGGTTCCCGGTGATCCGGAACTGCCCACCATCGGTCTGATCGCCCACATGGATACCTCCTGCGCCGCATCCGGCAAGGATATCCGTGCCAAGGTGGTGGAGTACACCGGGGAGGATGTTTGTCTGAATCAGCAGGAGGGGCTGTTCCTGCGTGCCGGGGAGTATCCCTACCTGAACAAGTGCGTGGGCAAGCATCTTGTGGTCACCGACGGCACCACGCTGCTGGGTGCGGATGATAAGGCAGGCATTGCGGAGATCCTGACCTGCGCCGAGTACCTGCTGCAAAACAAGCCCCGCCACGCCACGCTGAAGATCGGCTTCACCCCTGACGAAGAGGTGGGGCGTGGCGCCGATGAATTTGATGTGGACGGCTTCGGTGCGGATTACGCCTACACCTGCGACGGTGCGGAACTGGGCGGCATCGAGTTTGAGAACTTCAATGCGGCATCTGCCACAGTCCGCATCAAGGGACTGAGCATCCATCCCGGCTCTGCCAAGAATAAGATGGTCAATGCCTCTCAGGTGGCGATGGAGTTCCACGCCATGCTGCCGGTGCATCAGCGCCCGGAGTCCACGGAAGGGTACGAGGGCTTCTGTATGCTGATGGATATCACCGGCGAGGTGGAGCAGGCAACCCTGCGCTATATCATCCGGGATCATGATGACAAGCTGTTTGAGGAGAAGAAGGACCGCTTCTACCAGATCGCCGTGTATCTGGACAGCATCTACGGCGACGGCACGGTGGAAGTCGAGGTGGAGGACAGCTACTATAATATGCGCCGCCAGATCGAGCCGGTGATGTATGTGGTGGAGCGGGCGCAGGCCGCTATGGAGCGTGTGGGCGTCAAAGCGGAGTTCGTCCCGGTGCGGGGCGGCACGGACGGCGCACGGCTCAGCTACATGGGGCTGCCTTGCCCTAACCTGTGCACAGGCGGACAGAATTACCACGGACGGTTTGAATATGCTGTGGTGGAGGAAATGGACACCTGTACCAAGATCCTGATTGAGATCCTCACGGATCCCAACCTGAAAAAGTAAGAAAATGGGGTGCGCGGTGATTTGCCGTGCACCCTCTTGCAGTTTGGGCACAGGGAAAAGGACTTGCAAAATCGGCATGGCTCGCTATAATGTTACAAGAGAGAGTGTGTGCTTTGGAGGGATATACCATATGATACGCAAGATCTATGCGTGCAGGCGGTGGATGAATCGGGTCAAGACCCATGTCAGTACGCCTCAGATCATTGCAGTTGCCTTTGCGTTGATCATCTTGACCGGGACGCTGCTGCTGATGCTGCCGATCTCGTCCAGAAGCGGGGTGGGCTGCGATTTTCGTCCGGCGCTGTTTACGGCAACTTCGGCCACCTGCGTAACGGGACTGGTGTTGTTTGACACATGGACCCAGTGGAGCGCCTTCGGTCAGATCGTGATACTGTGTCTGATCGAGGTGGGCGGTCTGGGATTTATGTCCGCCATGTCGGTGTTTGTGTTCATGCTCCGTCGGAAGGTGGGGCTGAAGCAGAGACTGGTCATGGCGCAGGCCATGAGTGTGAATGATGTCCACGGCATTATGCGGCTGCAAAAGCTGGTCCTGTTCGGCAGCCTCAGCCTGCAAGGGGCAGGGGCGCTGATTTTGACGCTGCGGTTCTGGCCGGAACTGGGGCTGGCGAAGGGACTGCAATGGGGGATCTTCCATTCCGTGTCGGCTTTCTGCAACGCAGGATTCGACATCATGGGCTGTTTTGATCCGGGGATGAGCGTGATGCGCTACCGCACGGATCCTGTGGTCAATCTGACATTGATGACGCTGATCGTGGTGGGCGGCCTTGGATTTTTCGTTTGGGATGAAGTCTTGGAACGGCGCACCTTCAAGAAGTTCAGCGTGTACAGCAAACTGGTGCTTACCATCACCGGAATACTGATCGTTGGGGGAACGGTGCTCATTGCGGCCATCGAGTGGAACAATCCCGACACATTAGGCGGTCAGCCGTGGTATGACAAGCTGCAAATGGCGGCGTTTCAGTCGGTATCCCTGCGGACGGCGGGCTTTGCGGGATTAGACCAAGGGAAACTGACAGATGCGGGCAAGGCAGTCTCCATTGCCCTGATGCTCATTGGCGGATCTTCCGGCTCTACGGCCGGCGGCGTAAAGACCGTCACCGTGGTGGTGATGCTGATGTATTTGGCGGCCCGTGCCCGGGGACGGGAGAATGTCACGGTGTACAAGCGTACTATCCCCAATTATCAGGCGCTGGATGCCATGATCATTACCATGATCATGGTGATGCTGACTTTCTTCGGCGGGATCTATATTTCCGTCACATCCGGGTTTTCTCTGGTGGATGCCCTGTTTGAGACGGCATCGGCGCTGGCAACAGTGGGGTTGAGCGCCGGAGGTTCCGGTAACCTCAGTGTCAGTTCCCAATTCCTTATCATTCTGTTTATGTATTTCGGCAGAGTGGGCGTGCTCACCATTTCCCTTGGATTCCTAATGGGAAATCGCGTGCAGGAGCGCTTCCGCTATGCCCAGACAAAGCTGCTGATCGGCTAGGAGGAGCGGTATGAAAAGTTATGTTGTGATCGGTTTGGGCAAGTTCGGTGAACGGGTCGCCCAGCAGCTGTGCGCTTTGGGCAACGAGGTGCTGGCCATCGATACCGATGCAGATCTGGTGCAGCAGGTCAGCGGATATGTGACCAATGCAGCGGTGGCAGACGCACAGGACAAGGATATCCTGATGGCGCTGGGCGTCAAGGAGTGCGATTGCGCCGTGGTAGCCATCGGTGGATCTCTGGCGGCATCGGTGATGACCACCATGAATTTGCAGGAGCTTGGCATCCCCAAGATCGTCTGCAAGGCCAAGGACGATGCCCACCGCCGGGTGTTGGAGAAATTGGGCGCTGACCGGGTGGTGATCCCGGAGAAGGAAGTGGCCGACCGCTTGGCCCACAGCTTGGCCAGCACCAATGTGCTGGAATTCATCGAGCTTTCCACGGACTATGGCATCGTGGAGGTTCCTGCTCCGCAAAAGTGGGTGGGCAAGAACCTGCGGGAACTGAACATCCGGGCAAAGATGGGAGTGAACATCATCGCTATCCGCACCAGCCACGGGGTGAAGATCTCTCCCTCGGCGGAGCATGTGATCGACAGCCACGATGTTCTGGTGATTTTGGGCGATTATGACGCATTGACGGTGGTGCAGAATTTATGATGGAAGAAAGAATCAGCTCACGGAAGAACCCTCTGATCCAGCAGCTTCGCCGGCTGCTGACCAGCCGGTCTGCCCGGTATCGGGAGGGGCGCTTTGTGGCGGATGGAACCAAGCTGCTGGAAGAAGCGGTGCGGTTTTGCCCGGAACTGGAGACGGTGGTGCTCACCGACGGCGTCCAAGTGGATATGCTGCCCGACCATGTGCGGTTGGTTCGTGTCCCGGAGGATGTGATGGCATCGGTTTCTCCCATGGAGTCTCCTCAGGGGGCGCTGTTTGTGTGCCGGATGCCCCGGCCGGAGTCTTTTGTGTCCCAGCGGGGGATGCTGCTGCTGGATGGGATCCAAGATCCGGGAAATGTGGGCACGATCCTGCGTACCGCGGATGCCATGGATGTGCCGGTGGTGCTGTTGGAAGGCTGCGCAGATCCCTACAACTGGAAGACCGTCCGTGCCAGCATGGGCGCCGTGTTCCGTGTGCCGGTGACGGTCAGCACATGGGAGCAGGTATGTGATGCCTGCACTCAGAGCGGGATCCCAATCGGGGTCACAGCCCTGTCACCTCGGGCGGAGGATATCCGCAGTGCTTCGGTGGAGGAGATGGCGGTGGTCATCGGCAGCGAGGGCAGAGGAGTCCGTCGCCAGATCTTGGATCGTGCGGATCGGGAGCTGATCATCCCCATGAATCCCCATTGCGAATCGCTGAACGCGGCGGTGGCTTCTACCATTGTGATGTGGCAGATGCGAATGGCACGCCCGGACTAGACACAACGGGGGGTAGAGAGATATGCTGATCCATTGGGTCTGGCTGGCGCAATGCGGCTGTGTGTCGGACTATGTGAAAATGACGCTTCTTTCCCGGTTTTCAGACCCGGAGCGGATCTACTTTGCCGCCCGGGGCGAACTGGAACAGACCGAGGGTCTGACCGAAGAGGGAATGCAAAGCCTGAGCAATAAAGATCTTTCAGGCGCGCAGGAAATTCTGGATCGCTGCCTTGAGAAGAACATCCGTCTTCTCACATGGCAGGATGCGGCCTATCCTGAGCGGCTGAAAAATATACCGGATCCACCTCTGGTGCTTTATTACAAGGGAAATCTGCCGGATTTTGACCGGGAGGCGCTGATCGGTGTGGTGGGCACCAGAAAGGCATCGGCCTACGGCTTGGGCATCGCCAAGCGGCTGGGCTACCAGATCGGCGCCTGCGGCGGATCAGTGGTCTCCGGGGCGGCATTCGGCATCGACTCCATGGCCATGTCCGGGGCACTGACGGCAGGTGCCTGCGTGGTGGGGGTGCTGGGCTGCGGTGCGGATGTGGTGTATCCTGCGTCCGGCAGAGGACTGTATGCGGACCTGGAGCGCTACGGCTGCATCTTGACGGAGTATCCTCCGGGGACGCCGCCGGTGGGCTATCATTTCCCCAGACGCAACCGGATCATCAGCGGACTGAGCTGTGGTGTGCTGGTAGTGGAAGCGCCCAAGGGCAGCGGCGCTCTGATCACCGCCCGCCATGCCGCCGATCAGGGCAGAGATGTGTTCGTCGTGCCCTCCAACATCGATGTGGACACCGGAGCAGGCAGCAACGGGCTGCTTCGGGACGGTGCCATCGCAGTATCCTGCGGATGGGATGTGGTGGGGGAATATCGATATTTGTTCCCGGAGAAGCTGCATCCGGCGGGGGAGGGAGCAATGCTGCAAGTCTACCCGGACGAGGTGAAGGCTGCCCATGAAAGACGGGAAAAACCGACGGCGAAAGTGGCGCAGAAACCCCGCAGACCCAAACGCGCCAAAGAAGAAAACCCGCCAATTCCCCAAAAAGACATTGACAATCCGGCGCAAGAGCCGTATATTGACCTAATACAGAGAGAAAAATCCTTGACCCCGGATGAAAGATCCATCGTAGAGCAGCTCAGCCGGGGCAGAATGCTGGTAGATGATCTGATCGACGGATCGGATCTGCCGGCGGGGGCGATCCTTGCGAGCCTGACTTTATTGGAGGTAAAGGGGATCGTGCGCCGCCTTCCCGGAAGATTTGTGGAACTGTCCGGGGAAAACTGATAAATATTGGAGGAAATCCATGGCTAAAGCAAGCAATCTGGTAATCGTTGAGTCTCCGTCCAAGGCGAAGACCATCGGCAAATATCTGGGGCCTGACTATATCGTCAAGGCGAGCATGGGACACCTACGGGATCTGCCCAAAAGCGTCATGGGTGTGGATCTGGAGACTTTTGAACCCAGATATATCCCGGTGAAGGGAAAAGAAAGCATCATTTCCGATCTGAAGGATTCGGCCAAGCAGGTAGACACGGTCTACCTTGCAACTGACCCGGACCGTGAGGGAGAAGCCATCTCTTGGCATCTGAAGGAACTGCTGAAGCTGCCGGAGGAAAAGGCGCATCGTGTCACCTTTAATGAGATCACCCAGCGGGTGGTGCAGGAGGCAGTGGCCCATCCCCGGGAGATCGATATGGATCTGGTGGATGCCCAGCAGGCAAGACGGGTGCTGGATCGGATCGTGGGCTATCAGCTTTCCCCGCTGCTGTGGAAGAAGATCCGCCGGGGTCTCAGCGCCGGCAGAGTCCAGAGTGTTGCTACCCGCCTTGTGGTGGATCGGGAAAATGAGATCCGGGCCTTTGTGCCCAAGGAATACTGGTCGCTGGAAGTTAAGCTGAACCGCCTTGGTAAGCCCGGCAGCTTTGCAGCCAAGTATTATGGAAGCCCCAAGAAGCAGGAACTGGAAAATGAGCAGCAGGTAGACGCAGTCCTTTCGGACATCGATGGGAAGGAGTTTACCGTCACCGGGGTGCGTAAGGCGGAGAAGAAGCGTACCGCAGCGCCTCCCTTTACCACCTCTACCCTACAGCAGGAGGCATCCCGGAAGCTGAATATGACCCCCAAGCGCACCATGGCCATTGCCCAGCAGCTCTATGAAGGCGTAGATGTTGAGGGCGAGGGCACGCTGGGTCTGATCACCTATATGCGTACCGACTCGCTGCGGCTTTCCGACGAAGCCATGGCCGCTGCCCGGGATTTTATCAAGGTTCGTTACGGACAGGATTACTATTATGGATCCTTCCACACCTTTAAGACCAAGTCCAATGCACAGGACGCCCACGAAGCCATCCGCCCTACCCATGTGGAGCTGGATCCGGAGAAGATCCAAGGATCTCTGACCAAGGAGCAGTACAAGCTGTATAAGCTGATTTGGAGCAGATTCCTTGCCAGCCAGATGGCAAATGCGGTGTATGACACCGTGTCCATCGATACCGAGTGCGGCGGGCATACCTTCCGCTCCAGCCACCAGAGCCTTCGTTTTGCCGGATTTATCGCCGTGTACGAGGAGGGCAAGGACGAGGAGAGCGAAGCAGTGGGTTCTCCGCTGCCGGACCTGGTACAGGGAGATCGGGCGGAAGCCACAGACAAGAAGAAGGAGCAGCACTTCACCCAGCCTCCTGCCCGGTATACCGAAGCATCATTGGTCAAGGCCATGGAGGAAAAGGGTGTGGGACGCCCCTCTACCTATGCTTCCATCGTGTCCACCATTCTTGATCGGGAATATGTGGTGAAGAAGGAAAAGCGTCTGGAACCCACCCCCTTGGGCGAGGTGGTCACCGGGCTGATGATGGAGCGGTTCAACGATGTGATCGATGTGGAATTCACCGCCAACATGGAGCGCCAGTTGGATGAGGTGGAGGAGGGCAAGCAGGACTGGAAGCAGCTCCTTGCCGATTTCTATGCCCAGTTCCACAAGGAGATGGAGGATGCCGAAGCGGCGCTGGAAGGCGTGCGCTTGAAGGTTCCCGAGGAGGAGACCGACGAGATCTGCGAACTGTGCGGCAGGAATCTGGTCATCAAGAGCGGTCGGTTCGGGCGGTTCTTGGCCTGCCCCGGTTTCCCGGACTGTCGGTTCACCAAGCCCATTGTGGAGAAAATGCCGGGCCGGTGCCCCAAGTGCGGCAGCGGCATGCTCAAGCGCAAGTCCAAGCGGGGCTTTGCCTACTATGCCTGCGAGCGTGGTGCGGAGTGCGGTTTCATGAGTTGGGATGTGCCCACGGCAGAGGACTGCCCGGAGTGCGGTCAGACCCTGTTCAAGAAATCCGGCAAGGGAAGGATGAAGCCCTTCTGCATCAACGAGAATTGCAAGAATTTCCTGCCGGAGGATCAGCGCGGCTACCGCCGGAAGGTGACCACGGAGCACGGCGACCCGGAGACTGCGGTGGTGGAGGAGATCCCTGCGGAGCAGGAAGAGAAAAAGACCACCAAGAAAACCGGTGCAAAGAAAAAGACGGCGGCAAAGAAGCCTGCATCCAAGAAGAAAACCGCTGCCGCAAAATCCACAAAAAAGGAGACTGACGCATGAATAAGGTGACGGTAATCGGCGCCGGTCTGGCCGGATCCGAAGCAGCGTGGCAGCTTGCCCAGCGGGGGATCTCGGTGGATCTGATCGAGATGCGCCCGGAGCGCACGACGCCAGCCCATCACACGGCAGATTTTGCTGAGCTGGTCTGTTCCAATTCCCTGCGGGGAGACCGGTTGGAAAATGCGGTGGGACTGCTGAAAGAAGAACTGCGCCGGATGGACAGTCTGATCCTGCGGTGCGCCGAGGCGACCCGGGTGGAGGCCGGCGGTGCGCTGGCGGTGGATCGTCAGGGCTTTTCTGCCATGGTGACCCGGGAACTGAGCAGCCACCCCAATGTGACGGTGCGCCATGAGGAGATGACCCGCATCCCCGAAGGTCCTGTGATCGTGGCAACCGGGCCGCTGACCAGCGACGCCATGAGCGATGCCATTGCCGAATACTTCGGACAGACCGAGTATCTGCACTTTTTCGATGCGGCGGCACCTCTGGTCACGGCAGAGAGCGTGGACATGGAGCTTGCGTGGTGGCAGTCCCGGTATGACAGAGGGAACGCAGATTATGTCAACTGCGCCATGAACAAAGAGGAATATGAAGCATTCATCCGGGAGCTGACCACCGCCGAGGAAGCGGAGGTCCACGGCTTTGAGGATAAGAATGTGTTTGAAGGCTGTATGCCGGTGGAGGTCATGGCACGCCGTGGCTTTGATACCCTGCGCTATGGCCCGCTGAAGCCGGTGGGGCTGGTGGATCCCAAGACGGGGAAGGAGCCCTATGCGGTGGTTCAGCTTCGTCAGGACAATGCGGCCAAGAGTGTCTACAATCTGGTGGGCTTCCAGACCCATTTGAAATTCGGGGAGCAGAAGCGGGTGTTCTCTATGATCCCCGCCCTTCACAATGCCGAGTATGTCCGCTATGGCGTGATGCACCGCAATACCTTCCTTTGCTCGCCCAAGCTGCTGGATCGGTTCTATGCCGACCGGCGAAACCCCTTGGTGGCTTTTGCCGGGCAGATGACCGGGGTAGAGGGCTATGTGGAATCTGCTGCTTCCGGGTTCCTTGCGGCGGTGGCTATGGCCGCAAAGGTGCAGAGCAAGGAGCCGGTGTGCTTCCCCAAAGAGACGGCCGTCGGTGCGCTGGGGCTGTATATCAGCGATGAACGGATCACGGATTTCCAGCCCATGAATGTGAACTTCAGCATCATTGCCCCGTTGGAGAAGCGGATCCGCAAGAAGGCAGAGAAGAATCTTGCCATCTCTCAGCGGAGCTTGGAGATCATTGACGAACTGGTGAAACAGGGGATTTGAGACAGAAAGAGGTGTGATATGAAGATTATACTTGACGCAATGGGCGGCGACCATGCCCCCGAAGCGGCGGTCTTAGGTGCGCTGGATGCGGTGAAGGCGTTCAACACCCAAGTGACTCTGGTGGGTCACGGGGAGCAGATCCTGGAGGTGCTGAAGAAGCACGGCTATCAGGATCTTCCCGCCGGTGTGGAGGTGGCCAATGCCGACGATGTGGTGGATATGCACGACGATCCCGCCACGGTGCTGCACAAGAGAAAGGGCTCGTCCATGGTGGTGGGTCTGAAGGCGCTGGCAGACGGTCAGGGTGATGCTTTCGTCTCTGCCGGATCTACCGGTGCGCTGTTGACGGCGGCCACACTGGTGGTCAAGCGGGTCAAGGGGATCCGCCGGGCGGCGATGGCGCCTGCCATCCCCAACAAAGCCGGGGGCAAGACCATCATTGTGGACTGCGGCGCCAATGCCGAGTGCACCCCGGAATTTCTCATGCAGTTTGCGCTGGTGGGCTCGCTGTATGCCAAGCAGGTGCTCGGCGTGCCTCAGCCCAAGGTGGGTCTGCTGAACATTGGCGCAGAGGATTCTAAGGGCACGCCCTTGCAGCTTGCGGCATACCAACTGCTGAAGCAGGCGGGGGATCAGGGCGCGATCCACTTTGTAGGCAATGTGGAGGCAAGAGATGTACCCTTGGGGGCTGTGGATGTGGTGGTCTGCGACGGATTCTCCGGCAATGTGCTGCTGAAGGCCATCGAGGGCACAGGTATGTTCATGGGCTCCATGGTGAAGCGGATGTTCAAGGCCAATGCGTTTTCCATGCTGGGTGCGGTGCTGTGCAAGAAGGGACTGCGTGACATGATGAACCTGCTGGACTACCGGCAGATCGGAGGCACTCAGTTTCTTGGTATCCGCAAGCCGGTGATCAAGGCCCACGGTTCGTCGGATCGGCTGGCATTTTTCAATGCGGTTGGTCAGGCGGTAGCCGCCGTGGAGCATGATTTTGCCCCGGAGCTGGAGCAGATGCTCAAGCAGACGGCGGCAGTCAAGGAGAGCGAAAGTCATGATGCGTGAATTGGAAAATGCCGTGGGCTATCAGTTCCGGGATAAGAGCCTTCTGGAGAATGCCCTGACCCACTCCTCCTACGCCAATGAGCATTGGCACAACAGCCTGCGCAGCAATGAGCGGCTGGAGTTTCTGGGGGATTCTATCTTGGGCATGATGGTGGCAGATCATCTTTATCGGAATTTCCCGGATCGTCCCGAGGGGGAACTGACCAGGATGCGGGCGGATATGGTCTGCGAGCAGAGCCTTGCGGTGATTGCAAATCAGATCCACTTGGGCAAGCACCTGATGCTGGGCCACGGTGAGGAGCAGGGCGGCGGACGCAGCCGCAATTCGATCCTTGCCGATGCGGTGGAGTCGGTGATCGCCGCCTGCTATCTGGACGGCGGCTATGAGGCGGCGCTGGGATTTGTCAAGCGTTTTGTCCTCAGCGATATTCCCGTGGTGAAGTACCACAATGCGGACTATAAGACGGCATTGCAGGAGCGGGTACAGCAGAAAAAGAACCAGACCCTGAGCTACCACCTCACCGGGGAGACTGGCCCGGATCACGAGAAGCAGTTCTGCGTGGAGGTACACCTGAACGGTGTGTGTGTGGGCAGCGGCGTGGGCACCAGCAAGAAGCGTGCCGAGCAGGATGCCGCCCATGCCGCTTTGGAGAAATTATTCACGGAATGATCCGTCAACAAGAAGCATCGTCCCATTGGGACGGTGCTTTTTCTGAATTTTGGAAAGAAATTCTTGCAATTCCGGCGATTTGTTGGTAAAATAAAACAATTCAATAAAGTTATTTGAGGTTATGCCGTGTACTTAAGATCATTGGAGGTTCAGGGCTTTAAGTCCTTCCCGGATAAGACGCTGATCCGCTTCGGCGATGATATCACCGCCATTGTCGGACCCAACGGCTCCGGTAAATCGAATATATCTGACGCCATCCTCTGGGTGATGGGCGAGCAGAGTACCAAGACCCTCCGGGGCGCCAAAATGGAAGATGTGATTTTCGGCGGTACCCAGAAGCGCAGCGCGGTGGGCTTTGCCGAAGCCACGCTGACGCTGGACAATACGGATCGCTCGCTGGCCTACGACGCTGACGAGGTGATGGTCACCCGGCGCTATTACCGCTCCGGGGATTCGGAATTCTATATCAACCGCCAGTCTGCCCGGCTGAAGGATATCCACGAGCTGTTCATGGATACGGGCTTGGGCAGAGAGGGTTATTCCAACATCGGTCAGGGCAGGATCGACGAGATCCTGTCGCTGAAGAGCGGAGACCGCCGTGAGATCTTTGAAGAGGCGGCGGGGATCTCCAAATACCGCCACCGCAAGGAAGAGACCGAGCGAAAGCTGGCGCATACAGAGGACAACCTGCTGCGCATCGGGGACAAGGTCTCTGAGCTGGAGCTGCAGCTGGAACCTCTGCGGGTGCAGTCAGAGAAAGCAAAGAAGTATTTGCAGCTTCGGGATGAATTGCAGGGTGTTGAGGTAGCGGTCTGGCTGGACACGCTGGATCGGCTGTCCGCTGCGGCGAAAAAGGCGGAGGAAGATCACGCCAGCGCTTCCTTTGTGCTGCAGCAGGCCCATGACGATCTGGATGCCCTGTACCGCAAGGCAGAGGAACTGAGCGAGGATCTTCACCGGAAGGATGCCCAGCTTGATGATGCCCGGGTTCAGAGCAACATGCTGGAAGCCACGGCACAGCAGCTTGAGGGGCAGATCGCCGTCTTGCAGGGCAATGTGGAGAACAACCGCGCCAATGTGGCGCGGATCCGGCAGGAACTGGCCGGGCAGGAGGACCGCAGCGGCGGCATCCGCAGTCAGATCCAGCAGTCCCGTCAGCGGATCGATCAGATCGATGAACAGATGGAACAGGGCAAGCAGGAATTGGCGGCGCTGTCTGAGCGTCTGGCGGGGATCACCGCCAATGCACAGGGCAGAACCAAACAGTTTTTGGAACTGAGAGGACGCCAGACTGCCCTGACGGCGGAGATCGCCGGACGGGAAGCGGATGCCCGGGGACTGGAGGAGAGTATGCGCACCTCCGATGAGCGGCTCCGGGAACTGGCAGAGGATCTGCGCTGCGGAAATGACCGGCAGAAGCAGGCGGCGCAGGATCTGGAGGATTGCCGGAAGGCACTGCGTTCGGCGCAGGAAGAAGCAAATGCCGCCCGCAACACCATCTCCGGCTACCAGCTTCGCCAGAATACCCGGCTGAAGCGCCGGGATGAACTGACCGCGCAGGTCCGCACCATGACGGCACAGCTTGATTCGATTCAAGCGAAGCTGAAGGTGTTCCGGGCCATGGAGCGGGATTATGAGAATTATCAGAAGTCTGTTCGGATGGTGATGCAGGAAGCCCAGCGCGGCTCGCTGCATCGGATCCACGGGCCGGTTTCCCGGCTGATCCGAACCGATGATGCATATACGGTAGCCATGGAGATCGCCCTCGGGGGCGCTATGCAGCAGATCGTGGTGGAGACAGAAGCTGACGGCAAGGCAGCCATCAACTTCCTCAAGCGCACCGGCGGCGGTCGTGCCACATTCCTGCCTATGAGCGGCATTCAGGGCAGGACCCTTCAGGAGCAGGGGCTTGACAAGTGCCGTGGTTTTGTGGGCATTGCGTCCGATCTGGTGACCTGCCAGAGCCAATACCGTCCCATTGTGGACAATCTATTGGGCAGGACGGTGATCGCCGAGCATATCGACGATGCCATTGCCATGGCGAAGCAGTACCGCAGCCGCTTCAAGATCGTGACCATGGATGGTCAAGTCATGAACCCCGGCGGCTCCATGACCGGCGGCAGCGTGAACCGGGAGTCGGGTCTGTTGTCCAGAGCCAACGAACTGGAAAAGCTGAACCGGCAGGAGCAAGTGCTGACAGAACAAAAGACCAAGTGCGAGCAGGAGCTTCGGGAAGCCCAGCGAGGTGCTGACGAGGTGGAATTCCAGCTTACCGCGGCAAGAGATCAGCTGCGGGAAGCGGAGGATCAGGTGCTTCGGCTTCAAGGACAGGAAAAGCAGCATGAGATCTTCCTGCGTGCCATTGAAGAAGCCGATGATACAGCCCGCCGGGAAGAAACGGTGCTGCGGGATCGCTTCCAAGCAGACCGGGAGCGCTTGGCTTCTCAGCAGGCAAAGCTGCAGGTCTACGCCCAGCAGCTTGCCCAGACGGAGCAGTCGATTTTGGAATTGGAGGGACAGGAGACTGAGATCTCCCAGACCACCGGGGAATTGACGGAGCAGACCACTGCCATAAAGACCCGGATCGCAGCCATGGCGGCGGAGCGTGACACGGCGCTGAGACATGTGGAAGATCTGACCCAGCTTCAGACGGCGCTGGAAGGGGACCGGATGCAGAAGCTGTCTGTGATAGAGACCATGGATACGGATAACCAGCGCCTTCAGGAGCAGATCCGGGAATTGGATCAGCGCCGGGAGGAGGCACAGGAGCAGATCCGGCAGAGCCGGCAGACGCTTCAGCAGGCCGCCACCGACCGGGCAGAGACCGAAGCGACCAAGACTCGCTCAGAGCGGATGGCCCAGGAGAAGAGCAAGGACATCCTGAACATGGAGCGTTCCTGTGCGCTGTTGGAACAGAAAAAGATGACCACCGCCATGGAAGAGCGGCAGATCATCGACAAGCTGTGGGACAATTATGAACTGACCCCCAGTACGGCTCCGGAAAAGCGGGGGCAGATCGATTCTGTGGCTTCCGGCAACCGGCGCATCAGCGAACTGAAACGAAAGATCTCCGCTTTGGGCACGCCCAATTTGGGTGCCATCGAGGAATACGCCCGGGTCAACGAGCGCTATACCTATCTGGCGGAGCAGAGGGACGATGTGCTGACCTCGAAAAAGGAACTGGAAGGGATCATCCGGGACATCACCCAAGAGATGACCACCATATTTGTGGAGGAATTCGCCAAGATCAACACCTATTTCGGCCAAACATTTGAAGAAATGTTCGGCGGAGGAAAGGGACAGCTGATCCTTGAGGACCCTCAGGAACCGCTGGCCTGCGGCATCGAGATCCGAGTGCAGCCGCCGGGAAAGCAGGTCAAGACCATCACGCTGCTGTCCGGCGGAGAGAAGGCTTTCGTAGCGATTGCCCTGTATTTCGCTATTTTGAAGGTGCGCCCCACGCCATTCTGTCTGCTGGATGAGATCGATGCGGCGCTGGATGACCGAAATGTAGAGCGGTTTGCCAGCTATCTGCACAATCTCAGCCAAAAGACCCAGTTCATCGTCATCACCCACCGACGGGGTACGATGGAACTGGCGGATGTGCTGTACGGTGTGACCATGCAGGAGCAGGGTGTGTCCAAGCTGCTGCGGCTGGATCTGAATCAAATGGAAGAATATCTGGGAATAACAGAATAACAGGAGGATCGATATGGGCTTTTTTGATAAGATCAAAGAGGGACTGGCAAAGACGAGAAAGGCAATGTCCACCACGCTGGACAGCGTCTTTTCTGGCTTTTCGGAGATCGACGACGACTTCTACGATGAATTGGAGGAGTGCTTGATCCTTGCGGATCTGGGCGTGGAGACGGCGGGCAAGGCGGTGCAGGAACTGCGCAAGGCGGTCCGTGCCAATCATCTCAAGACCACCGAGGATGCCCGTCAGGCATTGAAGGACATTCTGGTGGAGATGCTCAGCGTGGGGCAGATGGATCTGGATATCAGCACCAAGCCAGCGGTGATCCTGGTCATCGGCGTCAACGGCGTGGGCAAGACCACCACCATCGGCAAGATCGCCACCCAGCTCACCCGGCAGGGAAAGAAAGTTCTGCTGGTGGCGGGGGATACCTTCCGGGCGGCTGCCGCAGACCAGTTGGAGATTTGGGCAGACAGAGCCGGCTGCGGCATCGTCCGCCAGAACGAGGGTGCCGACCCTGCTTCCGTGGTGTTTGACGGCATCCGGGCAGCCAAGGCAAGAGATGTGGATGTGATCATCTGCGATACGGCAGGACGGCTGCACAACAAGGCAAATCTGATGAACGAGCTGAACAAGATCAGCCGGATCATCGACCGGGAGCTGCCCGAAGCCAGCAAGGAAGTCCTGCTGGTGCTGGACGGCACCACCGGTCAGAACGGATTGATCCAAGCCAAGCAGTTTAAGGAGATCGCCGGTGTTACCGCCATTGCGCTGACCAAGCTGGACGGCACGGCCAAGGGCGGCATCGTCATCGCTGTGGCGGACAGTCTCCAGATCCCGGTGAAATTCATCGGCGTGGGAGAACAGGCGGACGATCTGATGGTATTCCAGCCCCGTCCCTTTGTGGATGCGCTGCTTCAGGAGGGTGAATGAAATGAAAGTCGTTTTGGCAAGCAAAAACCAGCACAAGCTGGTGGAGATCAGCGCCATTTTGGAAAAGCTGGGGATCGAATTGGTGCTCCAGTCGGAATTGGGCATTGATGTGGATGTGGAGGAGACCGGCACCACTTTTGAGGAGAATTCCTTCCTGAAGGCGGACGCAGTCATGCGTGCCAGCGGGATGCCCGCTCTGGCGGATGCCTCCGGCATTGCGGTGGATGCCCTCAATGGTGCGCCGGGGATCTACTCTGCCCGGTACGGCTTCGACGAGAGTCTGGACGATCACGGTCGGATGATGCTGCTGCTGAAGAACACCGAGGATGTGCCGGATGATCAGCGTCAGGCGCAGTTCGTCTGCGTCATCACCTTGGTGATGCCCGACGGACGGCAGGTGCAGGCCAGAGGAGAGGTACACGGTATGCTGCTGCGGGAGCCGGTGGGGGAGAACGGCTTCGGCTATGATCCCATCTTCTATTATCCCCCCAAGAATTGCGGATTCGCCCAACTTGCCCCGGAGGAGAAGAACAAGGTCTCCCACCGGGCAAGGGCGCTGGATCTGCTGTATCAAAAACTAAAGGAGTTTGACTATGCTGACAAGTAAAGAGCGGGCTGCCCTGCGGGCGCAGGCCAATGGAATAGAGACGACCCTGATCGTGGGCAAGGGCGGCATCAGCGATGCGCTGATCGCGGATGTGGAGATCCAACTGGAAAACCGGGAACTGGTGAAGGGCAAGGTGTTGGAAACGGCTATGCTCTCTCCCAGAGAGGTCAGCGATGCCATCTGTGAAGCCACCGGCGCCGATGGCGTCAGCGTGGTAGGCAGCAAATTCGTGATCTACCGGCTGAGCCAGAAGTTACAGGCACAGCGCAATCAGGTGGGCCGGGCAAAGAATAAGAGCGTCAGCGTGGCCAAGTCCAACCCGGTGCGTAAGGGCGCCAAGGCCCGCCGGATGACTGCCAAGGCCGAGCGGGAGCGCAGAAATGAGTACTTCCGTCAGCAGGCCATCGATCGCGCCATCGAGCGGGAGAAGGAACGGACACTTCGGGAGAACTGATTTCATCGGAAAGGGGAACGGAATATGGAACGGATCGGTATTTACGGCGGTACCTACAATCCGCCTCATGTGGGACATATGCGGGCGGCTGCCCATGCCATTGAAGCGCTGAAACTAGATCGTTTGCTGCTGATCCCCAATAATATAGCGCCCCATAAGCAAATGCCGGAGGATGCAGCCACAGCGCAGCAGCGCATGGACATGCTGCGGATGTCTGCCAAGGGGCTGGAAAAGACGGAGATTTTGGATCTGGAATTACAGCGGGATGGGAAAAGCTACACCTCAGACACGGTGACCCAGATCAGAAAGATCTACCCGGAAGGGGAACTGTTTCTGCTGATGGGCACGGATATGTTCCTGAATTTTCTTACTTGGCACGAATACCGCACCATCAGCGATCAGGTGACGCTGGCGGTATTCTACCGTGGTGAGCGGGGGGAGCAGGAGGCGGTGTGCCGGCAGCAGGAGCGTCTGGAGGAAATGGGGATCCGGGTGGTTCGCATCTGCAACCCCGTGACCGCCATATCTTCCACGGATCTGCGCCGTATGCTGATCTTTGGCTGCGCCGACCCGTACCTGTGCCCGGGCGTGGGTGATTATATCCGGGCGCAGGGACTGTACGATACCGGCAGGGACTACAAAAATCTGCCCATGGACGCCTTGGAGGAAACGGTGGTCAAGCTTCTGAAGGAAAACCGGGTGGCCCATGTACTGGGCTGCCGGGACGCTGCGGTGGAGCTGGCCCGCCAGTATGGGGAAAATGAGGTGGATGCCGCTCGTGCCGGGCTGCTCCATGACATCACCAAGGCGCTGGACGGTCCCCTTCAATTGACATTGTGCAGCGAGTATGATATATTGCTAAGTAAATTTTCCCAAGAAAATCCCAAGACGCTTCATGCGCTCACCGGCAGTCTGGTGGCAGAGCAGGTCTTTGGGGAGAATCAAGCGGTGGTCACCGCCATCCGCTACCACACCACCGGTAGACCGGCTATGAGCCGTCTGGAGAAGATCCTGTATCTGGCGGATTATATCGAGGTCAACCGCAATTTCCCCGGGGTGGACCGGCTCCGTGCTGCGGCACACAGGAGCTTGGATGAGGGAATGCTGATGGGGCTGGAGATGACGCTTTCCCAGCTTCGGGAGCAGAAGCGCCAGATCTCCCAGAATTCCATCGATGCAGCCCGATACCTGCGGGAACAGGGCGTAAGGCTTGAGGACGAATCAATCACATTGCAGCCGGAAGGGCTATGAAAGGATAGATATTATGTTAACTGCTAAAGAAGTCGCCTATGAGGTGACCAAGGCTCTGGACAGCAAGAAGGGCATGAACATCCAACTGCTGAAGATCGATCAGGTCAGCAGTCTGGCGGATTATTTTCTGATCTGCACCGGTACTTCCAGCACCCATGTCAAGACTCTGTGCGATTATGCAGAGTATACCTTGGAGCAGCTTGGCGAGCCCATGCTGGGCAGAGAGGGACACCGGGGCAACTCTTGGGAGCTGCTGGACTTCGGCTCCATCGTTGTCCATGTGTTTACAGAGGAAGCAAGAGCCTTCTACGGCTTGGAGCGGCTCTGGGCGGATGCGGAATTCGTCAACATCGATGATATCATCACCCGGGAGTGAGCCATCATATTTCAGAGAGGTGTGTTGAAGAATGAACTATGATTTTTCTGCGATCGAAGCGAAGTGGCAGAATGTCTGGGAGGAGAAGAACCTGTACGCCGCAGAGAACGGCGGCGATAAGCCCAAATTCTACGGCTTGGTAGAGTTCCCCTATCCCAGCGGTGCAGGACTGCATGTGGGTCACCCCCGTCCCTATACCGCCATGGACATCATTGCCCGGAAAAAGCGGATGGAGGGGATGAATGTCCTGTTCCCCATGGGTTACGACGCCTTCGGTCTGCCCACCGAGAACTATGCCATCAAGAACCATATCCACCCCAGAGTGGTGACGGAGAACAACATCCGCAATTTCCGCCGCCAGCTCAAGGCGCTGGGTTACAGCTTTGACTGGGATCGGGAGATCAACACCACCGACCCCAAGTATTTCAAGTGGACCCAGTGGATCTTCCTGCAGCTTTACAAGAATGGTCTTGCCTACAAGGCAAAGATGCCGGTGAACTGGTGCACAAGCTGTAAGTGTGTCCTTGCCAACGAGGAAGTGGTTGAGGGCGTGTGCGAGCGCTGCGGCTCTGCCGTGGTTCGCAAGGAGAAGAGCCAGTGGATGCTGCGGATCACCAAGTACGCAGACCGACTGATCGACGATCTGGAGGGTCTGGATTTTGTGGACCGGGTCAAGGCACAGCAGACCAACTGGATCGGCCGCAGCCATGGCGCTGAGGTCAAGTTCCGCTCCACCTTGGGCGATGAGATCCTGGTCTACACCACCCGGCCGGACACTCTGTTCGGCGCAACCTATATGGTGCTGTCCCCGGAGCACGCTCTGGTGGCGAAGTGGATGGACAAGCTGGGCAATGCCGACGCAGTCCGGGCTTATCAGGCGGCTGCCGCTGCCAAGTCCGATCTGGAGCGCACCGAGCTGAACAAGGAAAAGACCGGCGTGAAGCTGGAGGGCGTGAAGGGCATCAACCCCGCCAACGGCAAGGAGATCCCCATCTTCATCTCCGACTATGTGCTCTCCACCTATGGCACCGGCGCCATCATGGCGGTGCCTGCCCATGACGATCGGGACTGGGCCTTTGCCAAGGCCTTTGGCTGCGATATTGTGGAGGTGGTTGCCGGCGGCAATGTGCAGGAAGCTGCCTTCACGCTGAAGGATGACACCGGGATCATGGTGAATTCCGGGTTCCTCAATGGGATGACGGTGAAAGATGCCATCCCTGCGATGATCGACTGGCTCACCCAGCAGGGCATCGGTGAAGCAAAGACCAACTTCAAGCTCCGGGACTGGGTGTTCTCCCGTCAGCGCTACTGGGGCGAGCCTATCCCCATCATTCATTGCCCCCATTGCGGTGAGGTGGCTATGGATGAGTCCCAGCTTCCGCTGCTGCTGCCGGATGTGGAGTGCTATGAGCCCACCGATGACGGCGAAAGCCCCTTGGCGGCCATGACCGACTGGGTCAACTGCAAGTGCCCCAAGTGCGGCGCAGATGCCAAGCGGGAGACCGACACCATGCCCCAGTGGGCAGGTTCTTCTTGGTACTTCCTGCGGTATATGGATCCCCACAATGACGAGGCACTGGCATCCCCGGAGGCGCTGAAGTACTGGGGTCAGGTGGATTGGTACAACGGCGGCATGGAGCATACCACGCTGCACCTGCTGTATTCCCGGTTCTGGCACAAGTTCCTGTATGACATCGGTGTGGTGCCCACCAAGGAGCCCTATGCCAAGCGCACCAGCCACGGCATGATCCTGGGACAGAACCCCCACTATATCGAGAATTACAAGACTCAGGAGGAGAAGGATGCGGCGCTGGCCAAGTACGGCAGCGATGTGTACCGTCCCTCGGTGAAGATGTCCAAGAGTTTGGGCAATGTAGTCAACCCTGACGATGTGATCCGTACCTACGGCGCCGATACCATGCGGCTGTATATCATGTTCATCGGTGACTTCGAGAAGGTGGCCACTTGGTCCAACGAAGCAGTCAAGGGCTGCAAGCGGTTCTTGGATCGGGTTTGGAACATGGCACAGCGTGTGACCGATCAGGAGACGGAGTACTCCAAGACCAACATGAGCGCCATGCACAAGACCATCAAGAAGGTCTCTGCCGATATTGAGAACCTCAAGCCCAACACCGCCATTGCGGCGCTGATGACTCTGCTGAACCAGATCGAGAAGAACTGCAACCGGGCAGAGCTGAAGACCTTCCTTTCTCTGCTGTCTCCCTTTGCCCCCCATATCTGCGATGAACTGTGGGAGCAGAAGGGCTTCGAGGGCATTTGCTCCGTGGCTGCATGGCCTGCTTACAGCGAGGAAAAGTGCGTGGATGCTCAGGTGACCATGGCGGTTCAGGTCAACGGCAAGCTCCGTGGAACCATCACCGTGGATGCCGATTCCGATGATGCTGCAGTGGTGGAAGCCGCTAAGCAGGAGGACAAGGTTGCCCGGTTCTTGGAGAAGCAGACAGGGTCTATTGTCAAGACCATCGTGGTCAAGAATAAGCTGGTCAATTTGATTGTGAAGTAATCGGAATATTTTTGACAAAAAACGAAAATATTTCTTGACAACTTCCGGATAATCAGATACAATAGACAAGCCGATATGGTTCTGAATGCATCCTGGATTTAGCCGGATGCTGTCGGAGGGAGGGAAAACAATGTCTGAGATTCGCGTTAAGGAGAACGAAACTCTGGAGAGCGCTCTGCGCCGTTTCAAGCGTAGCTGTGCCAAGGAGGGCGTTATCGCAGAAGTGAAGAAGCGCGAGCATTATGTCAGCCCCAGCCTGAAGCGTAAGCAGAAGTCTGAAGCTGCCCGTAAGAACAAGAGAAAGTATTACTAAGATCCCTCTTGATGATGCTCTTCAGACCCCCTGCCATTGGCAGGGGGTCTTTCGTTTGTCCTGTTCCCGAGTCAAAAAGCCGCATGGAGAGATCCGTGCGGCTTTTTCGTTTGCAGAGGGAAGCGCCATCTGTGGACAAACAGGGGAGAATGTGCTATAATAACTGCCAAGGTCGTGATGATACGCCTTACCGCCGTTTCCTGACCCTGCTTTGCAGGAGGGCGGAACATATGGCAGTCCATACCACACATTATATCACCATGGAGGAGCACCATGCCCTTTTCGTTATTGCCCACGGTCATCGTGGATTCGGTCACCAATCTGACCCCGGAGGAACTGATGAATGCCGGAGTGGATTTGTTGATGCTGGATTTTGACAATACCATCGTCCCTTACACCACGGATGAACCTACGCCGGAGATGGCAGCGTGGCTGAGAAGGATGCAGGATTCTCCGGTGAAGCTTTGTGTGGTTTCCAACAGCAAGCATGACCGGGTCAAGATCTTTTGTGCCCGGTACGGACTTGACTGCATCACCCACGCCCGTAAGCCTTTTTCTAAAGGGATCCGGGCGTGTATGGAGCGCTTCGCGATAGAACCGGAACGGTGCGCCCTTGCGGGGGATCAGATCTTCACCGATACATTGGGAGCACGGTGCTGCGGTGTCCGGGCCATTCTGGTGCGTGCCATCCACAACCATACCATCTGGCTCAAGCTGCGCCATGTAGCGGAGCTTCCCTTTATTTTCATTGCCAGAAACAGGAGGAATCTTACATGAAGAACATTGAGAAATACCTGAGCCTGCTGTCCGAAGGGCAGGGCCTGCTGCTGACCAGCCGGTACAGCCGCTACTACGGCGCGGAATTCGACATTGCCGAGGGCATTGCCATCGTCACCAAGGGCGGCTGCCGCTATTTTACCGACTCCCGCTATATTGAGTCCGCTCAGAACGGCATCAAGGGCTTTGATGTGATCGAGACCAATGCCGACCACAGCTACCACGCTTTGATCAATGCTGCCATTGCTGATTTTGGCGTCACCGAACTGGGTTATGAGGAAAACTACATGACCATGGCGGAGTACTTGAGATTTGAGAAGAATCTGAATGCAAAACTTGTGCCTATGAATGCCGAGATCAGCGGTTTCCGCGGCGTGAAGGAAGACTGGGAAATCGAGATCATGCAGAAGGCACAGGACATTGCCGATAAGACCTTCACCGAGATTCTGCCCAAGATCAAGGCAGGGATGACCGAGAAGGAACTGACCGCTGAGCTGATCTACGGTCTGCTGAAGAACGGCGCCGATGGTTTGAGCTTCGACCCCATCGTAGTGTCCGGCCCCAACACCAGCCTGCCCCACGGTGTGCCCGGGGATCGGAAGCTGTGCGACGGGGACTTCATCACCATGGACTTCGGTGTGCTGTACCGGGGTTACTGCTCCGACATGACCCGTACTGTTGCGCTGGGACATGTCACCGAGGAGATGGAGAAGGTGTACAACACCGTGCTTCAGGCACAGCTTGCCGGTATTGCAGCCACCAAGGCCGGTGTACCCGGCTGTGAGATCGATGCAGCAGCCCGCAAGGTCATTACCGACGCAGGCTATGGCGAGTACTTCGGTCACGGCTACGGTCACAGCTTGGGCCTGGAGATCCACGAGGCTCCCAACTGCAACGCCCGCAATAATCAGCCCATTCCCCTGAACGCTGTGGTGTCTGCCGAACCCGGCATCTATCTGCCCGGCAAATTCGGTGTGCGGATCGAAGATTGCGTGGTATTTAAGGAAGATGGCTGCATTGATCTGGCACACAGCCCCAAGAATTTGATCGTGGTGTAAAAAAATCCCGTTCCCCCCTTGAAAAAATGGGAATTATCGGTTAAAATGTACCAGAGCTACTATGCGATCGAACATTCCCGGTATGGGATAGAAACTAGGAGGATTTACCAATGATTTCTGCCAGCGAATTTAGAAATGGCGTTACCTTCGAAATGGAAGGCAAGGTCATGCAGGTCGTAGAATTTCAGCATGTTAAGCCCGGCAAGGGTGCTGCTTTCGTCCGTGTCAAGATGAAGAATGTCATCACCGGCGGCGTGACCGAGACCAGCTTCAACCCCTCTGCCAAGTACCCCACTGCTTATGTGGAGCGCAAGAAGATGGAGTATTCCTACAACGATGGTCAGCTGTACTACTTCATGGACGGCGAGACCTACGAGCTGGAGCCCATCGATGCATCCGTTCTGGACGATTCCTTCAAGTTCGTCAAGGAGAACGACGTCTGCACCATCATGAGCTACAAGGGTAAGGTCTTCGGCGTGGAGGCCCCCAACTTCGTGGATCTGGTGGTTACCGAGACCGAGCCCGGTTTTGCAGGCAACACCGCCACCAATGTGACCAAGCCCGCCACTGTGGAAACCGGTGCCGAGATCAAGGTGCCCCTGTTCATCAACGAGGGAGACAAGATCAGCATTGATACCCGCACCGGCGAGTATCTGGGCCGTTCTAAGGCATAATTAAAGGAGTTTGCTATGACACTTTCTGAGAAGTCCGCATATCTGAAGGGTTTGATGGAAGGCATGGAGTTGAAGACCGACTCCAACGAGGGCAAGATGATCGCTGCCATCGTGGAGCTTCTTGGCGATGTGACCAAGACGCTGTCTGATGTGCAGGAGACCACCATTGCCATCTCCGATGAACTGGACGAGATCGAGGATGATCTGGACGCCATCGAGGATTTCATCATGGACGAAGATGATGATTACGACGATGACGACGAGGATGATGACTTCGACTACGAAGATGACGAGGATGAGGATCTGGAAGAGGGCTTCGACTTTGGTGACGAAGAGACCACCATTTACGAGGTTCGCTGCGCCTGCGGCAATGTGATCGACTTCGATGAGGAAACTCTGGAAGCCGGATCCATTGTCTGCCCCAACTGTGGGGAGACGCTGGAGTTCTCTCTGGACGAGGACGACGAGGATTGATTTGGAAAAGCCGCAGCTTTGCTGCGGCTTTTTTCTGCCTTTTGCTCCCCCTTAGGGATAGAAGAGCCGAACGCTCCACGATGCTGCCACAAATCCTGCCAAATCGGCACACAACGCGGCGGGGAGAGCATACCGAGTTTTTGTGATTCCGCAGGCACCGAAATAAACGCTGATGACATAGAAGGTAGTCTCTGTCGAGCCCAGCATCACGGTGGCGGTGCGTCCGATCAGGGAATCCACACCGTAATGGGTCATCAACTCCGTGCCCATGGCCAAGGCGGCGCTGCCGCTCAACGGGCGGATCAGCACCAGGGGCAAAGTCTCCGGCGGGATCCCCAGCATGGATGCCGCCGGGCTGAGGAAGGATGCCGCCGCCTCCATTGCGCCGCAGGCCCGCAGGGCTGAGATGGCGCTGAGCAGCACCACGAGAGACGGTGCAATGGAGCGCAGCATCTTCAGTCCTTCTGCGGCGCCGACAATCAGATGGTCATAGGCCTGTTCCTTTTTGACCAGAGCCAATAGGGCAGTTCCAGCCAGCAGAGCCGGGATCAGATACTCATACATGGTTCCACCACCGTTCCATCAGCCATGCCGCACTCAGTCCTGCACATATCGACAGGCAGCTGGTCACCCAGACACAGGGGAGCAGATCGAAGGGAGCTGCGCACCCGGCGCTTTGCCGAAGGGCAGCCACCGTGGTGGGCAGAAGCTGAACCGATGCGGTATTACACACCACAAGACGGCAAAGTTCGTCGGTGGCGATATGAGGCGCAGATGGATCCACCAGACGCCGGGCGGCTTGAATGCCCATTGGCGTGGCGGCGTTGCCCAGCCCCAGTAAATTGGCGCAGAAGTTGGCGCTGAGGGATTGGGCAAGGATGGGATCTGCCGAGGACGATGGGTACAGCCGCCCCATGACGGGGGCCAGCCTTTTGGCAAGCCAACCGCCGATCCCTACCTTCTGGATCAGATTGCCGATCCCCGCCCACAGGCACAGGGGGCCTGCGATGGAGATCGTCACCCGGATCCCGTTGGCGGCTCCATCGATCAGCGCTGCGGTCACTTTTTCCGGTGTGCCGGTGACCACGGCAAAGAAAAGACAAACGATCATAAATCCGCACCATATCCTGCTGAGCACCATGGCTGATCCCCCCTTGGACGGAGCATATTCTCAACGAGAAAGTGATAGAACATAGATGGTAAAAATGCCCAAAGATAGAAAGAGGATTTGACATCTGATGTGCAATTTGTTAAAATACTATCGATGGAGACCGAGTAAGGGAGGAGAAAACATGAAATCAACAGGTTTGGTTCGCAGGGTAGATGATCTGGGGCGCATCGTTCTTCCGGTGGAGATCCGCCGGGGATTCGGCATCGTAGAGCGGGACGAACTGGAGATCTATGTGGACAACGACCGGATCGTATTGGAGAAATTTGAGCCAAAGTGTATTTTCTGTGGATCATCAGATATTTTTGTGGATTATATGGGAAAAAATGTGTGCAGAGTCTGTGCCCAGAGATTGGGCAGCGCAGATGAATTGGCTCCATGAGGATATGAACAGCAAAACAGCCTCCGTATGGACATCATACGGAGGCTGTTTTTATCATGAAGAATTATTCAGACAGGGCGGCATCATATACCATGTTCTTGGGCAGATCCAGCTCCTTGGCGGTCTGCTTCACGGCGTCCTTGCGGCTCAGACCGTCCTGCATCAACTGGGCGACCCGTACTGCGGCATCCTGCGCCGTAGCGCTGGCTTTTTCGACAGGCTGCGCTCCGTCGACAACCAGAACGAACTCCCCCTTGGGCGGGGACTGGCGGTAGTGTTCGATGGCAGAACCCAGGGAGGTTCTGAATACTTCCTCGTGGAGTTTGGTCAATTCCCGGCACAGGGAGATCCTGCGGTCTGCACCAAAGACTTCGGACAGATCCTCCAGGGTGTTGAGCAGCTTGTGGGGGGCTTCGTAGAAGATCATGGTTCGGGTCTCCTGCACCAAGCTGCTCAGATGCTCAGCACGGCTCTTCTTGGAGGTGGACAGAAAACCCTCAAAGCAGAATCGCCCGGTGGGCAGACCGGAGATGCTCAAAGCGGTGATGACGGCGCATGGACCGGGGATAGCGGTGACGGTGATATCGTGCTCGGCACACATCCGAACCAGATCTTCACCGGGGTCGGAGATGGCGGGGGAACCGGCGTCGGACACCAGAGCACAGGTCTCCCCGGCTAGGATGCGGTCTAAGATCACCGTGCCTTTGGCGTTCTTGTTGTGCTCATAGTAGCTGACTAGATTTTTTTTGATCCCCAGATGGTTCAGCAGCTTGATGGTGACACGGGTATCCTCCGCTGCGATAAAGTCAACAGAACGCAGAGTCTGCTCGCATCGGGGGGAGATGTCCCCCAGATTGCCGATGGGGGTGGGGACGAGATATAGCATTCCACTCATGGGAAAACCTCCTTACAGGTGGTAGATCCGGCGGTAATCGCCGGTGGGGGCGCCATTTTCGTCATGGAGAGTCATTTCCTCCCATACCATCCCCACCTTGCCGCCTTTGCGGCATTGGAGCAGGAGGGTAGTGACAGGACCGCCGGGGCGGTGACGCACCAGGCGCAGTCGCTTGGGCTGAAGCCCGGACCGACCGGCTTCGTAACACAGTTCTGCCAGACGCTCCGGCTTGTGCACCAGAAAGAAATCTCCGCCAAAGCGCAGGGACTGAGCAGCGGCTGCAAATAACTGGGCAGTCTTGCAGCAGTCATCCCGCCGGGCGGTGGGGTGAGCACGGCTGGCGGCGCCGCCGGAGAAATAGGGGGGATTGGAAACACAGCAATGGAAAGTACCCGGGCGCAACGAAGGGGGCAAGGAACGCAGGTCGGCGCATATGCTGTATAGGCGGGTCTGCAAACCGTTGTCACGGATATTCTCCAGAGCGGTGCGGTGGTCGGATTCCGACAGTTCCACACCGGTGACGGTACAGCCGGCGTCCTTGGCACACAGCAGCAGCCCCAATGTGCCGCAGCCGGAACCAAGATCCAATACCTGAGCATTCCGGGGCAGACGGACGAAGTCCGCCAGCGCCATGGAATCGGTGCTCAGGGGAAATGCGCCGTCAGACAAAGACAGGCGGTATCGTTGGGACAGGATCTCCATGGTCACTCCTTGGTAAGAAAGAAAATTAGCCTGTGTGCCGCTGGGGCGCACAGGCTAACTGGGTTCGTGGGTAAGCGATTAGCCTTCCTCGATGGCCTCGGTGGGGCAGCTATCGGCGCAGGAGCCGCAGCTGACGCAAACATCGGCGTCGATGACATACTTCTCGTCGCCCTCGGAGATTGCCTCAACGGGGCAAGCATCGGCACAGCTGCCGCACTTGACGCAAGCGTCAGTAATCTTGTAAGCCATGATCTTTCCTCCCATAAATGTGATTTTTCGCTAACAGATGTAGCTCAAAGCTATTCTATCATGGATTTTATAAAATGCAATTCCTTTTTTCAAAATCAACCGTATATTTTCGCTTTTTCCAGTCGAGAATTTTGTGAGTTAGGAGGTGGGTGCTTGCGCTACACACAACAGGCCGTGGATGTGATCTTGGCCTCTGCCGCCCATGCCCGTTCGATGGGACACAGTTTTGTGGGCAGCGTTCACTTGCTTTGGGCGCTGGCGTCGGAGGGGGGCGGCCTTTCCAATCTGCTTGCCCAGAAGGGATTGACCGGAGAATTGATCGGGGATGTGGCGGCGGTTCTGTACGGCAGCGGTTGTCCTCAGCTTCCCATGCCCCAAGGGTTTTCTCAGGATGCCCGCAGGATCCTGAGCAGCGCCGCAGGGGAGGCCCGGCTGATGGGGGATGGTCAAGTCCAGCCCATACACATTCTGCTGTCGCTGACCAGACGGGCAGATACGGCGGCGATCACCGCATTGATGGTGGCGGGGGTCGAGCCTGACGAACTATTTACGGATGTGCTGGAACGGGGAATGCTGTTTCCGGCGGACGAACGAAAAACGAAGAAGGAGCGTTATTCCATGAAGCTGTTGGATCAATTCAGCGAGGACCTGATCGCAAAAGCCTCGTCCATGGATCCGGTGATCGGCAGAGACGAAGAGATCGAGACGGTCATCGGTATCCTGAGCAGAAAGAACAAGAATAACCCCGCATTGATCGGGGAGCCGGGGGTAGGAAAGACCGCCATTGCAGAGGGGCTTGCCCAGCGGATGGCTGCGGGGAATGTGCCGCCTCAACTCAAGGAGAAACGGCTCATCAGCCTGAATATGGCCAATCTGGTGGCAGGCACCAAATACCGGGGAGAATTTGAAGAGCGGCTGCGGGATCTTCTGGCGGAGATCCGAAGATGCGGGGATGTGATCCTGTTTGTGGACGAGATGCACACCATCGTGGGGGCAGGAGCTGCAGAGGGCGCCATCGATGCCGCCAACATCCTAAAGCCTGCGCTGGGACGGGGAGAGATCCAGCTTCTGGGAGCTACCACTTTAGATGAGTATCGCAAGTGTATCGAAAAAGACCCTGCGCTGGAGCGGAGGTTCCGCCCGGTGACGGTATCCGAGCCATCGGAAGAGGATACCATGGCCATCCTTCATGCGCTGAAGCCGGGGTTGGAGCGCCACCACGGCATCCGGGTCACAGAGGAAGCGCTGCATCAAGCGGTGGGCATGTCCAAGCGGTATCTGCCGGATCTGTATCTGCCAGATAAAGCGATTGACTTGGTGGACGAAGCTGCCAGCCATGCCCGGTTGGAGGAAATGACCCGATGCAGAGCCGGTGCCCGTCATGAACTGGAAAGGGAACTCCATGAAGCCGTCCGGGAGGGGATGTATGAGCGGGCAGCCCAGCTTCGGGACAAAATGCAGCGCATGACCGCCCGCGCAGGCAGACTGAGCCGCCCAAGAGGGGTGACGGAACAGGATGTGGCATGGGCCGTGTCCCAGCGGACGGGGATCCCGGTGGGGCGGCTGACAGCGGATGAGCGGCAGAGACTGCTCCATTTGGAGGAGGTGCTGGGCGCCCATGTGTATGGGCAGAGTCAAGCAGTGGCGCAGGTGGCAGAGACGGTTCGACGGGGATTGTCCGGTATCCGGGACAGCAGCCGCCCGGTGGCGTCCATCCTTCTGGCGGGTCCCACCGGCGTGGGAAAGACAGAGCTGTGCCGTGCGCTGGCGCAGGAATTGTTCGGCACACGGGAGGCCATGATCCGGCTGGATATGTCGGAATTTATGGAAAAACAGGCGGTGTCCCGGTTGATCGGCGCACCTCCTGGATATGTGGGCTATGAGGAGGGAGGCAAGCTGACCCAAGCCGTCCACAGGCGCCCCTATTGTCTGGTTCTGATGGACGAACTGGAAAAAGCCCACCCGGATGTGGCTGGAATTCTGCTTCAGATCATGGAAGAAGGGGTGCTGACAGATTCCTCGGGACGGAAGGTGAGCTTCCGAAATGCACTGGTGGTGATGACCACCAATGTGGGCGGGGAGATCACCGGGGATGGGCTTGGCTTCAATCCTGATGGGCGAACCGGTCAGACCCAGAAGGCGCTGCGTCAGGCTTTCACCCCGGAGTTCCTGGGCAGACTGGATGCCACCGTGGTGTTCCATGGACTGGAACGGGACACCATGAAGGACATTGCCCGGAAGTATCTGGATCAGCTTGCCCAGAGAGCCGCCGGACAGGGGATCCGCCTTCGATTCCCGGAGGAGCTGGCGGAGTCCCTCAGTGCTCAATGTGCCGGGAAGTCCGGCGCTCGTCAGATGCGGTCGCTGGTGCAGGAAAAAGTGGAGGGACCGCTGGCATCCTACCTGCTGCGCTGCGGCGCGACTCCGTCACAGGTGCAGGCGGCGGTGGAGCGGGAGCAAGTGGTGTTCCGCTGACTGTGTAGAATTCTGCTTTGATTTTAGAACGAATGTTCTAAAATTATGGAAAAGTAGGGATTTATACGGAAAAATCCAAAAGAAAATGGAAATTTATCGTTGCATTTTTTGAAAATGCAAGGTATACTGATTGTGGAGCAAAAATGGAGCAAAGTGGAGCATTTTGGAGCAGAGGTGAGACGGTTGATCGGCAAGTATCCTGCAAAGCTGGATGATAAGAACCGGCTGTTCGTCCCGGCAAAGCTGCGGGCGGATGTAGGTGCGACCTTCTATGTGACCATTGGGGTCAACGGCGGCCGCCGCTGTCTCACGCTGTATACCGCCGAAGGGTGGCAGAGGATCTGCGACCAGTACGACCAGCTGCCTCTGTCTCAAAAATCCGGCGCCACGGGACTCCTGTTTATTTTTGCCTGTGAATGTGTTCCCGACAAGCAGAATCGCTTCACCCTAACCCCTTCTCTGATGGAATATGCGGGGATCCGGCGGGATGTGATGATCGTGGGACGGGCAGGTCAGGCGGAGATCTGGGATGCGCAGGAATACAGCGCATTTGAGAAGGAATCCCTGACCCCGGAAAAACTACTGGCATCTCTGGAGGCGATTGGACTGTGACGGAATTTCATCATGTATCGGTGCTGCTGGAAGAGTGTATCCAAGCGCTGTGCATCAAGCCGGATGGCACCTATGTGGACGGTACGCTGGGAGGCGCTGGTCACTCCAGCCAGATCGTTCAGCGGCTGACAACAGGGCGGCTCATCGGCATTGACCGGGATCCCAAGGCGTTGAAGGCTGCATCAGAGCGGCTTGCCCCTTACAGCGATCGGGTCACGCTGGTCCACTCCAACTTCAGCCGTGTGGATCAGGTGTTGGATGAACTGGGCATCAACGGCGTGGACGGCATTCTGCTGGATCTGGGCGTGTCCAGCCCTCAGCTTGACGAAGCGGAGCGAGGGTTTTCTTATATGGCAGATGCTCCGCTGGATATGCGAATGAATTCGCAGGATACTCTGACCGCCTATGAGGTGGTCAACCTCTGGCCCAGAGAGGAACTGCGAAGGATCTTATATGAATATGGTGAGGAGCGCTATGCCCCCCAGATCGCATCGGCCATTGACCGGCGGCGGGCGGAGCGCCCCATCGAAACCACATTGGAATTGGTGGATGTGATCCGCTCGGCAATGCCGCCGCAGGCATTGCGGGAGAAGCAGCATCCGGCAAAGCGGAGCTTTCAGGCCATCCGCATTGCGGTGAACGATGAACTGGGGGCAGTCTCCCGTGTCATGGACGCCGCAATTTCCAAGCTGAACAGCGGCGGCAGACTGGCGATCATCACCTTCCATTCGCTGGAGGATCGGATCGTGAAGAACGCCATGGCTTCTGCGGCCAAGGGCTGTACCTGCCCCCCGGAGTTCCCGGTGTGCGTCTGCGGAAAGACGCCCAAGGTGAAGCTGGTGAGCAAAAAGCCCATCGTCTCCTCGGAGGAGGAGCTTCAGCGCAATCCCAGAGCCCGGAGCGCAAAGCTGCGGGTATGTGAGAAGATATAATTAGAAGGAAGAGAGATCCCCATGACACGGAAACCGGAAATAGAATATGTGCGATATTATTCCGACGGTTCCGCGGCAAAGGCGGTGGAGCGCCGGATCCAGAAAAATCAAGAGAAGATGGTGGTGCCGAAGCGCTCACCCCGGCGCAAGGCGTCTGCTCAGATCGATACCATTGCGGTGTTGGGCACGGCGGCAGCTTTGGTCATGCTGGTGTGTATGCTGGCGGGGGTCGTGCGGCTCACCATAACGGAGAACAAGATCGCACAGGCGCAGACCTCCGTTCAGGTGTTACAGGAGGAAAACGAGCGGCTTCAGCTTGTCTATCAGGACAGCTATGATCTGAAGGCGGTGGAATCTGCCGCAGTCAGCATGGGCATGATCCCCAGAGAGCAGGCTCAGCATATGCAGATCCGTCTGCCTCAGCCGGAGCAGCAGGAGCGCTCTGTTTGGGAACAATGGATCGATCAGCTGAAAGAGCTGTTTGCATAACCGAAGGTCTCGGCCAATACAATAGCATCAGAAGCGATGATGGGCGGTAAGGTTTGCTTGCTGCCCATCTATGACTATTGTGGGATAAGGAGGCCGGCAGGGGATGCATGGATCACAGGGGAAGAAAAAACGAACATACAGCCGCATACGGGCGGATTCCGGTCAGCAGCGCCGGATGAAGGTGGTCATGGCGCTGCTGGGGGCGGCGGCATTTGTGCCGGTGATTGTCCAGTTGTTTTCGCTGATGGTGACACAATATGACCGCTATGCGGCGCTGGCGCTGAGCAATCAGTCCCGCTCCACCTCCATCACCCCGGAGCGGGGAGATATCTACGACCGGAATATGAATGTGCTTGCCGCTTCCCGGTCTGTGGAGAATGTATACATTGATCCCAGAGAACTGCACCAAACCGGTGCAGACCTGCAGGATATGACGAAAGCGCTGAGCGATATTCTGGATGTGCCGGAGGAGAAGATCCTGAAGCTGGCCAACGACCGATCTATGCGCTACCATCTGATCCGGGATCGGATCGACACGGAGCAGGCGTCCCAAGTGCGGGACTACATCAACCGCACGGGGATCTGCGGCATCCATCTGGAACCGAATACCCAGAGATATTACCCCTACCACAGCCTTGCCGGTCAGGTGATCGGCTTTACCAATGCCTCCAATCAAGGGGCAGAGGGGATCGAAGCCAGCTACGACCGATATCTATCCGGGCAGGCAAGCCGGGTCAGCACCACGAAAGGCAACAACGAAATGGATATGCCTTACAGCGTGGAGCGGTATCTGGAAGGGCAAAAGGGAAACAGCATCGTCACCACCTTGGATATGACGGTGCAGGCGTGTTTAGAGAGCCGCATGCAGCAGGCCATCGACCAATATGATGTGCAAAACGGCGCATTCGGCATGGTGATGGATGTGAATACCGGTCAGATCCTTGCCATGGCAACGCTGGGGGGCTATGATCCCAACCATTATTTGGAACTGGGAGATTTGAATCTGGCGCAGCAGATCGAGATGCAGCGTATGGAATATCTGACCCATCCCCAAGGCTCCCCGGAATACGAACAGGGCAGGGAAATCTACCGAAAAAGCCTGGTAGATGCACGGCTGAAGCAATGGCGCAACCGCTGTCTGTCCGATGGGTATGAGCCGGGATCGACCTTCAAGACCATCACCTTGGCGGCAGCCATTGACTGCGGCGCGGTGGATCTGAATACCACCTTTTCCTGTTCCGGCGCAGAGCAGATCCCGGGGCGCTCCCAATTGCTGCATTGCTGGCGCGCTCGGGGGCACGGCACACAGACTACGGCGCAGGCGCTGCAGAATTCCTGCAATCTGGCCTTTGCCCACATCGGTCTGAAGTTGGGCGGAGAGCGGTTTTACCAGTATGTGAAGGACTTTGGCATATTGGAAAAGACGGGAATCGACTTGGCAGGCGAAAGCGCCGGCGTTTTTTTCAGCAAGGAGTTGATCACGGACACCGACAAATGGGGGACTGCATCCCTTACTTCCGGCTCATTCGGTCAGACCTTCAAAGTCACGCCGCTGCAGCTTGTCCGGGCGGTGTCGGCGGTGGTCAATGGCGGGCGTTTGATGGAGCCCTATGTGGTATCCGAGGTGCTGGACGAACAGGGGAATATCTTGGTGCAGCGGCAGCCGAAGATGCTGCGCCGGGTGATCTCACAGCAGACTTCTGACACCATGCGGGCCATGATCGAATCGGTGGTAACGGAAGGAACTGCCAAAAATGCCACAGTTTTGGGGTATAGAGTGGGCGGTAAGACGGGAACCAGTGAAAAAATTGACATATTTGATGAGAACGGTCAGAGAGTCCAAGACAAAATCGTTTCATTTGTAGGGATTGCGCCGATGGACGATCCGCGGTATATTATATTAGTAGCGTTGGATACACCTTCCCGGGAGACGGGCATCTATATATCCGGCGGTGTCATGGCGGCACCCACCGTGGGCGCCATTCTGGCGGACATCCTGCCCTATCTTCAGGTGTCGAAGGTGTATGATCCGGAAGATCCCTCGGCGCAGCAGATCCGGGTGCCGGATCTTTCCGGGCTGACCGTCAAGGAAGTGCAGCAGAAGATCAAGGATCTTCCGCTGGAGGTCATCTTCAGCGGTGAGGGAGAAGTGGTGATAGACCAACTCCCCAAGCCGGCAGAAAGCCTGCAAGGCGGCAGTCAGATGATCGCCTACCTTCAGGAAGCGCCGGATGACGGCATGACCACCGTACCGGATCTTCGTGGGATGACGGTGGCGGAAGCGGCGGATGCCGCAGGAGCCGGGGGCGTCTGCCTGCTGCCCGACGGCAATTCGGATCTGACACGCCCTCTGCGGGTGCAGACCCAAGACCCCCTGCCGGGGACACGGCTCGCAAGGGGCAGTATCGTCCGCATCCGGTTTGCGGATTTGGACGCCCGTGATTAGTACGATCAAAGGAGAATACCATGCGGTTAAAAGAGCTTTTGGCGGGGATCGAGATCCTCGGATCCAATGTGGACCCGGAGACGGAGATCGACTCGGTAACATATGATTCCAGAAAAGTAAGCAAGAACAGCCTGTTTGTGGCGGTGACGGGGTTTGCTTCCGACGGCAACCGCTTTATCCCCACAGCGCTGGAAAAGGGCGCAGCGGCGGTGGTCACGGCAAAAAAGCCGGAGGGGGATATCCCCTATGTGCTGGTGCCGTCGGATCGGCTGGCGCTGGCGCTGATCGGTCGGAATTTCTATGGAGATCCGGCGCGGGGGATGAAGGTGATCGGTGTTACGGGCACCAATGGAAAGACCTCTGTGACGCTGCTGCTGAAGCATGTGCTGGAGCGGACGGTGGGAGCCAAAGTTGGGCTCATCGGCACCATGGCGAACATGGTGGGCGACAGGGTGATCCCCACGGAGCGAACCACCCCGGAGAGTTTTGAATTGCAGGGCTTGTTTGCGCAAATGCGGGATGCAGGCTGCACCCATGTGGTGATGGAGGTATCTTCCCATGCGATTGCGCTGGAGCGGATCGGCGGACTTCGATTCGATGTGGCGGGCTTTACCAATCTGACTGAGGATCATCTGGATTTCCACAAGACCATGGAGGATTACTGCGACACCAAGGCGGAGCTGTTCAGAAGATGTGACCGGGCGGTGATCAATGCAGATGATCCTTATGCGCCCCGGATGCTTCAGACCGCTGCGTGCCCGGTGCTGACCACCGGCATCGAACAGCCGGCGGATCTGGCGGCGGAGAATATCAATCTGAATGCCGACGGAGTCAGCTTTGATGCGGTATTCTGCGAAGAGGTATCCCCGGTCCGTCTGGGAGTGCCCGGCAGATTTTCAGTTTACAATGCGCTGACGGTGCTGGGGCTGACCACGGCGCTGGGGATCCCCCTGAAGGAAGCGGCTCCGGCGCTGGCAGATGCCCCGGGGGTCAAGGGCAGAGTGGAGGTGGTTCCCACACCGGGAACGGATTTCACCGTGCTGATCGACTATGCCCATACCCCTGACGGGCTGGAAAATGTGCTGCGGGCAGTCCGTGGCTTCTGCAAGGGACGGCTGATCGTGGTGTTCGGCTGCGGCGGTGACCGGGACCCGCTCAAGCGCCCCATTATGGGCAGGATCGGAACGGAGCTTGCAGATCTGGCCATCATCACATCGGACAATCCCCGAACCGAGTCCCCGGAGAAGATCATTGCCGATATTGTGGCGGGGGTTGCAGAGTCGGCGCAGAATTATCAGATCGTTACAGACCGGCGCAGCGCCATCCGCTGTGCCATGGAGCTTGCCCGGCGGGATGACATCATTGTGCTGGCAGGCAAGGGTCACGAGACATACCAGCAGATCGGCACGGAAAAGCACCACTTGGACGAGCGGGAAGAGGTTGCCGACTGTTTGGCACAGATGAGGAGATAACATGGGAAGAATCACATTGGAGCAGGCTGCCGCATGGTGTGGCGGCAGGATCGATCCGAAATACAAGGATGTGACCTTTTATGGGGCATCCAACGACACCAGAAATATGAAGGGCGGCGAGCTGTTCGTGGCGCTTCAGGGCGCCCGGGACGGACATGAATTCATCCCTGCCGCGCTGGAAAAGAATGCCGCAGCGGTGCTGTGCAGCCATTGTGACGGGGATTACCCCGCCATTGTGGTGGAAGATCCCAGAGCGGCGCTGGGGGCGATTGCCCGGGGAGAGCGGAACCGTCTGGGTATGAAGGTGGTGGGGGTCACCGGCTCGGTGGGTAAGTCCACCACTAAGGAGATGATCGCTTCTATTCTGGAGACCACCTTCCGCACGGGCAAGACACCGGTCAACCACAACAATGACATCGGTATGCCTATGGCAATTCTGGCCATGCCGGAGCAGACTGAAGTGGCGGTGCTGGAAATGGGCATGAACCATTTCCGGGAGATGGCGCATCTTTCCTCCATTGCCCAGCCGGATGTGGCGGTGATCGTCAACATCGGCACCATGCACATTGAGCATTTGGGATCCCAAGAGGGGATCTTGCAGGCGAAACTGGAGATCCTGGAAGGGCTGCGCCCGGATGGGGAGGTCGTCTTGAACGCCGATGACCGGATGCTGTGGAAGGTACGCAGAGTGAGCAAACCCTGCACATGGTTCGCTACCATGAACCCGGAGGCACAGGTGCGGGGCAGCGAGATCCGCATGGAGGGCGGACAGACCGGATTCCATGTAGAGACCGCTGACGCGCAGTTCGATGTGAGCATTCCTGTGGAGGGCAACCACTTCGTCCCGGATGCCCTTGCGGCCATCACCGTGGGACTGCGGATGGGGGTCACTCCGGAGCATATCGTGCAGGGGCTTGCCCGATTCCAGAATATGTCCGGTCGTCAGGAGATGATCCATACCGACCGGTTCCTCATCATCAAGGACTGCTACAATGCCGGGCCTGAGTCCATGGACGCAGCGCTTCAGGTTCTGGGCAATCAGAAGGGCAGAAAGATCGCAGTTCTGGGCGAGATGCTGGAACTGGGCGTCAATGCACAGGCTGAGCATTACCGCGTGGGCAGGATCGCCGCCGAGCGTGCGGATTACCTGCTGGCCTACGGCCCCAATGGCTCTAAAATGGTGGAAGGCGCCATTACCGGCGGTCTGCTGGGGGGTAGATCCCAAGCTTTTGATGACCGTCAGAACTTGATCCGCACCCTCAAGCGTGTGGCAAAGCCGGGGGATGTGCTGCTGTTTAAGGGAAGCAGGGGGATGCACATGGAGCGCGTGCTGGACGAATTTTTGGAAGAAGAGAAATAAAATACGGAGGACAGTTCCATGAATACGATCATACTTACCATTATCTCAGCGTTTTTGCTGAGTCTGATTCTGGGCAAGATCCTGATTCCTGCCTTGCGGGCGCTGAAGGCGGGGCAGGCGATCCGGGAGGATGGCCCTACATGGCACAATTCCAAGGCGGGGACTCCCACCATGGGAGGGCTTGCCTTCATCGGGGCTTCACTGCTGTGTCTGGTGTTCGGATTTTCCGGTATTTCCAAGGGAGATTTTTCTCCTGTTTATGTGCTGCTGCTGAGCCTGTGCTTTGGCTTGGTGGGTTTTTTAGATGACTTTTTTAAGGTGAAGTATAAGCGCAATCTCGGCTTGACCTCCATTCAGAAGGCTTGCCTGCAGCTTGCGGTTTCTGCCATCTTCCTGTATATTCTCTATAAGGAGGGGATCATGTCTGCGACGATCTATGTTCCCTTCTTCAATGTGACATGGCATATGCACCCGCTGGTGTTCATCTTCTTTGCCATGTTTGTCATGGTGGGCTGCGTCAATGCAGTCAATCTGACCGACGGTTTGGACGGACTTGCCAGCTCTGTGACATTGCCGGTGATGGTGTTCTTCACAGCTGCGGCGGTGGCGATGGAGCGCTATACCCTTGCGCTGTTCCCTGCGGCGCTGGTGGGCGGTCTGGCGGGCTTTTTGGTCTACAACTTCAAGCCTGCAAAAGTCTTTATGGGAGATACCGGCTCGCTGTTTCTGGGCGGGGCGGTCTGCGCCATGGCGTTTGCGCTGGATATGCCCTTGGTGCTGATCCTTGTGGGATTGATCTACATCATCGAGACGGTTTCGGTGATCTTGCAGGTGGGATACTTCAAGCTGACCCACGGCAAGCGTTTGTTCAAAATGGCGCCCATCCACCATCACTTTGAAAAGTGCGGCTGGAGCGAGGAGCGGATCGTGTTCACCTTCGCTTCCATCACCATTGTTATGTGCGTTCTGGCGTGGATCGGCGTGAAGGGATTTTTCTAAGACTCTGAAAGGAGCGTTGGGCATTGGGAACATCTGCTTCCTATGCCAATGAGAACCCCGCCGTGATCCGGCGGACAAGAGGGTCAGATCCCATTTTTCTGACCACGGTGCTGTTGCTTCTGGGGCTGGGGCTGTTGATGCTTTACTCGGCAAGTTCTGCCCAGAGCCGATTCGATACGGGCTATACCGTGTCCACAAAATACCTGCAAAAGCAGGCGATCTGCGCCGTGCTGGGGCTGGTCTGTATGTTCGCATTCAGCAGGATCTCCCCGGCATTTTGGCACAGATACGCCTACTGGGTCTACGGGATCTCCATTGCCCTTCTTCTGCTGGTGCTGGTGGCGGGACAGTCTGCCAACGGTGCCAAGCGGTGGATCAGCATTGCCGGCATCCAGTTCCAGCCATCAGAGATTGCCAAGTTTGCCATGATCGTGACCATCGCCCGGCTCAGCCGGGGGTTCGGCGCGAGAGCTGCGGAATTTCGCCGGGGCGTGCTGGGCTACGGATTGGCGATCCTTGGAATTTTGGTTCCTTTGGCATTGGAGAAGCACCTGTCTGCCATCGTGCTGATGGGCACGGTGGCGGTGATCATGATGTTCATTTCCGGGACCAAGCCCCGCTATCTGCTGATGGGCGCCGCCGGAGCGGTGCTGCTTGCGGCGGTGTATGTCAGCCTGATGGGCTACGCCGGCGACCGAGTCACGGCATGGCTCCATCCGGAGGCGGATCCCAGCGATACGGGCTACCAGATCCTGCAATCGCTGTATGCCATCGGCTCCGGCGGTGTGTTTGGACTGGGATTTGGGAAGAGCAGGCAGAAGTATCTGTATCTGCCTTTTCAGTATAACGATTATATTTTTGCCATCATCTGCGAGGAACTGGGGCTGGTGGGAGCGGTGTGCGTCATTGCTCTGTTTGCTCTGCTGATCCTGCGGGGATACCATATTGCGCTGCACGCCGCCGACCGGTTTTCTTCCATGCTGGCGGCGGGACTCACCACGCTCATCGCAGTGCAGGCGATCTTGAATCTGTGCGTGGTGACCAATATTCTGCCGTCTACCGGCATCGCCCTTCCGTTCTTCTCTTACGGCGGAACGGCGCTGGCGGTGAATCTGGGGGAGATGGGGGTGATCCTCAGCGTCTCCCGCCAGATCCATGGGGCAAGAAAACAGGAGGAAGATCTATGAATGTGATATTTACCTGCGGCGGCACCGGGGGACACATCAATCCGGGGATCGCTGTGGCCAATATATTGCGGGAGCGCTACCCCGACAGCAATATCCTGTTTGTCGGCGGTGAGGGCGGCATGGAGGAGGATCTTGTCCCCAAGGCGGGATACAAGATCGAAGCGCTGCCCTGTTCCAGCCTGCGGCGGGGATTGTCTCCCAAGGCCATCATCCATAATGTAAAAGGCGTGGGATATGTGGTCAGCGCTCTGAAGAAGAGCAAGAAGCTGATCGAGTCCTTTCAGCCGGATGTGATCTTGGGAACCGGCGGCTATGCCAGTTTCCCGGCGCTGTATATGGGCACCCGGATGGGAATCCCCACCTGCGTTCACGAGGCCAATGCAGTCCCGGGGCTTGCCACCCGTCTGGTGGCAGACCGGGTGGATCAGATTTTAGTCACTTTTGCCGAGAGTGCTAAGGGCTACAAGCACCCGGAGAAAGTCCGCACGGTGGGTATGCCGGTGCGCCGTGAGTTTATTTACAGCGACCGCAAGTCTTCCCGCAGGGAACTGGGATTGGATGAAAGACCTTTGGTCATCTCGGCCTTTGGCTCTCTGGGAGCCAGAGAGATGAACAAGAAAATTGCAGATTTTCTGAAGCTGGAGGTGGACGAAGGGATCCCGTTCCAACACATCCATGCCACAGGATCTTTCGGCTGGCGGTGGATGCCGGATCTGGTGAAAGAAAAGGGCGTGGATCTGGAACATTGCGACGGACTTGACATGAGAGAGTATATTTATAATATGCCCCAGTTGATGGCGGCGGCGGATCTGATCATCAGCAGAGCCGGTTCTTCCAGCTGCAATGAGATCGCCGCGGCGGGAATCCCCTGTATCCTGATCCCGTCTCCCAATGTGACGGACAATCATCAAGAGAAGAATGCCCGGATCTTGGAAGGGCGGGGCGGCTGTGCGGTGATCCTGGAGTCGGAGTGTACCGGGCAAAGGCTGTTCGATGAGACTAAGGCGCTGCTGTCCGACCGCCCCCGATGGGAGCGGATGCGGCAGGCGCTGCTTGCAGGAGCGATCCCCAATTCCGCCGAGCAGATTTGCGACACCATTGTAAAACTGGCACGCAAATGATCCGCTTGCATAGAATGGGATACATTCTATGACAGGGGGGCGATGGATTGCAGTCGCTGATGGTTGATGGGGGAAGGCGCTTGTCCGGGGAGGTGAAGATCTCCGGGAGCAAGAACGCGGTGCTCCCCATGCTGGCCGCAACGGTATTGTTTCAGGAGCCGTGTCGGATCTGCAACTGTCCTAAGTTGACGGATGTGGATGCGGCAGTGGAGATATTGGAGTATCTTGGCGCCAAGACTTGGTGGGACGGCAGATGCCTGACCGTGGACCCAAGACTGATCTGCCGTTGGCAGATCCCGGCGGCGCTGATGGATCGGATGCGGGCGTCGGTACTGTTTACCGGAGCGCTGCTGGCCCGTATGGGCAGGTGCCGTCTGATCCGCCCCGGCGGCTGTGTGCTGGGGGATCGCCCGGTGGACTACCATGTCCGTGGTCTGCAAACTCTGGGCGCTGTGCCGGATCCTCAAGATCCATCGGTGCTCACCGGGGAGCTCGCTGGGACAGAGCTGACGCTGCCCTATCCCAGCGTTGGGGCTACGGAAAATCTGATCCTTGCGGCGCTGGGTGCCAGCGGGGTCACGACGATACACAATGCGGCCATGGAGCCGGAGATCGTCTGCCTGTGCGACTTCCTTCGATTGGGGGACTGCCGGATCCGGGGGGACGGAACACCCGTCATTCAGATATCCGGCGGAATGCCCTCGGGAGCGGAGATGAAAGTGATCCCGGATCGGATGGAGGCAGCCACCTTTGCCTGCGCCGCAGCCGCCACCGGCGGCGATGTGGTGCTGAACGGGGCTGATACGGAGCAGATACGCCCGGTATTGGATGTCCTTGCCCAAGCGGGCTGTGACATAATATCCCAGCAAGGTGCCGTTGCCATCCATGGCGGAGAATTGACCGCCCCTCACGGGGTCATCGTCACCGCACCATATCCCGGATTTCCTACGGATGCCCAAGCCCCGGTGATGGCGGCGATGCTCCGGGCGTCGGGGACTACCGTCCTGCGGGAAACGGTGTTTCCCCAACGGATGAACCACATTTCCGGGTTTCGAGCCATGGGCGCCCGGATCGAGATGGACAGTGGACAGGTGCGGATCTATGGAGGGCATCCGCTCCATGGCGCGGCAGTCACCGCGCCGGATCTGCGGGGCGGAGCAGCATTGACCATTGCTGCGCTCAGCGCCTGTGGGGAAACAGAGATATTTGGGCTTTCGCATATTTTGCGGGGCTATGAGGATTTTGCCGGGAAATTGCGAGCCTTGGGCGCGCGGATCCGTCAGGCCTAAGGAGGTACATATGGATACGAGAGAAAAAAGACCGGCGAACCCGAAAAGAAGGCCGGAACGGGACAGAAGATCCCCATCAGCCGGGAAGCAGCAGACCCGGCGCCGTCCTGCGCCGGCCAAACGAGCGGCATCCCAGACCGGGACAAGACGGGCGGTGCGCCCGCCTAGAGAGGATATCCCGGATGTGGTCTACACCATGCCAAAACCTTTCCGAAAGGGAAGGTTTCTGCTGAAATTGGTCAGCGTGGCTGCTGTGGCGGTGGCTGCCGTATTTGCGCTGTCGCTATTTTTGCGGGTGGATACTGTGCAGGTAGCGGGAGCGGTGAAGTATTCCCCATGGGCGGTGCGTGAGGCTTCCGGTGTACAGGAGGGAGATTCTCTTCTGGGGGTAAACCGGGCGAAGCTGGCGGGGCGGATCGTGTCCAAACTGCCCTATGTGGATCAGGCGAAGATCAGCATCGATCTGCCGGGGACGGTGAATATCGAGATCACCGAACTGAAAGTCACATACGCCGTGGAAGCCACCGACGGCAGCTGGTGGCTCACTACCTCCGACGGACGGGTGGTAGAAGAGGTGGACGGAACAGCCGCGGCTGACCACCCTGTGATCGCAGGGGTCAAGGCGGAGTCCCCTCAGGTGGGGCAGATGCTTCGGGGGTCGTCGGAGCAGGTTCCGGCCACAGAACCTCCGACCGAAGAGGAGGCTGCAGAGACAGAAGCACCGGAAGAGACTCAAGAGGATCAGCCGGAACAGGAGACAACCCAGCCGGCTGCGCAGCCCCAGTCACCTCCTGCATCACAGGAAGACCGGATGGAGACGGCGCTTGCCATCACCCGGTATCTGGAACAGAGCGAAGCATTCGGGCAGGTGACAGCCATCCATGTGGAGAACCTCTCCGATCTGAGTATCCAGTACGGGGATCGGATTCGGGCACGGTTGGGGACAACGGAGCGGCTGGAGTACAAAATCGGCTATATGGCTCAGGCGATCCGCCAGCTCCCTGCCAATGAAGCGGGAGAATTGGATGTATCCTTTGCTCTTGGGGAAGAGGCAATCTTCACTCCCACGGCGTGATGGATACAAATCCCAACAAATTCTTTCAGAAAATTGTGTTTTCTCTATTGACCTCAGCGGCATTTCACGATAGAATAAACAGGTATAAATGCAGTATTGTGACGCACTGATTTGCGAGTATACATAGGAGGATGTTTTTTATGACTGAGACTTTTCAGGAAAGAGTAGTTAAAATCAAGGTCATTGGTGTCGGCGGCGCCGGCAACAATGTTATCAACCGTATGATTGAGTCCGGTGTGGGCGGCGTTGATTTTGTGGTGGTGAACACCGATAAGCAGGATCTCAACAAGTCCAACTGTGACAACAAGCTGCAGATCGGCGAGAAGCTGACCGGCGGTATGGGTGCCGGCTCCAAGCCTGAGATCGGTCGTAAGTCCGCAGAGGAGTCCAGAGCTGCCATTGCCAAAGTTCTGGAAGACACCGACATGGTCTTTATCACCGCCGGCATGGGCGGCGGCACCGGCACCGGCGCAGCTCCCATTGTTGCGGATCTGGCACACGAGGCAGGCATTCTGACCGTGGGTGTTGTGACCAAGCCCTTCAAGTTCGAGGGTGCCAACCGTATGCGTCAGGCTGAGGCCGGTATCGCTGAACTCAGCGAGCGCGTGGACTCCCTGATCATCATTCCCAACGACCGTCTGAAGTATGTGACCGAGCAGAAGATCACTTTCGCCAATGCATTCGGCATTGCTGACGATGTGCTGAAGCAGGCCGTCACTTCCATTTCCGAGTTGGTGGGTTATTCCGACAGAGTCATCATCAATCTGGACTTTGCTGATGTATCCGCTGTCATGAAGGATGCCGGCCGTGCACACATGGGCGTGGGCACCGCTTCCGGCCGTGAGAAGGCAGAGCAGGCAGCTCTGGCCGCCGTTTCCAGCCCCCTGCTGGAGACTTCCATCAACGGCGCTACCGGCGTCCTGGTGAATGTCACCGGCTCTTCCGAGCTGACTCTGGACGATGTGGAGACTGCTGCCGGTATCGTGCAGGAGGCTGCCAATCCCGACGCCAACATCATCTTCGGTGCGACTTCTTCTGACCTGTACGAAGATGAGATGCGCGTGACCGTTATCGCCACCGGCTTTGAGCAGGCGGACGACGGCAATACCGTGGTGAAGGAGTCTGCCGGCAAGACTGTTGCTCCCGCAGCCGGTACCGCTGCCAAGACCTCTGACATCAGCGATATCGACGAGATCTTCAAGATCTTCGGCCGTTGATTTCAAATGAAACCGCAGCACCCCATGTCAAGGCATGGGGTGCTTTTCGATGAAAAGGAGGGGCACAATGAATGCCTATGGAGCGTTGGCTCAGTCCTATGACCGGCTGACCTATGATGTGGACTATGAAGCGGTGATCGCCTTTACCCATCGTATTTTGGAGCGGGAGGGCGTGACTCCCCGTACCGTTGTAGATCTGGCCTGCGGTACCGGCTCGACCACAAGATTGCTTGCCCGGATGGGCTATCAGGTGACGGGGGTGGATCTTTCTGAGGAAATGCTGATGCAGGCCTATGACAAATGCGCCGGTTTGGAACGCCCCCCGATGTTTGTCCACCAGAGTCTCCAGAAGCTGTGGCTGCCCCGAGGGGTGGATATGGCGGTGTGCTATCTGGACAGCTTGGACTATATTCTGGAGCCGTCCCAATGCGCCGAAGCCATATCCCGTGTTTATAAATGCTTGAATCCCGGCGGTATCTTCATTTTTGATGTAAACACGCCGGAAAAACTTCGTTCCATGGACGGGCAGGTGTTTCTGGACGAGGATGAGGGCGTATACTGCGTCTGGCGGGGAGAATTCGATCCGCAGACCAATATCTGCTCCTACGGGATGGATCTGTTTCAGAGAGATGGAGAACTCTGGCGAAGATCCTTCGAAGAACATCAAGAGTATGCCTATTCCGCTGAGCAGCTTGTAGGATATCTGAAACAGGCGGGCTTCACCTCGGTGGAGGTTTTTGCTGACGGGCTTCTTGAACCTCCCCGTGACGGAGAACAGCGAATCTATTTGAAAGCAAGAAAGGGTAAGATCAAATGAGTGACTATATCGTTCGTGGCATGACCATGGATGGCGCAGTAAAGGTGACAGCCATTCGCTCTACTGAGATGGTTCGCAGAGCAGCACAGATCCATGGCACGACTGCTAACGCCACAGCGGCCTTTGGACGGGCGCTGACGGCGGCTTCCATGATGGGCAATATGCAGAAGGTGGAAGATGGATCCATGACACTGCAAATCAAGGGCGGCGGTCCTGTGGGCACCATCGTGTGTGTGTCCGACGCTCAGGGGAATGTTCGGGGCTATGTGACCAATCCCACGGTGCCGCTGGTGGAGAAATGCCCTGGCAAGTTGGATGTGGGCGCTACCGTAGGTACCGACGGCACGCTGACGGTGATCCGGGACCTGCAGATGAAGGAACCCTATGTAGGTTCTGTGGAACTGGTATCCGGCGAGATCGGCGATGATGTGACCGCCTATTTTGCCCAGAGCGAGCAGACAGCCACCGCCTGTGCCTTGGGTGTACTGGTGGACCGGGATCAGAGCGTAAAGGTTTCCGGCGGGTATATCCTGCAGCTTCTCCCCGGTGCTTCGGAAGAAGTCATCGACAAGCTGGAACAGGGCATCCGCCGTGCCGGTGCGGTCACTCCCATGCTGGAGCAGGGGATGACCCCTGAGGAGATCTTGGGTCAGGTATGCGGTGATCTGGGTGTGGTGTTTATGGAAACTACTGAGGTCGCCTACAAGTGTTACTGCTCCAGAGAGCGGGTAGAAGCTGCCTTGATCAGCTTAGGAAAAGGCGAGTTGACCGAGATCATGGAGGAGGGGAAGCCCTTCCCGGTGGAGTGCCAGTTCTGTGATACGGTATATACATTCACTCCGGCGGATATTGCGGAATTGATTCAGAAAGTTTAAAATATCTGATTTAACTCAAAGATTTCGTGGATTTTTCAAGCGCTAAAATTTGAATAAAAAAATTCAAAAAAGTGCTTGACAAAATGGGGAACAACAGGTATAATGTGTCATGTCGCTGAGGTCAGCACCTCGACGGCGAGACTTGGGAGCATAGCTCAGCTGGGAGAGCACATGCCTTACAAGCATGGGGTC
>CALADI010000007.1 GCA_937890525.1 uncultured Clostridia bacterium | reverse complement strand
CTAAGTTGCATGGCATTCAAGAGGTCAGCGGTTCGATCCCGCTTATCTCCACCAAACAAAACAACGAAATACTTAGTGATGAACACAGGTTTGTCACAGCTCTGCCCTAAATGCTGACAGCATCAGCACTTAGGGCAGAGTCTATAACAAACAAGTTACAGTTCACGCAGCCAAGGGATCTTTACTTCTCCAAACTGTTTGGCAGGTCTTACCTGCCCCGGAGCGTTCCATTTTTGCGGAAGCTGGCGCTATGCTCTTCGTCTTTCCAATGCGCTCCATGGCTGCCATTAGGCAGTATCAAGACGAATCTTCGCAACGCTGTCCGAATTGCCCTTACCACGAAGTTAGCTGGCAATTTGACACCTAAGTTCCCTGTGCGCTATGGTTGCTTTCATCACTGACAAAAAGTATTTCTTGACAAACCTGGTTTGGTTTGTTAAGATGTTGTTGTGATAACGGCAACATTTGTCACAAGCCTTTACCCGCCTTGCTATTGCAGTAGTAAGGCGGGTCTTTTTCTGACCCGATCATTTACGCCTCGACCCTCGTCACCGAAAAAGTAATGCGAGGTATGGCTGGTGGTTATCTGATTAAGTTTCCTTGAATGACCTGTCTATCTTCCAAGGAACGGTCAGCAGACACCTTCCGCTAGTGATTCAATCACTTGTTTCATGTATTTTTATTTTACCGCAGTTGATCTCCACGGTCAAGGTTTTTTTACAAAAATATCGTTATAAATCAATATTTTGTGAATTTTCAAACCCTTTCTAAAAATGAAAAGGGTTTCATTTTGTTTTTACGCCGAATTACTCACCTTTTTTTCGTACATCTTCCCATACGAGGTTCTCTATGTAGGCACTCATAGACTTGCCGGACTTGGCACAAGACCGCCTGATTTGCCGGATCGTGCCGGTTGAAATGTAGACGGCGAATGTCTGTCGTTCATCCGTCATGGTGATATCACCAAAGTGCGTCTCATATTCTTCAGGTGATAGATGTTTTTCAGACCACGCCTTAGCTTCATCCCATGTCAGAGGAATAAATTTCTCCCCCGAAAGCCATTGCGATCCGACCTGCTTGGCAAAGCGGGATTTAGAGCCGCCTTTTCCATACAGAAAATATTCACCAGACCGTTTCTGGTACAATTCCTCAACGAAATAAGAGCTTTCTTCTTGAGAGTTGTTTGTCCAGCTTCCAAGCAGATCCGAAGTGTCGGTATTGTATCGTCTGTTGTGTACCATTTTCTCCACTTATCTGTTACCTCCTTTTCATAGTTATATTATATCATTGCGTTTTCTAAATTGCAATACTTATTCTAAAAGATCTTGCACAATATTTCGACTCGGTTTTTGGCTAAATTGCAAATGAAAGCACCCCGGAGAAAGGAAAAAACTCCGGGGTGCTTCCATATAGGGAGAAGGTTCTGAGGCAGAATGGTTGAGAAAATCCCATAATGATTGCTTCGAACCTTGTTTTCATTCTACCACTAACGCCGTAGTGTGTCAACTACGCTGCCAAAGACTTTAAGCGCCTCCGGCGCTATGTGGCTGCAAAGAGAGATCCCCAGCAAACGACCCGTTGCCGGATCCGGGGGGGCAGCGCCGTCCAGTGGCGGTTCCTGTCGGATTCTGTTTGACAGAGCCTCCTGTCCTTGGTACAATGGGCATGGTTCCGATTTCGGGACCGGGCGCTGCCAGACGCATAGGCGGTTACGCCCCCGTAACAGGGGGTGATCTTCTTTGCCCCCTGCCTTACGGAAGGGGGTGGTGGAAATGAGTTTTGTTACATATGAGGAACTGTTTCAGTTCTGTATTGTGCTGATATCACTCGCCACCTTAATCGTTACGATTATAAAAAAGAAGTAACCGCCCCAGAGCCTAAAGGTGCGGTTACTTCTGTAGCCAAACAAGGGGGCTAACCGTCTACCGGCAGCGCCCTTTTTCTATGCTCATTATAGCACATCTGCTTAGACTGTCAAGCGGTATTCTGGTTTGCACCAGGGGTGCGTACCCAGTTCCACACACCAAGGTGATATAGAAACCCCCGGAAGATAACTTTCCGGGGACTGGGATGCGGTTCCTGTCGTATTCTGTTTGACAGAGTCTCCCGTTCTTGGTACAATGGTCGTGGTTCCGATTTCGGGACCGGGCGCTGCCAGACGCATAGGCGGTTACGCCCCCGTAACAGGGGGTGATCTTCTTTGCCCCCTGCCTTACGGAAGGGGGTGGTGGAAATGAGTTTTGTTACATATGAGGAACTGTTTCAGTTCTGTATTGTGCTGATATCACTCGCCACCTTAATCGTTACGATTATAAAAAAGAAGTAACCGCCCCAGAGCCTAAAGGTGCGGTTACTTCTGTAGCCAAACAAGGGGGCTAACCGTCTACCGGCAGCGCCCTTTTTCTATGCTCATTATAGCACATCTGCTTGGACTGTCAAGCGGTTTTCTGGTTTGCACCGGGGGTGCGTACCCAGTTCCACACATCAAGGTGATATAGGAAGATCCCCGGCAAGTAACCTGCCGGGGATCCAGGGTAGCGTGCAGCCAACCACATAGACGGTCAGCGGAAGGGGGTTGTAGAGATCAGGTTTGTTACATATGAAGAATTGTTTCAATTCTTTTCAGTGTTGATTTCACTCGCTACCTTGATTGAACGAAGCAATGTCATGTCAAGTCCCAATTCGTGCGGTTACTTCTGCAACTAATACGGGGGGGCTAACCGTCTATTGGCTGTACTCTATCCTATTTTTCATTATACTGCATCTGTTCGGACTGTCAAGCCGTATTCCGCTCTGGTACGACAACAGTCCTTTTTTTATTCGCTCTATTGCTTTTTCCCTGCGGCTGTGCTAGAATGTAGACACTTGCATTAGGGCTTGACTACTGACGGGGTTTCTATACCCGATCAGCTACCTGAGGCGAGTATTTTTTTATCCTCTTTTTGGGGGATAGAACAAATACAGAAATTAAGCGAACTTTTTCCTTTGTGGGAGAAGTTCGCTTTTTTTATTTTTCTAGCTGTAAAACAGCATATCAAAGGAGGAAAACAAATATGTGTAAATCCATTTCCACAGCGCAAGATGTACTCCGCTGCGAGTACGAGTCTGGTCCTTGGCAGGTCACTCAGTTTTTGGACGAGGCGATCATCCTGTTATCCCTGCTCGAAACCCGGCAATGCGACTTCCAGACCATGAAAGATACTTTTCAGGACTGGGAGGATCACTACCCGGATTCCCATTTGATGGGCATCGTAGCTTTTAAGGCAACAGGAGCCTTTGCCAACAAGTCCTTTGCTGACCGGGCGTTTCTGGTGGACTCCAACCAGCCGTTTTTCACCGCTGCGATCCACAAGGGTGATTTCATCCGTGGTCAGCGTCCGAACGGGCTGCCTTGTATCCTGCCGCCGAATCCCCGTGCCGAGATCGACTATTGCATGGTTCTGTCCCCTAAAAAGGCAGAGCGGGTTTGCGTGTAAGCAACAAAACGAGGTAAGCAAGCAATGAAAATCAAACTGTTTCAAATCGATCACGAAAAGGACAATCTGAACATCATGTTCTTCGACTATGAGCAAACAGTCAACCGAACAAAGTCCGACTCCATCGACAGCGGGATCTACGACATGGTATTTTCCGGCGAGGTGGAGTGCAATGACTTGGAGGATGTTTTCCGTATCTTCAACACCAGATTTCCTGCCGGATATGCAGGAAGATCTATGTCCGTTTCGGATGTGGTTCAGGTATGTGATTCCGAAAATATCTCTGCCGGATTCTATTTCTGCGACAGCATCGGCTTTCGTCCCATTTTGTTTTCCCCTTTTCAGGAGGAACGCCGGGACCCGGAAGCGATCCGCAGTCGGTATCCAGCTGGAACTCGTGTTGTGCTTGTGAGCATGGTTGGCGAAAAACAGATGCCTGCCGGACTGAAAGGAACTGTAACCAGCGTTGACGACGCTGGACAGATCCATGTCCGCTGGGACAATGGCAGCTCTCTGGCTCTGATTGAGAGAGTGGACCAGTTCAGAACGATCAAATGAGGACTATGCCGGAGAGGTGGGTGCAGATCTGCGTGATCTGCCTCGCTTCTCCGGCAAAAATTATGGAGGGCAGAATTATGGGAAAAGGAAATGTATGTGTCCACGGCGAATACGAAGGGCTGTACTACATCGATCATGATGATACAGACTTCTACATGGCAATCACCGGCGATCATTCTGGAGAGGTTCGCCTTCTGGGAGGGATCGAATACTCGGATTTTCACAACTGGGAATTTGACACGGAAGAAAGCAGCTTCTACATGACAGAGATTGTAGATGCGTTTTGTTTTTCGATGTCGAAAAAGTTCCCCAGCTTCCACCGCCCGTCGGAAACCGAGTGGATGGACGAGGAGCTGATCCTGTTGGAAAACGAACTGTTTGCCGTCACAATGGCAGACAACGAGTGGAGTACCGCTATTCTGCTTCGGCAGAAGGAGCATTGGTATCAGGACCTCAGCGGCTTGCAGAAGCGGCATTACCAGAGATACCTTAACGGTATCCGGGATACGCTTTTTGAGCAGTTCGACGCTCTGGGAGTCTATGGTGGTGCGTGGACCAGCGGTAGAATCTGCAAGACTGATTTTGCCGACAAGATTGCATAACAAAAACAAAAAGCAAAAAGGAGAATAACAAATGAGCAATTATGAGCATTTCATCGCTTGCATTAGCGTTGAAGAAAAGGAAGCATTGGATTACGCAAAGCAGAATCACCTCCAGTTTGAGTCCTGTGAGCAATGGCTTTCTACTTGTGTAGAGCCGTTGGAGGACAAGGGCATCTCTCTGCTTTCTTCGGCTTCCGTTTCTGGTTCTGACTGGGGACGGTATCTTGCCTATCTCGCAGATTGGGCTATGGAGCATACTGATCCCCGCTTTGATGGAATGTCTCCCGCCTCTTACGACGAGTGGCTGGATATGGAAGAAACCGAACATTGGGCAACTATGGACTACGAAATGGTCGTCCATCTCGAAAAGCGGGATGACAGCGATTGCTGTGCGACCGTTAAGTGCAAGTGTACTTTCGGTTATGATCCGAAGCAGTACGGGAACGGCTATTTCGTCCAGATCGTCAATAAGGATTCCGGCGAGGAAATCTACAACGGCGATCTGCGGTACGACAAGTCGTTCCATCCCAAGCAGAAGCAGGACTGGCTCCTGCGTTGGTGCTTCCGCCACTGGAATGACCAGTTCACTCCCGTTCATGTGAGCATTGCGCCGTTCACTCTGTTTTTTGGGCAAGTCGGTTTTTTGCCGATAGAGCATTGCATTGAACCTGATGTCAAAACCTCTCTTCTGGGAAAGGTTATCGCCGTCGATCCCAATGCTCTGAGCGAAGATCGCTGCGACCCTGACCATCAGTTCTATGTGGTGACAGGCACGACCAACAGTGGATCTATGATCTATGCCAAATCCGTCTTTGACGGGAAGCCCATACACCTGTCCAGTCGGCAGGTCTACGGCGAGGTCAAGCCCGAATATGTACCTGAGTGGGTACAGCGAAAGATGGAGAAAACAGGATCCAGACCTTTTGCTGGCGGTTTGGATATGTACGGGGCGATCAACATCCCCGGAAAGGAGTGCTAAGACATGGACAAGATGCGTGAACTGGCAAACGCCATCGTTGAAACCTTCGAGGAGGTACTGGATCGGTACGATGTCACGCTCCCCAGCTCAGAAGATGACGAGCGGGAGCAGGGCAACACCGCACGGCTGTATGGCATGACCTACTATGGCTTGTTGGATGCTGTCGAGGCTCTGATTGCCGACTACTGCAAGGATGTTAAGTCTGAGCAGGCAGAGAAGGTTAAGTCCGAGCAGACGGCATTTGATTTGGTCAATGCACTCCGAGCGTGCGATGATGTGGTTGCTGTACAGCTTTGGCTGATGGAGGATCTGGAGAACGCCGCAGATGTGCTGGAGATGGAGCTGAATGAGACTCAGCTCCGGCTGCTTGCAGACCGTTCCGAGCGTCTCTTGGAGGATTGCAGTCACGGCTGGGAGCAGATCTATTCCGTTGCCCATGACCTGTTCTATCCCCAGTGTAGGAACTGCCGCTTCTATGACCCGCTGCAAAACATCTGTGTGAACGCCGAGTCTGACGATTGGGGCAACAAGGTTTCTATGCACCACGATTGCGATCAGTGGATGGGGCTTTGCGAATCGGATTAAATCAACTCCCCGGACCCGGAGCATCATGCTCCCGGTCCGGGGAAAAAAGGATCGTCAAAAAAGGAGAAAACATGAGTAGATCGTCGAATTTTGATAAGCTGTGTCACAAGCTCTTTTCTGCAAGAGCAGACGGAACGGATTTTCTGAGCCGGAAATGCGATGTGAAATGCCGGAACTGCGGCAATGAACTTCGCACCTACTACTGTGAGGAAAGATTGCTTCTTGTTGAGTGCAAGACTTGTAAGGTTCGTGCCCTCACCGAAGCACAGAGTCCGGCAGCAGCCGCCGCCAAAGTTTTGGGATGCGAGGTGGAAACCAATGGCTAAACCTCGTATGTACGGCTCAACTTCCACATTTACGCCGAATTGCAAGCGGAAGGACAAGATCAGTCAGCGCACTGCACGGCGTTGGGAAGGCAATCCTTTTACCGAATGCAGGAAGAAAAGAGAGGAAAGGAAATATGAAATGCAAGGAATGTCCACTGTATCGATCTGACCGAATCTGCGCCGAAACTAAGGGCGATACAGGATTCTGGTATGCCGACGGCTCCCGTGGCTGTATCCATCATTGGATCTGGGTCGAAAAGAAACTTGAGCAGATGGATCTGGAGTGCAAGATTTTCGCACTGGATCTGAGCATCAAGATCGTCCTCACAGAAAAGGAGTACGAAGGCGTGATCGACCTGTGCAAACACATGGTAGGACTGGACAATAGCCATCCGTATCATCGGAACGGTGCTGCCTTTTACAAGGCGTATCGCAACTATTTTACAGATGGTCCCGACGGGAACGAGCTTTTAGACAAGCTCCCCAGTCAGGTTATCCATGCAGAAAAAACTTGCAGAGGCGGCACATTTTATTCTCTGACGGCTGCTGGCATATCATGGTTGAGCCGTCAGCTTAAAATTAAAATCACAGAAAGAAAATAGGACTGAATTTATAGGAGGCAATAATTATGGCATCGATTACAACGAAAGAAACCCGTATGTTTGATTGGAGTAACCCCGGCGTACTCAAAGTCGGTGACGAGATCACCGAGACTTTGAACGATGATAGTGAGGTCGTGTTCGTCGTCATGGACGACGGCGTGATCGGCTTGAAAGATCTGCTGCTCGACTGTCAGCAGATGAATGAGGACATGCTTAACACAGGGGGATGGCTCGCCAGCGATATGCGACGCTACCTCAACGAGGAAGTCATCGAGCTGTTGCCTGATGACCTGCTTGCCGCAATCAAGCCTCGAAAGTTCGGTGACGAAGAAGATCGCCTCTGGCTTTTCTCCGAGGTCGAGGTTTTTGGTGAGCGGATCTGGGGCACTGGCGACGAGGGTGACAAGCAGCTCGAATACTTCAAAGACCCGGTCAACTGCATCAAGTTCGATGAAGATGGTGATAAGATTGGCTGGTGGGAGCGTTCTTCTTCTCGATTCAGCAGAAACATCTTCTGTTGTGTGAACAGCAGCGGCAATGCCGGCGATGACGATGCTGTCTACTCCTACGGCGTTTGCTTTGGTTTCTACATTTAAGCTGTATCAAAAATGAAGTAATTATATTTAGGAGGTAATTATGTCTATTATCACAACGAAAGAATCCCGTGTGTTTGATTGGAGTAACCCCGGCACACTCAAGGTGGGCGATGAAATCGCCGAAACTTTGAATGATGGTCGCAAGGTCGTGTTCGTCGTCATGGATGACGGCGTGATTGGCTTGAAAGGTCTGCTGCTCGACTGTCAGCGGATGAATGATGACTGGAAAAAGATCGGCTGGCTTGCCAGCGATTTGCGGCACTACCTCAACGAGGAAGTCATCGAGCTGTTGCCTGATGACCTGCTCGCCGCAATCAAGCCTCGCAAGTTCGGGGACGAAGAAGATCTCCTCTGGCTTTTCTCCGAAGTCGAGTTGTTTGGTGAGCGGATCTGGGGCACTGGCGACGAGGATGACAAGCAGCTCGAATACTTCAAAGACCCGGTCAACCGCATTAAGTTCGATGAACATGGTGATAAGATTGGCTGGTGGGGGCGTTCTTCTTCTCGATTTCTCGGAAACATCTTCTGTTGTGTGAACAGCAGCGGCTATCCCAGCACTAGCTACGCCGACTCCTACATCGGCGTTTGCTTCGGTTTCTACATTAAAGCTGTATCAAAAATGAAGTAATTATATTTAGGAGGTAATTATGGCTATTATCACAAAGAAAGAAGCCTATATGTTTGACTGGCGCAACCCCGGCACACTCAAGGTGGGCGATGAAATCACCGAAACTTTGAAGGATGGTCGCAAGGTCGTGTTCGTCGTCATGGACGACGGCGTGATCG
>CALADI010000006.1 GCA_937890525.1 uncultured Clostridia bacterium | reverse complement strand
CCCGACGATGGACAACACAACCCCAATGAAAGCTGTGAAACTAGGCATCTTTCTTCCCTCCGTCCGGCTCTGACAGCAGGGCAATATCCAGATACCGCCGGAACTCGGAGTTGTGTCGGTTCGGGTAGTTCCGGCTGGCATCCAAAATCGTCACCTCCGGCTGCTGGAGCAACAGCAGCATGATCTCGTGGATCTCACTCTCTGTCCCTTGGATCCGCAACTTCATTGTCGTCCTCCTTCTTCCATTGGATCCTCTTGTGCGTATCCAGCCACTCATGGACTTCCTCCATGGTCAGGCTGTAATACTGGTATGGATCATAGGTGGCGGCGCTGCACGCCCTGCCGTACATCCGAAACTCGCTTGTGCCGGTAGCCTTGAGAAAGCCGGCTTTTGCCATTTTCAGGACCTCTCGGTGGGTGATTCCGAATTTTAACTGGAAACAATGGCTGCTCACTCCAACAGGGCACATGGTGTAGGCTCTCGCCCCTACCAGCTCCACGAGCCGGTCAAACAGCTCTGCCTTGGTCGCATTGCTCAAATCCACATTGCCCGGTGGTGCAGCGTGGTAAACAGCATCCAGTAACTCTGCCCGTTTGACAAGGCTGTGAGTGCCCCGATTGGCGATCACCTCAGATCGGATAAACGCTTCCGGGGAATCGAACTTGTCCATATAACTGCTAGGCATCTTTCTTTCCTCCGTCCGGCTCTGATTCAGTCTCTTCAACTCTCCTTGCAGTGATGTGCCCTACCACAAAGGATACAAGTGACTTCACCATACCGATTATGGACAGCACCACAAAAAAAGTAAATCATGATATCAAGCATCTTTCTTTCCTCCATTTCTACGCCATGCCAGCAGCGCTTCATAGATCTCAGCCTCCATGGCTTCGGGGGTAACATCTGCCGGGAAGAAGCTGGCGATCCGCTCACGGGGCAGCTTCAAGGGCTTAGGAGCCTTGACTGGCTTAGCCAGCACTTGATACATGGCGCTTTCGTCCAGCGTACCTTCCTGTGCCAGCTTTCGGAGCTTGGCAGCCTGCGCCATGCTGGGGGCTTTACACTTAACATCCTCCATGACCAGCAGGATCAATTCCTGCGAGTCGGTGGAAATGTAGCTCAGTTCGACTGCCGCCCGGAGGGGCAGGGTGTCCGTATCCACCAGATCCAGCATAGGCTTGACCAGTTTCGTCAGGCGGATGTAACGATCCACTTGCGCTCGGCTGTCGCCTGTGTTTTGAGCAATGAGTTCGCTGCTCCTTAAATGTGTCTCCACTGGAGACGCATTTTTTTCACTGGGTCTGCCTGCCTTTCGTTTGAGTGCTTCCATCCTCTTTTTGTAGGCAAATGCCTTTTCGGAGGGGAGCATTTTGGAACGGTGGTAGTTGCTCTCCACCATGAGGATTGTGGCTGCATCATCATCCAGCTCCACCACCTCGCACCGCAAGGTTTTCATCTCCAGTAGGATGCAGGCGTGTTTCCGCCGATGACCAGCCAGCATCTCATATCTGCCGTTGGGCTTCTGGCGGAGGATAGCAGGGGAGATCACACCGTTTTGCCGAATACTGTCCACCAGATGATCCATGTCCTCGTCGTCACGGACTTGAAAAGGGTGATCGGGGAAGTCGTCGATCTGATCGATGGGTATTTCCCGGATCTTTGCCAGCTTGTCGCTGTCCCGCATCTCCTGCGTGGAGAACAGGTCATCCAAATCCAAGCCCTTGGGCATGGACAGCGTGAAATCAGTTGATCGTGCCATGTGCCATTACCTCCTGAGTAAATTGCTCGTATGCAGTAGCCACGGTGCTGCTGGGGGCATAGGTGTAGATGCTCTGCCCCTTGGAGCTGACCTCCGCTGCCTTGACACCAACAGGAATGGTGTTCTCAAAAATCCGAATCCGCTGCCCGAAGTTCTGCCGAAGGGTTTCTGCGGTGCTGCGAGCGAGGTTTGTGCGGTTGTCCACCAGCGTCAGCAGGATGCCGTCGATCTGGAGTCTGGGGTTGATGTACTTTCGTACCCGGACGATGGTCTGCAAAAGCTGAGTCATGCCCTTGGCAGGGAGGTACTGGGCTTGCACAGGAATGATAACGCTGTCGGCTGCCGCAAGGGCATTCAGGGTAATCATGCCGAGGGAGGGCATACAGTCGATCAGGATGTAGTCGTAGTTGTCACACACCTCGTTGAGATATGTCCGCAGGATGGTTTCCCGGCTCATGGCGTTGACAAGCTGCATCTCCATGGCGGACAGCTCGATGCCAGAGGGAAGCAGTTCAATACCCTCTGCGTGGTGCAGGATTCCGGCAAAGGGATCTGCGCCGGTTTCTCCGATGATGCCGGTCATCTTGGTGGATACTGTGATCTCCAGCTCGTCGGCGTGCCAGCCCAAGCTGGTGGTCAGGTCGCCCTGCGGGTCAGCATCTACCAACAGTACCCGCTTGCCTTGCCGTGCAAGACCGATGCCGAGGTTCACGGTGGTGGTCGTCTTACCGACGCCGCCCTTCTGATTTGCGATTGCAATGATTTTTACACTCATTTTTTATTCCTCCGTTTGATTATATTGCAACGGCATTTTTGCCGATTTGCACAATCTGATGCCCAAACTTTTGGGATGTAAAAAAGCCAGCCTTTTAGTTGGCTGGCTTGTTTTTTGAAGTATTCTTTTGTAAGATAGGTGTTATACTGCCTATCGTTGAGGTGATAACATGAACTTGCGAGATTGGATCCCGGAATGGCTGAACTGCTACAAAAACGGAACAATGAAGCAGTCATCATACCAACAGCTTCTGTACCTGTTAAAGAAAATCCCAGACTCGCTACTTGATACAGACATGGACAGTGTCCGTCCAATGGATGTTCAGCTTTTTGTGAACGAGTTTGCAAAGATAGCATCGAAGTCATACATGGACAAAATGCGAGTCGCACTTCACAGCTTGTGGATCACTGGGGTGGAAAATGGAATTTGCACCCGAAATCCAACACGGACGGTTCGATTCCCGGTGATTGCCGAGCGCAAACGACAGGCGTTTACAGCCGAACAGGTCCGCACGATCCTGCATTTTGCTCTGGACTACCCGAACAGGCAGATTGGAGTGGCAATCACCGTGCTTTTGCTAACCGGGATCAGGCGAGGGGAGTTGCTTGGACTCAAATGGACCGACATCTCCGATCACACGATCTCGATTCGACGAAGTGTCTATTTAGAGGACGGCAAGCCATGCGTTAGGGAAAATATCGTAAAAACCTCTCGGAGCTTACGCATTGTGCCGATCCCCCCGGAACTGACTTACATGATATTTCAGATGCCACGCAAATGCGAGTTTGTTTTCTGCACCCAAAAGCAGACGCTCATAGATCCGCCGAACTTTGATAGGAGCTACAAGCGCTTCTTTTCCGAACTACGGCAAACACATCCAGAAGTCCCGTTCCTATCCACACATTGTTGCAGACACACCTTTGCAACATTGACCCTCGATGCAGGAGGGGATATATGCACGGTGCAGGAGTTACTAGGACACGGAGATATCAGGACGACTTCTCGGTATGTGCATCCCCATATCCCACAGCTTAGAAAAGCCATAGCAGATATGCTGGATACGGTCATTTTTCACTAAGTTGCATGGCATTCAAGAGGTCAGCGGTTCGATCCCGCTTATCTCCACCAA
>CALADI010000005.1 GCA_937890525.1 uncultured Clostridia bacterium | reverse complement strand
AGGAAATGGGCGTATATATGTACATATATACCGGCGGTGAGCCTCTGGTTCGCAAAAAGGACCTGATCGCCCTGTGTGAAAAGCACAGCGACTGCCAGTTCCTTTCCTTCACCAACGCCACATTGATCGACGAAGCTTTTGCAAACGAGATGCTCCGGGTGAAGAATTTTATCCCTGCCATCAGCGTGGAGGGCTTTGAGTCTGCCACCGATGGCCGCCGGGGCAACGGTACCTACCAGAAAGTGATTCAGGCAATGGCAATCCTGAAGGAGAAGCATCTGCCCTTCGGCCTGTCCTGCTGCTACACCAGCCAGAATCTGGATTCTATCAGCTCCTATGAATTTATTGATCAGATGATTCAGTGGGGTGCTCGGTTTGTCTGGTACTTCCACTACATGCCCGTGGGCAATGACGCAGTGCCGGAACTGCTGCCCAATCCTGAGCAGCGGGAATTCATGTATCACCGGATCCGGGACATCCGGGCTACCAAGCCGATCTTCGCCATGGACTTCCAGAACGATGGCGAGTATGTAGGCGGCTGCATTGCCGGTGGACGGCGGTATCTGCATATCAACGCCAACGGTGACTGTGATCCCTGCGTGTTTATCCACTATTCCAACGCCAACATCCGGGACATGAGCCTGCTGGATGTGCTGCGCAGCCCCATTTTCATGGCCTATCACGATGGGCAGCCCTTTAACGATAACCATCTGCGTCCCTGCCCCATGCTGGAGAATCCGGAAAAGCTGCGGGAAATTGTGAAAGCTACCGGCGCTCATTCCACAGACCTGCAATCCCCGGAAACGGTGGATCACCTGTGCGATAAATGCGAGGCTTACGCAAAGAACTGGACCCCCACCGCCACCGAGTTGTGGAGCTGCAGCTGTGCGAAGAAAAATGGAGAAGCGGCAAAATGACAACCTTCTTTACCTCTGAAAGCGTCACAGCGGGACACCCGGATAAGGTATGTGACCAGATCGCCGATGCCATTTTGGATGCCCTTTTGGAAAACGATCCCCATTCCCATGTAGCCTGCGAAGTAACTGCCATTCCCAACGGGATCCACATTTTCGGCGAGATCACCTCGGCTGCCCGTGTGGACTATGCCGCTATTGCCCGGCAGGTGGTTCGGGATATCGGGTATGTGAAGCACGGCTATGGCTTTGACGCAGACACCTGCCAAATCACAGTGGATATCCATGAGCAATCCCCCGATATCAACATGGGTGTGGAGAAGACGGATTCTATGGAAAACGGCGCAGGAGATCAGGGCATGATGTTTGGTTACGCATGCAAGGAAACGGAAAACCTGATGCCGTTGCCCATTGAGCTTGCCCATGCGCTGACAAAGCGCCTTGCCTTTGTGCGGCAGGAGGGAATTCTGCCCTATCTGCTGCCAGATGGGAAAGCCCAGGTCACCGTGGAGTACCGGGACGGAATCCCGGCACGGGTGGACACTGTTGTAGTTTCTTCCCAGCATGAGGCGGATGTGTCCATGGAGCAATTGCGGGAGGATATTCTCCGCCATGTCATCCGCCCGGTGATCCCGGAGGGCATGCTGGACAGGAACACAAAATTCTTTATCAATCCTACAGGCCGTTTCTGCATTGGCGGTCCCGCCGGTGACAGCGGCCTGACGGGCAGGAAGCTGATCGTGGACCCCTACGGCGGCTACGCCCGGCAGGGCGGCGGCGCGTTCTCTGGTAAAGATCCCTCAAAGGTCGACCGAAGTGGTGCGTATATGGCCCGGTACTTGGCGAAGAATGTGGTTGCGGCGGGATTGGCGGATCGGTGTGAGATCCAGATCAGTTACGCCATCGGCGTTGCCCAGCCGGTATCCCTCCTGGTAGACACCTTCGGTACGGGAAAGCTCCCGGCAGACCGGATCCGGGAACTGATTCTTAAAACGGTTGACCTGCGCCCCTCTGCTATCATAGACCGCCTTTCCCTGCGAACACCGTTTTACAGACACACTGCAAGCTATGGTCACTTTGGCTCAAATACTGCGGAATTACCTTGGGAACAGACAAACTTGCCGCAGCTTTGGCAGGATATAATCTGATTTCGTGATAGAAGGTCCTAATAGCCGGATTGCCCCAAGGGTTGCATTGGGCAGTCCGGCTATCTGTGTTATGGAGGGGTCAAAGTCCTGTCGGTTTTAAATGAAAAGGGGGACTTATTATGGACTTTGAAAGAATCCTGCAAATGACGACAAGTGAGCGTAATCTGGCGCTCTTACAGGACGAGGCTTTCGTGGATGATGTGACAGAGTTTCTCGCAATCCGTCAGTTGTACAATGCTGCAATTAAGCAAGTAAGGACCAAACTTGAGATTCTTAATGATGGATTCCAAGTAGAGCACTGCCACAATCCTATCCACCATATTGAATGTAGGCTGAAGTCTCCAGGAAGTATGCTCGAAAAGCTCAGACGAAAAGGATACCCCATAGAAATGCAATCCCTTCGTGAGGGTATTCTTGATATTGCTGGAGTTCGGGTCGTGTGCAATTACCTAAATGATGTAAATCTAGTCGCTGACCTGCTCCTTTCTCAAGATGACATTCGTTTGCTTAAGAAAAAGGACTTTATTTCTAATCCAAAGCCAAACGGATACCGGAGTCTCCACCTAATTGTTTCAGTTCCCATTTTCTTGGCGGGGACAACAGAACACATTCCTGTTGAGATCCAAATACGGACAATTGCTATGGACTATTGGGCGAGTTTAGAGCATCACCTAAAATACAAGACTGAAAACGATGTGTCAGATTCCCTTAAATGTCGTCTGAAACATGATGCAGATTTGCTGTCTGCAATTGATGCCGATCTGCAAGATATTTTTTGTCAAATGAATGCTTAGTCTGCTCTACATTCAGATTGGAAGTATAGACGGAAGAGTTGGCTGATATGTCAGCTCATGTAGTAAATTACGATGCGAAATCACACTTTTTATATATAAAAAGATTGTCTATGAGGTACGTGACCTTCACGCAACCATGAGAATATTGACAAAACAAGGAGGTATTTTTTGTGCAACTGAACAACCGGATTAAAGCCGCAAAAATTGGCTATATCATGATCTCTATTCTGTTATGTGTATTGGGAATTGTACTGATTGCTGTGCCTGATTTCTCAATGACGCTGCTATGCAGGCTCGGCGGAGGAATCATGGTTCTATTCGGCTTGGTAAAGATCGTCGGCTATTGTTCCAAAGACTTATACAGGCTGGCATTTCAATTTGATCTGGCCTTTGGCATTCTGCTCGTGGCACTTGGCGTCATTCTGATCATCCGTACAGATGCAATGGTTAATCTTATCTGCATTGTTATGGGCATCTGTGTTCTGGCAGACGCGCTCCTCAAAATACAGATTTCCATTGATTCCAAAGCCTTTGGCATTCAAAAGTGGTGGCTGATTCTCGCTGTGGCAATTCTGACAGGGGCTGCCGGTTTCCTGCTGGTCTTACGCCCATCGGAAAGCGCCCAGGTCGTGATGATCTTGCTGGGGGTGACGCTCATAACCGAAGGTGTGCTAAATCTGATCACCATTCTGACCGCCGTTAAGATCATTCGTCACCAGCTGCCGGAGGTCATCGATGCCGAATATTGCCAGATAGACCCTAACAGAAAGGATATGTAATCATCTATGCGTTTTTCAAATGCGGTTGTAAAATACCGCATACCGATCTTAATTCTAACCGTTTTGCTGATGATTAAGGCAAATTGCATTCTGCATCTGTTTGGGCTTCTTTTTGACTTTCTCAAAAGAAGTGACAAATAATATCTGGTTGTTGGCTGTCTTACATTATCTGAACAACCAGTTTGCTGTTTTTATATCCCTGAATCCATCTTCTGTAGGGAAAA
>CALADI010000004.1 GCA_937890525.1 uncultured Clostridia bacterium | reverse complement strand
TGGGGTATCAGATCCCCGATCCCCTCACATGGGACTTTATCTGGGAGGTATCGGATGCCGCCGCAAAGAAGGGAGCTGACGGGAACTTCCTGCTCAACGGCCAGCCGGTGATGATCCCCTTCCTGTATAAGTCCACGGACAACATGATGATCCAGCTTCTCGCCCAGTCTGGGGCTGGATATACAAGCGATTCCGGGGAGATCCTCCTGTTTAACGACACCACCCGCCAGATCCTGCAAACCGTTGCCGACCATGTTGGGACCGGTGCCTTCTCCACCTTCAAGATCTCCAGCTATCCCGCCAATTTCCTCAACGCCGGACAATGTGTGTTTGCCATCGACTCTACGGCAGGCTCCACATGGATGGGAACCAACGCCCCCCTGTCCGACATCAGCGAGGATAAACTGGTGGAGTTTGAAACCGAGGTGCGCCCCATCCCTCAAATCGACCCGGAGCATCCCAAGATGATCTCCCAAGGCCCGTCGGTGTGCGTGTTCAACAAGTCGGATCCCGGTGAGGTGCTGGCATCGTGGCTCTTCACACAATACCTGCTCACCAACGAGGTGCAGATCCCCTATGCCCAGACCGAAGGCTATGTCCCCGTGACCACCAAGGCACAGGAAAGCGACACCTACCGATCCTATCTTGCGCAAGCAGGCACGGACAACGGTCTGCACTATGATGTGAAGCTGAAGGCCACCCAACTGCTGCTGGAGCACACGAATGACACCTTTGTGACCCCCGTTTTCAATGGATCGGCATCGGTACGGGATGCAGCAGGACAGCTGATCGAGAACACCGCAAAATCTGTCCGCCGGGGACATACTGTGGATGGTGCGTATTACGACCAACTTTTCGAGGAAGTCTCTGCACTCTACCGATTGGATCAAGTGGGCGGCAGTCATCCGGCTTCGTCCTCGGCTTCTCAAGATATGGGCAGACTTCCCACAGCGTCCGTGATTCTGCTGGGTTCTCTAGCCGCCGCATGGATCTGCATTGTGGCATATTCCATATTTTTCGCAAAAAGGAAGAAATAACCCCCTGCGCCGGATATGATGTTGATTTTTTTCTGGAAAAGAGTATAATAACCCTCGGTATCTCATACCACAACAAATGAAAAGAGGAATAAAAATGAAAAAATTCATCGCACTGTTCCTGTCCGCTGTCATGGCGCTGTCCCTGTTCGGCTGCTCCGGCGAAACCAAGGACGACCCTTCCAAGAAGTCTGAGGGTGTCATGACCTACGCTGAGTACGCCGCTGCTCCTGTTGAGTCTCAGGTCACTGTTGAGACTTATGTGCAGGCCAAGCAGTCTTGGTGGGACAACAAGGCCACCATCTACACCCAGGATGCCGACGGCGCATACTTCATCTACGAGATGGCCTGCTCCGAGGAGGACTACAAGAAGCTGGAAGTCGGCACCAAGATCAAGGTCACCGGCTATAAGGCCGAGTGGTCCGGCGAGGTGGAGATCATCGACGCCACCTTCGAGATCCTTGAGGGCAGCTATGTGGCAACTCCTGTGGACGTCACCGCTATGCTGGGCACCGACGAGCTGATCGGTCATCAGAACCAGCTGGCCAGCTTCAAGGGCATGACCGTGGAGGCTTCCAAGTCCGCTGACGGTCAGGATGTTCCCTATCTGTACAAGTGGGACGGCTCCGGTCAGGACGGCGACGACCTGTACTTCAATGTCTCCTGCAACGGTCAGACCTATACCTTCACCGTAGAGTCCTATCTGTGCGACAATACCACCGAGGTGTACAACGCTGTCAAGTCCCTGAATGTCGGCGACAAGATCGACATGGAGGGCTTCCTGTACTGGTATGAGGGTGTGAATCCCCACATCACCTCCGTCACTCCCGCAAAGTAAAGTCCATAGTAAAACAGGCTCTTTCTTCCGAAAGAGCCTGTTTTTATACCCATTTTTCCTTTTCTGTCACCTTAGGAAATCGTATCACCATCCGGAATCCCCTGCCCCATTGGGTCTGGGGTTCCATGGTGAAATTCAGCTCCTTTGCCACCTCTGCCGCAAGGTACAGCCCCATGCCGGTGGCCTTTCCACGGCAGGTGCCGGAGTCCCCCGTGAATCCCCGCTCAAAGAGGAAGGGGACATCACACTCGCGTACACCGATGCCGTTATCCGTCACCGTCAGCACCTGCTCCCTGTCTCCATCCGTGAAATGGAAGGAAAGGCACGGCCGATCTTTGGAATACTTGATCCCGTTGCTCACCAGCTGCCCCAGCACAAAGCGCAGCCCTCTTCGGTCGGTAAATACCCGGACATCCTCCATGGTGCATTCCACCCGGAACCGCTTCTCCGTCAGCAGAGGCATGTAGTCCTCCACCACCTCCTGAACTGTGTCAGCCACATTCACCCACTCCAGCAGGTAGTCCTTCTTCCCGCTCTTCAGCCGGGCATAGAACAGCATCTGATCCATGGACTCCTGCAATCTGGTCTGGACATAGTCCAGCTTATAGGCAAAGGCTTCCGGCAATTCCTGCCTCCGGTTGTCCAGCAGGAAGGTCAGCAAAGACAACGGGGTTTTCGCTTCGTGGGCCCACGCTTCCACATAGGATTCGTATTCCTCCATGGTCGATTCCAGAAGCACATATTCATCCGCCTTGCGGCGCAGCAGATCCCCCAAAAGCCGGATCTGCTCTTTTTCTGCTCCTGTCACCCAGCGGCACAGGTTTTTCTCATGCTCTGTGTCCGGGTGGCTGAGAAACGCCCGGAACGCCCGATGTCTCTGCCTTTCCCGCCACAGCAGCACGCTGCACAGCCCCACGCCGAGAACGCCTGACGCCAGAAGCACCAGCGCCGTGATGGCACGGAAGGACTCCGGCGCCGCCAGCCATACCATCAGCACCGCAAAACCATCCACCAGCGCCAGCAGGGTCAGCCATGGGGCATAGCCGCCCAGCACCGTCATCACTCGTTTCATGCCTGCGTTTCCTCCCATCGGTAGCCTTCTCCCCGAACTGTGACGATCCGTTGGGTCATCCCCAGATCCACCATGGTCTTTTTCAGCCGGGTCATGTTCACCTGCAAGGCATTCTCGTCAATGAACTCGGTGGTCTCCCACAGCGCCATGGACAGTTCCCCCTTGGTGACGATCTGCCCACGATGATCCAGAAACACCTCCAGCAATCTCCCTTGATTTTTCGGCAGGACAATGGAACGGTTGTGGATATACAGCGTGTAGGTCTGACGGTCCAGGAGGAAGGATTTCCCTTCCAGCAGATGCTCCCGTCCCTCGTAGCGCTTGAGCACATTGGAAATTCTCGCCAGCAGCCGCTCCTTTCGGCAGGGCTTGGTCAGATATTCATCCGCCCCCAGTTCCAGCGCATGGAGTTCATCCCGAAGCTGATCCCGGGAGGTCAGCACCAGAACCGGGGCAGCGGATCTGGCTTTGATCTGCCTGCACAGTTCAAAGCCGCTGGTCCCCGGCAGATTCAGATCCAGTAGGATGAGATCCGCCGGATGCCGAAGCAGAGATGGGGCGGGATCGTCAAAATCCTCGACGCAGTCCACCTCATACCCTGCACCCCGGAGCAGTTCCTTCAGCTCCTGACGCATGAGTTCGTCATCCTCTACCACCGTGATGCGCTTCATAGTCCTGACCTCTCTTCCTGTTACTCCTCCCGGCGGGGGTCCATCAGCGTCAGCAGATATCGGCTGCTGGTTCGCTTCACCCCAGAGGTATAGATCCATTCTACCACACAGACTGCCGCCAGCACAAGTACCGCCGTCCCCATCATTGCAGGGATCCCTCCGGATCCGGCAGGCAGCAACCCCGCCAACAGCGCCTGTACTCCGAACAGGCTGCTCACCCCTGCTACCCCGATGGGCAGACCGAAGTACCAGTTGATCTGCCGGTTGGCGCAGTCACACAGCATCTCGTGGGTCGCGCCCAGACGCACCAGCGTCAGATACCGCTTCGACGCCCGTTGCTGTCCCATCAAAAACTGGACACCGATGATGGTATTGCTGACAATGAGGAATATCACCGCAAGATATATGGTGATGTAGCTGGATGCCACGGAGTAAAACAGCTGTCTTGCCGTGGTCTGCAAATAGCTTTCATAGGTGATCCCCAGCCCATCTAGTTTCTCATTGATCCGCATATATGGCACCATCATCCCCTCCGACTCCACCAGTTCCGGGCGCAGGATCCCATTGAGATGGGACTTGTAATCTCCTGCGGTAAGCCGCTGAAACATTTCATCCGGCAGGATCAGAGCAAAGGAGATGGTGATAGAGCGGTCCGTGACGATATTGGTATTGTGTACAGGTCCGATGAGGTTCAGCTTCTCCTGCCCCAGCGAGACCTCCGGGCGGTTTTTCAGTACCGCATCCATGATCCGCTTTCCCTGTGCATCTCCATCGAAGTGAGGGTGCATGAACACTGCCGCTTCCCCCTCAGCAAGCTGGATCTGGGGCAGTCCTGCCCCAATCAGCAGCCGATTGTAGTCGCTCACAGGGATCAGATACGGGGATGTCTGGTCTCCTAGATTGTTCAGCAGGAGATCCCGGGTTTCGGATTGGGGCATTTGCTCCAGTCCAGCAAGGAGATTCTCCATTTCCAATTCCATGGGCATGGAGTCCTCCCCGCCCGTCTGTTTGGCGTGCCCTGCCCGGATCTCAAACAGATCCGCAAATTCCCCGGCAACGCCGCTTTCTTCCAGGGCTTGCGCCACATTTTCCACGCTGTTTCGCACATCCGGATCCTCAAAGGTATAGTCCAGCACTCTCGGCTCTGATTCCACACGGGAGCCTGCAGCGGCAATGCCCGATGCAAGACAGCACAGCGCCGCAAGGAGCAGCAGAGAGCAGACCGCCATGGAGGAGGATCGGTTCACCACCGATTCCTGTAATTGGCGGAAGTGGAAGGCATTGGGTCGCCCGGCGGATGATCCGCTGCGGGCAAGGCGCTCAATGGGATACTCCATCCCTTGAAAGAGCAGGAATGTCCCACCGATCCCCAGCGCCAAAGTCCCCGCCATAACCAACAGATTTCTCCATGCGTTTCCCCGGATCCCCAGCGCATACGCCGCCCCAAGAAACAGGATCCCCAGAATGATCCGCTTCCGGGAACCGGATGCCTTGCGTCCTTTGCAAAGATTGGATTCCGGCTCCGGATCCAGAAGCTGCCCCACCTCCTGCCGGCAGATGCTGCCGCTGAGCAGCCCGGACGCCAGCAGTTTGATGAACAGGAAGCCCGCCACCGTCCATACCGCCGCCTGAGCAGAGAAGGAAAACCGATGTCCGATGATGCCCAATCCTACCGCTCTGGCCGTGACCAAACTTGTTGTCTCCGACAGCAGTACCGCCACCGGAAGCCCCACCAGCAGTGCACCCATCCCAACCACAAGATCCTCCAGGATCAGCAGGACGAACAGTCTGCTTCTGGGCATACCCATCATCAGATAAACTCCAAACTCATGCTTTCTCCGGCCAAGCTGGAACTTGCTGGAGAAGTAAATCAAGAAAAACAGGATCACCAATGTCGCATCATAAAACACCGGGATCAGCGTCAGCAGGCGATCTACCGCATCGCTTTCCATCTCTGTCAGGAACCGCATCACATCCTGCTGGCTCAGGGAGAGGATGATGTAAAACGCGGTAATGGCTACGATCAGCGAGGAAAAAAACAGTCCATTTTCCTTTCTGCTGCGCCGGCTGTTTCGCAAAACCAGCTTACAAAACATTTGCGCTCCCTCCTCCCAGCTGAGCCATGACCTTTAGAATGCGCTTATAAAACATCTCTTGGGTTTCCAGCGGGATGTCCCGGCGGAGCTCATGGAAGATCTGACCGTCCTGAATGAACAAGATCCGCTTGCAGTAGCTTGCTGCGTTGCAGTCATGGGTGACCATAAGAATGGTGCTGCCTGCGTCACGGTTCAGCCCGGTGAGTTTCTCCATCAGCAGCTTTGCATTCTTGGAATCCAGCGCTCCTGTAGGCTCATCTGCCAGCAGGATGCTGGGATCCATGATAAGCGCTCGAGCCGATGCCACCCGCTGCCGCTGACCGCCGGACATCTGGGTGGGGAATTTGTCCAGCACATCCCGGATCTCAAGATAATCCGCCAGATTCTGAATTCTGGCCTTACCCTCCTTCTCTGACACGCCATGAAGAGAAAGGGGGAGCAGAATGTTCTCCCGCCCCGTCAGATTGTCGATCAGCTCAAAATTCTGGAAAATATATCCGATTTGTCTGCCTCGATAGGATGCCAGCGCCTTGGGGCTGAGGGACTGTATGGGCGTTCCCTTCAGACTGATGGTTCCGCTGCTGGGCTTGATGACTGCGGCAATACAGTTGAGCAATGTGGTCTTGCCGGAGCCGCTGCATCCCATGATGCCGAGAAATTCCCCCGGCATCACCTGAAGGGAAATTCCGTCCAGCGCCTTTGTCGTACTCTCGCCCGTACCATAGTTTTTGCGGAGTTCTTCAATTTTCAAAATGGGTTCCATATCACATTCCTCCTTTGCTTGTGTGCCTATCATATCACAGCCTTTCTGCTTTTCCCACTTACATCCCATGAAAGGTTCCGGTTTTCTCCTTAATAAATAACCATATTCTTAATTTTCTGATGAAACATTGTAAAAGATGTGGGAATGTGGTAAGATAACAAGCATCTGTATTTTGATATCGCGGCATTTTATCCCGTGAGAAAGGAAGGTATCATGTTGCTATTGATCGGCGCTGCTGCGTCTATCCTCGTTTCTTTGACCGATCTTCTGTCCCCCGTCTACCGCAAGGATCTGCGCCGGGTTCTGACCCGGACGCTTTTGGACGGATTTTGGACGGTACTGCTGTCCGTCTGCTGTTGGAGGTATCTGCTGGGGCAGCCCCATTTCCTCACCGCGGTCGGATTGGATACCATGGCGTATTTCAAATTCTTTCTCTGCGCCTTGGCTATCGGCGTGCTGACCCATCAGCTTCACCGCACCTATGACACGATGGTGCCCCGTCCCTCTGGGAAAGGGCGTGGTGCTGCTCTCGTGTGGACAGCCGTCCCCTTTGTGGGATATCTCTGCCTTTTCATTTCCTTGTGGGGCAAGACTGAATTTGGCGATATGTCCATCGATCAGCTTATCATCAATCTGGTTTCCCCGGTCAGCGGTGCCAACGATACCGATTTCGTCAGCGCTCTTGAAGGGCCCGTGCTTCTGACCATTCTCGCAACCTCGGTCACGGTGCTTCTCTTTGTGGTGCTGCGCCGTATCCTTGCACAAAAGCAGGATCTTCCCAAATCCAGAGCGCTGCTATTCCTGCGGCGTCATTTTGCAGGCATCGCTTCTGCCGTCATCTTGCTCGGCGGACTGTCCTACGGCATCTATGCCTACCACCTCACCGATGTGATCCATGCCTATCTGAGCAAATCCACCATCATCGATGACAATTATGTAGATCCCCGAGATGTGAACATCCAGTTCCCGGAAAAGAAACGGAATCTGATCCATATCTATCTGGAATCCATGGAAAACAGCTACATGTCCAAGGATCTGGGCGGATTCATGGATGAAAATCTCATCCCCGAGCTGACTCAGCTTGCCACAGAAGGGTACAGCTTCTCCCATCTGGATCAGGGATTTGGCGGCCCTCAGTCCGCCGTGGGAACCACATGGTCTGTTGCATCCATGGTGAATATGACCACCGGGCTGCCTATGAAGACCCCCACCGAGCCCAATGCCTACGGCTCTGCCGACAATTTCCTCCCCGGCGCATACACCCTTGGAGATCTGCTGGCACAGCAAGGATATGAGCAGACGCTGATGTTCGGCGCAGATGCGGATTTCGGCGGGTTGACCTACTACTACCGCAGCCACGGGGACTTTAAGATCATGGACTACAAGTATGCCAAGCAAAACGGCTTGATCCCCAAGAACTATCAAGTATGGTGGGGATTTGAGGATGACAAACTCTTCTCCTTTGCCAAGGAAGAGATCACCCGGCTCAGCCAAACGGGCAAGCCCTTCCACTTTGTCATGGAGACGGCAGATACCCACCGCCCGGACGGCTACCTCAGCCCCCATGCGCCTACTCCTCACGAAAATCAGTATGCCAATGTCCTGTCCTACAATTCAGCGCAGGTCTATGAATTTGTCCGCTGGATCCAGCAGCAGCCTTTCTATGATAATACCACCGTTGTCATCATTGGTGACCATCTGAGCATGGAGACCAATTTCTTCGAATTCTATGACTTCGATGAGGATTACCACCGCTCCCAGTACAATGTGATCCTGAATCCCGCCCCCTCTGTTCCCCAAAAGCGCGACGAAATGATGTTCAATCGGGTCTACGCCAACTTTGATATGTTCCCCACCATTCTGTCCAGTATGGGCGTGACCATCGAAGGCAGCCGTCTTGGCATCGGCACGGATCTGTTCTCCGGGGAAAAGACCCTGTTTGAAGAATATGGTTTTGAATACGCAAACGAAGAACTAGGAAAAATGAGTGTCCTGTACAACCGGGAGATCCTCCAGTAACCGCAAAAGCACCTGTCTCATGCACTGAGACAGGTGCTTTTTTTGTTTGCGTCCTATGTGGTGGATTCTAGGAAATGTGTCTGTCCTTACCCGCCCATGGGCCTTCCTCCACCCATCCCGCTGGGATCGGCTTCGGAATTGTCATTTGTGGTCACATCCCCGCCGTTATTCGTGTAGCCCCCGCTGCAATCCAATGCGGTATTCCCAGCGCCATTGCAGGTGAGATCAAGCACCCCGCCATTGATTGAGAGGTCTCCGTTGGAGTCTATGCAATCCCCCTGGGATGTAACGGTAATATCGCCGCCATTGATCTCAATGAAAGCACCATACACCGACACAAGTTGTTCCCCTCTGCCGCCGAAGCCGGAGCTGTCCGTTCCGCCGGCAGCATTGAAGCCGTCATCGTGTGCGGTGATTTGAAAATCCCCACCGTTTACACAGATCGACAGCCCCTCGATCCCCTCATAGCAATATGGAATGGAGAAGGTTCCGTTTTGAATGACCACAGCGCCGTCGGAATGTAGTGCATCATCTCCGCTGGAAAGTGTAAAATCCCCGTCCGCTATGGTGAGCCCACCGGCGCTGTGAATACAGTCGTCTGCGCTGTCCACCGTAAATACACCGCCATGGATCTCCAGCGTTCCATCCGATTTCATGCCCTTTTGGCTGGCAGAGGTCTCTGTTTCTGAATACTCCGCTTCAGCGGATGACTCTTCCCCGGTGTTCCACGGAGACGGTCCACCGGGCTGGTCTGCCCATGCTCCTCCCTGACCTCCGGGGGCAAACATATCCTCGGTTGCCATAGTGACGGAAGCGCTTCCTTCGCCTGTTGTTAAATCAAAGGCTCCTCCATCCACCCGCAAAGCCCCACCGGCGCTGATGGCATCTCCTTGGGCGCTGATGGAATAGGCGCCCTCCTTGATATACAGCTCGCCCTTGGTCGGATCCTCTGTGTTTTCCGCATGAAGGCCGTCCTTGCCCGATGTGATCTGGAATGTACCCCCGGAAATTTCCAGACGATCCTTACTTTCAAAGCCATGCTCCGCAGCGGTGACCGCATAGCTGCCGCCTGTAACGGTCAAATCGTCCTTGGATACCACCCCGTGACCTGCCGGGGCGTCGATAGAAAGGCTTCCGGAACCGCTGAGGATAAGATCGGTCTTGGAGAAGATCACTCCATCAATGTTGTTTTCGTCAATGGCAGCATATGCACCCCCATTGATCAGGGTGTTCTCCGTCCCCTCTGCCAAGGTAACAAGAACCTGATCTGCGTTCAGAGAATAGATCGCGGCGGAATCCGAGCTAGTGATGTCCACGCCGGACAGAAGGATCTCCACCCGGTCTGTTTCATTGGCATTCACCACGATCTGACCGTCATCCAGCGTCCCGGTAACAAGATATGTCCCCCCGTCCAACAGCGTGATCCGGGTGCCGTCGATGGAAACCGCATCGGATTCGCAGGAAACGGATCCTCCCTTCAGTTCGATGCCCACGGCGGCGCTCTCATCCGGATTTCCCCTCAGATCCTCTCCGCTGAGGGTGGATGCCGGATGCACAGTCGTTTCCTGATCCCCCGCAGTCGCAAACTCTGCCATTGAGGTTCCATCTGTGGTTTGACAACCGCTGAGCAGCATCATCCCGCAGAGTATGGACGCAAGCATTCTTTTCTTCATATTCAATATCTCCTTTGTCATAACCCGGTCATGCCGGTTTCCTGTTGACATATGGAAATCTCCAAATTGCCGTTGCGTTGGCGCAGTGCGTCGATCAGCGCCTTCTCCTGATCCATGTCCCTGAGCGTAAGATCATAGGTCAATTTGAACAGGCTGCCCATGTTCGTGGTTTTGACCTGCTTCAGCTCCCACTCGGCGGCATACTGTTGGAATATAGAATCAAACACACCGGTGTAATCCAAATCTTCCGGAATCGTAATGTGCAGCGCTTCTTACCTACGGAAAAAGCTCTCCGCCCTTCACGCCGATGTTCAGATCAAGGCCCACCGCAATGCCGGATACTCCTTGGAGGTTCTGCCGTGATCCATAAACTCCGTATCAAATTTATTGCCGCCTCTATGCTCTCCTTGGCGCTGGTGCTGCTTGTGATCCTAGGCGGCGTCAATATCATGAGTTACCAGAAGATCCTCCGGGATTCCGACCACATCCTGAGCCTGCTCAGCGAAAACGAAGGACGATTCCCCCAGCAGGATCCCCACATGGACTCAGATGGCAGAAAACCGGATCGGCATTCCAGGTCGGGACACGGGCTGTCCCCGGAAACGCCCTTTGAATCCCGCTTCTTCTCCGTTCTGCTGGACGAAAACGGGCAGATCATCGGCACGGATACCGGGCAGATCGCAGCCTTGGATCAGTCCGGCGCTGGCGAGTTTGCTCAGACGGTATGGCGCAGTGGAAAAACCCGTGGTTTTCAAGGAGACTACCGCTTCATCCGCATCGCAGAGGAGCAGGGCGTTCGCCTTATTTTCTTGGATTGCAGACGGATCTTATCCAATTTCCGTGCGACCCTGCTTTCCAGTCTTCTGATCGCAGTAGCGGGATTGCTGGCGGTATTGCTACTCCTGTTTATCCTATCCGGGCGTATTGTCCGCCCGGTGGCTGAAAGCTACGAAAAGCAGCGGCGTTTTATCACCGACGCAGGGCACGAGCTGAAGACGCCCCTTACCATCATTGGAGCGGATCTGGATCTGGTCGAGTTGGAAATGCCCAACAACGAATGGCTCACAGACATCCGCCGTCAAGCCAAGCGCTTGACCGCCTTGACCCAGAATCTCATCTATTTATCCTACATGGAGGAGGAAAAAGCCCCGATCCAGCGGATCGAATTTCCCATCTCCGATGTGACAGAGGAGACCGCCCAATCCTTCCTAGGGCCATCCAAAAATCAGGAGAAATCACTGGAACTGGATATCCAGCCCATGCTTTCATGGACCGGCGACGAAGGTTCCATCCGCCAGCTTTTTTCCATCCTGTTGGATAATGCTCTGAAATACACGCCAAAAGGGGGACAAATCACCGTATCCCTTAAAAAAGAAGGCCACACCATACGCTGTACCATCTCCAATACCATCGAGCAGCCCATGCCGCCTGATTCCCTGAATCGACTGTTCGACCGCTTCTATCGCACCGATCAATCCAGAAACAGCCAAACCGGGGGTTACGGACTTGGGCTGTCCATCGCAAAGAGCATCGTCACCAATCACAGGGGAAAAATGCGGGCATATTGCCCGGAGCCGCACACCTTGGCGATCTGTGTCGAATTCCCGGGATGATCGCCCAAACCGACAACCTGCGACTAGATTTTTGCTCAGATATACGGACCATACCCCCATCAAAGCAATCAAGGCACAGCCCACGGAGTTCCCCTCCGAAGGCTGTGCCTTGATTTTTATTCTCTTTTACCGCTTACCCCATCAGCCCTCCCGGCAACTGGCATATGCTTTTCCACGGCTCTTGGGAAAGCCTGCGGGATGGATGCATAAAGGACAGGCACCGATCCTTCCATCGGTGCCTGTAATGTGCTATACAACGCCCCGCTTCCATAAAACCTTGGCGGATGCGGGTGATTGTTCATGGGTTATTCGTCGTACAGGTGGCAGGCAACCTTGCGCCCCTTGACCTGCCGAAGCTGAGGCTTTTGCTCCGCACATTTCTGTGTGGCATAGGGGCATCTGGTATGGAAGCGGCAGCCCGTGGGCGGCGTCACCGGACTGGGCATTTCCCCCTCCAGCAGCAGGCGCTCCCGGCGTCTGTGGCGGGGATCCGCCTTAGGCACCGCCTCCAGCAGGAACTTGGCATAGGGGTGCAGCGGGTCTGTGTACACGGTCTCGGTATCTCCGATCTCGCAAATCTCCCCCAAGAACATCACGCAGATCCGATCCGCCACAAAGCGAACCACCGAAAGATCATGGCTGATGAACAGATAAGTCAGCCCAAACCGCTGCTGAAGTTCCTTCAGCAGATTGAGGATCTGGTTCTGCACCGACACATCCAGCGCAGATACCGGCTCGTCGCACACCACGAAGGCAGGATTCAGCGCAATGGCACGGGCAATGCCCACCCTCTGGCGCTGACCGCCCGAAAGCTGATGGGGATAACGATTGCCAAATTCTGCGCTGAGGCCCACCGCATCCAGTAGTTCTTCCACCCGGCGGTCCAGCGCATCACGCTTCCAAGTTTCGTGGGTCTTCAGCGGCTCAGCGATGATATCCCGGATCTTCATTCTGGGATCCAGCGACGCATAGGGATCTTGGAATACCATCTGCATCTGACGGCGGTAGGTCTTGAATGCCTTGGCAGACATCTTGGTAATGGGCTGCTCCCGGAAAAAGATCTCGCCCCCGGTAGGCTCTTGAAGCCGGATCAAGGTCTTTCCCAAGGTAGACTTTCCGCAGCCGGATTCGCCTACCAGCGCCAATGTTTCATGCTCATAGATCTCAAGATCCACATTGGACACCGCATGGACCTTCTTCCCGCCGGGTGCGGGATATTCCACGGTAAGATCCTCGAGACGGATCAAGGTATTTTGATTCATTGCTCCTCCCCCTGTATCGCCCTGTGGCAGCGCACATAATGATCCGGCCCGCATCGGGTCAACTCCGGCATACTGCCGGTGCACCCCCCATCACAGCACTCACACCGGGGAGCAAAGCTGCATCCCCGGGGCAGCTTTGCCAGATTCGGCACCGTACCCGCAATGGTATCCAGATGGGGCTGCATCCGCTCCAAAGATCCGACTGCATTCATTAGCCCCCTGGTGTACGGATGCTGGGGCTGGTCGAACAGCGCCACAGTCTCCGCCTGCTCCACGATGCGTCCGGCGTACATCACATACACATAGTCACACATTTCTGCCACCACGCCCAGATTGTGGGAGATCAGGATGATGCTGGTTCCGATCTCATCCCGAAGCCGTCGCATCAGTTCCATGATCTGGGCTTCCACGGTGACATCCAGCGCCGTGGTCGGCTCGTCTGCGATCAGCAGCTTAGGCTTGCAGATCATCGCCATAGCGATCATCACACGCTGACGCAGTCCGCCGGACAGTTCATGGGGATAGCAGTCATACCGCTTCTCCGGGTCGGAGATGCCCACTTTTTCAAACATCTGCACCACCTGTTCCCGGGCTTCCTTTTTGCTCATCTTCTGGTGGAGCCGCAGGGCTTCGCTGACCTGTTTGCCCACCTTCATCACCGGGTTCAAGCTGGTCATCGGCTCTTGAAAGATCATGGAGATCTCCTGCCCCCGGATCTTGCTCATCTGCTTGGGATCCATGGCGGCAAGATCCTGCCCCTGCAGGAGGATCGAGCCTTCCAGAATGCGGTTGGGGTGCTTCAAAAGGCCCATGATGGATCGAGCCGTCATACTCTTGCCGCAGCCGGATTCTCCCACAATGCCCACAATGCTCCCCTGCTCAATGGTGAGAGAAACATCGTTGACGATCTTGACCATATCCTTCCCGCTGGGAAACCCTGTGGTCAGATGATCTACCTGTAAAATCGTATCCATAGCACTCCCCTTACTGCTGCTTCAGATGGGGATCCAGCACATCGCGCAGTCCATCCCCAAGGAAATTAAACGCCAGCACCACGATCATGATGGCGATGCTGGGGATCAGGCTCAGCCACGGGTTGGTGTACAGGAACTGTCTGCCCGCATTCACCATCAGACCCCATGAGGCCATAGGCTTCTGGATCCCCAGTCCCAGAAAGCTTAGCGCACTCTCCGACAAAATGGCGGAGGGAATATTCAATGTAAAAAGAACGATCATGGAAGGAAAACAGTTGGGCAGAATATGTCTTGCCATGATTTTCAAGGGGCTGACTCCGATGGATCGAGCCGCCTGCACATACTCGCTTTCCCGCAGCTTCAGCGTCTCTGCCCGAACGATCCGGGCAACGCTTGCCCAGTTCACCAGCGCCAGCGCAAGGAAGATATTGATGATGCCATCCCCCAGCGTGTACATGATGACCATGGCCAGCAGCATAGAAGGGAACGCCAGCATCACATCTGCAAGACGCATGATGACTGCATCGGTCTTTTTGCCCACATATCCGGCAAGGATTCCCAGCGCCGCTCCCACCAGCATGGAAATGACCGTGGGAACGATGCCCACCAGCAGAGAGATCCGGGATCCATAGAGCATTCGGGTTAGTACATCCCGCCCCAGCTCGTCGGTGCCCAGAAGATGCTGGGCAGATGGACCGTCCAGACGATTCACCGCATCGATCTGCTCGTAACCGTAGGGGGTCAGCCACGGCGCCAGCAGGGCACCCAGCACAAGGATCAGAATCAGCACAGCGGAGAATACCGCCAGCTTATTTTCCCGCCAAAGCCTGCCCATCACGCCCTTGAACCCCATCCGGGAGTCCATCAGTTCTTCAGCGCCCATATTCATTTCCTGATCCATGGTCAAACCTCCTTACGGATCCGGGGATCCAGTACAGAATACAGGCAATCGGCAACCAGATTACCCACGATCACCAGCACCGTAGAAAACAGGATCGTCCCTTGAAGCAGCGGGATATCCCGCCCGTCAATGGCTTTCACCGCAAGCCGTCCGATGCCGTTGATAGAGAAGATGGTTTCGCAGATCACCGCGCCGGACAGCAGCGACGAAAGCTGTACCGCCATCATGGTCAGCACCGGTAGGATGGTATTACGCATCCCGTGGCGGAAGATCACCGCCAGTTTGCCCATACCCTTAGCACGGGCGGTATCCATATAGTCCTCCTGAAGCACCTCCATCAATGTGGAGCGGGTCAGCCGGGCAATGCTGCCGGCTGAGTTCCAGCCCAAGGCAATGGCAGGCAGGATAAAGCCCATCCAGCCCCCGGATGCCGAGGAAATGGGAAACCATTTAAGCTTATAGGCAAAAAGATACTGCAAAACCATGGCCACCATAAACACCGGCACGGATACGCCCAACAGAGAAACGCCCATGAACATCCGATCCACAAGACCGTTCTTACGAATGGCGGAGATCATGCCGCAGCCAATGCCCAGCACCCAAGCAAACACCGCCGCCAGCACCGCCAGCATGACGGTATTGGGGAACGCCGTGCGGATCAGTTCCGATACGCTGCGGTTCAGTGAAGTGCTGGTACCCAGATCCCCGGTGAACACGCCCGTGATATAGCGCCAGAACTGGACATAGAAGGGGTCATTCAGACCCAACTCCTCCGTCATCCGCTGGATAGTCTCTGCATTGGCGTGCTCACCCATCATGGTGACGATGGCATTGCCGGGAATGATCCGCAGGAGAATGAAGATCAGCAGCGCCACCGCAAAGAGGATCAGCACCGTTTGGGCAATTCGTTTTAAGATGTTTTTTACCATAGCTTCACAACCTTCGAACTCGCATAGGGGTATCCGTATCCAGATACCCCTATGCGAGTATAAATCTTATTTCAGTACGACATCCTTCGCATAGAAATTGGTAAATCCAGCCCAGTAGGGTACAAAGGACTCCACCCGCTCACCCAGAGCGAACAGGTGCACATTGCCCAGCAGGGGCAGCCATGCGGCGTCGTCCACAATGATCTTCTTTTCGAGATCCTGATACTCCTGCATCCGCTTGGCATCGTCGGTGATGGCGGACGCAGCTGCCACCCGATCCATGACAGCCTTATCGGCGTAGTTCAGGCTTCTGATCTTGGCGTTCTGCTCACTTCCGAAGAAGGTACGCATGACATTGGCAGGATCGTTGTAGTCCATGGTCCAAGTGCCGAGGAAGGAATCCATCTGACCGGACTTACGAAGATCCAACCACGCAGAAGCGTCATAGGTGGCGATCTTTGCGTCGATTCCGATCTCCTTCAGGTTCTGCTGGACGATTTGGTAGACCAGCTGCAGATTGCCCGTGGAGGATGCGTCCATGGCCATCTCAAAAGAGATCTCGCCCTCTGCGTATCCCGCTTCCTTCAGCAGCGCCTTGGCACCCTCCACATCGAAGGGAGCACGCTGCAGATCGTCGTTGTGTCCCCAAACGCCGGTGGGAATGATGCCGTTCTCCACCACAGCGTCACCGCCGTAGACGGAGCTGACAATGGTATCCACATCCACCGCCATCTGGATCGCCCGGCGCACATTCACATCGGACAGGTAGGGATTGTTGGCATTGAAGGACATATAGGTGATGCCCACCCGGGAAGCCTTCAGCAGGCGGTCAGCGTAGACCGTCTTGTAAGTGGACTCCACAATGGCAGAGTCCAGATTTTCCAGATCCAGAATATCCAGCTCCCCATTCTGATACATCAGATTCTGGGTAGAGGCATCGGGAATGATGGAAACGATCACCTTCTTTGCGCTGGGTTCCTCGCCCCAGTAGCGGTCGTTGTACTCCAGCGTATAGTGGTCGTTGACCACCCATTCGGTGATCTTATAGGGGCCGGTGCCGATGGTATCTTCGCAGGCGATGCCGAAATTCTTTGCCTGCTCCATAGTCTCGCCGTCCACAATGGACATAGCAGGGCCGGTCAGTTCTGCAAGGAAGCCTGCATTGGCATTGGTCAGCGTGATCTCGAATGTACGGTCATCGATCACATGGAAGCCGGAAAGGCTGTCTGCCTGACCGTCCTTCAGCGCCTGAGCGCCCTCCACCTCCAGCGCCACATCGTCGTTGACGCCGCCTGCGGTGAGCAGCCACTCGAAGGTGTACTGCACATCAGATGCAGTCAGAGGGTTGCCGTTGGAGAAGGTGACCCCTTCCTTGAGGACAAAGTGGTAAGTCTTGCCGTCCTCGGAAACCGTGTGATCCGCGCAAAGGCTGGGCACGATCTGGGAGCTTCCGTCGGGCTGGACCTCCACCTCAAACAGACGGTCAAACACATTCATGGGAACCATGTAGTCGTTGGTGGTCTTGGTCACATCCATGGTGGTCATATCCGCCACAGCGGCCACCCGGAGCACTCCGGACAGCGCATCCCCGGAAGCGGATCCGGTGACAATCCCCTCAGAAGGATCTGCCTGCTGTCCGCAGGCGGTCATACCAAATACAGCAGCAGCGGCAAGAACGCCGGCTAAAACTCTTTTCATAACAGCGACCTCCAGTCGTTTGATTTCCTCTACATTATACACAGCATATTTCGCCAAGTAAATCCCAAAATATGCTGTGAACATTGCAAAAGATGCTCTACCCTCTCAAGGAGCGAAGCGCCACCCTGTCCACCAGCTTCAGTCCCAGTTCCCGAACCATAGCAAGCGCCCGCTGCTCCGGCGCTTGATCCGAAAGCATCTGCGGTGCATGGGCATCGCAGCCCAAAACCACCGTGCAGCCTTCCTCCGCTGCCATGCGCCAGAAGTCCATGTTTGGATAGTTGCGTCCCTGCGCCAAGCCCAACAGATTCAGCTCCAGGGGCATCTTGCATTGGTTCGACTGAACGCAAATCTGCCGCATGTGGCGGCAATAAGTCTGCTGGTCGCCGGTGAAATAGAAAAGATCCGGGTGAGCAAGATAGGTGAAGATCCCCTGCTCCATACCACGGCAAACCTGCTGGCTGTAGCGCCTGAGCAATGTTACATCATCTGTGGGGCTGCCGTTGTAGTGCTCCCCCATCTCGTTGCCCAGATAGTGCTGCCCCAGCAGAAGATAGTCTATGGGGCGATCCCGAAGCACCGGCAGAAGCTGGGGCAGCAGCTCCGGGTAATACTCGATCTCCAATCCCAGCGGGATCTGCGCTTGATGGGCGTATCGCTCCCGCAGATCCAAAATCGTCTGAATATAGTCATCCAGCTGTTCCATTCCCATCCGAAAGGTGGAAACATATCCATCCGGGAAGGGATACGGGGAATGGTCGGAAAACCCAATGATCTCCAGCCCCCGGGCAAGTCCCTGCCGGACATATTCCTCCTCTGTGCCCTGTGCATGGTTGCAGCGCCATGTGTGGGCGTGATAATTGGCAATCATTTCTGCCTCCCAAGTCCGTTTTTCCCCATTTTACCACACAAATGCCCACGAATCAACACAGCATCCCGGTTGGAAACAAAAAATTAACATAATTTATAAAAAAGTCCTTGCATTTCCTGCCGTGTTATGATATTATGTTCTGGCTGTCAAGTGAATAGCGTATCCGGGTGTGGCGAAGTTTGGTATCGCGCTTGAATGGGGTTCAAGAGGCCGCTGGTTCGAATCCAGTCACTCGGACCATCGGAGTATCCTTCGGGATGCTCCGATTTTTCTTTTCATGCAGCCCTCCACTCCCCCGGCAGAAATTTCCCGTAATTTTTCAAAAAAGGGCTTGCATTTTTCTGGCAGATGTGCTATTATATACAAGCTGTCAAGTGAATAGCGTATCCGGGTGTGGCGAAGTTTGGTATCGCGCTTGAATGGGGTTCAAGAGGCCGCTGGTTCGAATCCAGTCACTCGGACCATCGGAGTATCCTTCGGGATACTCCGATTTTTCTATATCCGTACAACTTCTATTCCCCTTATCATAAAGGATCGAAAAATCCCCGGCAGTTCGTAAATGAACTGCCGGGGATCTTTGCTTATTCTTGGGGGATGTTGATATTCACCCCGTTGACCTCCACGCTTTCGTCGGCGCAGATCATGATGTACTTCACGCCGCCGATGATCCGGGTCTCGATCAGGTCGCTGCGCTCCGGGTTCACCTGAATGGTCACATCCGGGGTCTTGATCTGGAAATGCTTCTGATCGATGATGTTTTTGGGGTGGAGTTGGGCTTCAAACCCAAAGGTCTGGTCATAGTCCACGCTGAACTTGGCCAATTTCTCCTCGGATACCCCCGTCTCGGTCAGGACCTTCTTCACCGTGTCCTTGTCCAGCATCAAGGGATCATCCACCTTGCTCTCCTTGTGCATCTGGATCATCTGACCGATCTGGCTATGTACCGCCTGAACCACATCCATGCTGCACTCGGTATCCAGCGCAGTGCCCAGCAGCTCCTCAAAGGAGCGCTTCTGCTCCTTGGGTGCCATAGCGGGCTGGGTGTTGAACACCGCCGTGACAAAGTCCTCGTGGGCGTCCGCTGTGTCCTTGGAGTACAGCAGCGCATTGTAGATATTGGTGCTGCGGTTGTCAAAGGCCGGGAACAGGAATCCCAGTACCGGCGCAGAAAGCTGCTGGGTGATGGGGCTGTCGTGGAACTGGCGTTCCTCAGCCTTGTATTCCAGCACGGATTTGCTCAGCTTCACCGGGCAGATGCCGCACAGCACATACCGATATGTCTCGTCAGAGCCGTCCGAGTGGATGCCGCCATCCTTGCCCCGGAAGGGGACATCATAGCTGTCACACCCTATGAGGATCAGATAGCTGGAATCCATGGATACGGCGTCTATGACCTTCTGGTAGAACTCCCCCAACGCCTCTTCATCGGCAAGCTGGCTCTCCCGCAGGCGCATCAGCAGTTTGTGCTCCGGGCTGTCCGCCACCTGCTTGGTCGCAAAGGTGATGTCGATCAGATTCTTCCCCAGCGAACCGGACAGGATCCGCTTTAAGAGCGCGAAGAATTTATCCCGCTCATTTTCCGGCATCATGCCCACGCTCTGCCGGAACTGAGCGATGATCTCCTTGTTGTCATTGACAAAACAGCCATACAGGGCTGTGATATTCGAGCGGTCGTGCCGGGTATGCCGGCGGATCTCGCCAACTTCTTTCTCGTTCATGTTTTCCCTCTTTCCATTGGATCTGCCCTAGGGCGATCCTAGTATAGCACACAATGCCTTCGGAATCCAGCGGTTTGAGCCGAAGGGCTCACTTCGCCAGTCCCATGACCTCCCGGCGGTATCTGGCAATGCCCTTTGCCAAAAGATCGATGGAGCGGATCAGTGCCGCTTCCTCCAGCACATAGGCGATGCGCACCTCCTGAACACCCTTGCCGGGAGTCTCGTAGAAGGGAGCGCCGGGGGCAAACATCACCGTTTCATTCTGGTCGTGGAATTCCTGCAACAGCCAATACTGGAACTTGTCCGTATCATCCACCGGCAGTTTCGCCATCAGATAGAAAGCACCCATGGGCTCCTCCACCTGTACGCCGGGGATCCGGCGCAGCAGCTTCACCACCGTATCCCGCCGGCGGCGGTACTCTTCCTTGCTCTTTGCAAAGAAGGAAGCATCCACGCTGTACAGCGCCGCCGCACCGATCTGGTCGATGGTGGATACGGACAATCTGGACTGGCAGAATTTCAGCAGCGCCTGCTGCAATTCCCGATTTTTGGTCACCACGCATCCGATCCGGGCGCCGCAGGCGGAGAAGCGCTTGGACACCGAATCGATCATCACCAGATTGTCCGCAATGTCATCGAAGCGCCCCATGGAGGGCACGCCCCGGCTGTCATCATAGCAGAACTCCCGATACACTTCATCACAAATCAGATACAGGTCGTATTTCTTGGCGATGTCCGCAATCATCCGCATCTCTTCCTCGCTCAGCACCACACCTGTGGGGTTGCCGGGATTGGTGATGAGGATTGCCCGGGTGTTCTTGGTGATGAGGCTCTCGATCCGCTCCCGGTCTGCATAATGATACCCATTTTCGGCGCTGGTGGGCAAGGCTCGGATCACACCTCCCGCCGCATGGACGAAGGTGGTGTAGTTGGGATAATAAGGCTCAGGGATGATGACCTCGGTATACGGATCAAGGATAGACAGGCAGGTGAGCAGCAGGGCTTCGCTGCCGCCTGTAGTCACCAGCACATCTCCCTGATCCAGCTGTACCCCCAGCCTTGCATAGTATTCCCGGATCTGATCGATGAGGATGGGGATTCCCGGAGACTCCGCATAGGCCAGCGTCCCCTCATGGAACTGCCGAATGGCAGCGTAATAGGCCTCCGGGGTCTTCAGATCCGGCTGACCGATGTTCAGATGATAGATCTTTCTTCCTTTTTGCTCCGCTTCTACCGCATAGGGGTGAAACTTCCGCATAGGGGAAGGTTCACAGCGGTTTGCGTTAATGGATACTCTCATATGTGTAACCTCCTGCGGCAAGGGATTTGCCGCTTATCTTTCTTGATATTGCCGGATCAGACGAGCCAATTCCGGCATCAGCGCCGCCAGCGCCACCAGATTGGGCAGCGCCATCAGCCCGTTGGTCAGCTCGGACAGTGTCCAGACCGTCCCGGTGTTTAGGATCACCCCGATCATCACACAGATGCCTTGGCACAGGGCAAACCACCCCCAGCGGATCGAGCCGAAGAGGAATTCGGCGCACCGTCCAGCATACAGTCCCCATCCCAAAATGGTTCCCACTGCAAAAAAGCACAGGCATCCGCACAGGAACGCCGAGACCCACGGGCCGAAGCTGGCACTGAGGGCCCGTGCGGTCAACTCTGCCCCCGCCGCCGAGCCATAGGGAATTGGAATGCCGCTGGTCAGGATCACCAGCGCCGTCAGGGTACAGATCACAATGGTGTCCACGAACACCTCCATGATGCCCATGAACCCCTGCTCCACGGGGTGCTCCACAAGGGCACTGCCGTGGGCCATGGCAGCCGTGCCCATCCCCGCTTCGTTGGTGAATGTCCCCCGGGACACGCCGATCCGCAGCGCCGCAAAACCGCTGCCCACCATGCCGCCGGTCACGGCTCTGGGATCAAATGCCCCCGAAAGGATGGCTGCAAGAGCGGCGGGGATCTGGCGGTGCTGTCTGCCGATGGCAATGCAGCAAAGCAGGATATACCCCCCTGCCACCACCGGGATCATTCCCTCGGTGATCCTGCCGATCTTACCTGCGCCGCCGGATACCAGCACCACCACGGCAACAGCGATCAGCCCACCTGCCAAATAGGCGGTGGCGGGGTGCTGCCCCATGCCGTAGCCCCGGGCCGTTTCCTCCATGGCACAGATCACTGCATTGACTTGAGTGGCATTGCCCACGCCAAAGGCAGCCGCCAGTCCCAAGATGGCATAGCCTGTTGCCAAGGGATGAAACCGCTTGGGCAGCCCGTTGCGGATCATGTACATGGGGCCACCTATCCATTCGCCGCTGCGCCCCCGCTGACGAAACCGCACCGCTAAAGTGCTCTCCGCAAATTTGGTCGCCATACCCAGCACCGCGCTGACCCACATCCAGAATATCGCCCCCGGACCGCCGATGGCGATGGCTCCTGCCACGCCGGCAATGTTCCCTGTCCCCACCGTGGCCGCCAATGCGGTACACAGCGCCCGGAAGGGGCTTGCTCCGCCATGGTCTTCCCCACGGTTAAAGAAGCTTCTGACGAAGGTGCGAAAGGACGCCGGGAAAAAGCGAAACTGAGGTGCACGGCACCTCAGGGTGATCCAGATCCCCGTCCCTAAGATCATCAGCAGGATCGGGCCGCCCCAAAGCCAACGGTTGACCTGCTCCAGAATTTCGGCAAAATTTTTGATATTATACCACCCTTTCCTCCATATCGCAAGCAAGACATCCAGATACAGCAAAAAGCAGCTTCCCTCTCGAGAAACTGCTTTTGTAACACCGATTTGCTTATTTCCATTGCGCCCAGATCTCCGGGCAGTAACCAACTGTAGCCTGTTTGCCGTTGCGAACCACCGGAGCCTTCATCAACTCCGGGTGATCGAACACCTTGTCCTCCTTGGCTCTGGGGTCATCCATGTATTTCATCAAGGTGACCTCCGGCGCCCGGCTGTCCCAGTCAATTAAATTGTCGATGCCGCCCACGGCGCGGAGCACCGAGTCAAATTCCTTTCCCGACATTCCGTAACGCACCAGATCGATGGATTGGAACGGGATCTTCCGTTCTTTGAAATAACGTTCTGCTTTCTTCGTGTCAAAGCTCTTGCTTTTTCCGAAAATCTGAATATTCAATAGATGACCTCCTCCAAGCACAGTCCTTTCCCGGGTGCGAGGAACCCCGCATCCTCCCGCTTTCCGCCGAACAGATCCGGTATCGACTCGACACTCCTGCTGCCCATACCCACCTCGATCAGCGTCCCTACAAGGATCCTGACCATATGGTGCAAAAAGCCGTTTCCTGTGAAGCGAAACCGCAGTTCCTCTCCCTGCCGGAAGATTTGGATCTGATGAATGGTTCGCACCGTTGACTTTTTGAACTGGCGGTTGCCGCAAAAGGCAGAGAAATCATGGGTGCCCGCCAGCAGTTCCGCTGCCGTCTGCATCCGCTCAAGATCCAGACGCCCCGTATCTATCTGCGCCACATATCTGCGCTCAAACACGCAGGGCGAAGATGCGTACCACAGCCGATACTCATAGGTTTTCTCTTTTGCATTCAGTCTGGCATGGAACCTGTCCGACGCCTCTTTACAAGACCATATGCCGATGTCCTCCGGCAGATACCTGCGAAGTTCTGCCAGGATCTGCCCGCATGGCATGGGATTGGTGCAATGAAAATTCGCCACCTGTCCCTTGGCGTGGACTCCCGCATCTGTCCTGCCGCTGCCGGAGATCTCAATGGGTTCATCCAAGATCCGGCTCAGCGCCGTTTCGATCTTTCCTTGAATGGTCTGCTGCCCAGGCAGTCGCTGCCATCCCTGATAACGGGTGCCATCGTAGCAGATATCAAGCCGTATATTCCTCATACTGTTCCAGCTCCTCCCAAGCCTCCGACTCTGAATCTGCGGAAAACAGGAATCTCCCGCCCAGATCGTAGACCTGCACATGACCTCGAACATATTTCATCGCATACATTGTCATCACTCCTTCTGTGAGAGTGACTGTATTGTACCGAATTATATGTCCGATAAAAAGGACACTTGCCCGTTAATTCCGATTTCCGGGGCAAGTGTCCTGTGGCATCAGCCAATAATATCCTTCACAAAACGGGTGATGAGCGTTGCGGCCTGAGCTCTGGTGAGATTGTCCCGGGGGCACATATACAGCCCATCGGCTCTTTGCTCACCTGCCATCATCTCCACAGCCACAGCCCATGCCACAGCTTCTTTTGCGTAGCTGCTCAGCTGACCAAGATCTACAAATACAGACAAGTCTGCCGGTTCTCCGGCGCTGATCCCGAAATACTCCACGCAAAGCTTGTAAAACATCAACTCAGCATCCTGACGGATGATCCGCTCATTGGGAGCAAACCGCCCCTCGCCCACGCCGCTGACGATGCCGTTGGCCCAAGCCCAGCCCGCCGCGTCAGTATAATACTGATTCTGGGTGTCCGTGAAATGTTCCTTCTGCTCCTGTGTTACCTCCGGAGAACCGGCCACACGGTAGAGCATGGTGACAAACATGGCTCTGGTCACAGATTCCTCCGGGGAGAACCGATCAGTAGCAGTTCCCGCCATATAGCCGTTGTCGTACACAAACTTCACATTGTTGTAGTACCACGCTCCGGTGGAAACATCATTAAACGGCAGTCCTTGCACCGGGGGCTTGGGGAGTTCCGGGTCTACAGGGGACTGACCGTCCCACTTAGCTTTCAAATAAAGGTTCTGCTCCACCACAGTAGAGGAAGATGCAGGTCTGGGCGTCACATCGGAATTATCTTCCATGGTGATCTGCCAGCCCAGAAATTCTTTTCCTTCCGCCTTCGGGGTGGGAAGCGTTCCCAGCGTGCCGCCAATCTGACGATACTCAATGCGGTCGGAGATGGTCGCGTCCTTGCCCTCATCCATGATAACGCTGGCAAAATAGGGCAGGTTACCATTGACCCGAATGAAACGGCCCGGATCTTTCAAGAACTCCTCCGTCTTAATGAGGTGCTCCTGTGTGGGCTTGCCGGGCAGGTAGTACTCCCCTCTCAGGAAAACCAGCGCCTCACGGATCCGCCGCTGTGCCAAACCGTACCACGGGGTCGTCCCCACATGGCACCACTGGCCAAAGGCGTTCAAGAAGTTGATCTCGGTGGTAGGATTGCGCAGCCAATCCGCCAATCTGCTGCCAAAGAACCAGCCGGACCCGTTATTGTATGTAAAGGAGACCAGCGCATCAAACTGATGCTGATTGGGCTGCAATCTCAAAGTATTGCGGCAGTAGTTATTGAGCAGGCGCTCCCGCTCGGCAATATCCACCTTTAGGCGCTTCTCCGCTTCTTCGTATCCCTTCTGACCGTCGGGCAGTTTCTCCGTGGGGGAGTTGGCCTTGGTGCCGTATCCGATGGAATACTGGGTATTGTCGGAATAAGCCTTCTGGGTGTAACCCTCGGTGACCTTCAGAAGATCCAGCATTTTCTGGCTGGTGGTCATGGTCACATACCCTTGGGAACCGATCTGGCTCATGCCGAGCTGACGGCTCTTTTCGGGTTGGGCAAGCTCCTGCGCCTGCGCACCAATGGGGAAAACCCCCGCCAGCAGCGCAACGACCAGAAGCATCGATATCATCTTTTTCATCGTTGGATCTCCTCATTATGGTGGAGCAAGGATCCCCCTGCTCCGTCTTATCACAATTCTCGACCCAACAATTATAACAAATTGTAACCTTTTGTCAATAGGAAATAATACCCAAATATCCGGGTGGACCCTCTATTTATCCCAATCAGGTTCAGATTTCTGCGTATTTCTTCATCCAATTGTGGATGTATCCGAAGATCTCGTGCCGGTTCAGCTCGTTTAGGATCTCGTGACGGCACAGGGGGAACAGCTTGCAGGTCACATCCTGCACCCCCACCTGACGGAACTTCTCCGCCGTTTGCTGGACACCCTTGCCATAGCTGCCCACCGGGTCATCTCCGCCGGCCACAAACAGGATCGGCAAGGTCATATTCATTCGCTTCAGATGCTCGATTTTCTGGTTGTAGATCATACCGCCCAGCATGTCCCGCAGCAGCCCGCAGCTGGGGGTAAATCCATCTCTAGGATCCGCCAGATAGGCATCCACCACCGCGCTGTCCCGGGTCAGCCAATCCGAATCTGTGCGCTGATGCTCCACCCGCTTATTGAAGCCGCCGAAGGTCATCTTCTCTAACTTCTTGCTGGGGGTGCGCTCCCCGATCATGGCACAGCAGGTCTTGGCCGCCAGATGCCCCGAACGCACCACCGCATCGGGCATCCATCCGGTGCCGCAGATCACGCATCCGGTCAGTCCCAAATCGGGGTACTTGCATAGGATGGTTCTTGAAAGGAACGAGCCCATGGAGTGCCCAAAGAGAAAATAGGGCTTATCCGGGAATTCCTGCTTGGTGGTTTTCAGAAGCTGCACCGTATCGCTCACAACTGCATCCCATCCGCCGTCGAAAAAACCTTGGGTGCCCCCACGCCGGGCAGACCCGCCGTGTCCCATGTGATCCTCCCCCACTACCAGCACGCCGTGGGCATTGAGGAAAGAAGCAAACTCGTCATATCGTTCAATGTGCTCAGCAATCCCGTGGACGATCTGCAATACGGCGAGGATCTCCCCCTCCGGTGTCCACCGGCAGCCATGGATCTGACCTGCTCCGCAGGAATCATAGTAAAAATCAGTACGCATTTTGACATCCTCCTGATCGATCATAAGTCGTGCCGCATTCGCAGCCTGCATACACCATCATCATACCACAATTCCGCCATTAGGCAAGAGGATCTCATCGGGGCAGGGAAAAATATCTTGTAAAAAGAAGCATGGATTGGTATACTGTAAAAAAGTGCGTATCAAAGAGGGGATCATTTATGAACGACAGTTTGCTTCTGGAGCTTGCTACAAATCTAGGGTATTATCTTGCCATGTCCGGGGCTGAGACCTACCGTGTGGAAGAGAGCATCGTGCGGGTGCTGGGGGCATACGGCTACGAAGCGGAAGCTTTTGCCATCCCCAACTGTCTCACCGTGAGCATGATCTCCCCCGACGGGACACCTATGACCCGGATGCGCCGCATCGGCATTCACGGTAACGATCTGGATGCCGTGGAGCGGTACAGCAATCTGAGCCGCCGGATCTGCGCCGATCCCCCTGAACCTCAGGTAGCAATGGACTGGCTGCGTCAAACCAAGGCCAACTGTCTTCATTTTCGGTGGTGGGGCAAGGCCTGCGGTTACTTTTTCGGCGCATTCGGATTTTGTTTTTTCTACGGCGGTGATCCTGCGGATGCCGTGGGATCCGGACTGTGCGGTCTGCTGATCTTCGCCATTGACCTTTGGATGGATCGGCTGCGTTCCACTCAATTTTTCCGGACGATCTTTTCAGCTTTCTTCTCTGCGATCTTGGCATACACTCTCCACGGCTTTGGTCTGATCCAGAGTGCCGATGCTGCGATCATCGGTGCGCTGATGCTGCTGGTGCCCGGTCTGCTGTTTACCAACGCCATGCGGGACATTATGTACGGCGACACCAACTCCGGCATCAACCGAATCGTTCAAGTGCTCTTGATTGCTGTGGCCATTGCGCTGGGAACCGCCGGCGCCCTGAACCTGGCCCATGTTTTCTGGCTGGATCCCAATGGTGCCGAGGCCGTCAGCCTGTCCCCGTTGATCCAGAATATGGGCAGCTTCATCGGCGCTGTGGGATTTGCCATCTACTTCAACATCCACGGTCCCGGCGGCTTGCTCTGTGCTTTGGGCAGCGTTCTGGCATGGAGCACCTATCTGGTCACCATCCACTTCACCGATAATGTGATCTGGGCAAATTTCACCGGCGCTATGGTGGCATCCCTGTACGCCGAGACCATGGCACGGATCCGCAAGTATCCCGCCATCTCCTATCTTGTTGTTTCCATCTTTCCGCTGATCCCCGGTGCAGGTGTCTACTACACCATGACCTATGCCGTTCAGGGGCAGATGGATCGCTTTGCCAACAACGGAATGCTCACTGCTGCCATCGCCGGAGCAATCGCGCTGGGTATTCTTCTGGTCTCCTCGGCTTTCCGGCTTGCCACCGCAAAACGCAGATCCATCCGAAAATAAATGGTTCTATGCGGATCGTTTGGCTCCGGCTCACCACATGACCTTTACACTTATGATAGAACCGCAAACCGGGCATCTCCAATGGAGATGCCCGGTTTTGTCACAGGTCATTCAGTTGAGAAAAAATGCTGCCGATGGGATCATGGAACACCAGATCCGCCGCACTATCATAGGGAGTCTCATCCCGGTTGATCAGCACCAGACGGCTGCCGCCGTAATAGCGCAGCAGCCCTGCCGCCGGGTAAACCGTCAAACTGGTACCGCCCACGATCAGAAGATCCGCCTGCGCAATGGCATTGACGCTCTGTTCCAATACACGCTGATCCAGACTCTCCTCGTACAGCACCACATCCGGCTTCACCACGCCGCCGCAGCGGCAGTATGGGATCCCATCCGTTTCCTTGATAAACTCCCCGGGATAGAAGGCTCCGCAGCGGGTGCAGTAATTCCGATGGACGCTTCCGTGAAGCTCGTATACCCGCTTGCTTCCCGCCTTCTGGTGGAGTCCGTCGATGTTCTGCGTCACCACCGCCAGCAGTTTGCCCTGCCGCTCCCAGTCTGCCAGAACCTTGTGGGTCATATTCGGCTCAAAGCCCAACGGCAGCATCCGCTCCCGGTAGAAGCGGAAGAAGTACGCCGGGTTTTGCTGATAGAAGCTGTGGCTGATGATGGTCTCCGGGGGATAGTCGAATTTCTGGGCAACAGCCCATCCTTGCTGCGGAAATCCTTGATGCCGGATTCCGTGCTGACCCCGGCGCCGCCAAAGAAAACAATCCGGCTACTTTCTCTCACCCATTGTTTGAGCGTATCCAGCTTGATCACGGTCCTCTTCCTCCATCTCCCGCAGGAGCTTGCGATCCGGCTTGCTGCTCAGATCCAGCTTTTCGTACATATCCGGTCTTCTCTGCCTTGTCCGCCGCAGGGATTGTTTCCTGCGCCATTGGGCGACCTTCTGGTGATTACCGGACAGCAGGATCTGGGGCACCTCTCTGCCATGCCATACCGCCGGGCGGCTGTACTGGGGGTACTCCAGCAGGCCATTATAGTGGCTCTCATCCTCAAAGCACTCCGGATCCGCCAGCACCCCGGGAACCATTCTGCAAATGGCATCCGTCACCGCCATAGCGGCGATCTCCCCTCCTGTAAGGACAAAATCCCCAAGGGAGATCTCTTCATCTACGCATTCGTCGATGAAGCGCTGATCGATCCCCTCGTAGTGACCGCAGACCAGAATGATGTTCTCCATTCGGCTGAGCCGGATGGCATCTGCCTGCCGGAAGGTATGACCGCAGGGGGAAAGATAGATGGTATGCACCGGACCTGCCGCTTCGTCGCAGATATGTTCCCAGCAGCGGTACAGCGGATCGGCGGTCATCACCGCTCCCCGTCCTCCGCCGTAGGGATAGTCGTCCACCTGATTCTGCTTGTTGCAGGTATGATCCCGAATCTGGTGGGCTTCGATGCGGATGATCCCCCGCTCCTGCGCTCTTCCAAGAATACTCTCCGACAGCACATCTCCCAGAGAGTCCGGGAACAGTGTCATGATATCAACCCTCATCGGTTGCCATCCCCTCCAGCAGACGCACATCCATGCGGTTTGCGACAAGATCCGTGTTCAGGATGAACTCCCGAACCGCAGGGATCATGTATTCACGCTCTCCCTTCACCACATAGACGCTGTTTCCCGGGTAATCCAGCACATCCACGATCTGCCCGATCTCTTTCCCATCGCAGAACACCTGCATATGTTTCAGTTCGTCAGCAAAGATCAAATCTTCAGGGACATCCTCCCGGAAGATCTGCACGGTCTTCCCCCGCATGGCCTGGGCCTGCTCCATGGATTCGATTCCACGCAGCTTCAGCAGATTGCAGGTCTTTTGGATCCGGCAGGACTCCACCTCATAGTCTCTTCCCTCAATGCGCACCCGGCGGATATCCAGAAGAAAGTCCGGGCCGTCTGTCCACGGCAGCAGCTTCATCTCGCCCCGCACGCCGTGGGTGGTGACGATCTCACCGGCATCAATAAATGGCAGTCTCATGAACATTCTCCTTCTTTATGGGTATAAAACGAGAAATGCGTGACGCACAACGCCACGCATACCCGTTAATCGACAATTTCGACCGTGACCTTCGTTCCGTCACGCTGGGCAACGGTCTTGACGATGGTACGGATTTCCTTGGCAATGCGGCCCTGACGGCCGATAACCTTGCCCATATCCTCCGGCGCGACACGAAGTTCCAGTACCGTGCCGTCCTCATTGGAAATTTCATTGACAGAAACCGCGTCGGGATTATCAACCAGATTCTTTGCCATGTAAAGCAAGAGTTCTTTCATTGCGCTTCTCCTTTTGCGGTATCCTTACAGAACGCCAGCCTTCTTCAGCAGACCACGGACGGTGTCGGTGGGCTGAGCGCCGTTCTTGATCCAATTCTGCGCCTTCTCCACGTCGACCTTGATGACGGCGGGCTCGGTCAGAGGATTGTAAACGCCGATCTCCTCGATGCAACGACCGTCACGGGGGGAGCGGGAATCAGCAACAACGATACGGTAGAAAGGAGCCTTCTTAGCACCCATTCTTCTCAGTCTGATCTTAACCATGAGTATTCACCTCCAAATAAACATTTCTATATATCGCAAAGCAGATTGCTTTCAGCGAACCAAATAATCAGAAGCCGCCAAAGCCTCCGAAGCCACCCATGCCTCTCATGCGCTTGAGCTTCTTGGCGGCGCCCGGCCCGGAGAACTGCCGGATCAGGGCACGCATCTGTTCAAAGGACTTGAGCAGTCGATTGACCTCCTCCACCTTGACGCCGGCGCCGGCAGCGATCCGCTTTTTCCGGTTGGCGTTGATGATGTTGGGAGTTTCCCGTTCCTTAGGGGTCATGGACAGGATAATGGCTTCCGTATGCGCCATGGCCTTGTCGTCCACCTTGACGCCCTTGAGGTTGGCACCGCCGGGCATCTGAGCAAGGATCTCCTCCATGGAACCCATGCTCTTGAGCTGAACCAACTGGTCATAGTAGTCCTGAAGGGTGAACCGATTGGAGCGGAGTTTTTCCTCCATCTCAGCCGCCTTCTTGGCGTCATAGGCCTGCTCCGCCTTTTCAATCAGGCTCAGCACATCGCCCATGCCCAAGATCCGGGATGCCATGCGATCCGGATGGAAGGGTTCGATGTCCTCCAACTTTTCACCCATGCCGCAGAACTTGATGGGCTTGCCGGTAATGGCACGCACCGACAGTGCTGCGCCGCCTCTGGCGTCACCGTCCAGCTTGGACAGCATCACCGAGTCGATATCCAGCCAGTCGTTGAAACTCTGGGCTGCATTCACCGCATCTTGACCGGTCATGGCGTCAACCACAAGCATGATCTCGTCGGGCTTTACGGTGTTTTTGATATTCTTCAGCTCTTCCATCAGCTGCTCGTCCACATGCAGGCGGCCGGCAGTATCCAGAAAAACGAAGTCGTGACCGTGTTGGCGGGCATAGAGCACCGCCTCCTTGGCGATGGTGACAGGATTCTCCTGTCCCATTTCAAATACCGGGATCCCCAGCTTCTCGCCGCAGACCTTCAGCTGGGCGATGGCAGCAGGGCGGTAAATATCACAGGCCACCAACAGAGGATTCTTCCCCTGACGCTTCATCAGCCCCGCCAATTTGGAGCCGTTAGTGGTCTTACCCGCACCTTGGAGTCCCACCAGCATGATGACTGTGGGTCCGTTGGGGTTGGTGGTAATGTGCTTGGTATCGGAGCCCATCAGCTTGGTAAGCTCCTCATTGACGATCTTGACGATCATCTGCGCCGGGGTCAGCGACTCCAGCACATCGGCGCCGATGCACCGCTCAGTCACGGACTTGGTGAAGTCCTTACATACTTTATAACTGACATCCGCTTCCAGCAGCGCCATGCGGATCTCCCGCATAGCCTCCTTCACATCGGATTCTTTCAGTCTGCCTTTGCCACGCAGCTTTTTGAAGGTGGCGCTGATTTTTTCGGTTAAGCCTTCAAATGCCATAGTTTACTCCTCGATGCCATCCGCAGCAGCAGCGGCACGCTCTGCCGCTTCCCTCACATACGGATCGTCATGTGCAAGCAGCGGCTCCAGCGCACTGCGGATCTGCTCCACAGCCTTGCGGTGGGAAAGATCCCTGCGTACACAGCCTGTCTTCTCCTCCATATTTTGCAGGAGCGCCTCTGCCCGGGTGATATTGTCATACACGCCCTGCCGACTGACGCCCAATTCCTGAGCGATCTCACTCAGGGACAGATCCTGATTAAATCGGAGATCAAGGCACATCCGCTGGCGCTCGGTAAGAAGATCGCCATAGTAATCAAACAGCAGAACCATCTGCAAAGCATCCATGAATGTCCTCCTTGTCAAGGAGTTTCCCTTGACACTTTGCATATGATACTACATCCTGCTTCGTTTGTCAAGTACTTTTCCTTGACATATCTTTTGTCACATCACCCGATACCACCGGCTCTTTTCTCCCGTTTTCAGAAACCCCATGGATTCATACAATCTCATCGCCCGTTGATTGGTAGAGGCCACTTCCAATGTCAGACGGTTGCTGCCGCAGACGCTCATCAACACTTCCAGAACGGACTGTCCCATCCCCGGCTTCACCGACGCCACCGCAAGGAGCCGATCTTCCTCCAGCCACCCGATCCCCCAGAGTTCTGCCCCGTCATGGACAAAATAGGCGCCGCCGCTTTCTAGGATCTGTTTCTCATCGAAGGAAGATAGGGTTGCCGCATTGTCTATCCCTTTCATTCTCTCATTATATATGGTACGCCAGCGGCTGACCGTTTCCTCCGTCACCGGCCACAGCCGTCCCAAGGGCGGCTCATTGCAGATGACCTCCCCTGCCATGTCATATATGATCGTGTGCAGCGGATAAGTCTCCAGCCCCGGGTGCCCTGATGCAAAGACCTGCTCCGCTCCCGCAGCCCGGCAGAATCCCACACATTCCCGGATCAGATTGTTCAAGCCCTCCGGCTGTACATCCTGAACCCGGATATAAGCCTGCTCCCTATATGGGATCTGCTTCAGGATCAGGCTTGCAACGCCATCCTCCGTTGTAAAAATCGGAATATCCTGCATAAATATCATCCTCTCGTGTTTGGGCACATCATAGCATATCATCTGCGAAAAAACAATGCGCTTCATGCGGACATGGCTCCTTTGATCTCATGATCTGCTTTTCTCACCTGCTCACAAGCGGTACAATTCTGAAATGCTGCTTTTTGTAAACTGTTCACAACGGGCAATCCCATGCAGTCGCTTTTTCGTCTAATATTTCTCTGAAAATCTCCATGTTTTTGCCGAGAAAATTTAACAAATCCTTGCATTTCATTTTCAAATGTGTATAATTAAAACCAACCAGTAAAGGAGGTTAGCTCAATGAAAAAGATCATTTGCAAAAAGGAATATGACACCGAAACCGCAACCCTGATCAAGAAGACCACCGTTGGCTCTTTTGGCGATCCCGCCGGATATGAAGAATCCCTCTATCAGACTCCCGGGGGACTGTACTTCCTGTATGTCTTCGGCGGAGAGGCGTCTCCCTATCCTGCTGAGGATATCCTGCGTCTGGCCAAGACCAAGGTCAACGCATGGCTGGATCAACATTGATCGTGATATGCACCGGCTGAGAGGACTGTTCTATGCAGTCCTCTTTTTTCTTGTTTTTTTCCAAAAACATGATATAATGACTGCCTAGGCGGTTATTATACCACCGAAATCGCCGGTCTGTCTGTTCTTCTGCTTAGGGCTGGCTATTATATGGGATTTTCCCAACAGAACGGATGAAATACATGAAAAAACACCTTTCTTTTCTAATCGTACTGGCGCTGTGCCTGACGATGAGCGCCTGTTCCCATGCTCCATGCGCTCAGGTTGCAGCCACCACCCTCCCTGTATATCAATTTACCACCGCCATTACCCAAGGCACCCCCATCACTGTCACCCGTCTGGTCACCCAGAGTGTATCCTGTCTGCACGACTACACCCTCACCGTGGATCAAATGCGCGCCATTGAGGGTGCCCAAGTGGTGGTCATCTCCGGTGCTGGGCTGGAGGAATTCATGGCTGAACCTCTATCAAAAGCCGATAGGGTTGTCGATGCTTCCCCCGGGATCTCCCTTCTTGAACCTCACGAGCACGATCATGAGGAGGAAGCCGCTCCCTCCCACCATCACCATGAGTCCGATCCCCACATCTGGCTTTCTCCAAAAAATGCCGCTGTGATGGCGTCCAATATTTGCGCCGGGCTGACCGAGGAATATCCTCAGCATTCCCAAATCTTCGAAGAAAATCTCCGGCAGTTGACCCAGCAGTTGGAAGTGCTGGATGCCTATGGCGCTCAGCAGCTTGATGCATTGTCCTGCCGGGAGCTCATCACCTTCCATGATGGCTTTGGCTACCTGGCGGATGCCTATGACCTGCACATTCTGGAGGCCATCGAAGAGGATTCCGGCAGCGAAGCATCCGCCGGAGAATTGACCCATCTGATCCGGCTTGCAGCGGATCATCACCTCCCCGCCATCTTCACCGAGGTCAACGGAGCGGTCTCTGCCGCCTCTATCATCTCCGCTTCAGCGGATATCCCGGTCTATGCTCTGGACATGGCCATGGCAGGGGATGACTATTTCGCAGCCATGTACCACAACATCGACACGCTGAAGGAGGCGCTGCAATAATATGAGTTCTTTTCACCAAGGCGGCTGTCACGATTCCTGCTGCTTGAAGGTTCAAAATGTTTCCGTAAAAATCGGTGGGGACACCGTTCTGAAAGATGTGAACCTCCATGTCCATTGCGGGCAGATGGTGGCGCTGATCGGTCCCAACGGTGCCGGTAAATCCACCCTGCTCAAGGCGCTGCTGGGACAGCGGGAGTATGAAGGCAGCATCACCTTTTCCGTCCCCGGTGACCACCGGGTCAAGGCACGGATCGGCTATGTGCCCCAATCCCCCAGTTTCGACCCCGGGGATCCCATCTCGGTGGCCGACCTGTTCACCTGCTGCCTGAGCAAACGCCCTGCATTTCTGGGGCAGAGCCGCAGTCTGCGGCAAAAAATCGCCGCCTGTCTGCATCGTGTCCACGGTGAAGATCTGATAGACAAGCGGGTGGGCACCCTCTCCGGCGGAGAGTTGCAGCGGGTGCTTCTGGCGCTGGCGCTGGAACCTCTGCCCAATATCTTGATCTTGGATGAGCCGCTTTCCGGCGTGGATATCGAGGGGATGACCAATCTGATGGATATGCTCGATGAGATCCGCAGAACCTTTGACCTGTCCATCCTCATGACCACTCACGACTTTTCCATGCTGCCCAAGTATGCCGACCAGGTCGTGCTGATCGACCGTCAGGTGTTGAACCAAGGGGACGCACAGCAGGTGCTCCGATCCGACGCCTTCCGCAGGGCGTTCCATATGAAAGGAGGGCTTTGATATGCAGCTTTGGTATACCCTGTGGGATCTGTTGCCCTTTGAGATGCTCCATTGGGAGTTCATGAAGAATGCCCTTCTGGCACTGCTGCTTCTTTCTCCCCTGTTCGGGCTGATGTCCACCATGATCGTCACCGGACGGATGAGCTTTTTCTCTGATGCGCTGGGGCACTCCGCCTTCACCGGCATCGCCATCGGATGCATCTGCGGTCTTGCGCCTGTCCCCGTGGCGGTGGCCTTTGCGGTAGCCTTTGCTCTGCTGTTCAGCTTTGTCCGCAGCCGCTCCAACCAAGCGGCAGACACGCTGATCGGCGTCTTTTCCAGCACAGCGGTGGCGCTGGGCATTTTCGTTGCCACCTTGGGCGGCGGCAGCTTCACCAAGTACAACAAGTACCTCATCGGTGATGTGCTGTCCGTCACTCCCGCCGAGATCGGCGTTTTGCTGGTGGTGCTGCTGGCTGTGGCGGTCTTCTGGTGGGTGAACATCAACCGCCTGACCCTCGCCGCGGTACACCCCCAGCTTGCTTCCTCCCGGGGGATCCGGGTGGATCTGATGCAGACCATGTTCACCGTTGCCATCGCCGTGGTGGTCACGCTGGCCATCAACTGGGTGGGGCTACTGATGCTCAACTCCCTGCTGGTACTGCCCGCAGCTTCGGCACGGAATGTCTCCCGGAATCTGCGCCAGTATCACCTGTTCTCCATTTTGTTTGCGCTGGGCGCTTCCATAGCTGGGTTGATCCTGTCGTATCACCTCGGCGCCTCTGCGGGGGCCGCCATCAGCCTGACCCTTGCGCTGATCTTCGCCGTCACCTTCGCCTTCCGCAAGAAGACCGCCTGATCCCATACAAAAAACGCATCTGCCGGTTCTGTACCGTCAGATGCGTTTTCTTTTACCGAAGATCCCGCTTGATCCCGTCGATGATCTCCATTGCCTGCGCCACCGTGGAGATGGAACTGATCTTCTCCTTATAATAGCTGGCATAGGGGACGCCCCGCAGATACCACGCCAGATGCTTTCTGGCTTCCAGAGATGCGATATGCTCCCCCTTGTCCGCCTGAGCAATCAAGATCTGGCTGCGGGCTGTCTCCATCCGCTGAGCCAGCGGCGGACGCTCCACAGCAGGTTCTCCCGCCAGAGCCGCATTGATTTGCTCAAACAGCCACGGATCGCCAAAACTGGCACGCCCCACCATCAGATAGTCTGCCCCAGTCCTTCGCAGGCACTCCACCGCCTTGGCGCCATCGGTGATGTCACCATTGGCGATCACGGGGATGGAGAGCAGGCGCTTGACCTTACCGATCCTATCCCAGTCTGCGACCCCGGTATACAGCATGCTTCTAGTTCGTCCGTGGACGGTCAGCGCCGATGCGCCGCTGTCCTCCATGCGCTTGCCGAAGTCCTCCACATTGATGCTGCCCTTGTCCCATCCCAGCCGGCATTTCACCGTCACCGGGATCTTCAGATTGTCGCTGACTGCCCGGACGATGCTGCCCGCCAATTCCGGATTTTTCATCAGTCCGCTGCCATCGCCGTTGTTGGCGATTTTGGGCATGGGACAGCCCATATTGATGTCGATAAAGTCACAGCCGGAGATCTCTGCCGCCATAGCAGCAGCTTCTGCCATGATGGCAGGATCATTCCCGAAAATCTGTGCACCGCACACGCTGTTATCGTTGCGCTTGAGCAGTCCCCTGCTCTTTTGATCCCGATAAACCAGTGCCCGGGAAGACACCATCTCCGTCACCGTCATGGATGCGCCGAGGTCGGCGCACACCGTCCGAAATGCCAGATCTGTGACCCCGGCCATGGGCGCCAAAGCCACCATCCCCGGGACCTGCAAAGACCCGATCTGCATAAATATCCCCTCCTAATGGGGGCTATTGTAACATAGATCTGCCCGGTCTGCAAGTCACCAGATGGACAGCGCCAGCCACAAAAAGCCCGTGACAGCGGCACCGCCGCAGGCCCAGACCGGTCCGGCATTCAGCCAGCGGTGCTTCCGGCACGCCGGCTCCCGGATCAGCTGCTTTGCTTCCCTAAGAAGCGCCTCGTCTGTCACGCCGTCCTTGCCAACGGCATTGTCCTTGAGAATGAAGATCGCCTGTTCAAACATGGTCTGATCCGTAGGATGCACCACGATCACCTGTTTGGAATTCCCTTTTACCATATCGTATCCGCCTCCCTGCATGGGATCATAGCCCAACCGCAGGGAAACTATACCCTGTCAATCTTGAATTTTCGGACGCTTGTATCTGCCCTTGGGCTCCCACTCCGCAAGGGGATAGCGCTGCATGGCGCCGAACACCCGCTCCTTGAAATCCGGGTATCTGCCCGAAAGTTCATAGACCAATTCCTTGATCTCCTCCCGCTTGGTGTGCTTGTCCACAGGGCAGCGGTTGGAGATCACCGGAAGCTCCATCCGCTGGGCAAAGTGATCCACCGTCTTTTCCGACAGATACAGCATGGGGCGAATCTGGATCACGCCCATCCGATCCAAATTGGTCACAGGCTGGAAGCAGCTGATCCGCCCCTCGTACAGAAGACTCATCACAAAAGTCTCCACCGCATCATCATAGTGATGCCCCAGCGCCAGTTTGTTCATCCCCCGCTCCTTGATGGCTTGATTCAGCGCCCCGCGGCGCATTTTGGCACACATAGAACAGGGATTCTTCTCTTTTCGGTAGTCAAAGATGATGGGACCAATCTCGGTCTTGACCACGGTATAGGGTACATTCAATTCGTCGCACATGGCCTGTATGCCCGAGTAGTCCATGCCGAAACCCATATCGATGGTAATGGCTTCCAGCGTAAAGGGCTGATTGTGGTATTCCCGCAGACCCGCCAGCAGCTTCAGCAGCACCAGCGAATCCTTTCCCCCGGAGACGCCCACGGCGATGGCATCCCCGGCTTCGATCATCTGATAGTCCTCCACACAGCGGCGGAGCAGACCCATTAGCTTTTGCATTGTTGTAAAATCTCCTTATTTCTCCCACAAATTGAAAATCAGAAAACGAGAGCATTTAAGAGCATTCAGGCGTTTTCGCGAGTTCCTATTGGATTCCATAAAAATTCTTTTGAAAAGGCGTTGACTTTTCTTTTGTGGTGTGATACACTTTCCAAGCGTTCGAGAGTCATTTTACTCTGAACGACCGAGTTTGTCAAAATATTTTAACCTATCGGAGGAACTTATAATGACTAGTACTTTAGCCAAGAAGGAGACCCTGCAGCGCAAGTGGTATGTCATCGACGCTGCCGGCAAGCCCCTGGGCCGCACCGCTGTCATCGCTGCTAACCTGCTGCGTGGCAAGCACAAGGTTGATTTCACCCCCAATGTGGACTGCGGTGATTATGTGATCATCATCAACACCGACAAGGCTGTCCTCACCGGCAACAAGGCCGAGCAGAAGGTCTACTACCGTGTGTCCGGCTGGATCGGCGGCCTGAAGGAGACCAAGGCTCGTGTAATGATGGAGAACCGCTCTGACTACGCAATGGAAGTTGCTGTCAAGGGCATGCTGCCCAAGAACACTCTGGGCCGCAACTGCATGGGCCGTCTGCACCTGTACAAGGGCAATGAGCATCCCCATGCCGCCCAGAAGCCCGAAGCTTGGACCCTGGACTAATTGGAGGTAAGAATTATGTACGAGAGCAAGAAGAAGTATTTCTACGGCACCGGTCGCCGTAAGTCCAGCGTCGCTCGTGTTCGTGTTTACGAGAACGGCACTGGTGCGATCACCATCAATGGTCGTGATATCGATAACTACTTTGGTCTGGACACCCTGAAGCTGATCGTCCGTCAGCCCCTGGTTTCCACCGATCTGCTGGGCAAGGTCGATGTTGTCGTCAATGTCTGCGGCGGCGGCGTGACCGGTCAGGCCGGTGCCATCCGTCACGGCATTTCCCGTGCTCTGCTGCTGGCTAACCCCGAGTACCGTCCCACTCTGAAGGCTGCTGGTTTCCTGACCCGTGACCCCAGAATGAAGGAAAGAAAGAAATACGGTCTGAAGGCCGCCCGTCGGGCTCCTCAGTTCAGCAAGAGATAATCTGCTGGCCAAGCCGTATCAGATGTTTACAAAATCCCGGAATCATTGCGATTCCGGGATTTTTTCTATTATTCATCATACCAGAGCCTTACAACTGTCGGGCGCCAGTCTCAGCAAGCACCCATCTGCTTTATCTATAAATTCTTCCTGCGTCTATTTCTTTGCCGTATTGACACAGCGCTCTTTGATGACTACAATGATAGAAAATCAAATGCAGAAAGGCGGGCGGGATCCTATGAAAGCATACGAGACCTACACCGGAAGAATCAACCGCAAACTATCCAAAAAGCTGCGGATCATTGAGGTTGCCGCCGGAAGAGAACCGGCGGATCTGGTTTTGAAAAACGCTTCCTATGTCAATGTATTCAGCAACCGGATCTGTCATGGGGACATTGCCATTGCACAGGGGTTGTTTGTGGGCATCGGCTCCTACCACGGGCTTCAGGAGGTGGATGTGTCGGATCAGTTGGTGGTCCCCGGCTTCATCGATGCCCACATCCATCTGGAGAGTGCCCTGGTGTCCCCAAGCGAATTTGCAAAGGCCGTCCTGCCCCACGGCACCACCACCGTGGTCACCGACCCCCACGAGATCGCCAATGTCATGGGTGCTGACGGCATTGAATACATGATCCAAGCCACCGAGGGGCTGCCTGTGGATGTGCAGTTCATGCTGCCCTCCTGCGTGCCTGCTACTGCGTTGGATGAAAGCGGCGCAGAACTGGACTACCGTGCCATCGACTCCTTTTACGACCACCCCAGAGTGCTTGGCTTGGCAGAGATGATGGACTTCAGCGGCGTCATCTCCGGCGTTCCCGCCGTGGTGTCCAAGATCGTGGCATCTCAGGCACACCACAAGAAAATCGACGGTCATGCCCCCGGTATCAGCGGCAACGATCTCAATGCCTATATCGCCGCAGGGGTATACTCCGACCACGAATGCTCCACCATAGAGGACGCCATGGCCAAGCTGGAACGGGGGCAGTACATCATGATCCGGGAGGGGACTGCCGCCCGGAATCTGGACAGCCTGCTTCCCCTGCTCACCCCCGGCTTGGCAGATCGGTGTATGTTCTGCTGTGATGACAAGCACCCCAGCGACCTGCTGGAATCCGGGCACATCGATTCCATCGTCCGCCGTGCCATCCGCATGGGGGTGGATCCCATCATTGCGGTGAAGGTCGCCTGCTATAATGCCGCCCGCTACTTCCTGATGAACAACCGTGGCGCCATCGCTCCGGGATACCTTGCAGACTTCATGCTCATCGACGATTTCCAGCACTTCAACATTCTGTCGGTGTACAAGCGTGGCGTCTGTATGCACCACAACGGTGTCACCCAACCCTTCCCCAAGCCGGAAGTTGCTCCCTATTTGCAGGACGCCGCCCACAATACCTTCCATGTCCCCTGCCTGACCCCCGGGGATTTCGCCCACAGCGATCCTCTGGCGGTGATTGGGATGGTTCCCGGGCAGATCGTCACCGAGAATATGGGCTTTGCGTCCTGTCCGGATCCCCAGAGGGATATTCTCAAAATCGCTGTGATCGAGCGGCACAAGAACACCCGCCACATCGGTCTCGGCTATCTCCAAGGCTATGGGCTGAAAACCGGCGCCGTCGCCACCAGCATCTCCCACGATTCCCACAACATCATCGTCATCGGAGCAAGTGACGAGGACATGGCCTTTGCCGTGAACCAAATCATTGAGAACGAAGGCGGCATCGTAGTGGTGGAGGACGGCCAAGTGACCGGCAGCCTGATCCTCTCCATCGGCGGCATCATGAGCGAAGATACCTTAGAACATGTAAACCGGGATCTGGAGCAGGCGAAGTCCTGCGCCTTCCGCTTGGGTGTTCATGCCGGGATCGACCCCTTTATGACCTTGAGCTTTATGGCACTGCCGGTGATCCCCACCCTGCGCCTGACCACCCGCGGGGTGATCGATGTCCTGACCCAGACCTATGTCTGACGATGGTTTTGCTGAAAAGATCCCGGCGCTGCACCCAGCGCCGGGATCTTCTTTACAGTTCTCTTTTTTTGTAGAAGCGGATGGACAGCAACCACGAGCCAATATAGCACACCACAGCAAGAAGCATGAATACCATCTGACCGCCCAGAAGCAGGCGGCGGCTCTCCACCTGCGCCTGAAACATTCCGGAGGCCAGCATACTGCCGCCGGTCACCAGACCTACGCTGACCAGATAGGCCATTCTGCCCTTCTCCACCCCCATCTTGAACATGAAGGGCATAGAGAAAGACGAAGAGAAGAAGGACAGCGTTACCATCATCTCCATCATCAGCAGGAACTCCCGCCATGTGGCTGCCCCGAAGCTGACCCGAATAGCCTGCGCCACGCCGGTGAAAATCAGCACCATAGCCTGCATCCCCAATCCAATGCCATACTTTGCAGAGACGATCTGGGCTCTGGTAAGGGGCAGCGTACTGCTGTACCGATCCCAGCCGGAACGCTCATCGTAGCTCAGAAGGTTCACCGGCACCATCGTTGCGATCAGACAGGGATAGAATGTAAGAAACATATTGCCGTTGCTGAATGCAGAGATCACCAAAAACACCACCATCAGCACCAGATAGGACACCAAATATTTACGGATCAGATACAGATCCTTTAGCAGAAGTCCTCTCATTTTCCAGCCTCCTTTATCATTGCCAAGAACAGATCCTCAATACTGATGGGGCTGAGTTTCAGCCCACGGGGCCCCCGCTCCCGCTCTACGATGGCCTGCGTCCCGTATTCGGATTCCTTTTTGTGGAGCACCGCTTTAGGACCCAATTCTGCCAGTTCCTCCCGGGAACCGTGGAAGATGCCATATCTCTCCAGCAGCACATCCTTCTCCTCACAGACCAGCAGCCTGCCCTGATGCAGGAAGGCGATGTAGTCGCACAGCTTCTCCAAATCGCTGACGATGTGAGAGGAGATCAGCACCGAATGGTCTTCTTCTCTGGTGAACTCATAGAGCATCTCCACCACCTCGTCCCGAACCACCGGGTCTAAGCCGCTGGTGGCTTCGTCCAGGATCAGCAGCTTTGCATGGTGGGACAGGGCGATGGCAATGCCCAGCTTCATCTTCATGCCCCGGGAGAAGCTCTTGAAGGGCTTCTTCTCCGGCAGCGCCAGTTTCTTCAGCAGGTCTTCATATGTATTGCGGTCCCAGTTGCGGAAGGTCAGCGCCATGATCTTGCCCACCTGCGCCGTATTCAGCCACTCCGGGATGCCCACATCGTCCAGCACCACACCCAACTCATCCTTGGTCAGGCGGATGTCTTTACCATCTTCCCGACCCAAGATCCGGATCGTCCCGGATTCCTTGCGGATCATTTCCAGAATCAGCTTGATTGTGGTGCTCTTGCCTGCGCCGTTCTCCCCCACCAGACCCATGATGCATCCGCTGGGCAATGTCAAATCTAAGTGATCCAGTTGAAATGATGGATAGGTTTTGGTCAAACCTCTGATTTCCAATGCGTTCATTCGTAATCCTCCAAACTAAATTGAATCATATCCAGCAGCGCCGCCTTGCTCAGTCCACAGGACGCGCCCAGCCGGATGGCCTGATCCAGAAGTTCCTCGATCTTTCGCAAATTCTCTTCCCGCAGCAGTTCCGTATTCTTAGGTGCCACAAAGCACCCCTTGCCCTGCACGGTGTAGATGAATCCCTCTTTTTCCAGCTCATCATAGGCACGCTTGGTGGTGATGAAGCTGATCCGCAGATCCTTTGCAAGGCCACGGATAGACGGCAGCATCTCATCTGCCTTCAATGCCCCTCGGATGATCTGATCCTTGATCTGGGTATAGATCTGGTCATAGATGGGTGTGCCGTTTTTGTTATCCAAAAGGATCTCCATATCCACGCTCCTCTCTTAACTGTATATGCTGATTATATACAGTTTATACAGTTGTGTCAAGAGGGTACACGAAAAAATCCTGCCCGGCGGGCAGGATTTTTCTTCTCGTGCAGTTCACATCACCGCCGGGGCAGGTTTTGCGCTCCCCAGATACCACCGAACCGTGTCTGCAATGGTCTGGCGCAGATCCCGGGGCATATACCCCAGCTCTCTGGTGGCCTTATCATGGGAGAATCGGTCGTTGCTGGTCAGGGTATACAGGGAATATGCCGTGTAAAGGGGGCGCTGTTTCCGCAGTCCGGCATACCATTGCATCACAGGCGCAAAGGCCTTTGCCATCCACATAGGCAGAACCGCCAGCTTCCGTCCCCGACTCTCCTGACGCGCCATGTCCAGCAGTTCCCGGATCTCATAGTGGCGGTTGGAGAGAATGTAGCATTCCTCCCGCTTCCCCCGGGACAGCGCCTTCAGGCAGCCCTGAGCCACATCCCGCACATCCACGAAGTCATATCCCCCCTTCACGCAGGCGGGCAGAGCGCCCCGCAGATAGTCGGTGATCATCTGCACCAAATGGTTGCCGGAGGGATCGTCCGGACCGATGATCCCGGAGGGGTGTACCACCACCACATCCAATCCTTGCTTTCCGGCGTCCAGCACCGCTTGGGTGGCTTCCGCCTTGGTCTGGGCGTAGACTCCCATCACCGTGTCAGCAGAGAAGCATTCGGACTCAGAGATGACGCAGTAGGGATCCGGCTCTGCAATGGCGTGGACGGAACTGACATACAGCAGCCGTTTGACCCCGTATTCCTGTGCCAGCGCAAGTACATTCTTGGTGCCGCCCACATTCACATCGTGGATCAGCGGTGAGCCATTGCGGGAGATGTCGATGATCCCCGCCGTGTGGATCACATAGGTGTGCTCCGGGGACGCTCCGACAAAGAGGGGGCGCAGGGTCTTACGAAACCGCACATCCCCGGCCACATAGTGGACATTTCCGTGATCCCGGCATTCCTGTTCCGACAGCACCAATCCGTAGATCTCCACATCTTCATGTTCCAGCATACGGATCAATGTGCTGCCCAGATGACCGTTGGCTCCTGTGATGATCAGTCGATTCTTCATAAGTATACTCCCCTGTTTCTTCCGTGAAGTTGAATTTCTTTGATGACTGGATTATAATAGCAGATACAAGATCCATCAATGGGCAGATCCTGCCCGTTTGCAGAGATAATCAACAAATCCAACAGAATCTGTTGGATCTCACCGGCGTTATAAGGAGAATTTACAAAATGTACAAAAACGACCAGCGTGTCCGCTTGACCAATATGCTCATCCGCAAGGCTCTTACCTCGCTGCTGAAGCAGAAGCCTTTGCAGAGCATCTCCATCAAGGAGCTGTGCGATCTCGCCGGGATCAACCGGGGCACCTTCTACGCCCACTACACCGATATCTACGACCTGATGGAGAAAATGGAAGCGGATATGCTCTCGGATTTCCAGCAGGCCATGGCGCCGCTGCTCAGCGCCCAAGGGAATGATCTGACCCCGCTGAAGATCACCGCCGGGATTTTTCAATGTCTGAAAGAAAATGCAGACCTGTGCGTCGTCACCCTCGGCCCCTTCGGGGACAAGGCCTTCGCTGCCAAACTGCTGGCGGTGGGCAGGGAAAAATGTCTGGAATGCTATTCCCAGCAGTTCACCGGTGCATCCCCCAGCCAGTTGGAATACTACTATGCCTTTGTCAGCGCTGGGTGCATCGGGCTTCTAGAAAAATGGCTCTCCGACGGCATGACCGCCAGCCCGGAACAAATCGCAAAGACCGCTGAGGAGATCATGCTCAAGGGCATTGGTTTTCTGTTCTGAGTTCTTATATCGTTAATAGATTGGTCGAAAAATGTTCTAAGGTTGGTCAAAGCCCGGTCATAATCCCATCGTATCATATAGCCATGGAAGGTTGAGAGAAGCCGTACTCCCGATCCTTTCATTCATTAGATCCTCTTTTCTACCTCTCTTTCTCTTAACAAAGGACGCGCCCGCTGTAATACCGACAGCGGGTGCGTCCTTTTTGTTCCGCAATATCCCGAAGCGCCGGAGCAGATATGATCTGCCCCGGCGCTTTGCCTTATCCGATTTTTTGCAGGATCAGATCCGCTCCATTCCATACCAGAGAAATGGCCCCCCACAGCAGCCCGGCCGGGATCGCCAGCAGTCCAATGACCACCAGCGCTCCATATCCCACAAAACTGCCCAAGGCTTTTCTGATGTTCATATTCTCAGCTCCTATCGTCACAGGACTGCACATATGCGCTGTCCAGCTCCACCGTTCCCACAAACTGATCGTAATCCACCATAATATAGCTGCCGCCGCTGTCCGTACTCAGCACCGTCTGGAATCGCCCATCCGGATCGCAGTCCAGCACCGTGACCTGATCGTTGACCCGGATGCGGATCTGCGCCGACCCGGACTCGGTCTTGATTTCCCCGGAGATGCAGATGCACCGGCGTTCCACAGATGCACCGCCGAACACCACATCCCGCCCGGTATTGCCGCCGCAATCGGACACATATCCGCCGGTAAAACCGTCTCCATTCAGGCATCGGCTGCCGATAAGGTCTGCTCCATCGGTGATCTGGGACTGACCCAACTGCTGTACCAGACCATCCATGGCCGAGTAGATCTCAGACGGTGTCATATTCTCAAGCGCACACCCTGCCAAGGCGCATACCAACAGCAACGCCATACACAAGACCGAGAATTTCTTCATCGCTCATTCTCCCTAGCGCCGCTGACGATGCTGTAATAGGCATTGGAGGTGATCCGATACACCAGCGCATAGAACACCCCAAAGATCAGGAAGCACCCCGCCGTAGTGGCGATATGCAGCGCAATATTATGCATGTTGAACATTTGCAGGATCTTGTGGATGATGGGGAATGCCACGCTCAGGTGGATACCCGCCGTCACCAGTGGCAGGAAGAACACCGTAAGCATCTGGGAATTGATGCTCTTGCGGATATCCCGCTTGGTCATGCCGACCTTGCGCATGATATCGAACCGCTTCTGATCCTCATACCCTTCGGAGATCTGCTTGTAGTAGATGATGAGCACCGCCGCAGCAAGGAACAAGATGCTCAGCAGGATGCCGAGGGACAGCAGTCCGCCGAACATGGCGTAGAAGCCCTCCCGCTCGATGTCCTGGCACTCGGCAGTAACGCTCGCCACTTCCTCCGACTCGTACAGTCCATTCATCCATTGGGAATTACGGATGGCATAGAATACATCTGCAATTTCCTCTTCCGTGGCATCCATATCAAAGCAATACATCCAGTCAAAGGTCATCATAGGCGTACCCCAATCGGTCGTCATGCCCTGCATAGGCTTGGTGAAAGCGTCCACATCATTGGTAAACACATACACCGTGGGAATGACGGTCATGGATGCCTCACCGTTGCTGACCCAATCATCTACCACTTCCTTGACCCGGTAGGTCTGCCCATCGTTGACACGGATGGTAGGGGCGTCATAGTCCGTCCGGTAGCCATAGATCAGCACCTCGTCATCGGCCAGCGTCTGCTGGGTGCCCATGATCCGGTTGTAGTCCTCCAGCGGCACCACAAACAACAGCACCGCATCGGTCGCCATGCCATAATCAAAGTTCTGCATATCCTGACGCTCGTTGGAGAACTCCCCGTTGCTCAGCATTCCGGAGGTATTGCCCACCCGGTAGTCCACCAGATGCTCCACCTTGGACAGATCGTCCCCGAGGATCCCGGTGATCTCAGCGCGGTTTGCGTCCAGCTTGGTATTGTCCAGCGACGCATATTCGTTCATAGCGATCTGCAAATTGATGTCTCTGGGATACCGGGAAAGCACTTGCTCCTCCGTACCTACATACAGCGCCGCCGTGGAGCTGAGCATCACCATCACCATGGTCAGCAGCACACAGATGGATGCCAGACCGGCGCCATTGCGGTTCATCCGATAGGTCATGGAGGACACGGAGACAAAATGGTTCGCCTTGTAGTAGTACCGCTTGTTCTTTTGCAGCAGGCGGCACATCACCACAGAACCTGCGCCGAACAAGAAGTAGGTGGCTACGATCACCATGCCCGCCGCAACGAAGAAGATGGCAAGAGCCGTCACCGGGGATTCGATGGTCAGGGCAATGTAGTAGGCGATGCCCAGAATGATGACACCAGCCAGACCCACCAGCCAGTTGGCCTTAGGAGGCTTCTCTCCGGCATTCTCACTGCGCAGCAACTCCAGGGGATTGCTCGTTGCGATCTGGCGCAGACTGTTCAGCAGCAGGAGCAGGAAGATCCCGCCATAGATCATCCCGGTGCCCACCATCACATCCGGGGCAATGGTGATCTCATAGGTGATCTGGGCGCCCATCAGGTTGGCCACAGCCAGTTCAAACACCTTCGCCAGCAGAGCGCCGGCAGCAAGTCCCAGCACCAGCGACAGCACCGCCACGATCACCGACTCCCACAGTACGATGCGTCCGATGTTCCATTTGCCCATGCCCAGAATATTATAAAGACCGAATTCCTTTTTTCTCCGGCGGATCAGGAAGGAATTGGTGTAGAACAGGAACAGCACCGAGAACACCGCTATGACCCAGCTTCCCAGACTCATCGCATACCCAACGGTCTCCGACCCAAGGACGCTGTCCAAGATGGCTGCCCCAGACAGATAAGAGATGATATAGTGCATCATGACCATGCCGATGCAGGTCATAATATAGGGCAGGTACAGCCGTTTATTCTTACGGATGCCTTCCCATGCCAATTTCGGATAGAATCCCATCTTCATGCCCGATCACCGCCTGTCGCAAGCATGGTCAGCGTGTCCGAGATCTTCTGATAGAGCTGCTCGTCGCTGCTGTTGCCACGGTAGATCTGGTGGAATACTTCGCCATCCTTGATGAACAGCACGCGGCTGGCGTGGCTGGCTGCCTTCACCGAGTGGGTGACCATAAGGATGGTGCGCCCGTCCTGATTGATCCGGCTGAACAGCCCCAGCAGTTCGTCGGTAGCCTTGGAGTCCAGTGCGCCGGTGGGTTCGTCCGCCAGCACCATCTTGGGATCGGTGATGATGGCTCTTGCCACCGCCGCCCGTTGCTTCTGACCGCCGGAGACTTCGTAGGGGTACTTCTTCAGTAGCTGGCTGATCTCCAGCTTCTGGGCGATGGGCATCAGCTTGGCGTTCATCTCCTGATAGGATCTGCCCGCCAGCACCAGAGGCAGATAGATATTGTCCTCAAGGGTAAAGGTGTCCAGCAGGTTGAAGTCCTGAAACACGAAGCCCAGATTGTCCCGGCGGAAGGATGCGATCTTGTTCTCTTTCACCTGAGAAAGATCCTGTCCGTCCAGCACCACCCGGCCGGCGGTGGGCTTATCCAGCGCCGCCAAAATGTTCAGCAGGGTGGTCTTGCCGGAGCCGGATTCTCCCATGATCGCCACATACTCTCCCTGCTCCACCTCAAAGGATACATCCCGCAGAGCCTCCACCTTATTGCCGCCGAACCGGCTGGTGTAGATCTTCTTTACTCCGCTTACTTCCAAAATACTCATTGTTTCGTCCTCCTTTGGAATTTCTGTGGCTATTATAGCAAAGGGAGGATCTGCGCCGCCATATCATCGGCTTACAAATCCTCCCGCAAATCAAACATTTTTGTAAGAAGTCAATCCACCTGCAGCGGTCGCTGCTCCAAATCGATGCAGATGCAGGTGCCCTTGTCCACCTCGGAGCGCACCGAGATCCCATGCCCCAGATTCCGGCAGATCCGCCGGCACAGATACAGCCCGATGCCGCTGGCCCGCTTATCCGTTCTGCCGTTGCATCCGGTATACCCGTTCTCAAAAACCCGGGGCAGGTCCTCCGGAGCAATGCCGATGCCCGTATCCCGGACGCACAGCCGCTTCTGAGGCTCTACCGTAATGGTGATAGACCCCTGCGGGGTGTACTTCAGCGCATTGGAAAGCACCTGCTCCACCACGAAGGAGAGCCACTTTTCGTCTGTCACCACCGTGGTGTCCACCGGCTCATAGTGCAGCGTCAGCTTCCGGGCGATGAATTCCCCGGCATATTTCTTCACCGCCTGCTTGATGATAGCGTCCAGCCGGTACTCCCGGATCACATAGTCGCTGGCGCTGTTTTCCAACCGCAGGAACACCATCACCATATCCACATACTGCTCCACCCGGAAAAGATCCTGCATCAGGCTCCGAGATAGGGCGGAATCCTCGTTTTGCAGATTCAGCCGCATGGATGCAATGGGTGTCTTGATCTGATGGGCCCATACGGTGTAATATTCCACCATATCCCGGTAGCGTCCGCTCCATTGCTGGCGAAGCTCCTTCTGCTCGTCGGTGAGACAATCTATGATTCGCTGATAGTCCTGCTCCTCGATCCCCCAAGGCTCCGGCATCCCCAGCGACAGCACATCGGAAAGAGCAGTCATCCGTGACAGCTTGCGGTGCTTGCTCCGCAGACGCAGGAAATCCCACACCAGAATGATCCCCCCGACCCCAGCGCACAGCAGCGCAGGATACGCCACCGCCTTCATCGGCAGATGGTACAGGGCAAAAATCGAGAAGAAAATTGCGGCAAACAGCGCCAGCAGTCCAAGGACTCTGCGCCGCTGGCGCAGATAGGCAAAAAACAGTTTCATATCCCCGCTCCTTACGCCGTGATCACATAGCCCACCCCGAATTTCGTGGCGATAAAATCGTGGAGCCCGGCGTTTTCCAGCTTCTTACGCAGGCGATTCACATTCACCGTCAGGGTATTCTCATCCACAAAGCTGTCCGACTCCCACAATTCCGCCATCAGCTTTTCCCGGCTGACCACCTTGCCCTTGTTCTGCATCAGCATCAGCAGGATCCGATATTCATTCTTCGTCAGAGGAATCTTCTGTTCCTGAAAGGTCAGGCTGTTGTCCCCGGTATTCAGCAGCGCCCCGCGGTGCTCCAACACCGGAACCCCGGAAGCAAAATCATATGTTCTGCGGAGCATAGCCTGCACCTTTGCCATCAGTACGCTCTGGTCAAAGGGCTTGGGGATGAAATCATCCGCCCCCATGTTCATGGCCATGATGATGTTCATATTGTCCGACGCCGAGGAAATAAAAATGATGGGCACCTTGGAGACTCTGCGGATCTCGTTGCACCAATGATACCCATTGAAGAAGGGCAGAGAGATATCCAGCAGCACGATATGGGGGTCAAATTCTGCAAATTCCGACATCACATTGCGGAAATGCTCCACACAATGCACCTCCAGCTCCCACATCTGGGCTTGCTGGGCAATGGCGCCTGCAATCCCCTTGTCATCCTCTATCACCATAAGACGATACATTTGCCTTCTCCTCCATTCTATCGTTTCGGTATTCCCTATTCTACCACGGGCAGGAAGAAAATGCACGATTTTTCTCAAGGCCAGCCATCAAAAATACCCGCCGGCATTTACCGGCGGGTATTGGTCATTTTGCGGATAGATCCACCGCTCTGCGCAGAATGGACTTGGCGGGCACCCGGACAGGCAGCCGCAGCTTGAAGCCCATCTGAGGGGTTCTGGGCTCGTTCAGATCGGCACCATCCAGATCCGTCATCTCGTCCACGGTAAAGGAAATGGGACGCAGATCCGGGCCTACCACCTCCAGCACATCGCCCTTGCGGAACTTATTACGCAGGGAGCAGACAGCCATTCCATCCTCGCCGCAGCCATCCACCACGGCGCAGATCTGCCATTGGCGGATGTAACGGGAATTGTGGACATACTGCCCCGGCTCCCCGTAGTAGAAGCCGGTGGAATAAATTCGGTGGGACACATGCTCCACCTCATCCCGCCAGACCGGGTCAACCGGTCTACCCTGCGCCACAGCGTCGATGACATGGCGGTAAGCGCCGGTCACAATGGCGGCATAGTAGGCGGATTTTGCCCGACCCTCGATCTTGATGCAGTCCACCCCTGCATCCATCAGATCATCGATATGGTCGATCATACACATATCCCGGGAATTCATGATGTAGGTACCCTGTTCATCCTCGAACACCGGGAAATACTCCCCGGGGCGCTTCTCCTCCATCAGCGCATACTGATAGCGGCAGGGCTGGGCGCAGGCTCCCCGGTTGGAATCTCTGCCGGTCATGTAATTGGACAGCAGGCATCTGCCCGAGTAGCTGACGCACATTGCACCATGGGCAAAGGTCTCGATCTCCAGTTCCTTGGAGGTCTTCTGCCGAATGGTACGGATCTCTTCCAAACTCAATTCCCGAGCCAGCACCACCCGCTGGGCTCCCAGATCGAACCAGCTTTGGGCACAGGCGTAGTTTGCAATGGACTGCTGGGTGGAGATATGTCTGGCGCAATGAGGGGCATAGCGCCCAGCCATGGTGAACGCCCCCAGATCCGCAAGGATCAGTGCATCCACTCCTGCGTCATCCAACCGCTGCAAATGCTCCGGCAGGTCATCTACCTCACCGTTGCGGGGCATGGTGTTCACGGTCACATGGACTTTCACCCCATGATCATGAGCATATCGGACGGCCTTGGCCAGCTCCTCCGGGGAGAAATTCCCCGCAAAGGAGCGCATTCCGAAGCTGGTACCTGCAAGATACACCGCATCGGCACCATACAGCACCGCCATCTCCAGCCGTTCCATATCTCCGGCAGGACTGAGCAGTTCAATTTTTGCCATTATTCGTCACCCAATCCTTCCAAGAAAGCATTGTGCTCCTCCAGTGTTTCGGTGAAATGATGGACACCGGTGGCAGGATCCAGCGCATAGCAATGGTAGTTGGTATCGCTGGGATTGAGGGCTGCCTTCAAGCTGACCATACCCGGATTTGCGATGGGCCCGGGGATCAATCCTTGATATTTATAGGTATTGTAGGGAGTATCCATATTCTTGTCCGACTCGGAGATCACATCTCTGTGTCCGATGGCATACAGCAGCGCCGCATCGATGTTCAGATAGGGCCATTCGCTCTGGTTGGACAGACGATTGTAGATGACCGACGCAATATTGGGGCTTTCGTCCTTACCGGCCGTCTCCTTCTCCACCAGAGAAGCAATGGTCACCACATCCCGCACCGAAAGGCGGTGCTCCGCAATATAGTCATCCCCATACCCGTTGTTGCGCAGCATAGAGGCAAACCGCTCGTTCAGCGTATCCACCGATGCCTTCATATCGTCGTCGAATTTGGCGTCGAAATTGTCCAGCATCTTCTCCAACGCTCCTTCTGCGCTGGAATTGACATAGAAATCATAGGTATCCGGGAACAGGAAACCCTCCAGACAGTACTTGTCTCCCCGCTTCACATCCTTCAGGAACCAGTAGTCGTCCAGTTCGCCGTCCTTGGCGTAGTTCTCCAGCTCCTCGGCGCTGCACACACCCTTCTCCTCCATCAGCGCAAAGATCTGCTGGCAGGTATAGCCCTCAGGGATGGTGATGGTCACTTCCTCATAGGCAGAAGCGTAGTTGTTCATTGCATTGACCAAGGCATGATAGTCATAGATGGTGTTCAGCTCGAACTTGCCGGAACCGATCTCCTCACGGGCATCGGTAAACCCTGCGTACAGCTTGAACAGCCCCGGATAGCGCACCAATCCGCCCTCGTGCAGCTTCTGGGCGATCTCGTCAATGGTATCGTCGTTGTCGATCTGAACCTGAACCAATTTCTCTTCCCGACCAAAGGCCAGCACATCCGAAGCACACACCCAGATCACTCTGCCCAGAGAAATTCCGATGGCCGCCACAAGGACCAGCCAGAAGCAGGTGACCAGCAGATGCGGGATCCCCAGCAGACCGTAGCGGTCCTTGCGCTTGGGGCGTCCTTTCCGCATAGTGATCTGCTCCTGTTCCTCTTGCGGAGCTTCCGCAGCTTCCTCCGCAGGCTCAGTCTGCTCCTGCTCTGCCGTCTCCTGCCAGTCGGGCAGTTCCTCCCCAAACACCTCACGATAGGTCTCCGGGTGGAACTGCTGGGTCTGATCCGCTGGATCGGTATCCTGAGGATCCATGTCGGCGCATTGTCTTGCATCCTCCAGCAGTGCATCAAGATCCACCGGCTGATCCGTTTCCATTGCTTCGGAAGTCAGATCATCCGGCAGGATGACCGGATCCCCATCCAACTCCGGAAAACGGTTTTCCTCCAGTTCATTTCTGTTTTTTTCGTCCATGTTATACCTCCTTGCCCATGGTCAGCGGATGACGATCTGCTCACGGATCTTTCGGGCAGCGTCCTCGCCTGCAAGAGCATCGATCAATTCCAGTCCGAAGGGCACAGCGCATCCGGCAGAGGTGCCGGTGATCACTCTGCCATCACGCACCACGGCAGCTTCCGGCATCATATGTGCCGAACCCATTGCTCCCTCACAGCCGGGATAACAGGTGGCGTTTCTTCCCTCCATGATACCCAGATCCGCAAGCACCGTAGGACCGGCGCAGATGGCGGCGATCCATTTCCCGCCGTCATAGGCATTTTTGACCATCTCCAATGCCGCCGGGCAGTTGCGGATGGATGCCACGCCGCCCAGACCGCCGGGAAGCACCACCATGTCGCAGCGCTTCCAATCAGCTTCGTCCATGGTCAGATCTGCCTGTACCCCGATTTGATGGCTTCCAAATACCACATCGCCATTCAACCCCACGGTACACACCGAGATCCCCGCCCGGCGCAGCAGATCCACCGGCGTCAGGGCTTCGATCTCTTCAAATCCTGTTCCAAGCAATACATAAACCATATATTATTCCTCCAGACAGACCTTTATTCTCTCGCAGATCTCTTGATGAATGTCTTCGATGGTTCGCATCTTTCCATCCCGGACGCATTGCACCACAGACCAGCCGTAGTGCTCCGCCGCCATGGCGCCGGTCTTCCGGCAGGTGGCCAGATAGGCAAGATCCTGCTCGTGGATGTCTGCACTGGTTCCGGTAGCAGCTTCTCTGCCGCGCATCAGCTTTTCGGTGTATTCCGTGGGCACATCCAGATAGATCACCAGATCCGGCTTGGGCAGCCCCAGACGACCGTACTCAAAATCGTACAGCCAAGTGAGAAACTCCTCCTGACGATCCCGAGGCTCCTTGGATGCCTGATGCACCGCATTGGAGGTAGTATAGCGATCCGCAAGAACCAGCCCCCCGGATTCATACCATTGCCCCCAAACCCGTTTGTAAGAAGCGTAGCGATCCACCGCATAGAAAGAAGATGCGGCATACGCATTCACATCCCCCGGCTTATCCCCGAAGGCGCCCCCCAGATACATACGGATCAGCGCAGAGCTTTCCTCTTGATACTGGGGGAAAACGATTTTCTGGAAGGGGACCCCCTCCTGTTCCAATTTTTGGGTCAGCAGGCGGAACTGGGTGGATTTCCCGGAACCATCTGTTCCCTCAAGTACGATCAGTTTACCCATTTTTCTTCCTCCGGCGCTTTTCCTTCAGGCAGATCCATACGAATTTGGGCAGGCGCATCATCCGCCCCAGACGCTTGGGGTCTTTGATGAGCCGGTACAGCCACTCAAGACTCAGGTCGATCATCCATTTCGGTGCCCGCTGGGCAATCCCGGCATATCCGTCCAGACTGCCGCCTAAGCCCAGCATCAGCGTGGCATTCAGTTCATCGATGTGGTTGCGGATAAAGCGCTCCTGCTTGGGCGCACCCAGACAGACAAACACCACATCCGGCTCGGTCCGGCGGATCTGCTCTACCACGGCATCTTCATCTTTGAAATAGCCGTCGGCAGTTCCGCAGATCACCAGTCCCGGATACTTGCCGCTGAGATTCTGCCCTGCCTGCTCCGCCACACCGGGTTTCGCCCCCAGAAGAAACAGCCTGCCGCTGCGCTGTGCCAGTAGCTTGCAGATCTCCTCTCCGAACTCGATCCCGGCTACCTTCTCTTTCATGGGCGTGCCCAAGATCTTTGCGCCCAAGATCACCCCGGCTCCATCCGGCAGAACCATACTGGCGCCGTTCAGCAGATCCCGGAACTCCGGGTCGTGGATCGCCTCGTAGACGATCTCCGCATTGGGGGTCACGCAATAGCCCTTGCGCCCCTCGTCCAGCATTGCGCCGGCCTGCCGAACAAATTCAGCCTTCGTCTGGTTGTCGAAGCAGACTCCCATCACATCTGTCCGCAAAACACCACACCCTTCCCATAATACATTATGGATGATTTTAGCACAATTTCCCCGTTTTGTCCACGAAAATCCCCTTGTGTTTTCTTAAATTTGTGATTTGACCGAATGTGCCGGAACAATGGTTGCAAATATTCGGAAAAACTGATAGAATGACAATAATATGCCATATGGAAAAGGAATGGAATTATGACGGATACTACAATTACTTTCGATCAGCTTGGCTTGAGCGAGCCTATGCTGAAAGCCCTTGAGAAAAAGGGGTACGGCTACCCCACCACCATTCAGGCCGAAGCCATCCCCCAGTTCATGCAGTGGAAGGATGTCATCGCCAAAGCCCCCACAGGCACCGGCAAGACCTTCGCCTTCGGCATCCCCATGATCGAGCACATCGACCCCGAAAACGATCAGGTGCAGGGGCTGATCCTTGCCCCCACCCGGGAGCTTGCCATCCAGATCGGTGACGAGCTGCGGGGACTGCTCACCTATTTCCAGAACATTCGGGTGGCTGTTCTCTACGGCGGTGCCGGCATCGGCGCACAGATCAAGCAGCTGGAGCGCAAGCCCCAGATCGTGGTGGCTACCCCCGGACGGCTGATGGATCACTACAACCGCAAGACCATCCGGCTGGATAAGATCCAGACCGTCGTGCTGGACGAGGCGGATCGGATGCTGGATATGGGCTTTTTCAAAGATGTGACCCGGATCATCGAGAAGGTGAAGAACCGCAAGAATCTGGGGCTGTTCTCTGCCACTATCTCCCAAGAGGTCATGACCGTGAGTTGGATGTACCAGCGGGACGAGGTGGAGATCACCGTAGAGCCCAGCAAGGAGGATCGCCCGGACATCGACCAGTTCAGTCTCACCGTGTCTCCCCTTGCTAAGGCGGAGACTGCCCTTCGGCTGATCCGCACCCAAGGGTTTGAGCGGGTGATCGTTTTCTGCAACACCAAGCATATGTGCCAGCGGCTGTCGGATGAATTTGTCCGGGCAGGGCTGGACTGCGACTGTCTCCACGGAGATGTGCGCCAGAACCAGCGGGAAAAGACTATGCAGCGCTTCCGCAGCGGCAACCTCGCCGTGCTCATCGCCACGGATGTGGCATCCCGTGGCATCGATGTGGACGATGTGGACTGCGTCATCAATTTTGACATCCCGGAAGAGAACGAATACTATGTCCACCGCATCGGCAGGACCGGCCGTGCCAAGCGCAAGGGACAGGCTTGGAGCCTGATTGGCAATTTCCCCGAAAAGGCCAAGCTTGACGAGATCGCCAAGTTCTCCAACTACACCATTCAGCCCATGATTCTAGCAGACGACGGCACGCTCACCAAGGAGATCGTCAAGGCTCCGGCTCCCATCAAGAGGCGGTTCCGTTGACCCCCTACGAGCGGGGATTCCTGCTGCTTTGCTCCCATCTGGGGCAGCCCAGCCGTGCGCCCCTAAGCCCGGCGCAGCTTCGCCGCCTGTCTGTGCGGGTGCGCCAGCATTCCCCCATCCATGATCCGCGGGAGATGACCCCAGCAGATCTGAGGGCGCTGGGCTACTCCCAGCACGATGCAGACCACATTCTGTCATTGCTGGAGGATACCCCCCTTCTGGAGCGCTATCTATCCAAAGCTGATGACATGGGATACGGTGTCATCACCCGGGTCACCCCCGGATACCCCGGGCTGCTGCGTATGCGCTTGGGGACGGATGCGCCCCCCTGCCTTTGGTACAGCGGAGATCCGACCATACTGGCTCAGCCCGGCATCGGTGTAGTGGGCAGCCGGGATTTGCGACCCCGCAATGCCGCCTTTGCCCGGTCTGCCGGTGTTCAGATCCACCGCCAAGGCTTCACATTGATCTCCGGCGGCGCCAGAGGTGCTGACCGCACGGCGCAGGATGCCTGTCTTGATATTGGGGGCAAAGTGATCTGCGTCCTGCCGGATCGTTTGGCAGATCACACCCAGAATCCGAACATCCTCTATCTCTGCGAGGACAGCTTCGACCTTCCTTTTCAGACCCCACGGGCGCTGAGCCGGAACCGGGTGATCCACGCTTTGGGGCAATGCACCCTGGTCGCCCAATGCACCTTGGGGCAGGGCGGGACATGGGACGGCTCCACCCAAAACCTGCGCCACAGCTGGAGCCCCCTATGCTGCTTCGATGATGGATCCGACGCAGCCAAGGCATTACAGGATCGTGGGGCACGGCTGATCCGCACCGAGGATCTTTCGGATCTAAAGGATCTTTCCACCCCGGAACCATCATTTTTCTAAAAAGGAGCACCGTTATGGCAAGTCAAGTGACACTAAAGGGGATCACCCGGGAGTTGATGCACCTCTACTATCAGGATTTTCAGCGAGATCCGGATATTTTCATGGATATGGGCTGTTTCTCCGAATTTTGTTACGACCCCAAAGCCATAGATCTCCGTTTTGACCGATATATTCAGGCAGAAGACCGCCGTTCCTTCTTTATCATGGATGGTGCATTTCCCGTCGGTGAGATCTGCTTGAAAGAGATCGATCCTGTAAAGAAGCAGGCGATCATGTCTATCCATCTTCAAAATGATTCTGTAAAAAATCGCGGCATCGGAACGGCAGCCGAGAAGCTGATCCTAGCCTACGCTTTTGATCAAATGAATTTGGAAGTGGTGCTGGCAGATGCCGTACTGAAGAACACACGAAGTCAGCATGTGCTCGAGAAGGTCGGCTTCGATTTCGTCATGACGGAGGGCATATTCAAGTTTTACCGCTTCACCCTCGAAAAGTATCGAAGAATGAAGACGGATCAGGACCCTGCACGGTGACTGTCTCGATCAAAGCAAAGCCCCGGTCTGGAAAAACCATCCCAGACCGGGGCTTTGCTGTATTTCTATCATCAATACTGGTAGTGATATGGACCTCCATACAGCACAGACAAGATCGGGGCACCTGCCTTCAAGAAGGTGCCCCGATCTCAGCGTTCAGATCAAATATTCGATTCCAGCCATTGCTTCATTTCCAACCGACCTTCCTCGGACATGGGGAAGGTCTGCTCCCCTTCCATTTCGCTCAACTCATAGCACAGCTTCCCGTGCCAGAACTGGGCGTGGATGGAGCTTTGCGCAAAATCCACTTCCTTAGGGGTCGCCATCACCACATTGGGCGCCGCCCGAAATCGGAACAGCCCGCAGGAACCGGTGAAGATGTTATTCATGGCAAAGGCGTGGAGGGTGGGAAGAAAGATCTCATTCATGGTTCAATCCCGAGTCAATTCTTCCATCTCATCAAGCAGCTTGCCGAACAGCTCCAGCGCCTGATTCACCGGCGCAGGCGTAGACATATCCACACCAGCCCCCTTCAGCAGATCCACCGGGGACTTGGAGCAGCCGCCGCTGAGGAATTCCAGATACCGCTTGACTGCGCTCTCTCCCTCAGACAGGATCTGCTGGGACAGGGCAATGGCGGCAGAGTAGCCCGTGGCGTACTGGAACACATAGTAGTTGTAGTAGAAATGGGGGATCCGTGCCCACTCCATGGCGATCTCGTCATCCACCACCATATCCGGTCCGAAGTACATCTCGTTCAGCCGCTTGTACTCGGCGCACAGGGTCTGAGCCGTCAAGGGAGTGCCCTGCTGGTACATCCGGGCAATGTTCAGCTCAAACTCAGCGAACATGGTCTGGCGGTACAGGGTGCTCTTGAACTGCTCCAAGAAATGGTTGATGAGGTAGATGCGCTCCTTCTTGTCGGTGGTCTTGTTCAGCAGATGATCCATCAGCAGAGCTTCGTTGCAGGTGGATGCCACCTCAGCCACAAAGATCACATAGTCTGCATCCAGAGGATTCTGGGTGTGGTTGGAAAGGTAGGAGTGGAGGGCATGTCCCATCTCGTGGGCAAGGGTGAACTGGCTGTCCAGCGTGCCGTTGTAGTTCAGCAGCACATAGGGATGCACCCGGGCACCGGCGGAGTATGCGCCGCTGCGCTTACCCTCGTTTTCATACACATCGATCCAGCGGTTTTCAAAGCCTTCCTTCAGGATCTTGCGGTAACCTTCACCCAAGGGTGCCAGCGCCTCGTAAACCGTCTGCTTTGCCTCGTCAAAGGGGATCTGCTTTTCCACGCCGGAGATCAAGGGGGTGTACACATCGTAGAAATGCAGTTCGTCCACATTCAGCAGCTTCTTACGCAGACGGACATAGCGGTGCATCTTGTCCATATTCTGATGGACCGCTTCAATGAGGTTGAGATACACCGCAGTAGGCACATTGGTATTGTCCAGCGATGCATCTAGGGATGCAGGATATTTTCGAGCCTGAGCAAAGAACTGAAGCTGCTTCACCTGCGCCGCCAGCAGCGCAGCAGAGGTGTTCTGGAACTCCGCCAGTCTGTGGTACAGCGCTTCATAGGCGTTTTTGCGCAGGGTGCGGTCCGGGCTGGTTTCCAGCGTGGTGAAGTTGGCGCTGCTGAGAGGGTGGGACTCCCCTTCCCCATCCAGCACCGCAGGGAACTTCAGATCCGCATAGGCAAACATCTCAAAGGCATTGGAGGGAGTCTGGGCCATCTCTCCTGCCGCTGCCAGCAGTTTCTCCTGCTCTGCAGACAGAACATGATCCTTCATCCGGCGCATATCGTCCAGATACCGGCGGTAGCGCTCCAACTTGGGCTGGGTCTGATAGAATTCCTCCAAAGTCTGCTGGGAAATGGCCATGATCTCCGGAGTCTGGAAGCTGGATCCGGCATTCAGCGCCACCAGAGCGCTCATCAGCTTGCCGTTCATCGCCTGATACTCTGCCACACGGGTATCTTCATCTCCCTTGCGGCTGGCATAGTTGGCAACCTGACTTGCCAAGACCTCCACCTGCTCCAGCTTGTCCATAAAGCCCAGCAGATTCTCGGCGGATGATCCCAGCTTGCCCTCATAGGAAGCCAGATCTGCCCCAAGCTGTTCCAGCTTTTTCAGATCCTCCTCCCAGAGTGCGTCGCTGGCATACAGATCTTCCGTTGCCCAGCGGTCTGCTTCGGGAATGTCGCAGCGCTGACGAATTTTCTTTTCCATGGTGAACCCTCCTGTTTGGATTTTCTTCCATTATATCAGCTTTTCCAAAAATTGCAATCGCAACCAAACGATTTTAAAAAGCAAGATCCCCCCAGCATCGGCAGCCACAGTAACATGGCTGTCCCACGCCGGGGGGAGGCGGTTATGCTCTTTCCTTGTCGGCTTGGATCAGTGCCTTGACGGCCTCGATTCCCACCTTGATGGCACCGGAGGTATCCTCGGTCATGGGCATGGCCAGACCTGCCTTCTCCCGCTCCTGATTCCAGATCACATGGAAGCAGGAACCGCAGCGCACGCCCAGCGCAGCTGCCACCACGAACAGGGCGGCAGACTCCATCTCGCTGGCCTTGACACCAAGGCGCTTCCAAGACTCCCACTTTTGCAGCAGATCATAGTAGACCGGGCTCTTTTCCGGGCTGTGCTGACCATAGAAGGCATCTTTGCACTGCACCACACCCAGATGGGTGCCGTAGCCCAGCTTCCGGCTGGCCTGCGCCAGCGCCGAGGTGATCTCATAATCCGGCACGGCAGGGAATTCAATGGGGGCATACTCCAAAGAGGTATGCTCATAGCGGATGGCGCCGGTGGCGACCACCACATCCCCGGGGCACACATCCATGGCGATACCGCCGCAGGTGCCCACACGGATGAAGGTGTCCGCACCGATGGCCGCCAATTCCTCCATAGCGATGGCAGCAGAGGGACCGCCGATGCCGGTGGAGCAGACGCTGACCTTCTCCCCCAGCAGGGTGCCTGTATAGATATTGTACTCCCGATTCATGCCCACATGAACCGGATCGTCAAAGTGGGCGGCGATGGCCTCGCAGCGCCCGGGGTCTCCCGGCAGAAAAACATACCGGCCCACATTCCCCTCGACACAGCGGATGTGAAACTGCATTCCGATATCTTGCATGGCTAAAACCTCGTTTCTGATAAAAAAGTCTGTGCCGGGAATTTCCTTCCCGGCCGGTGCACACAGGGATAGACCGGAGCACCACGGGTCAAGTATACCAAAAAGATCTGTTATTGTAAAGAGACTTTAGAACAAACTGACCTGGCTGGTATCGGGCAGATCTCCGAACGCCCCCGCATCCTTCAGCATCTGGATGTGGGTCTTGGACACCTTGGGGCAGGCCTCCGCCACCTCCTCAATGGAGATGAATCGCTTGCCTTCCCTGCCGTTCATCAGATCCCACGCCGCATTTTCGCCCAAACCCGAAATGGATACAAAAGGCGGTAGGATCTTTCCGTCTTTGATGAGGAACTTGGTGGCATGACTTTCGTACAGGGAGATGGGCAGGAATTCGAATCCCCGTAGATTGAACTCATAGACCACCTCCAATGTGGTCAGAAGATCCTCATCTTTGTCCGTTGCGTCCTCATTGCCGTCGATGGCTTTGATGTTGGCCACCACGGCATCGATCCCGCCGGTCATCATCCCGGCGTCGAATCCACCCTTCTGGCTCCGGCGGTAAAAATACGCCGCATAGAATGCCAAGGGATGGTGCACCTTGAACCACGCAATGCGGAACGCCATCATAACATACGCCACCGCATGAGCCTTGGGGAACAGATATTTGATCTTCTTGCAGGAGCCAATGTACCAGTCCGGCACCCCGGCGGCGATCATCTCCTCTTCTGCCCCCTCCGGCAGACCTCTGCCCTTACGGACAGCCTCCATGATCTTAAAGGAACGCTTCTCCGGCATTCCGCAGGAGATCAGATAGATCATGATATCGTCACGACAGCCGATGGCCTGATCGACAGATGCCGTTTTAGAGGTGATCAGATCCTTTGCATTGCCCAGCCAAACATCCGTACCGTGGGAGAAGCCGGACAGCCGCAGCAGAGTATCAAATCTGGTGGGCATGGTGTCCATCAGCATTCCTCGGGTGAACCGGGTGTTGAACTCCGGGATCGCCACAGCCCCGGTGGGACCCAGGATCTTGTCATCCTCATAGCCCAGCACTTTGGAAGAGGTGAAGATGGACATGGTATCTTTGTCATCCAGCGGGATCAGCTTGGCGTCCACCCCGGTCATGTCCTCCATCATGCGGATCATGGTGGGGTCATCGTGACCCAGCATATCCAGCTTCAGCAGATTCTCCTCCATGGAGTGGTATTCAAAATGGGTGGTGATCTGATCGGCCTTAGGATCATCCGCCGGCTTTTGCACCGGGCAAAAGTCCCAGATCTCGTTTTCCTGAGGGATAACCACCAGACCTCCGGGGTGCTGACCGGTGGTTCGGCGCACGCCCACGCAGCCTGCCGCCAAACGCTTTTCCTCGGCACGGCTTTCCTGCCGGTTCCGCTCAGAAAGATACTTTTTCACATATCCGAAGGCGGTCTTCTCCGCCACCGTGCCGATGGTGCCTGCCCGGAACACATGGGATTTTCCGAACAACTCCACGCAGTAGGCGTGGGCTCTGGCCTGATATTCGCCAGAGAAGTTCAGGTCAATATCCGGCACTTTGTCTCCGCCGAAGCCAAGGAAAGTTTCAAAAGGAATGTTGAATCCATCTTTTTCAAACTTCGTACCGCACTTGGGGCAGATTGCATCGGGAAGGTCTGCACCACAGCCGTAGCCCTTGGGCACATCAAAGGTGGTGTACTTGCACTCCGGATTGGGGCACCGATAGTGGGGCGGGAAGGAGTTGACCTCCGTGATTCCCGACATATACGCCACGATAGACGATCCCACCGATCCTCGGGAGCCAACCAGATACCCATGCTCCAACGAGTTCTGCACCAGCTTCTGGGCGGACATATAGATCACATCGTAGTGACAGTTGATGATATCGTTCAGCTCGGTTTCTACACGCTTGACCATCAGTTCCGGGGGATTGTCCCCGTACAGCCGGTGAAATTTCCCGTAAACCAGATTCTTCAGATCCTCCACAGAGTTTTCGATCTTCGGCGCAAACAGGTTGTGGGGCACCGGGCGCAGCGTTTCGCATTGGTCGGCAATGTAGTTGGTGTTCTTCACCACGATCTCATAGGCCTTTTCCTCTCCCAGATAGGAGAATTCCTGAAGCATTTCGTCCGTGGTGCGGAAATACAGCGGGTTGGAGCGGTCGCAGTCGTCGAAGCCCTTGGTCGCCAGCAGGATATGGCGGAACACCTCGTCCTCCGGGTTCAGGAAATGGACATCTCCGGTGGCCACCACAGGAATGTCCAGTGCTTCCCCCAAACGGATCACCGTTCGGTTGAACTCCCGGATCTCCTCCACATCTTTTACCAGTCCTTTCGCCAGCATAAAGGCATTGTTGCACAGGGGCTGGATCTCCAGAAAATCGTAAAACGAAGCGATCCGCCGCAGTTCATCCTCGCTTTTGTGCTCCATGATGGCCTGATACAGTTCACCCGCTTCGCAGGCAGAGCCGATGATCAGACCCTCCCGCAGTTGCAGCAATTCCGATTTGGGAATTCTGGGCACTCGCTTGAAGTAGGTGAGGTTGGAATCTGAAATCAGATGGTATAGATTCCGCAGTCCCACCTGATTCTTTGCAAACAGAATGATGTGCCGGGCATGGCGGTTGTCGATCCTGCTCTTGGAGCGAAGCTGGGGCATGGCAGGGTTGATCTGACCCAAGGATCGGATCCCCATTTCATCCAGACGGGGCACCAAATTCCAAAACACCAATCCGCAGGTCACCGCATCGTCGGCGGCACGATGGTGGTTGAATTCCGGCAGATCCAACGCTTCTGCCACAATGTTCAGCTTAAACTTGTTCAGCTGGGGCAGCAGATTCTGGGACAGGATCAGCGTATCCACCGAAGTGGATGTAAATTTCAGCCCCTGCCGCTTGGCGGCTTCCCGGATGAATCCGGTATCAAAATCGGCATTGTGCGCAATCAGAGGACTGTCCCCCACGAATTCCAAGAACTGGGGCAGGACTTCCTCGATCCTCGGCGCTCCAACCAGCATATCGTCTGTGATGCCCGTGAGATCCACGATCTTCCGTTCCAGCATCCGTCCAGGATCCACGAAAGTCTGGAACCGGGCAAGCTCCTGCCCGCCCTTCATGCGCACAGCGCCGATCTCGATGATGGTATCCTCCCGGGAGGAAAGTCCCGTGGTTTCCAAGTCAAATGCCACAAATTCTCCGTCCAGCGGATGATCCTGCTGTCCATGTACTACGATCCGGTCATCCACATCGTTGACGAAATATCCTTCCACGCCGTAGAGGATCTTGATGTTCTGATCCGTTCCGGCGACCTTTGCCTTGGACGCCGCCTTCATGGCATCGGGGAAGGACTGCACCACGCCGTGGTCGGTGATGGCGATGGCCCGGTGTCCCCATGCAGCCGCCTGCTTTACCGCAGCAGCCGTAGGAGTAAGGGCGTCCATATTGCTCATGGTGGTGTGCAGGTGCAGCTCCACCCGCTTCATGCCCTCGGCGGTATCCCTCCGCTTCTCCATATGCCCCGCCATAATGGCATAGGGCTTGAGCACCATTTCATTGTCAAATTGGTTGATGACCAGCTTTCCCTGCACCTTCAGCACTGTGCCCACAGATACCTGTTCCAAAATGGGCTTTGCCTCGTTGGCTTCCATAAAGCGATTGATGCGAATGGAGTTGGTATCATCGGTCATGTCGAAATTGACCACCCATGCATTCCGCTTTTTCAGCTCCCGGTGCTCTACGCTGAATACCTTGCCCTCCACGGTGACGATGCCCATGTCCAGCTTGATGTCCTTCATGGGCACAGGGGTCGCCCGGAAGGGCTTGCCGTAGATGGCGTCTGTACTTCCACCTGCAGAGGCGGCAGGTGCAGCTTTCTTTTCCACAAATACCGGTTTGACTTGATGGATCACCGCCTCAGAGCGGATCTTCTCCATGGCATCATACAATGCCTGCCCTTGAAGATCTTTGCCGGAAACTACGCTGACGGAAACCTGAGTAGCAAACATGGCGTTGAGCCGCTGCCGTACTGCCGGGATACAGGCTTCCAGCGTGTCCTTCCCGTTGGCTCGCAGGCGTATGGTCAGATCCGTACCTTCCCATTCGTACTTTGCCCCTGCCAAGGTGCCCCGGCAGATGGAATCCTCTGCCACGAACATCGAGGTCAACTCTCCCGATTCCAGCTTGGCAAGTTCCGATTCCGGGAAATACTGGTAGATCTCCAGTCGTTCCAAGCCGTAATGCTCCTCGATCTGTCTGGAAACGCTCTGGATGATACGCTCCGGGATATAGCCGGGCGCTTCCATCTCTACCATGACGGTGCGCTTCACCGGATCGATCTGGGCAGCGCGAACGGCCGCCTGAGCAAAAAGCGCGGCTTCCTGCTCGGGCGGCTGGTACAGGGCAAACATATTCCAAAATTGTACCTTTTCGTTCATAAGTCTTCCTTAGAAATTCTCGATGCGTCTGAGCAGCGCATCCAGCAGCTCGTCATAGGGCAGCTTCTCTACCGGCTCGCCCTTTTCAAAGATCATGCCCCAGCCGTCGCCGCCGGCAATGCCGATATCGGCTTCCCTGGCTTCACCGGGGCCATTGACCACGCAGCCCATGACCGCCACGGTGATGGGCTTGGGGCAGTCCCGCAGCGCTTGTTCCACTCGGTTGACCAGACCGATGAGATCGATCCGGGTGCGTCCGCAGGTGGGGCAGGAGATGATATTCACGCCCTCAGAGCGCAACCCCGCAGCCTTCAGAATATCCTTGGCCGCATAGACCTCGTTGACGGGCTCCGCCGTCAGGCTGACCCGGATGGTGTCACCGATCCCGTCCAGCAGCAGGGCGCCGATGCCCATGGCGGACTTGATCAACCCCATCTTCTCCGGGCCGGTCTCCGTTACACCGATGTGCAGCGGATAATCACACTTGCTGCGGAACAGCCGGCAGGCTTGCACCATGGTGGGCACCGTAGAGGACTTCATGGACACGCAGGTGTCATAGAAACCGAACTTCTCCAGCAGTTCCAGATGGGAGAACGCACTCTCCACCAGAGCCTCCGCCGTGGGATGACCGTACTTATCCAGCAGTCCCTGCTCCAGAGAGCCGCCGTTGACGCCGATGCGGATGGGGATCTTGCGATCCTTGCACACATCCACAACAGCCTTGACCCGATCCTCCCCGCCGATGTTGCCGGGGTTGATGCGGATCTTGCTGGCGCCGCCCTCTGCCGCCGCAATGGCCAGCTTATAGTCAAAATGAATATCCGCCACAAGTGGCAAGGGGCTGTCCTTGCAAATTTCAGCAAAACTCCGGGCGCTTTCCATATTCGGCACCGCCAGACGGACGATCTGACAGCCCGCTTCGTGGAGCTGGCGGATCTGATCCAGACACCCCTTTACATCGGTGGTCTTGGTATTGAGCATGGATTGGATGGCCACAGGCGCACCGCCGCCAATGGGGACGCCGCCTACCATTATCTGTCTTGTCATATCTTTCATCCCCTAAAAATGTTAAAAATATCTTTGAACATGATCAGCGCCATGAACCCCAGCAGTACCACCATCCCCGCTCCATGGAGGTAGGCTTCGTACTTGGGATTGAGTTTCTTGTGGGTGACGCCCTCGATGACCGTAGTCAAGATCACTCCCAATGCCCGACCGCCGTCCAGCGCCGGGATGGGCAGCAGATTCATCACCGCCAGATTCACCCCGATAAAGCCGCTGAAATACAGGATGTTCCGCATAGCGGCATCAAAGCTGCCGGAGTTTGCGGCAGTCTCGGAGATGGTCTGGACGATCATCACCGGGCCGCCCACATCCTGGATGCCCGCCTTTCCGGTCAGCAGCATTTGCAGGCTGATCCGCACCATGCGGATGGTATCCACCGTGTTGTTCCACGCATAGCGCAGGCTTGCGCCAAAGGTCTTGGGGGTAACCGCCAGCTTCATGCCGTAAAGTTCCTGAACTCCGTTTTCTGTCTGCACCGGTACCCGGTTCATGGAAAAATCGTCCAGATAGACCTTCTGCCCATCCCGGATTACCACCAGATCATGGACACCCGGTTCCTGAGACAGATTCATCCCCAGCAAAAAGGAAATGTTGGAGGAGGTGTACACCCGCTCCCCGTCGATGGAGTAGAACCGATCCCCGATCCGAAGGCCGCCTGCGCCGTCGATCTGGTTGCCCGCATAGAAGTCGGAGATCACCGGCTCCGGCAGAGTCTCGGCAGGAGAACTGGGACCAAATAGGAAAAAGAAGATCAGAAAACCGCAAATCAGATTCATGCCTGCTCCGGCCACCAGAATGATCAGCTTCTTCCACCATGCCGCTTTTCCAAAGGAGCGAGGATTGTCCGAATCATCATCCTCCCCCTCCATGGCGCAGTACCCGCCAAAGGGGATACAGCGGATGGAATACAGGGTCTCCCCCTTCTGCTTTTGAAAAATCGCCGGTCCCATAAAAATGGAGAATTCATTCACTTGGACGCCGGACAGCTTCGCCGTGACGAAGTGCCCCAGCTCGTGAACGAAGATCAGCAGACTGAACATCAGGATCGCCAGAAAAATATACATGCAGCTTCCTCGCTTTTCAAGAATTAGTTCGCATGGCTGCGTACATAATTGCGGGCAGCCTGATCCGCTTCCAAGATCTGATCCAGCGTGGGATCCGCCACAGAGGGCACATGATCCATGGCACCGCGCACCAGCTCATAGATGTCATAGAATCCGATTTTATCATCCAGATACAGGGCAACGGCTTCCTCGTTGGCGCCGTTCATCACCGCGCACACGGTTCCGCCCTGCTTTGCCGCCTGCATAGCCAGTGCCAGACAGGGGAAAGCTTCCAGATCCGGATGGCTGAAGCTCAGCGGCGCCGCCGTCAGATCCAGAGGATCCACCGGACAGACCATCCGCTGGGGATAGGTCAGCGCCAGTTGGATGGGCAGGCGCATATCCGGGGCACCCATCTGCGCCATCACCGCACCATCCACATATTCCACCATAGAATGAACGATGCTCTGGCGGTGGATCAACACCTGAACCTGCTCCAGAGGCAGGTCGTACAGCCGCATGGCTTCGATCACCTCAAGCCCCTTGTTCATCAAGGTGGCGCAGTCGATGGTGATCTTTGCCCCCATCTTCCAGTTGGGGTGCTTCAGGGCATCTGCCTTGGTCACATGGGTAAGCTCCTGCCGGGTCTTTCCGAAGAAGGGACCGCCGGAGCAGGTGAGGATGATCTTCTTCACTTCTCCCCTGTCCTGATTGCCCATCAAGCATTGGAAGATCGCCGAATGCTCCGAATCCACCGGGATGATCTGGGCGTTGTACTGCTTCGCCTGCGCCATCACCAGTTCACCGGCGCACACCAGCGTCTCCTTGTTGGCAAGACCAATGCGCTTACCGGCTCGGATCGCCGCCAGCGTGGGCTTCAGCCCCAGCATTCCCACCACCGCCGTGATGACGCAGTCGGTATTCTCCATGGTGGCCGCTTGGATCAATCCTTCTTCGCCGTATGCGATACGGATGGGCAGATCCTCCAGCCGCCGGGCAAGATCTTCCGCCGCAGCTTGGGTCGCCATCACCGCCAAACGGGGGCGGAACTGTCTGCATTGTGCTTCCATTCGTTCCACGCTGGTTCCGGCTGTCAACGCCGTCACCTCAACTCCCTCCATCCGGGAGATCACATCCAGACTCTGCCGTCCGATGGAGCCGGTAGAGCCCAAAATACTCACATGTTTCATCATATCATTTCACCGCGATGGGCAGCAGCGTCAGCAGGATCTCTGCCAGCGGAGCCACCACCATCATAGAGTCAAATCTATCCAAGATCCCACCGTGTCCGGGGATCAGCTTTCCGTAATCCTTGATGCCGGTCTGACGCTTGATGACCGAGAAGCACAGATCGCCAAACACAGAACCTACCGCCGAAGCAATGCCGTAAATCACTGCGTAGAGATAATTCACCTGCATATCAAAGCAGGTGCTTAAAATCAGAGCATATACCAGCATGCCCAGCACCGCGCTGGCAGTACCGCCAAAGACACCCTCCACCGTCTTTTTGGGGCTGATGATGGGTGCCAGCTTATGCTTGCCGAATCTCATACCCATGAAATAGGCGCCGCTGTCCGGCAGAAACGCCATCATGAAGGGAACGAGAATAAAGAACCGCCCCAGATCCATGGTGTGGATCCGCACAAGACTGGTAAGCAAATAGGGCAGCACCAATGCCGCTGCAAGACAGATGCTGATCTTATCGAAGGTCAGCTTGATATGGGATGCCATCATCTCTGCAAAATATGCTGCAAATACCGCCAGCACCAGCACCGTGCCCCAGATTCGGTCACAGCCATAGAAACTCCAGAGGGAGACAGCAAAGGCCGATGCAGCAGCATACCACACCAGACGGCGCTCCTTCACCAGACCGGTGGCATGCAGCAGCTCATAGGCCGCCAGCGCACCGGCAGCGCCGAACAGGATCGCCGTAAAAATCTTTGGCAGTGCCAATACGACGGCCAGCAGCAGCGGCAGCAGGATCACCGCCGCAAGGATTCGAGTTTTCATGGTTTACGCGCCTCCAAACCGGCGATTGCGCCGATGATATTCTTCGATGGCTCTGTCCAGATCCTTCTCCGTGAAGTCCGGCCAAAGCACATCCATATAGACAAATTCCGAATAGGCGCTCTGCCACAACAGGAAATTGCTGATCCGCATTTCGCCGGAGGGACGGATGATCAGCTCCGGATCCGGGACACCAGCGGAATACAGATAGTTGGAAAACATTTCTTCCGTCAGATCTTCCGGCGAGCATTCCCCTGCCGCCGCCCGTCTGGCGAATTCCTTTGCGGCGGACACGATCTCATCTCTGCCACCGTAATTCATACAGAAGTTCACCTGAACCTCGTGATATTGGTCAGAAGTCTCCTCCGCCCGGGCGCACAGTTCTTGCAGATCCGGGCTGAGCCGGGTCAGATCTCCAAAGAATTTGATGCGGACATGGTTCTTCTCCATATCCCGCAGCGCTTCCTCCAGATACTTGCGAAGCAGGGTCATGATCCCCGTGATCTCCTCCTCCGACCGTTTCCAGTTCTCCGTAGAGAAGGCGTAGACCGTCAGATAGCGCACCCCCAGCGTCCGGGCGTAGTTTGCGATCCGGCGGAAAGCCTCCGCCCCCGCCCGGTGCCCCATGGTGCGGGGCAGCCCCCGCTTCTTCGCCCAGCGCCCATTGCCGTCCATGATGATGGCAATATGGGTGGGGGCTGGAAGATCCGATACCGGGGCTTGATGTTTCTTTTTTCTAAAAAAAGCCATTCTTTTCACCTATAATCATAACAAGGGGCGCAAAACCTGCGCCCCTTGCGGCATGGCATCAAATCGCCATCAGTTCCTTTTCCTTCACTGCCAGGGCTTCGTCCACCTTCTTGATGTACTTATCCAGCATATCCTGCAGATCCTTCTCTGCCTTTTTCTGCTCATCCTCGGTGATCTCAGACTTCTTCTTCAGATTCTTCACATAGTCCATACCCTCACGGCGGACATTGCGCATGGCGACCTTGCCGTCCTCAGCATACTTCTTCACCTGCTTGGCCAGTTCCTTACGGCGCTCCTCAGTGAGCTGAGGGAACACCAGACGGATCACACGGCCGTCATTCTGCGGATTGATCCCCAGATCGGACATCTGGATCGCCTTCTGGATGTCCTTGAGCACCTTGGTATCCCAAGGGGTGATGACCAGCGTACGGGCATCAGGAGAGGAGATGGAAGCTACGCCGTTGAGGGGCGTCTCTGATCCATAGTATTCCACAGTGATGCGATCCAGAACCTTGGCATTGGCGCGGCCGGCGCGGACAGCGCCGAAGTTCTCCTGCAGCACATCCAGGGTCTTTTCCATTTTTCTCTGATATTCCTTAAAATCTACGCTCATAAACTTAATCCTCCTTAACGATGGTGCCGATCCGCTCGCCGCAGATCACGCGAATGATATTCTTGGGGTCCTTCAGGGCAAAGCACGCCAGCGTCATGTGGTTGTCCATAGCCAGAGTCATCGCCGTAGTATCCGTGGCCTTCAGGTGACGGGCCAAGACCTCGTCATAGGTCAGGGAATCAAACTTCACCGCCGTGGGATCCACATTGGGATCGGCGGAGTAGATGCCATCCACATTCTTCGCCATCAGCACACAGTCGGCTTCGATCTCCACGCCCCGCAGCACAGCGCCTGTGTCCGTGGAGAAATAAGGGTTGCCCGTACCGCAGGCAAAGAAAACGACCTTCCCCTCATTCAGGTAGCGGTCGGCAGCGTCTCTGGTAAAGTACTCGCAGAACTTGGGCATCTCCACCGCAGAGAGCACACGGGTCTGGACGCCCTTCTTTTCCAGCGCATCCGCCACCGCCAGACAGTTCATCACCGTGGCCAGCATTCCCATGGAATCGGCATGGCTGCGCTGCATCTTGTCTGCGCCGTCCTTCACGCCTCTCCAGAAATTGCCGCCGCCGATCACTACACCGATCTGCACGCCCATTTCCACACATTCCCTGATTGCGTCGCACACCTGTCCGATGACTTCAAAATCCAATCCGCGATGTGCTTCCCCCGCCAGCGCCTCTCCGCTGACTTTCAACAGTACTCGCTTGAATTGTACCTCAGGCAAGTTTACCACTCCTTTCATATCATCCCCTATTTTAATATAAGTCAGCCTAATTGACAACCTTATTTTCTTATTTTTACAAATTCTTTTTCTTTTTTCCCCCTCGGGCATGGCTTCTGAGGTAAAAATCCCCCGCAGATCTGCTTTTTCTGTTGCAAAGACCGGCGTGATGGTTTATAATGTGTCCATTATGGAACATTGCGCAACCAGAGAGGAAGGTACTATCATGGCTGAAATCACCGAAAGCAAGAATTTCATCCACGCTTTTATTGAAGAGGATATCGCCCCCGGCGGCCGGTACGAGGGCATGACCGTCCACACCCGTTTTCCGCCGGAGCCCAACGGATATCTGCACATCGGACACTGCAAGGCGCTGATCATCGACTTTGGCACCGCCGAGAAGTTCGGCGGCATCTGCAATCTGCGGATGGATGACACCAACCCCGCCAAGGAAGACACCGAATATGTAGATGCCATTCAGGAGGATATCCATTGGCTGGGCTTTGACTGGGCCGATCGGTTCCACTATGGCTCGGACTACTTCGAACAGACCTATGCATTCGCTGAGGAACTGATCCGCAAGGATCTGGCCTATGTGTGCGAGTTGACCCCGGAGCAGTTTAAGGAATACCGGGGCGACCTGAACACCCCCGCCAAGTCCCCCTACCGGGATCGCCCCATGGAGGAGAGCCTTGACCTGTTCCGCCGGATGAGAGCCGGTGAATTTGAAGACAACACCATGACCCTGCGTGCCAAGATCGATCTGGCTTCCGGCAACTTCAATATGCGTGACCCGGTCATCTACCGCATCCGTCATGTGCACCACCACCGTCAGGGAGATAAGTGGTGCATCTATCCCATGTACGACTTTGCCCACCCCATTCAGGACGCTCTGGAGGGGATCACCCACTCCCTGTGCTCTCTGGAATTCGAGAACCACCGCCCCCTGTACAACTGGGTGGTGGAGCATGTGAGCGTACCCCATCATCCCCGTCAGATCGAGTTTGCCCGTCTGGGCATCGACCACACCGTGCTGTCCAAGCGGAAGCTGCGTCTGCTAGTGGAGGAGGGCTATGTCTCCGGATGGGACGATCCCAGAATGCCCACCCTGTGCGGTCTGCGCCGCCGGGGCTACACCCCCAAGTCCATCCGCAATTTCTGCGACCGGGTGGGCGTGGCCAAGTCCCCCAACACCATTGAGTACGGCTTCTTGGAGCATTGCCTGCGGGAGGATCTGAACGAGACTGCCACCCGTGTCATGGCTGTGCTCAAGCCTCTGAAGCTGACCATCACCAACTATCCCGAGGGAAAAAGCGAGACTTTCCAAATCGAGAACAACCCCGTGGACGAGAATGCCGGCACAAGAGAGGTCACCTTCTCCCGGAACCTGTGGATCGAAGCCGACGACTTCATGGAGACCCCCATCCCCAAGTACAAGCGTCTGACTCCCAACGGCGCCGAATGCCGTCTCAAGGGTGCATATCTCATCACCTGCACCGGCTGTGTCAAGGATGCTGACGGCAATGTGGTAGAGGTTCTTGCCACTTATGATCCCGAATCTCAAGGAGGCAACCCCGCCGACGGCCGCAAGGTCAAGGGCGCAACCATCCACTGGGTGGATGCCGACAACTGCTGTGAGGCTGAGGTTCGCCAGTATTCCAACCTCTTTGACGATCCCGATCCCGATGCCGCCGGCAAGGATTTCCTCGCCTGCATGAACCCCCATTCTCTGGAAGTTCTCACCGGGTGCAAGGTGGAAAGAAGCCTTGAGCATGCTCAGGCTCCCGCATCCTACCAGTTCATGCGTCTGGGCTACTTCTGCCCTGACAGCAGAGACTCCCATGAGGGTCATCTGGTGTTCAACCGCTCTGTCAGCTTGAAGGACAGCTATAAACCCGCAAAATAAGCACAATACCGGGTCACTTCAACATGTGAAGTGACCCGGTATTTTTATCTCATGCTTGATCGCCGCTTTCCGTAGGAGATACGCTCTCCTGAGGCTGTTCGGCAGTCGGTTCCGTGGGAGATGTGGTTTCTTCTGCAGACTCTGTTGTCTGAGTCGGCTCCGTGGGCGCCGTTTCCGTCATCTCCGGTACTGTGGTTTCAGGGACGGTGGTCTCCGGAACTGTTGTCTCAGGCACCGGCGTGGTGGCAGGCTCCGTAGTCGGCTCCTCAGCAGGCAGCATTCGCTCCGGGGAAGTTTCAAATTCCATGACTCTTCTGACGATCACGGAAACCTCCGCTCTGGTGGCTCCATTCTGGGGGTTGACATTCTTCCCGTCACCAGCCAGCATCCCCGCTTGAACCATTGCTTCGATGCTGGGCAGCGCCCAAGAACTGATGCGGCTGTAATCGCCGAATTTCCCGGCGCAGGAATTTCCTCTGGGCAGAGGATTCCCCCGGTACTTCAAGAACCCATCGATCATCACACTAAGCTCCTGACGGGTCAGCCGTCTGTCCGGCGCAAAGGTCGTGGCCGTATATCCCGCCGTCACACCATTGCGGTAGGCCCATTCCACGGCTTCTGCATACCACGCATCGGAGGGCACATCGGTAAACGGATTGGTCTTATCCCATGCTCCGCCAAGGGTCTTTCCCTCATAGGCATAGAGTATGGTCACCAGCATTCCACGGGTAAGCGGTGTGTTGGGGGCATATCGGTTGCCGCCCATGCCGCTGAGCAATCCCGCTTCTGCCAGAAGATCCATCGCTTCGTAATACCAGCTTCCCGGCGTCACATCAGCGAAAAGATTTCCCCTGTGCGTATAGAACACGCTGGATTCCTTGCTGGTGGTATAGTATCCCCCGGCCGTAATGGCACGGATGGTGCGCCCGCGCTCCACTGCAAAAGGTGCAGTGTACACGGTGCTGTTTGGGCTGGGCGCAGACCCATCTGTGGTATAGTAGGTGGTTCCGTCATTGGATGCTGACTGGATCTCGATCTTCCCGCCGTTCAGCCGGATCTTGGGTGCAGGGAACTCCCCGGCCTGCCCTTTGGCCAGTACCGCCATATCCGACCGTCCGCCGTTGAGATCATAGGCGGCAAACGCCTTGATGGTGCTGCCATAGGCAACGGTAAACGGCCCTGTATACCGCCTGGAATTTGCACCGGGGACGCTGCCGTCGGTGGTGTAGTAAATGGGATGGTTTCCGGAAACCGTCAGGGTGACGGTCATATTCTTCCCGTCTGCGGTATATGTAATCTCCGGCTTAGCCAGCGGGCCGAGGTCATTGCCCTTGGGGCTGCACCGGTCATGCCATTGTCCATTCTCCATCGCCACCTGTCTTCTGCGGTGCAGTTCGGTGACGGTGACAAATTCGTAGCCCTTCTCCTTCAGCTTGTCGATGGCACGCAGCGCACCATCCACGCTGCTGGCATAAATATCATGCACCAGAATGATGGCGCCGTCCGTTGTGTTGTTGACGATATTGGCGCAGACCGTATCCGCATCCCGATATCGCCAATCCTCCGGATCCACGCTCCAATAGACCAGCGGTACCCCCGCCAAGGCTCTGACTCTGGCATTGGCGCTGCCATAGGGCGGACGGAGCAAATACTTCCCCTCGCCGCATACCTTGTTCAACACCCGCTCTGTGGAGCGGATCTCATTTTGAACGCCGGAATCCGACAGCCCCGTCAGATCCTCATGATCCCATGTGTGGCTGGCGATCTCATGCCCTTCCTCGTAAGCACGCTGGATCACATCCAGATTGTCCTGCGCATTCTGGCCCAGAACAAAAAAGGTAGCCTTCGCTCCCCGTGCCTTCAGCCCATCCAGCAGACGGGGGGTCTGCCGATACGAAGGGCCATCGTCAAAGGTGATCGCCGCCAGCTTGCTGCCCTGTGCCGCAGATGCCTGCATGGGCAGCATACCGACCAAGATCGCCGCCGCCAAAAGCAATGCCGCAACTCGTTTCATAGAATCGCTCCTCTCTGTTTTCTATGATACCATTGTAGCACCTTTGGGCAGAAAAAACATGGTTTCAATTCTTAGTAATTCTGAATTTATGTTAAGTGCCCTGCCCGAGGGCAAGGCACTTGGTCTATTGCGTTTCGTGCAGTCCGAAGCTCACCGCAATGGCATTGTCCACCATGGTCATATGGGCTTCGTCCAGCCGTCCCATATGCTCCCGCAGCCGCTTTTTATCAATGGTGCGGATCTGCTCCAACAGGATCACCGAGTCCTTGGACAGCCCTACGCTGCCCCCGGCAATATTGATGTGGGTCGGCAGACGAGCCTTCCCTGTCTGGCTGGTGATCGCCGCAGCGATCACCGTGGGAGAGTATCGGTTTCCGGTGTCATTCTGAACGATCAGTACCGGGCGGGTGCCCCCCTGCTCGCTGCCCACCACCGGGCTGAGATCTGCATAGAAAATATCGCCCCGTTTTACATTGCTGTCCATATTCTTCACGCTCCGTGAGAGTTCTTCCCGCCGCTACCGGATCTTCCTATGTAACGCGGTTGATCCTATTGTCCCACGCCGCACAGAAAATATACGGTATACAGCCGCTTTATCCTATGCAGTCTTTCCCCACAGTTCTACCGGATCTCGAAATTCTCGATCTCCATAGACAGCACCCGCCTGCCCCGCCATGCGATCTCTGCAGCCGCGACTGTTCCCTCGCTGACCCAAATATCTGCCGTCAGCGGATCTTCCTCAAAGCTGTCGTTGAGGGTGAGGCGAATTTCCTCCCCCTCCTCAGCAATGGCCACCAGCTCCCCGGACCGGAGTGCTTTCATCACCAGCCACGGCCCGCTGACTGGGCTGAGCCTGTCATCCGCCATCAGCGCAAAGGCTAGCGCCTGATCTTCAAAACACAGCTTGCCCTCGCTTCCGGATACCTCCCCGGCGATGCCCCGGATGGTTTCCGGCTCTGTCACGGTAAATCGAAGCGTCCCCGTCTCGTCCACTTCACAGTCCATGGCAAACCGTTCCACGGTATCGATATAATCCGCCGTCAGATCCACAGAAAAGGTCACCTGCTCTGCCTGCATGACCTGTTCCCGCAATGCCATGATCGGCTGCCTGTCCTGCTGACCGCCGCAGCCTGTCAGCAGCATCAGCGCAAAAACCACCGCCCACAACCGTTTCATACTATCCCCGCCTATTTCAGTAGTCGGGGCAGCTCCTCCACCAGATCTCCGGGTAAGAGTCCATACTCCCCAATCCGGTCAGCGCACAGATCCCCCGCCCGTCCGTGAAGCCACACGCCGGCGGAAGCAGCATCCATGGGGGATAGCTTCTGCCCCAGCAGCGATGTGATGATGCCTGCCAGCACATCGCCGCTGCCCCCCGTTGCCATGCCCGGGTTGCCTGTATGGTTTTCAAAGGGCTCCCCATCGCCGCAGATCAGGCTTCTGTGACCTTTGCGGACGATCACGCACCCCAGTTCCCGTGCCAAATCCTCGGTCTGCGTCAGCCGGTCGGCATCTTTTGGCATCAGTCGAGCAAATTCTCCGTCATGGGGAGTCAATATGGTGGGACTTGTCCTGCCCCGCAGTTCATCCTTATGCCGGGACGCCAGCGTTATGCCATCAGCATCCAGCACCAGCGGGCAAGATGCATTTTGGAGCAGGAAGCGAAGCACCGTCTCCGTTCCCGTGCCTATGCCGCTTCCGCAGCCAAAGAGCACCGCATCCATCCGGCTCAGCAGAGGTTGGATCTGCCCGCAGGCGTCGGCGCTCAGCATTCCATTTTCGTCCAGCAGGGGGAGTACCACTGCCTCGTCCAGCTTCACCGCTTCGATGGCATAGATGGACTCCGGGACGCCCAAATACACCAGTCCCGCCCCGCAGCGCAGCGCTCCCCTTACCGCCAGCGCCGCAGCGCCCGTATACCCCCGGCTGCCACACAGCAGCAGGATCCGTCCATAATCTCCCTTGTGGCTGTCCCGCCTGCGCCGGGGCAGCAGGCGCTTGAGATCCGCTTCGTCAAAATATCGCATGGCGATCCCTCCTTTTCCTTCATTTTAGTGGAACACCGGGAATTATACAACCCCCTGTTGCCATGTCAGAAAATCTTTCGCAATTTTTCGCTGCCGCTCTTGCAAAACAATATGGACTGTGCTATACTGCAACTATCATACTCGGTTTGGAGGGTCATTCCGTGAACCACACTGGATTTGCAGCTGCATACTTTTTTGGCTACTATTACTTTTTCTCGAAAAGGTAATAGCGATTTGTGCTGCTGTAAATTCCGGACCTGAACCGGTCATTTCAGATCGAACACCGTACGAATCGCATCGTACGGTGTTTTTGTTTTGTAAGGAGCGTTGATTATGATTGCAATTCTGAAACCCGGAACCACCCCGGAGCAAACCCAGCATCTGGTGCAATGGCTGAAGCGGCTGGATCTGGATGTCCATATCTCACAGGGCAAAGAGGTCACCATCCTCGGACTCATCGGCGATACCAGCAAGGTGGATATGGATCTATTGTCCAGTCTGGAGATCGTGGACAGCGTCAAGCGAGTCTCCGAACCATTCAAGCAGGTAAACCGAAAGTTCCACCCCAATGACAGCATCATTCAGGTGGGAAATGTGAAGATCGGCGGCGGATATTTCGCCATGATCGCCGGCCCCTGCTCGGTAGAGAGCGAGGATCAGATCATCGCTGTGGCACAATCCGTGAAAGACTCCGGGGCTGAGATCCTCCGGGGCGGCGCATTCAAGCCCCGCACCTCCCCCTACGCATTTCAGGGCATGGGCAGCGAGGGGCTGCGGCTTCTGCTGCTGGCGAAGCAGGCCACCGGGCTGCCCATCTGCACCGAACTGATGAACCAAGCCCATCTGGATCTGTTTGCCGATGTGGATGTGATCCAGATCGGCGCTCGAAATATGCAGAATTTCGATCTGCTCAAAGAGGTGGGCAAGACCAGAAAGCCCATTCTGCTGAAACGGGGTCTTGCCAACACCTTCCAAGAGCTGCTCATGAGCGCTGAATACATTATGAGCGAGGGCAACCCCAATGTGATCTTGTGCGAGCGGGGTATCCGCACATATGAGACATTCACTCGAAACACACTGGATCTATCCGCTGTACCGGTTCTGCACCAGCTTACCCATCTGCCTGTGGTGGTGGATCCCAGCCATGCAACGGGAATGGCTTCTCTGGTTCCGCCCATGGCGTGCGCGGCCGCAGCCGCCGGCGCTGACGGCATTATGGTGGAAGTTCATAACAACCCCAGCTGTGCCCTGTGCGACGGCGCCCAATCCCTGACCCCGGAGCAGTTCCACGAACTGAGCCACCGGGTGCGGCTGATCCGGGAGGTTCTGAGATGAAGGTCGGTATCGTCGGGCTGGGGCTCATCGGCGGCAGTCTGGCGCGTGCCTACGCCAAAGCCGGATGGCAGGTCTATGCCGTAGATCATGACGAGGATATGCTGGCCTTTGCCCAAGTGGCTGAGGTGGTACACGAGAGTCTCACCCCGGACACTATCCCCGGATGCGATTTGATCCTGCTGGCCATTTACCCGGAAGGCTGCATCCAATGGCTTCGGGAGAACGGATCGTATGTATCTGCCGATGCTCTGGTCATGGACTGCTGCGGCGTGAAGCGTCAGGTGGTGCTATCCTGCTTTCCCTTGGCGCAGGCCCACGGCTTCACCTTTGTGGGCGGGCATCCCATGGCGGGAACCCATTTCTCCGGTTTCAAATACAGCCGCTCCAATCTCTTTCTGGGGGCACCCATGGTTCTGGTCCCCCCCAGATTTGACGACATCCAGCTTCTGGATCGGGTCAAGGGTCTGCTCCAGCCCTGTCACTTTGGTTCCTTTTCCGTAACATCCGCACAGGAGCATGACCGCATGATCGCGTTTACCTCCCAGATGCCCCACATTCTGAGCAACGCATTTATCAAATCCCCCACCGCGCTGAGCCACAAGGGCTTCTCCGCCGGCAGCTACAAGGATCTGACCCGGGTGGCCAAACTGAACCCTCAGATGTGGGCAGAGCTGTTTCTGGAAAACGGGGATCATCTCTTGCAGGAACTGGACACCTGCCTGCAAGCCCTGAGCCAATACCGGCACGCCATCGCAGAAAAGGATTCCGAGGAACTGATCCGGCTTCTGGCGGAAGGCGTTCAAGCAAAGGAGGCTGCTGACCAATGACCACCATCCAAGTCGATACTTCCTCCCCCTATCATGTTCTGATCGGGCACGGCATCCTGCATACGCTGGGGGATCAGATCTGTGCCCTCGGCGGCGCAGAGAACGTCTGCCTAGTAAGCGACGCCCATGTGTGGCAGCGCTATGGACAGACGGTGGTCAACGCCTTGACCACCGCCGGTGTATCCGTCCATCCCTTCGTCTTCCCCGCCGGGGAACAAAGCAAGAACGGTTCTGTTTTTCTGAACATTCTCGACCACATGGCACGCTCGCACATGACCCGTCGGGATGTGGTGGTTGCATTGGGTGGCGGCGTCGTGGGTGATATGGCGGGGTTCTGCGCCGCCTGCTATATGCGCGGCATCCGTTTCGTTCAAGTTCCCACCACTGTCCTTGCGGCGGTGGATTCCAGCGTTGGAGGAAAAACCGCCATCGATCTGCCCTCCGGCAAAAATCTGGCAGGTGCCTTCCACCAGCCCAGTCTTGTGCTGTGTGACCTAGACTGTCTGGACAGCCTGCCCGTGGACATCTTCCGGGACGGCTGTGCCGAGATCATCAAAACCGCCATTCTTTTTGACCCGGAGCTGTTTGCCCTTTTGGAGCGGGATGCAGAAACCTTCTGCCGGGAGACGGTGGTCTCCCGATGCGTTTCCCTCAAAGCAGAGGTGGTTCGTACCGACGAGCAGGAGCACGGCATCCGCCAGCTATTGAATCTGGGGCACACCATCGGTCATGGGGTGGAGCTTTCCAGCGATTACGCTGTCTCCCACGGCAGCGCCGTGGCCATCGGAACCGCCATCGTCTGCCGCAGCGCAGCCCGCCTGGGAATCTGTGACCAAGAAAGCAGCCGCAGGATCCAATCCCTGTTGGAGCGGTTTTCCCTCCCCGTTCGCACGGACTTTACCGCCGAGGAACTGTCCCGCGCCGCACTTTCCGACAAAAAGCGAAACGGCGGCAGCGTCAACTTGATCCTGCCCCACAGGATCGGTCAATGCGCCATCCACCCCACCCCCATCGGGGAACTGAAATCTTTGATTCAGGCAGGTCTATAAGCTATGGAAATTACCATACACCCCCACAAATTAGAGGGCAGCATCCCAGCGATCCCCTCCAAATCTCAGGCCCACCGGCTGCTGCTGTGCGCCGCATTTGCAGACAATGTGACGGATCTAATCTGTCCCCAGACGAACCGGGACATTCAGGCCACGGTGGATTGTCTTAATGCCATTGGCGCTGACATCACGAGAACCTCCCATGGATACCGCATCCGCCCCATCCGCACCGTGCCGGACACCGCCGTCCTAAACTGCTGCGAGAGCGGCTCTACCCTGCGGTTCCTCCTGCCCATCATAGGTGCGCTGGGCATCGATGCCCGGTTTTCCATGGAAGGCCGTCTCTCCCAGCGTCCTCTCTCCCCTTTGTGGGAGGAGATGGAGCGGATGGGCTGCCGTCTGACCCGCCCCGACGCCGATCACATCCGCTGTCAGGGGAAGCTGCATCCGGGGCTGTACCAAATTGACGGCGGGGTTTCCAGTCAGTTTGTCACCGGTCTGCTCTTCGCCCTGTCCCTGCTGGATGACAGCAGCACTCTTGAACTCACCGGACAGGTAGAGTCCGTGCCCTACATCCACATGACCCAGACCGCCCTATCCCTGTTCGGGGTGGACACGCCCCAAACAGACTGGCGATACTCTGTGAAGCCCGCCGCCTTTCACACCCCCGGACAGGTACAGACCGAGGGGGACTGGAGCAACGCCGCCTTCTGGCTTGCCGCTAAGAGCCTTGGCTCATCGGTGACGGTATCCGGTCTGATGCCGGACTCCCCTCAGGGGGATCGTGCCGCCGCCCATTGGCTGGAAGCGCTGGAGCATTGGCAGCAGATCGATGCCACCCATATCCCCGACCTTGTGCCGATCCTTGCGGTGGTGGCAGGCGCCAAGGAAGGGGCTGTGTTTACCAACGCCGGGCGGCTGCGGATCAAGGAATCCGACCGTCTGGAAAGCGCTGCCCAGCTGATCCGAGGGCTGGGCGGCTGTGCCCGGATCGAGGGCGACCGGCTGATTGTCCATGGCACGGGCTATTCCGGCGGTAAGGTGGACGCCTTCGCAGATCACCGCATCGCCATGTCCGCCGCCATCGCCGCCACTGTATGCTCAGCCCCTGTGACCATCACCGGGGCAGAAGCTGTGGCAAAATCCTATCCGTCATTCTGGAATGACTATCAAGCATTGGGAGGGATCTTATGAGCTCCACCTACGGACAAATGATCAAGCTGTCCATCTTCGGGCAGTCCCACGGCCCCGCCATCGGCATGACGCTGGACGGTGTCCCCGCCGGACTTCCGGTGGATGAAGCCCGGCTGGCGCAATTCCTCACGCGTCGTGCCCCCGGGCGCAGCGCCATATCTACCACCAGAAAGGAGCCGGATCGTGCGGAATTTCTGTCGGGCATCGTGGATGGGCACACCTGCGGCGCTCCCATATCCGCCATCATCCGCAATACCAATACCCGTTCCGGCGATTACGGGGAACTGCTGGACTGCCCCCGACCGGGGCATGCCGATTATACCGCCCAAGTGAAGTACGGCGGCGCTCAGGACGCCGCCGGGGGCGGGCATTTCTCCGGCCGGCTCACCGCTCCCCTGTGTATCGCCGGGGGGCTGTGCAAGCAATGGCTGGATGCGCTGGGCATTGACATCACCGCCCACATCTATGCTTTGGCAGGGATCCGGGATCTCCCCTTTTCCCCCACGGATCCCCAAATCTCCCAAGTGGGGGTGGATTTTCCCGTCCTCTCCCCGGAGTCCGAAATCATGATGCGCCGTGCCGTGGAAGATGCAAAGATGCAGGCAGACAGCGTAGGCGGGATCGTGGAATGCGCCGTCACCGGGCTGCCCGTGGGATTGGGTGAACCCATGTTCGGCGGTATGGAGGGTAGGATCGCCCAAATCGTGTATGGCATTCCCGCCGTCAAGGGAGTGGAGTTCGGGGCTGGATTTCACGCCGCTGAACTGCGCGGAAGCGAGAACAACGACCCCTATGAAGTTTCTTCCCAAGGCATCCGGACTTCCACCAATCACTCCGGCGGCATCCTCGGCGGGATCACCAATGGGATGCCTCTGATCCTGCGTGCCGCTTTTAAGCCCACCCCATCCATCATCCGGCCACAGCAGAGTGTTTCGCTGTCAAATGGTACACAGCAATCCCTTGTGGTCAAAGGAAGACATGACCCTTGCATTGTCCCCAGAGCCGTCCCGGTGGTGGAGGCTGCCGTAGCCGTTGCGGTCTATGATGCCCTGCTGGAATGGAACGCCAGAAAACCCATTGGAGGTATGTAATATGGAACTAGATCAACTGCGGGAGCAGATCGATGAAATCGACGATTCTTTGGTATCCCTGTTCTGCCAGCGGATGAAGGTAGCAGAGCAGATCGCCGGGTACAAGCAGTCGCACCACATGCCCGTATATGTCCCCGGTCGGGAACGGGAAAAGCTGATGGATGTGGCGCAGAAGGCCGGCCCCGAGATGGCAAACTACACCCGGGTACTGTATTCCATGCTCTTTGAACTGAGCCGAAGCCATCAAAGCAAGATCAGCCACAAGCAGACACCCCTGCACCGACGGATCGCTCAAGCCATTGAGCAGACCCCGAAGCTGTTCCCCCAAGCCCCTTGCGTTGCCTGTCAGGGGGTGGAGGGTGCTTTCTCCCAAATCGCCTGCGAAAAGATTTTCAAATCCCCCTTTATCATGTATTTCAAGAACTTTGAAAGTGTGTTTTCCGCCATTGAGAACGGTCTGTGCCAGTATGGTGTCCTACCGTTGGAGAACTCCACCGCAGGCTCGGTGAAACAGGTGTATGATTTGATGATCCGCCGGAATTTCTCCATTGTCCGCACCTTCCGGCTGAAGGTGGATCACAGTCTGCTGGTCAAGCCAGGAACCACGCTGGATCAGGTGCGGGAGATCTACTCCCACGAGCAGGCGCTGGGACAATGCTCCGACTTTCTGGCGGGGCTTCCCAATGTGAAGGTGATCGCCGTGGAAAACACCGCCGTGGCCGCCAAGATGGTCTCCGAGTCCCCCCGCAGCGATGTGGCAGCCCTGTCCAGCCGAACCTGCGCCGAGTTGTATGGACTTCAGGTGCTCGCTTCCGGGGTACAGGATCGGGGCAACAACCGCACCCGGTTCATCTGCATCTCCAAAAATCTGGAGATCTATCCCGGTGCGGACAAGACCAGCATCATGATGGTACTGCCCCACCGGCCCGGCTCTCTGTATCGCGTACTGGCACGGCTTTATGCCCTGGGGATCAATGTGACCAAGTTGGAATCCCGCCCCATCCCCGACCGGGATTTTGAATTCATGTTCTATTTCGATCTGGAGACCTCCATTTATTCCGACGAATTTGTTCAGCTCATGTGCGAATTGGACGATCTTTGCGAGGAATTCCAGTATCTCGGCAGCTACAGCGAGGTGGTCTGATGGAGTACGGGCTTTTGGGGCGAACGCTGGGGCACAGCTTCTCCCCCCAGATCCATGCCATGCTGGGGGAATATCCCTATTCTCTGTTCCCCCGGGAGCCGGAGGAAGTGGCAGATCTGCTCCATGATCCCGCCATCGGCGGGCTGAATGTGACCATCCCCTACAAAAGAACCGTCCTTGACCATCTGGATCACATCGATTCTCTGGCGCAGCGCCTTGGCAGCGTCAACACCATTGTCCGGGAGCAGGATGGCAAACTCCACGGTTATAACACAGATTACCACGGATTTATGTCTACCCTCTGCCGCAGCGGGATCTGCGTCGGCGGGAAGAAGGCTCTGGTTTTGGGCACCGGCGGCGCATCTGCCCCGGTATCGGCGGTGCTTGAGGATCTGGGGGCACAGGTGGTGATGGTCTCCCGAACGGGGGAAAACAACTACCAGAATTTATTTCTCCACCGGGATGCCGCCGTCATCGTCAACGCCACCCCGGTGGGGATGTATCCCAACACCGGGACTGCCCCGGTGGATATCCGGCAGTTTCCGGCGCTGGAAGGGGTCTTTGACATGATCTACAATCCGTCCAAAACAAAGCTGCTTCTGGACTGTCAAAGCGCCGGCATCCCCGGATATAACGGGCTGTGGATGCTGGTGGCTCAGGCGAAAAAATCCAGCGAATACTTCACAGGGCGAAGCATTCCCGATGATCTGGTGGAAGCCATCTACCGCAAGCTCCGCAGCCAGACCCGAAACATCGTTCTCATCGGCATGCCCGGGTGCGGGAAGTCAACCATCGGTCAGCTTGTTGCACAAAAAATCGGCAAGAAATTTGTAGATTGCGACCAAGTGCTTGCCCAGCAAGCTGGAAGAACCATCCCCGATCTACTGGAGTCCGAGGGAGAAGATGCTTTCCGAAAAATGGAAACCGAGGTGCTGGCAGATTTGGGACGGGAATCCGGTCTGGTGATCGCCACCGGCGGCGGCTGTGTCACTCAGCCAAGGAATCTGCCTTTGCTGCGGCAGAATGGGCGCATTTTCTGGATCCAGCGGGATGTGAACGCCCTGCCTACCGAGGGTCGTCCCCTATCCATGCGCAGCACCCCCGCCGCCCTGTATGCCCAGCGACTGCCCATGTATCGGGCGTTTGCCGACTGCATCATCTCCAACGACGGCGCCTGCCAAGATGCCGCACAAGCCATCATCGCACAATGGGAGGAAGAATCATGAGAATTCTGGTCATCAACGGACCGAATATCAATATGCTCGGCATTCGAGAGCCGGAGATCTACGGCAGCCAAAGCTACCGTGAGCTTCTGCGTCTGCTGGATGTGTGGGCGAAGGAACTGGATGTGGACATGACACACTTTCAATCCAATCACGAGGGCGCCATTGTGGATCGGATCCAAGCCGCCTACGGTCAGGCAGATGGCATCGTCATCAACCCTGCCGCCTATACCCACACCTCCATTGCCATTTTGGATGCGCTGAAGGCCGTAGACATTCCCGCCGTGGAGGTGCACATCTCCGATGTTGCCAGCCGAGATGATTTCCGGCAAATCTCCTATGCCGGTCTTGCCTGTATCCACACCATCATGGGGCAGGGATTGGAAGGGTACCATCAAGCGATGATCTACTTGAAACACCACCTCAACGGGCAATGATCCCGACAGCCACGAAAGGAGTCATTCCATGTCACTGACCATTCGCCCTATGACCATCGATGACCTGCCGGATCTGCACAGGCTGCTCTCCGATGCGTCGGTCATGCGATATCTGGAGCCACCCTTTTCCATGGAGCAAACCATTGAATTTCTGCATCATGCAGGGCTGTCTGATTCCCCGCTGGTCTATGCTGTGGAGGATGACCGACACTCGTGGATCGGCTATGCCATTTTTCACGATTATGATGACCACAGCAAGGAGATCGGCTGGGTTTTGGAGCCCCGCTGCTGGGGCAAGGGCTTCGCCCAGCAGATCACTCGACTTTTGGAACGCGCCGCCTTTGCCGAAGGAAAAGATGCCGTTTTGGAGTGTGCCCCCGAGCAGGAGATCACCCGGCACATCGCCTGCAAACTGGGCTTTTTGCAGGAGGCATCTCAAAACGGCTGTCTGGTCTATCGAAAAGCATGGGAGGGAGATGCCGAATGAGCCGCTTTCCCCTTAGGCTGAGCGCCTCGGCTCTGCGATGGATCGCCATGGGCTCCATGCTTGCAGATCATGTGGGGCGGATGTTCTTCCCCGGCTGCCAGTGGATGGTTGCCATAGGGCGGCTTGCTTTCCCCATCTTTGCCTTTCAAATCGTGGAGGGATATCGGCATACCCGCAGCTTCTCCAACTATGCCGTTCGACTGTTTTGCTTTGCTCTTATTTCGGAGATCCCCTACGATTTGATGACTGCGGGGACACTCTTTGCCCCCACCCGGCAAAATGTGCTGTTTACCCTGCTGCTGGGGCTTTGGGCGGTGCGGATTTTGGACGAAACAAGTACCGGACAATCCTCCCCATCCAGAGCTATGACCGGTCTTGCCCTAGTCGCGCTGCTGGCGATCATCCTATCCGCAGACTATGCCTTGATGGGAGTGATCCAGATGGCGGTATTCTTCCTGCTGTCCGGGCACGGAAGCTCCCGCCTTGCTCTTTTACTGGTCATGGCGGCACTCCACCTGTTCTTTCCCGGAGATTTCTACTGGTATCTCCCTTTCGGCACATGGGATCTGCGTCTTTCCAGTCAAGGCTTCGCCCTGCTTTCTCTCATCCCCATCTGGCTCTATTATGGTGATATTGGATGCCGCAGCAAGTGGCTGCGATGGTGCTCCTATGGCTTCTACCCCGTTCATATGCTCTTGCTGGCGCTGCTTCGGTCGATTTGATTCCCAAAATGCAGTAAAAAACCGCTCCCGGTCGGGAGCGGTTTTTTGCTATATCGATGGTCAGCGACTGCCCTTGTCGTATGGGATACCCTCTGCCTTGGGGGCTCTGGACTTCTTCGAGGTGAAGATCAGCACCACAAGAGAGATGATATACGGCAGCATATTGTAGACCGTACCGGGAATCTGCAGCGCCGTCAAGAAGTCGAATACCACATACACATTGGAAAGTGCGCGCATCAGACCAAACAGCAGCGCTGCAAGGGCGATGTGCATGGGCTTCCATTGACCGAAGATCATGACCGCCAGCGCAAGGAATCCGAAGCCGGCAACACCATTCTCGAACTTCCACTCGGAAACGCCGGAGGTGATGTAGACGATACCGCCCAGACCGCCGAGCACACCGGAGATGAGCACGCCGGCATAGCGCATCTTGTACACATTGATGCCCACGGAGTCCGCCGCCTGAGGATGCTCGCCGCAAGCCATCAGACGCAGGCCGAACCGGGTGCGGTACAGCACCACATGGCTGACGACGAGAATGATGAATGCGATGAGCATAAACCAGCTGAACTCGAAAGAACCGATGTTGAAGGAGAATGCCTTCTTCTGGTCAAAATACTGGATGGTGGCAGAGACATTGTTGGGGTCAGCGGCGGTGTTCAGAGCCTTGACCAGAACGGTGGCAAACGCAGTGCCAAGCATGTTCATTGCCGTACCAATGATGGTCTGATCGGCATTGAATGTGACCGCTGCAACAGCCAGCAGCAGCGAATAGATGGCACCCGCCACCACCGCCGCCAGAATCACCAGAAGGATCATCATAGGCGCAGAAGTCCCGGCCGGCAGGTAGCGCATCATCAGAGCGCCACCCAAGGCGCCGATGACCATAATGCCTTCCAGACCGATGTTAATGACGCCGCTGTGCTCCGAGAAGCAGCCGCCCAAGGCAACCAGCATCAAAACAGAGGCAAAAATCAGCGTATACTGTAACAGAAGCAGCATTACTTCTTTCCTCCTTTTTCTGTCTTGGCGGCAAGTCTCTCTTCGCTCTTGTCCAATCTGCGGTTCATGGCCATCTTAACGAACAGCACAAAGCCGCACAGATAGATGATCAAAGAGGTGATGAAATCGGAGACTTGAGCGCAGTACAAGGTCTTGTCCACATATGCGCCGCCAGCGGTGATATGCTGAATGAAGAAAGAGGAGAAGATCGCTCCAATGGGATGCAGACCGCCGAGGAATGCCGCAGCGATGCCGTTGAAGCCCATGGTAGGCACACTGGCCTGAGAGCAGGACCACTGCTCAAACCCGGTGAGGTAGAGCATAGCCGCCGCCATACCCGCCAGTCCGCCTGCAATGGCCATAGTCAGGATGATATTGCGGTTTTCCTTCATACCGGCATACTTTGCCGCATTCTTGTTGTTGCCGGTGGCTCTCAGCTCATAGCCCAGCTTGGTCTTTTCCAGCAGCACCCACACAGCAACAGAGACGATCACTGCCAGAGGAATGGCGATGGTCACATACTGATTCTTAGCGAACAGCTCGCCCAGCCCCATGGCGGGAAGCAGCGCACCGGGGTTGATGCCCTTGATCTGCATGGTATAAGGAGAGGTGACCTCCTTCACCTGCGTCAGCAGCATGTTGACCCCATAAAGGCTGATCCAGTTGAACATGATGCAGGAAATGACCTCATTCACATTGCACAGCGCCTTCAGCAGACCGGACAGAGCACCCAGCAGCGCACCGGCAGCAATAGCGCCCAGCAGACATGCCCACCAAGGCAGTTCCAGTCCCAGTGCCATGTACAGGCAGGCGCCGGCGCCCACCACATACTGACCGGCGGCACCAATGTTGAACAGACCAACCTTATAGGCAAACAGCACGCTCAGCGAGCACATCAGCAGCGGTGCGGTACGCACCAGCGTATTGCCCAGATATTTAAGCTGAGCCTTACCGCTGGGGTAATACATAAAGTTTTTCACAATGGTGACGATGGCTTCGCCTGCGCCCTTGGCATTGATGGTCAGCAGCAGCAGATAACCCACAAACAGACCCACCAAGATACACATCATCGACGCGATCAGAGATTGGACGCCGCTATTTCTCAACAGACGATTCTTTTTCATGCCTGTCCCTCCCTCTTTGCGCCGGCCATATACAGACCCAGTTCTTCCACAGTGACCTTGTGAGGATCAAATTCGCCAACGATCTCGCCCTCGTACATGACCAGGATCCGATCAGAGACATTCATGACCTCGTCCAGTTCCAGCGAGACCAGCAGCACTGCCTTACCGGCGTCCCGCTGCTCCACAAGCTGCTTATGGATATACTCGATGGCACCCACATCCAGACCACGGGTGGGCTGGACCGCAATGAGCAGCTCCGGTGCCTTATCGATCTCACGGGCGATGATGGCCTTCTGCTGGTTGCCGCCGGACATACTTCTTGCCCGGGTGACGGCACCCTGACCGGAGCGAACATCGAACTGCTCAATGAGCCGGTTTGCAAAGGAACGGATGTTCTTGCGCTTCAAGAATCCCAGCTTGTTGGTAAACTCCGGCTCAAAATACCGCTGGAGCACCAAATTATCCTCCAGAGAGTAATCCAGAACCAGACCATGCTTGTGCCGGTCCTCAGGGATGTGGCTCATACCCATGAGCGAGCGCTTGCGGATGGATGCGTGAGTAATGTCCTGCCCGCAAAGCTGGATGCGGCCTCCGTTCAGAGGTTCCAGTCCGGACAAACCATAGACCAGCTCCGTCTGACCGTTGCCGTCGATACCGGCGATACAGACGATCTCACCGCTCCGAACTTGGAAGGTGACATCATTCACAGCATTGCGCTTGTGCCCCTTGGATGCAACGCACATTCCATTTACATCCAAGATCACATCGCCCAGTTCCACATTCTTTTTGTCCACCACAGTCTTGACATCTCTGCCCACCATCATCTTAGACAGTTCGTGGGGATTGGTATCCTTGGTTTCTACGGTGCCGATATACTTGCCCTTACGCAGGACGCTGCACCGATCCGAGACCTCCATGATCTCCGCCAGCTTGTGAGAGATGAACAGGATGCTCTTTCCCTCCGCCGCCAGATTCTTCATGATCTGCATCAGCTCGTGGATCTCCTGAGGAGTCAGAACCGCCGTAGGCTCGTCAAAAATCAGGATATTGTTCTCCCGGTAGAGCATCTTCAAGATCTCGGTGCGCTGCTGCATACCCACGGTGATATCCTCGATCTTTGCATCCAGATCCACCTGAAGCCCATACCGCTGGGAGATCTCCTGAACCTTGGCGCGGGCCTTCTCCTTGTCCAGAAAAGCACCCTTGCAGGGTTCCACGCCCAGAATGATGTTATCCAGCACAGAGAAACACTCCACCAGCTTGAAGTGCTGATGCACCATGCCGATGCCCAACGCATTGGCATCGTTGGGATTTCGGATCTCCACCTTCTTGCCGTCCATGCGGATCTCGCCCTCTTCCGGCTGATACAAGCCGAACAGGACGCTCATCAGCGTGGATTTACCGGCGCCATTTTCGCCCAAAAGTGCGTGAATTTCGCCCTTTTTCAGCTGAAGCGTAATGTTGTCATTGGCAATGATACCCGGAAATCGTTTGGTGATGTGCAGCATTTCAACTGCATAGTTCTCCAATTTCCATACCTCCTTCGTACCGGGGCAGAATTTTCGCCCAACGGTCCCTATATGTAACAGTATTATATCATGCCAATGGGAAATATGCAAAAACTTTTTGCTTCGGAATGAAGTTTCTTATACTTTCTACCATATACAACCATTCATTCACTATGGGCGAATATTTGAGAGAATATAGAAAAACCGCCGACAGCAGAAGCTGTCGGCGGCAATACAGTTGATTTGCGGCAGGGTAAGAACAGATTCTTACTTCAGGTTGCCCATGTCGTTCACGGTGACCTCGGTCTTGGGCATTGCATCGGTAGCATTGCTGACCTGGATCTTGCCGTTGAACATATCAGCGACCAGAGCCTTGTAATCGTCCTGAGTGAAGGTATCGTTCCACTGAGTGGACTCCAGAGGCAGCTGGACATAGTTGGCAGCGGGATCCTCGCCGATCAGACCCAGAGTAACGATCTTGCCGGCATAGTTAGCCCAGTTGCCGTTCTCAATGATGTCAGTCAGAGCATCCTTAACAGCGGGAGCCAGACCCTTCATTGCGGAGGTGACGGTCATGCCCTCACCGTAGGTGCCATCGATGACGGGAGCCTGGTTGGTGTCAACACCGATGACCTTGCCGCCGATCTTAGCAGCAGCCTCAGCAGCGGAAGTGAAGATGCCGCCGCCGCAAGCGAAGACGACCTCAACCTTCTTCTCACCGTACCAAGTGTCCATGGCAGCAGTGATGTCGGCATCGCCGAAGAACTGGTTGCCGTAGGCGTACTCGACGGTGACCTGATCGGCAATGCTCAGCTCCTTAGCAGCGGCGTCAACGCCCTGCACGAAGCCGTAGCCGAAGCGCTGGACAGCGGGAACAGCCATGCCGCCCAGGAAGCCCAGGTGCTTGTAGCCCATCTTGACAGCAGCGTAGCCAGCCATGTAGCCGGACAGCTCTTCCCGATAGACGGTGCAGTAGACATTGCTCAGATCGATGTAGTCTTCCATCTTGTAGTCAGCGGGGTTGTAGCTGTACTTCTCGCCGGCCTTGGTCACGGCAGCTTCCAGAATGTCGCCCTCGCCCACATCCAGAGCGACGAACTTCACATCGGGGTACATCTCGCAAGCCTCAACGATGGTGCCGCCAAAAGCGTAGCCGGGCATAACGATGATGTTGTAGCCCTCAGCGATGGCAGCCTCAACCATGGCAACACGCTCAGGGGTGCTGTCGCCGGCGGGCTTCTTGTAGGTGAACTCAATGCCCTTGGATTCGCAGTACTCCTTGCAGGCCTCGTAGGTGGTCTGGTTGAAGGACTGGTCGGTGATGTCACCGTAGTCGGTGATCATTGCGATCTTCACATCGGAGAAATCGGTCTGCGCCTGAGTCTGGTCAGGTGCGTCGGTGGAAGCCACAGTGGCCTCACCGGTAGCGTCACCGGCAGGAGCAGTGGTCTCGGTGGTATCGCCGCCGCAGGCAACGAGGCCAAACACCATTACAACTGCCAGCAGAAGCGCCAGAAGCTTTTTCATTTTGAAAACCTCCAAATTTTTATTTTGGCATCCATGTACAGGACACCTATTTCTATTGTCGCACACTTTGCCGCTAAAATCAACCTGTTTACAAAAGATTCATAATTGTTACCCATTCCGAAGCATCTCGGAATGGGTAAATTTGTCAAATCATATGGGTAGACGCGCTGAAACTGCACGGCAGGATCTGCGCCAGCGTCATAGACTGATACTCCTGCGTGCCGGTACCCATATAGATCATAAAGTCATCGTCGCAGAACTCCCGCATGACTTGACGGCAGACGCCGCAGGGAGGGAAAGCCCCGGTGATGACCCCATCCTTCCCGCCCACCACAGCGATGGCGGTAAATGCCCGGTGCCCGTCGTACACCGCCTTGAAAAAAGCCGTGCGCTCGGCGCAGTTCGTGGGAGAAAAGGACGCATTTTCAATATTGCAGCCGCAGTACACCGTACCGTCGGCGCACAGCAGCGCAGCGCCCACCTTATATCCGGAATACGGAGCATAGGCGTGGGTCATGGCCTCTTTCGCCATTTCGATCAGTTTCTCAGGCGTCATATCCATACCTCCTGTTGGGATCAGGCGGGATCACCCCGCCTGACATAGATTTAGATGATCTGATCAGCAAAGCTGACACCGGGCGTCTCATAGGGTACATCCAGCAGTTCTGCCACAGTAGCGGCGATGTCTGCAAAGCTGGTACGGGTGCCCAGATCCACAGGCTTGACCTTGGGACCTGCGATCACCAGAGGTACATACTCTCTGGTGTGATCGGTGGTGGCCGTGTAGGCAGGGTCACAGCCGTGGTCGGCGGTGATCATCACCAGATCCTCTTCCCCAAGCTGCTCCAACAGCTTGGGCAGCCATGCGTCGAACTCCGTCAAGGCATTGGCATAGCCATCCACATCCCGGCGGTGTCCGTACAGCATATCGAAGTCCACCAGATTCACGAAGCACAGACCGTTGAAGTCCCGCCGGGCATAATCCAGCGTGTGCTCCATGCCGTCAGCATTGCTCTTGTTGTACACATGCTCCGTGGTTCCCTGTCCGGCAAAGATATCATAAATCTTGCCCACGGCAAGGCTGTCCTTGCCCTGTGCCTTGATGGCATCCAGCAGAGTCTGTGCCGGCGGCTCCAGAGAGTAGTCATGGCGATTGCTGGTGCGGCGGAAGCCCTCCGCAGCATTGCCCACATAGGGACGGGCAATGACCCGACCTACGCCGTGCTTGCCCTTGAGGATCTTCCGTGCCTTGTGACAGGCGTCATACAGTTCCTCCAGCGGGATCAGCTCCTCATGGGCCGCCACCTGAAATACGGAGTCGGCAGAGGTATAGATGATCCACTTGCCGGTATCCAGCTGCTGCTGACCGTAGTCCCGGATCACATCCGTTCCGGAATAGGGCAGGTTGCACAACCAGCCCCGACCGGTAGCCCGCTCAAATTCCTCTAGCACCTCCAGAGGGAAGCCCTCCGGATAGGTGGGCAGCGGCTCCGGGGACACCACACCGGCGATCTCCCAATGGCCGATGGTGGTATCCTTGCCCATAGAACGCTCTGCCAAACGGCAGACGGCTCCGGCGGGGGCATCCGTTTTCCCCAGGAAATCCAGACCCTCGATGTTGCCGATGCCCAGTTTCCGCAGATTGGGGATGGACAGCTTCTCCGAGGACGCACACGAACGCAGGGTGTTGACCCCCACATCACCAAACTTTTCCGAATCCGGCATTGCGCCTGCGCCGCAGGAATCCAGAACGATCAAGAAAATACGCTTCATAAAAAACACCTCTCAAAGGAACGAAACAGGGCGCTTACTCCTTGTCCATGGCCACGGCCACATCCAGCGCCACCTTCATCATAGTGGTGAAGGAATTCTGGCGCTCCTCGGCGGTGGTCTCCTCGCCCTTGAGCACATGGTCGGAGATGGTGCAGATGCACAGAGCACGCTTGCCGTAGCGGGCAGCGTTCATATACAGCGCCGCAGCCTCCATCTCCAGCGCCATAACGCCCATCTTCTTCAGACCGTAAACGCTGTCCAGCCCCTCGGGCACGCCCACATGGTCGCCGTAGAACACATCGGAGGAATTCACATTGCCCACATGGTACACAGCACCGTTGTCTTCGGCAGCCTTCACTGCCTCGCTGAGCAGCTTGTAAGATGCAATGGGAGCAAAAGTGCCGGGCACATGGAACTGAGCAGCGAAGTTGGAATCGGTGCAGGCGCCCTGAGCGATGACCAGATCGTACAGGTTGATGTCCTCCTGAATGGCACCGGCGGAGCCTACCCGGATGATGTTGTCCACCTCGAAGAAGTTGAACAGCTCGTGGGAATAAATACCGATGGCGGGCATACCCATGCCGGAGGCCATGACGGAGACCTTGACTCCCTTATAGTAGCCGGTGTAGCCCTGAACGCCCCGGACATTATTCACAAGGACGGGGTTTTCCAGAAAATTCTCCGCAATAAACTTGGAGCGGAGGGGATCGCCGGGCATCAGGACGGTCTTGCCGAAATCACCGGGCTTTGCATTGATATGGGGAGTGGGATAGTTCATAGTTTGTTCTCCTTTGAAATTAGTAGCTTTTGTCGTTTACATCCACGCCGTTCTTCACGATCTTCACCACACGGCTGGTGCCCAGACGGGATGCGCCCAGATCGATGAAGCGCTGGGCATCCTCCAGACTGGAGATACCGCCGGCAGCCTTGATCTTCACGCCTTCGCCCACATGCTTGGCAAACAGCTCCACATCGTGGAAGGTTGCGCCGGCGGTGGAGAAGCCGGTGGAAGTCTTGATGTACTCAGCACCGGACTCGGTGACCACACGGCACATCTCGATCTTCTCCTCATCGGTGAGCAGGCAGGTCTCGATGATGACCTTCAGCAGCTTGCCCTTGCAGGCAGCCTTGATCTTTTTGATCTCATCGAGAACCAGATCATACTTGCCGTCCTTGACCCAGCCGATGTTGATGACCATATCCACCTCGTCTGCGCCGTTGTCCACAGCGTCGGAAGCCTCGAAGCACTTGGCAGCGGTGGTGGAGTAGCCGTTGGGGAAGCCGATGACCGTGCAGATGGGCAGCTTATCCCCCACATACTCCTTCGCCTGCTTGACATAGGACGCAGGGATGCACACGGATGCACAATGGTACTTCATGCCGTCGTCACAGATGGTGCGGATCTGCTCCCATGTGGCCGTCTGCCCCAGCAGGGTGTGGTCGCACTTGCCCAGAATTTCTTCAATGTTCATGATTACAACCTCCAATAAGTATTTCTGATAATTTATGTTCTTGAACCGTGGAGCTTGATTTTCTTATGCTCCCGGATCCCTCGCACATAACACTTGTGGCACATGGCAATGTAGCTGTCATTGCCACCAAGGAACACCTGATCGCCTTCGGTGACGATGTAGCCGTTGGCATCGATTCGGGCGTTTACCGTTGCCTTTGCCCCGCAGTCGCAGATGGTCTTGATCTCTTGGATGGTGTCTGCCACCTCCATCAGCCGCAGGCTCCCCGGAAACAGCCGGGTCTGAAAATCCGTCCGCAGACCGAAGCACATCACCGGAATATTGAAATCATTCACCACATAGCGCAGCTGGTCGATCTGCCCCGGGGTGAAAAACTGACATTCGTCGGCAATGATCACATCACACTTGCCGAACTGGGTCTGCCGGAATCGATCGTAAATATCGGTTTGGGGTGCGATGACCTCCACCTGCGCTTCCAGTCCAATGCGGCTGCGCAGGGTCGTGACCCCATCCCGGGTGTCGGCGCTGGGCTTGATGAGCCAGACGCTCAGGTCGTTCTCCTCGTAATTATACTTGGTGATCAGCGCCTGCGCCGTCTTGCTAGAGCCCATGGCTCCATATTTGAAATAGAATTTTGCCATTTTCTCTTCCCCTTGATTATTTCTCTGCCGCCGAACGGGAATGGTTTCCCTCACGCCATCCAAGGTCATAGGAAACCTGCTGAGCAGCCCGCTTCACCTGTTCGATCACCGTGCGATCCGTGCCGATCTGGCTGCCGTCCCGGATGCCGATGACTGCAATGGCATAGCTACATCTTCCGAAGCTGTCAAAAATGGGTGCTCCCACACTTTGCAGCCCCGCACGGTATTCCCCCCGTTCCACGGCATAACCCAGTTCTTTGGTCAGGGAAAGCTGGGGTTCCAACCCCTCCCATGTGGTGATGGTATTGGGGGTATAGGCCTGCATCCCTTTGCGGCGGAGCAACTCCTTTGCGTGCGCCTGGGGCATGGCTGACAGGATGCACTTGCCCTCACTGGAGCAATGCAGCGGCACCCGGCTGCCCGGCTCTGACGATACACGGAATCCGTTGTGGGGCTCTACGCACTCGGCGAGGATCAGTTCGTCCCCGCTGAGCCGGGCAAGATATGCACTTTCTCCCACAGCCTCGGCGATCTCCTCCAAATAGGGTCTGACCGTTCCCATCACATTCCACGAAGCAGCAACGCTGCTCCCCAGTTCAAACAGATGGTAGCCCAGCCGGTATTTTCCATCGATCTTATCCTGTTCCACCACAGCAGAATCCAGCATAGAGGCCAGCAATCCGTGAACGGTGCTCTTGGCCCAGCCGGTCTTCTGCACCAGTTCCGTCAGCGATAAGCTGCCACCCGCGTGCCAAAAGCAATCCAGCAATGCGATCGCCTTTTCCACAGAGTGTACGGACCTGCCCTGCGTTGGCATGGTACATCCCTCCAATAGTCGGTCTTTGCTTCTTATTATGATACAGCACAGTGTGAAATTCAAGAGAAATTTTGTGAATTTATAGAATTATTATTCCGCATTGCGGAACACCTGTGTTTTTCATCCGTCTATGCCGGACAAAACCCGCTGAATCGTGGTTTTGCTGTGGAACTTCACCGCCCTGTGCTTTTTGAGACAATTCACGGAAAGAACCGCTATTTTTGCAAAAAAGGTTGCACCTTATCAAAATCTGATGTATAATTAAAATGATGTTTTGTGGGCATGTCTGCCCATGACCAACGAATTATTCTGGAGGTAAAGAGTCATGTTCAACGCAATGATCGAAACTTTGAAGAAGAATCCCCGCAAGATCGTCTTCACCGAAGGCCACGACGCCCGTATTCTGGAGGCTACCGCACGGCTGGTAGAGGGCGGCTTCCTGACCCCCATTCTGGTGGGCAATGTGGAGGAAGTCAAGGCCAACGCCGCTAAGGGCGGCTTCAACATCGACGGTGTTGAGATTCTGGATCCGGCTACCTACGAGGGCATGGACGCTATGGTTGAGAAGATGGTGGAGCTGCGCAAGGGCAAGATGAGCCCCGAGGAGTGCCGCACCGCTCTGTCCAAGGGTAACTACTTCGGCACCATGCTGGTGAAGATGGGCTACGCTGACGCTCTGCTGGGCGGCGCTACCTACTCCACCGCCGACACCGTCCGCCCTGCGCTGCAGCTGGTCAAGACCAAGAAGGGCGCCCATCTGGTCTCCTCCTGCTTCATCATGGTTCGCGGCGAAGAGAAGCTGGCCATGGGCGACTGCGCCATCAACCTGAGCTACGAGGATTCCGTGGACAAGGATGGCAATGTAGTTCTGTCCGGCGCTCAGAAGCTGGCTGAGGTCGCTGTGGAGACTGCAAAGACCGCCAAGGTCTTCGGCATCGATCCCAAGGTCGCCATGCTGAGCTTCTCCACCAACGGCTCCGGCAAGGGCGGCACCGTGAAGCTGTCCCACGACGCCACCGCCATCGCCAAGGAGCTGGATCCCTCCCTGCTCATCGACGGTGAGATGCAGTTTGACGCCGCCGTTGCTCCCGAGGTCGGCCAGCTGAAGTTCCCTGGCTCTCCCGTTGCAGGCTACGCCAACACCTTCATCTTCCCCACCATCGAAGCCGGCAACATCGGCTACAAGATCGCTCAGAGACTGGGCGGCTTCGAGGCCTACGGCCCCATCCTGCAGGGTCTGGCTGCTCCCATCAACGACCTGTCCCGTGGCTGCAATGCCGATGAGGTCTACAAGATGGCCATCATCACCTGCGCCATGGTCTGATCTTTCATCGCAGACTTTTCCTAAAAATATGCCGCCGTATGGAGTCCCATACGGCGGCGTTTTTCTGTTTTGTCAGGTCACCCTTCCGGGCTTTCCACCTCCCGGATCAGCGGCAGGCTGATCTCAGCAGAAAAACTCTGCTGATCCCGGCAAGTTCCAAAGCTCCCCCCCATGGCTTTGACCAGCTTTTCGCAGGTTTGCAGCCCGATCCGATTGCTCTCCACCCGGTCGGCACGCAGGCGGATATAGTTGGATAGATAGACCGTCAGCTTGTCCTGCTCCCCCTCGATCAGCGCATTCACCGGTCGTTCCGGATCGGCATACTTGCATACATTGGAATACAGATTGTCGAAGATCCGGCGGATGTGCCCCACATCCACCCACAGCTTGCCGTGCAGTTCCCCACGATGGACAATCCGCACAGTGAACCCTTTCTGAGTCAGGTTCATCTCCTGCTCCAGTAGGATCTGGTCCAGCAGGGTGCAGGCATCCACCTCCTCCAAATTCTGATCCGGCTGTGGCTTTCCAAACACAAGGAAGAATGCAAACAGCTCATCGGTCAAGGATTTCAGACGAAGGGCATTGTTTTTGCAAATCGCAAGATAAGCATCCCGTTCCTGCGGCGTAAGGCTATCGTCCGATGCGATGTCCAGATATCCCATCAGCGCCGTCAGCGGCGTGCGGACATCGTGGGAGATGGCTGTGATCAGTTGGGAATTGGCTGCCCACGCTGCCTCCTCCCGCTGTAATTTGTCGATGATATTCAGCCGCATGGTGTCCACATCCTGAGCAAGCTGCCCGATCTCATCCCGGGATGACGGGCAGATCTGCATCTGAAGATCCCCTTGGCTGACCTTTCGGACTTGGCGGGACAGCATCCGCACCGCCTTAGTCAAGGTCTGGGTATAGATCAAAACCACCGTCAGCAGCACCACCGCCGCCGACACCAGCGAAGCCCAGTCCACCCCCGCCTGGTACAGCCCTTTGGATCGGTCATTCACCGTCACCGGGAACACTCCGTCACGAAAATTCACCGGAAACTGACCGGAGGATGCGCTCTCTCCCGTGCGAAGCACCAGACCGGAGTCATTTGCCACCAATTCCGCGCCGCTGACATCGGATTTGATCGTAGCGCTCAGTCCCACAATGGTGAGCTGGGTAAATGGATGCTCCCGGTTCCATGCGCCGATGGCATAGATGTCCGTAGAATTGATCTGCTCATTGCGCACAAACTCCCGGAAAGAACCGATCTGTTTGGTGAGTCTTGCATTCACCGCCTGCTCCGACATATAGCATCGGTCCACCACTTCCGCACCCACATAGCGCACCGTCCAGAAGATCACCAGCGCCAGAACTGCCGCCAGACACATGACCCCCGTCAGCTTCACCATCAGCGAGCAGCCCTTCTTCCCCTTAGCCAAACCGATACCCCTTTCCCCATACGGTACGGATCAGCTTTGGATTGGCAGGATCCTCTTCCAATTTCTTTCGCAGATTCAGAATGTGCACCATCACCGTGTTATTGGACGAGGGCAGGAACTGCTCTCCCCATACCCCCTCGTATACCGTCTCTACATCCAAGATCTGCCCACGGTGCCGGTAGAAGAACAGCAGGATGGCGTATTCCTTGTCCGTCAGATCTACATCCTTGCCGTTGACCCGAACCACACCGCTCTGATCGTCCACATAGAGCCGCTCTCCGCCGGCATCCTCCCGCTTGCCCTTGTATACCCGATAGCGGCGGGTCAGGGATTCCACCCGCGCCATCAGTTCGCTCTGGGAAAACGGTTTTGCAAGATAGTCATCTCCGCCGGCATCGAAGGCCTCCACCTTATCCGTGATCTGAGTCTTGGCGGTGAGGAACAGCATGGGCACCGGAGAAAAGCTGCGGATCTTGGCACAGGCTTCCACCCCGGACAGCCCCGGCATCATCACATCCATGATGACCAGATCCACCCCGGGATTCTTCTGCATCTGCTCCACTGCTTCGTCACCGCTGGCGGCTTCCAGCACCTCGTAGCCCCTGTTGGTCAGAAGGATCTTCAGCAGGGTGCGAAGATCCGGCTCATCGTCCACCGCAAGGATCCGAATTTTGTCATCCATTCCATCGACCTCCTTCGTTTTTATGATTGTACCACATTTTATGGGAAATGGTAGGGTTTTAAGAATTTTTAATCTGCACCGCCTTGGGGCATCTTTCCGTAAGAAAGGCGTCGAAAATGCTGTACATTTCCCTTCGATTCATGTATAATAGTGTAGACTATCCCAATAGGATGTCTGCCCGGGCGCTCAGCGCTCCGGGGAACGATAACACTTTCACGATAAAATGGTGATTTTTTTATGAGAATTGGATTCTATACCTTGGGCTGCAAGGTCAATCAATATGAAACGCAGGCTATGGAGCAGCTTTTCCGGCTCCGGGGGCATCAAATCGCCCCCTTCGAGTCCGCCTGCGACGCCTATATCATCAACACCTGCTCCGTCACCGCCGTATCTGACAAGAAGAACCGGGCGGTGATCCGCCGCTGCCGCCGGGAGCACCCGGATGCCGTCATCGGCGTTTGCGGATGCTATTCCCAGCACGCCCCGGAGGCGGTGGAGGCGCTGGATGCAGATGTCGTCTCCGGCTCTGCCGGACGGGAAGCTTTCGTGGATATGGTGGAGCAAGCCATGTCCGACCGGGGCAAGCGCTGCCAGATTGATCAAGCTATGAAGCGCAGGGATTTTGAGGTTCTGCCCGCCGGCGGTCTGGTGCAGCGCACCCGCGCCATGCTGAAGGTGCAGGACGGATGCGTCAATTTCTGTTCCTACTGCATCATCCCCTATACCCGCGGTCCGGTTCGTTCCGCCCCGGTGGAACTGGCTGTCCGTCAGGCACAGCAGTTGGCATCCGACGGCTATCAAGAATTGGTGGTCACCGGCATCGAGATTGCCTCTTGGGGGGCAGATCTGCCGGGCAAGCCCCCCCTCACTGATCTGCTCACAGCAGTCTGTGAAGCCGTCCCCCATATGCGGGTGCGGTTGGGATCGTTGGAGCCCCGGATCATCGACCGGGACTTCTGCCGGACCATGTCCCGCTATTCCAACCTCTGTCCCCAGTTCCATCTGTCCATGCAGTCCGGCTGTGACAGCGTCTTGCAGCGGATGCGCCGCAAATACACCACCCAGCGCTACTACGAGAGCGTCTGTCTTCTGCGGGAGTATTTCCCGGAGTGCGCCGTGACCACCGATATGATCGTGGCCTTCCCCGGAGAGACTCAGGAGGAATTCGACCAGAGCCTTGCTTTCATCCGTCGGTGCGGCTTTGCCGATATGCACATCTTCCCCTACTCCCGCCGTCCCGGCACCCCGGCGGACAAAATGCCCGGGCAGCTGGGCAATGCGGTGAAGGAAGACCGCAGCCGCCAAGCCATCGCCGTTGCCGGGGAAATGAATCTGACTTACCGGCAGAGCATGGTTGGCAATGTATACCCGGTACTGTTCGAGACCGAGGAAAACGGCTGTTTCACCGGTCACGCTCCCAATTCCATCCGCATCTACGCCCAAGGCGAGGATCTGCAAAATCAAGTCCTTCCTGTAAAGATCCTGCGGGTACATGAGGACGGACTGTGGGGAGAACTGCTATGACGATCCGTCCTAGGGGCCGACCCTTTCATGCTTTCACAGGAGGTGTTCCTATGCGCCGCATCCTTGCGGTATTGCTTTGCTGCGTACTTCTTGCGCTGCCGGTCTATGCCGACAATGCAGCCTCAGAGGTAACGGTATCCGCTTCCGTCGCCAAGAACGGAAGCTGCCAGATCACCACCAATGCCACCCTTCGTCTGGAACAGCCGGTGGATGATCTGATTTTCCCTCTTGGTTCCAATGTCTCTGCCGTCACCCTGAATGGCGCCAATGCCAGCCTGACCCAATCCGGCGGCATCACCTGCATCAACCTCAGCTCTCTGAGCGGCTTGACCGGAACCTTCCCCATCACCGTTCATTATACGGTGGACTCCGTGCTGAAAACCGATGACGACGGCAACCAGTTCGTCTCTGTCCCCCTGCTCACCGGATTCAAATACCCGGTAGAGCGTGCAGAGTTCTCCGTGACCATGCCGGATGTATTCGACGCCGTCCCCTCTTTCTCCAGCGGCTACCACGATCAGGATATTGAACGCAACATTACATCAACGGTCAACGGTGCCGTGATCTCCGGCTCGGTAAATGCCCCCCTGAAGGATTCTGAGACGCTGCATTTGCAGATCCAGTCCCCGGAGGGCATGTTCATCAAGCCCCATTCTGTTGGAGGCAGCGCTCTGCTCTTCCAGATCGCCATGGGGGTAAGTGCCCTGCTGGCGCTGGTCTACTGGCTGCTGACCATGGGGTGTCTCCCTCTGCTCCCTGTCCATCGCTCTACCCCGCCGGAAGGGATCGGTGCCGGGAATGCCCGCAGCTATCTGGTACACAAGGGTACCGATCTCACCATGATGGTGCTGCATTGGGCACAGCTTGGCTATCTGGTCATCCATCTGGACGAGCAGGGCCGGGTGTTCCTCTACCGTAAGATGGAGATGGGCAACGAACGCAGCGTATTCGAGCAGCGGGTCTTCAAATCCCTGTTCTCCAAGGCCGAGATGGTGGACGCTTCCAGCTTCCGGTTTGCCAAGCAGTGCGAGAAGGCTGCCGCCCTGTCCCGCCGATATAGTGCCGGGTATCTGCCAAAAAGCGGAAATCCCACCATTTTTCGTGTTCTGAGCTGTTTCGTCGGACTGTTTTCCGGACTAGCCATGGCAGATGCCATCGTCACATCTGCGCTGTGGCGGGTGATTTTCCTGCTCCTGCTGGGCGGGATCTGCGTCTGGTGCAGCTGGCATATCCAGTCCGGTATGAGCTGCCTGCACCTGCGGGATCGGGCCGAGCTTTACGCCTGCGGGATCTGCTGCGGCATCGTTTTGCTGGTCGGTCTGCTTTGCGGCTGTCTGAACTACGCCTTGATCCTGATCCTATGGAGTCTGTTTGCCGGGCTGGCTGCCGCCTACGGCGGAAAGCGCAGCGAAAACGGCAAGCGGATCTATCAGGATCTTCTGGGGCTGCGGCGTCATATGAAGAAGGTCAGCAAAGCCGAATTGATCCGCATTCTGCGCACCAATCCCTACTATTATTATGAGCTTGCCCCCTTCGCCATCGCCATGGGAGTGGACAAGCAGCTTGCCGCCCGATTTGATAACCTGCACATTCCCAACTGCAGCTGGCTGCTGTCCGGGATCGGGCCGGTCAACACCGCAGGGGAATTCTATCCCATTCTGCGGGACACCGTCAAATCCATGACCTGTGAGCAGCGCCGTCCCCTGTGGGAAAAGCTGCTTCGGCTGCGCTGACGGTATGTACAGGATCTTTGCCCCACAGGGTCGGATACACCGGCTCTGTGGGGTCTTTTTGCAGCTCAGAGACGGAAATCCGCTCTTTTTCCGATGCCAAAAGCTATGCACACAGCGCAATAATCTACCAAAATTTCTCTACAAAGTTTGTGAATTTCTACCTAAATCATGATTTTATCCGCATTTCTTGGAACTTTTCAAACTTTTCCGCAGGTCGTGTTCCTTGACAATACACGCCCGATTCGTTAGAATAGCCTCAGGAGACCCCATTATGCAAGTTGATTGCAACTGTTATACAGGGAGGCTACGCAATGTCTTATCAAATCTTGAACTATGACCCTATCCTCAAAAATTATGAAGCGGATATCGACCTGCGCATGAACCTATATAAAAAGAAGCACAAGGAGCTTGTCAAGCGGGGAAAAACCCTGTCCGATTTTGCCAATGCCCATCACTATTTCGGATTTCACCGTACCGAGGACGGATGGATCTACCGGGAATGGGCGCCTGCGGCCGATGCGGTCTATCTCACCGGTGACTTCAACCACTGGGATCTCACCGCCTGCCCCATGCAGCCTTTGGATGGAGGTGTGTTTGAACTTGCCATTCCCGCCAGCAGCGGACTGACCCCGGGGCAGCGGGTGCAGACCATCGTCATACATAACGGGCAGACTCTGCGGCGGATCCCCCTGTACGCCACCCGTGTGGTGCAGGATCCCCATGATAATAGCTGGTGCGCCGAACTCGAGGAAACTCTGGAGCTCTTTCCTTGGACTGATGCCAATTTCCGCCCGGAAAAGACCCCTTTCATCTATGAATGCCACATTGGAATGGCGCAGGAAGAGGGCAAAGTCGGTTCTTACCGGGAATTCCGTGAGAACATCCTCCCCAGAGTCAAGGATCAGGGATACAACACCATCCAGATCATGGCCATTATGGAGCACCCCTACTATGGCTCTTTTGGATATCAGGTGTCCAATTTCTTTGCCGCATCCTCCCGTTACGGGCACAGCGCCGAGTTGAAAGAGCTGATCGATACCGCCCATTCCATGGGCATCGCCGTGCTGCTGGATGTGGTGCATTCCCATGCGGTGAAGAATACCGCCGAAGGCATCAACGAATTCGACGGCACCGACTACCAGTTCTTCCACAGCGGCGCCAAGGGCAACCATCAGGCGTGGGATACCAAGCTGTTCAACTACGGCAAGAATGAAGTCCTGCACTTCCTGCTGTCCAATCTGAAATACTGGATGGAGATCTTCCACTTTGACGGCTTCCGCTTTGACGGCGTCACCTCCATGCTCTACCATGACCATGGTCTTGGTAGCGCGTTTTCCAACTATGATATGTATTTCTCTATGAATACCGATACCGAAGCCGTTACCTATCTTCAGCTGGCCAACGAACTGGTGCATCAGATCAACCCCAACGCCATCACCATTGCCGAAGATATGTCCGGTATGCCCGGTATGTGTATCCCTATCCGTCAGGGCGGCATCGGGTTTAACTACCGGCTGAGTATGGGCGTGCCTGATTTCTGGATCCGCACCCTGCAGGAGCAGAAGGACGATGATTGGGATCTGGGTAAGATGTGGTATGAGCTGACCAGCCGCCGTCCCAAGGAGAAAAACATCGGCTACTGTGAATCTCACGATCAGGCCCTGGTGGGAGATAAGACCATCATGTTCCGCCTGTGCGATGCGGAGATGTACACCGGAATGTCCCGCCTGTTCCCCAAGACTCCCACCATCGACCGGGGGCTTGCCCTGCACAAGATGATCCGGCTCATCACTGCATCCTGCGCCGGAGAGGGCTACCTCAATTTCATGGGCAACGAATTCGGACATCCGGAGTGGATCGACTTCCCCCGTGAAGGCAACGGATGGAGCTACCACTACTGCCGCCGGCAATGGAGTCTCGTGGACAACAAGGATCTGTACTATGCCAATCTGAACGCCTTTGACAAGGCCATGGTGCATCTGCTGAAGGAAGAGCGCCTGCTGGACAAGGCAACGGAGCTTCTGTTGCTGAACCACGGAGATAAGGTCATTTCCTACCGCAAGGGTAACTTGATCTTTGTATTTAACTTCCACCCCCAGCGTTCCTATGACGGATATGAGCTGCCCATGCCCAAGTCCGGGAACTATAAGGTCGTTCTCTCCACCGATGACGAAGCATTTGCCGGTAACCAGCGGATCGACTCCAGTTATGTCTACACCTCCCGGGTGCAAAGTGACGGCCGTCTGGGCTTCCAGTGCTACCTCCCCTCCCGTGCCGCCATCGTATTCAAGAAAAAGTGATGCCATTGTGTGCCCCTGCCGCCCCCCCGGCAGGGGCATTTCGCATACTCATAAAATAATTTCCGGAAAATAAAAATAGGGGTTGACAAAAGCCCGTGTCGGTGTTATTATATACAGGCACTCAAGAGTGAGCGCCAAATATCGCGGAGTAGAGCAGTTGGAAGCTCGTCGGGCTCATAACCCGGAGGTCGTAGGTTCGAGTCCTGCCTCCGCAACCATAGAAATACCCGGTATTCGTTATGAATACCGGGTTTTTTCTAATTTTATGGACTTTTTCAAAATGCTCCAAGTGCTCTTTTGGGTCACTTTTGGGTCACTTGGGTCTAAATCTGTATTTCTGGGTCACTCAGACCAGATCACCGATCAGTAACTATGCCTTCTTTCTTAAAAGAACTTCGGCGATGCATTCTGATGCCTTCGCCTTATTCTCCTCGATGATATGGGAATAAAAGCTTTCTGTTGTGTTCACATTCGCATGGCCTAGCTGCTTTGATACCGTCACTATATCTGTACCATTCGCCAGCAAAACAGATGCTACCGTGTGACGAAATGCGTGCGGGTTGATATGTGGCAGGCCGTGGCGCTCGGAAAAGTCTGCAAGCCAGCCGGTAATGCTATCCGGGTTCATGTGATCGCCATTATCAGTTGTAAAAACAAAGCCGGTATGCTGCCAGCGGTCACCGTTAGCTAGCTGTAAGCGCAACTGCTCCCGCTTGTGCTGCCGCAACAGATCCATGGTTTCCTTTGGCAAGGTCAGATAGCGCACATCACTTGTCTTGGTGTTTCCCAGATATACGCCTTTCTCCTTGGAGCTGACTAAGGACTTATCAATCTTCACTCGACTGTGCTCAAAGTCTACTTTCTCCCATTGCAGGCCCATAATTTCACCCCGCCGGCAGCCTGTGACAATCAACAGATGGGTAATCAACTGCCACCTTAACGGCTCTTGCTCCAAGGCATCCAAAATGACCGCTATTTGTTCTGGTTGAAAATAGTTAGGTTCATGTCTTTCAACCTTGGGTGGCGTTGCTTTGGCTGCCGCATTGTATGGGACAAGCATTTCCTTTTCTGCCTGTGTCAAAATGGTAGAAATAAGCCGATGATGTTCCAAAACAGTTTTATCTGCCAGCGGCTCCATATTTTTCTCTGCTTTGAAAACTTCCTCAAATCTCTTATTCATAGCCTGGGCAAGCGCCTGGGCTTTTTCTATTTTTATGGGCTCGCCCTTTACTGCCACGCCTACTGTCACAGCAGAAATGCCAGCTTTCTCTGCAAGCTTTGCACGGCTGATTCCGTTCTTTTTTAGCCACGCAGGCATATCTACACATGCCCTTGCGCTCCCCTCCCCTCGCCGCATTCCGGGCTCTGCAAGATTCTTGTAAAAGCTGTTCAAATGCTGTGGCCGAAGGTCTGTTAGCTTTATGTGGCCGATTGCAGCGTTAATTCGGATCAGCAGTCCCCGGTATCGATCTAGCGTAGGAGGCCGAACGCCTGTTCGCTCCTTAAGCTCCAGAACATACTCCGCATACTCTGCGAAAGTCTGCTTGTTATCTAGAGCATATCCTTGCTCAATGCTTCGCTCAAAGTCCGCTGCCGCCCTTTGGACGGCTTTTTCTGTTTGCCGTGCTGTCATGCCGGCGGCAGGCTTAAAGGTGGTTCTGTGGCGTATGCGCTTCCCTGTCGTATCAAATCCGCTATACACAGTGATGCGATATGACACGCCATTCTTACCTGCTAGCTTCTCTATCGTTGCCATTACTTGCCTCCTTTATCCGCTTCTGGGACTGCATATAAAGAAGCCACTCCCTATATTCTTCCCTGGTCTTGTGTCCAGCTTTGACTTCTTTCATCCAAAGAAGCCGCTGCTTCTTGAAATACTCATAAGACTCTGCATATTCCGAAATATCGGGGTTTCTCTTGGCCAGCATTCCCTTGGCTGATGCAATCTTCCTAGAAAGTGTGGCAAGTTCGTCGTCTTTCTGCCTTTCATACCATAGCCGCCGGCTGCCGTATTCTTTACAAGTCATTTCTGGCGCTTCAGGGCTTGGATTATCGCAATATAGCGTATCTGCTCTTTTGATGGGGATGAAGTATTTTCCACAGTTTTTGCACTGGCGAATGGTTTTCCCACGACTTCCAATGTCAAAAAAGGAAACAAGAGCAATTTCCCGTAGCCTATCCTCTGCCCCTAAAATATAACAATTACTGCCGGCGGTACAAGGATTAAAACCACGCGTGAAAGCATTGTAAATTTCGTCTAAATCAGAAGTAAGCTCTCCGCTAGTATCAAATAATCCCTCAAAAGAGATGGCTTCTTCAAATGGCATGAAAATTAGAGGATCGATATCAAAATACCCGTTGGAAATAAGGAATCTAAAGAATTGCCCGGTGTATGTAACATCTCTCCTATTGCAGAAAGCAATATATTTTTTTAGAGCAGAGACAGCACCAGCGACACCATCGACCAATGATGCCAAATCATACAGCCACACTTTCCACTCTGAAGGCAAGTAAAACATGAAAATATCACTAACTGACAATAACCTGCTATATATTGCTTCGTAGTTTATCGGAGGATCGTCATACAAATCGGCATTATCTTCCCATTCCAGATCTGCAATAATTTCAGAAACAGATTCAAAATCAATGTTCAATAAGGATGTCAGTGCATAGCCTAAGGTATTATTCTTTAGGTTAATTGTGAAATAATCTCCGTGATAATCCGGCAAGCAACGGGCAGGGGCACTCTCATATAGAAATGATTCAGTATCATCAAAAAAGTGGGCCATGATCTGCTTGACGCACGCAGTTTCGTTGTCTATAAGTCGCCTGCGGATGGATGCTGGAAGCTGGGCGAGGAACTCTTCTGTAAACATCGGATACCTCCTGTCGAAGTTGTTTGCTGCTAAATAATTATTGACAAGCAATGATCATCAATAATAGTTGAATGTGGTTGCAAGCAATATGGTTGTTTGCTAGAATTAGTATAGTAGCAGATAACGATAAAGTCAATACAATTCAAAACGAAATTTCACGAAACGAGGAGAATTAAAATGAACAACAGAGAAATCAGAAATGCAGCAGGCGGTTGTGGGTTGAAATTGTGGGAGGTTGCTGAGGCAATCGGCATGAATGAATCCGCTTTTTCCCGGAAGCTCCGAAAGGAGTTGCCCCCGAAAGAAAAGAAGCGGATTCTGGATGCTATTGAGCGTCTGGCCCACGAGAGACAGGGGGTGATCTGATGCCTGATGTCGTGACCATCCGTGAAGCTGTTCAGCGTGCCAGATCAGAGGGCTACCCCATTTCTGAGTATACCCTTCGCCGATGGGTGAGAACTGGCGCAGTTCCTACCCGAAAGGTTGGGCAGAAGGCGCTTCTCTTTTATCCGAACCTTGTAAGGTTCCTGCAATGTGCGGACGGTGCAGACAATGAGCCCGCCCCGCCGGCGGACTCTCTTATTCGCCGGGTCAATGTGTGAGGGCTTGCCTATGACCCAATGTGAAAGAGTCCTCCGCCACATGGAGGAGCACGGAAGCATCAGCAGCTTGGAAGCTATGGGAGAATACGGGATCATGAGACTGGCTGCCCGGATCAGCGATCTAAGGCGTGAAGGCGTGCCTATTGACCGGGAAATGGTCGAGGAGAAAAACCGCTATGGGGAAGCCGTCACTTTTGCCCGGTATTCAATCAGAGGAGGTGACAAAGTTGGCTGAACGGCGAATGTTTTCGAAAACAGTTATCAGCAGCGCCCGCTTCCTCAGAATGCCGCCAACATCTAGACTTTTGTATTTTGATCTTGGTATGGAGGCGGATGACGATGGGTGCGTTGAAGCCTTTGGGGTAATGCGAAAAACTGGGGCAACCGAAGATGATCTCCGGGTGCTTGCTAGTAAAGGATTTGTCCGGGTCCTGAATGATGATTTCGTTTCCCATATTCTCGATTGGCATATCAACAACCAAATTCGGAAAGACCGATACCACGAAAGTGTTTATAAAAGCTTACTTAATGGTGAATGTTCTGTCGTTCTGGGGGATGGGTCAACCAATGGTCAACCAACGGTTAACCAAATGGAAACCGAGGTTAGGTTAGGTAAGGTTAGGTTAGATAAGTCTAGTATAGGTGAGGAGAATATAGCGGCAAAGCCGCCCACACGCCCGAAGTTTTCCCCACCTAGTACAGATGATGTTAGATCCTTCTGCACCGAAAACGGCTATTGCATCGACCCAGAGCGCTTTGTGGACTACTACACCGCAAACGGGTGGCGGGTAGGTAAAAACCCTATGAAGGACTGGAAGGCAGCGGTTAGAAGCTGGAATAGAAAGGAGCGCAAAGAACATGATGGAAAAACTGAACCTAAACCCCTTTGGACAGTCGGCACAGTCGTTTGATCCTGTGGAACTCGGCAAGGTCAAAGCTGATGCATACAACAAGAAGAAGGGTGACTTGACTGGCTACGACTGCCCTAGATGTTTGAACCGTGGGCATAGTGCAATCCCAAAGGAGGACGGTAACATAGCGTTTCATGACTGTGATTGTATGAAGATTCGCAAGTGTGTCCTGAAAATGGAAAAATCCGGGCTCCGTGAAGTTATCAGAGACTGGACATTCGATGCGTACAAGGACACGGAGAGTTGGCAAACTATCGTAAAGCGGGGGGCTATGGACTATGCCGACAATGTGAACGGGTGGCTTCTTTTCTGCGGGCAAAGCGGCAGCGGCAAGACTCACCTTTGCACCGCAGTATGTCGGCAGCTTCTCTTAGCTGGCGAAACTGTGATCTATATGCCATGGCGGCAGGATGTTCGGGAGCTGAAGGGGAAAGCGAAGGAACCTGCCATTCAGGCTGAGTCACTCAAGAAGTATCAGGAAGCCCCGATTCTGTTCATTGATGATTTGTTCAAGGTCAGCAAAGGGCCTGATGGTTCATACGTTCCACCTGCTGCGGATGTCAACATTGCGTTCGACATCGTGAATTATCGATATACCAAGCACTTGCCCACCATCATCTCCACCGAGAGGACGCCGGCTGAGTTGGTGGACATAGACGAAGCCGCCGGCGGGCGTATTGTGGAAATGGCGCAAGGCCATATATACGACATTGGTAAGAAACCCGGCCGCAATTATCGGCTTCGGGGCGTTGTGATGGTGTAACGATTCGTTACCCCACCCCCAAGGGGTGAGGATTTCGCCCCTCCCTCTGCCTGCTGTCACTCAGCAGATCTTGGAATAACTCCGAAATATTCTGCAAAAAGGAAGAAAAGTAGCAAAATCCGCCGGCGGCTGGGATCGTGAAATGCGATCTCAGCTACAGCTAGAGGAAAACCTGCCGGCGGAACGGCTAAGGTCGTGTTTCACGACTTTAGATGGTTCCGTGCTGCATAAGGTGGAGTCCTGTCTGGGGACTCCATCTTCGTAGCATCAGCAGTAAAGGCAGGATTCGTTGATGATCGTTGGGTACTGTTCCCTTCCGATGGGGTCGTGAAACGCTACCCCATCGTTTTGCTATTTGTCATCAGCATCAACATGACAGGAAAGTGCATCTTTGGTATTTTTATACCCCAGCACCTCAGCCACATCCTTGCCAACGAACCACGGTTCGCTTTGATCCGGTGTTCCGATTTGGAACATCAGTTAATTTCCAGAAACTTCCAGAAGATTCCAGAAATTGCCCAGAAAAAAGATCCGCTTTTGTTTATGGGGCGGCATCTGAATAGCGGTTCGTTATTCAGTTGTTCCCTGTGTGGCTACGGACTGATCGCCAAGGGCGTCGCATTTTGCTTCCCCCTTTACACTCTGGCGCCACCTGTCAAAACCTGTCCCCTAGATCAGGGGGGAGGTATGACCTGAGTCGGCGAAACACCGAGCCAGCTTTGCCAAGTCAAAAACAGTAAAGAATCAGGGGGGCATTACCTCCATTGATTGCGAATGATGCGTAATGTGGCATAATCGAACGCATAAAAAAGAGAGTTTGAGAAGAACTGAGAACGAAAAAGACCGCCACAGCCCCAGAGTGATATGCTACCCCCATAAGAGACAGTGAAAAAAGAAACAGTCTCTTATGGGGGT
>CALADI010000003.1 GCA_937890525.1 uncultured Clostridia bacterium | reverse complement strand
CGCTCTCTCGAGCGCTCAGATATCTTACCACGCCCTCTTCCATTTGTCAAGCGCTATTTTTACATTTTTGCAAAATTTTAGGGGACTCCTTTCGGAGCCCCCCTAATACTATCGATTATTGCTCATCCTCGATCAATCCATAGCCGCCGTCATTTCTCTTGTAGACGACAGCAAATGCACCGCCCGCATCCTCGTCGCGGAACGCGAAGAAGGTGTGTCCCAGCAGATTCATCTGAAGGATCGCCTCCTCCCGGCGCATGGGTCTCATGAAGAACCGCTTCACTCGAACCAACTCCAGCTTGTCCTCTTCGTCATCGGGAGCGAAAGAAGTTTCGTCCACCTGACGAACAAAGGCATCCTGCCGCAGCCGTCTGGCCAGCCGAGTCTTATTCTTGCGGATTTGCCCTTCGATGGTGCCTACAGCCGCATCGATGGATGCAAACATATCGGATGTGGATTCGCTGGCACGGAACAAGGTGCCCGCCCCACGCACAGTAAGTTCTACATTATTGCGGTTCTTCTCTACTGAGAAGACGACAAGTGCCTCCGCATCGTCATCAAAGAAACGCGCCAGCTTCATGACCTTCTTTTCGGCATAGTCATGAACCTTATCAGGGAGTCGAACTTTCTTTTCGCTGTATTGGAATTTCATACGCGGCACTCCTTTCTTTTCACCGTTGAATCGGTGTAATTGGACTATACCACGATTTCCAAAAATCGGCAAGGGCTGCTGTATCATTCTCCCAAAGATTCTTCCGCAGCCAGCAGTTCGTTCATTACCGTGTTATACAGGGTCTCCGCTTTCTTCTCAAACATTCGCCCAAGACGAACTGCCTGCCGCTGATCCGGCGCCACCAACTCCAATGTCATCAGATTGCTGAATTGGTCATCCAGCGTCATGACAACAGAGTAATCCCCGCCCTCTCTTGGCGTGACCTTGGTCTTGACGAAGCTGCTCCGCTTGATCTGACGGTTAAATTTCTCCACCGCATTTTCCGCCTTCTGCTTTACCGTAAAGGCAATGGAATCAGCCGTCAGTTCTCCATCTTCTTTCCCTTTTTCCGTGATCTGATACTTGCCATCCTCCGTTTCAACGAGATGACCGGTCTTGACCATCTCCGGGATCGCAGTACAGACATCAAAGTAACTCAGGCACTCATCCTGATAACACAGTTCATAAAGTTCCTGCATCGTCATAGGATAGTGAGCGCGGGACGCCACATACAGGATCAGCACTTTTACATCCAGCATATCATGAATAAAACCTAGTCTCTGCATAATCTCACCTCTTATGAACTATTATACAGATTGCGTGGTAAAAATCAAGTCTGCACATGTCGACGCTCCCATACATATTTTATGAGTGGAAAAGGAGGTTTTTCTTTGAACGAAATATCTGTCTACATTCCCCGCCTATCCCCGGCTCTTTCCCATGCCGCCCAAGCATTGGTAGCGCAGGGGATCACAACGGTTCCATCCGCAACAGATGCTGATGCCATTTTGCTGCCTGTACCGACCCCCGCTGATCTGGATCTTGCTCCATTTCGGAATGATCTTGTTGTGGGCGGAGTGCTGCCGGATCATATCCCACGCAAAATCGACCTATTGCAGGATCCTATCTATGTGGCGCAGAATGCTGCCATCACCGCAGAGGCGGCGCTCGGCATGATCCTTCCTCATCTGTCGGAGCGTTTTCAGGACTGTCCCATTCTCATACTCGGTTGGGGACGCATCGGAAAAGCACTTGCCAAGCTGTTGGCTTCCATTGGTGTCCCGGTGAGCATATATGCCAGAGCTCCACAGGATTCTGCCATGCTGGAAGCACTGGGTTACCATCGCTATCTGCCCCAGCATCTATCCATGTATCGATGTGTTGTGAATACCGCACCTGCCGTGATCCTCTCCGCCAGAGAGCTTTCTCAACTGCGCCCGGACTGCTATCTTCTGGAACTGGCATCCGGTACATTTCTTCCGGCGGAACGCACAGAGTCCGGCCGGGGACTGCCCGGCAAGAAAAAGCCGGAGGCCTCCGGCCGTCTCATTGCCCAAACCGTTGCCCGTCACTTGAAAGGAGCGCTGTGATATGACCATCGGATTTGCCCTGACCGGGTCTTTCTGCACCCATGCCAAAGTCTTGCCTGTTCTGGAAAAGCTGGCACAGGACTATGAGATCGTCCCCATTCTCTCCCCCATCGTCACGCAGACCGATACCCGATTCGGCAGCGCAGACAGCCTGATCCGTCGAATCACTCAGATCTGCGGCCGTGAGCCCCTGTCTACCATCCCTCAGGCAGAACCAATCGGCCCCAAAAAGCTGCTGGATGCTCTGGTGATTGCCCCATGCACCGGCAATACATTGGCAAAGCTGTCCCACGGCATCGCAGACACCAGTGTGACTATGACCGCCAAAAGTCATCTGCGAAACGGGCGGCCTGTGGTGATCGCCGTTTCCACCAACGACGGTCTGGGGGCAGCCGCCGAAAACATCGGCAGGTTATTAAGCCGCAAGCATTATTTCTTCGTCCCCTTTGGGCAGGATGATCCCCAAGAGAAGCCCACCAGTCTGGTGGCGGATTTCGACCGGCTGCCCCAAACCCTGGTCCTTGCTCTGGAGCATAAGCAGATCCAACCGCTTTTGCTGTGAACTTCGGGATTCTTTCCACATTTCTAAGTAATCTGACAAAAAAGAGGCATGACTTGCAGCCATGCCTCTTTTCTCATATGCATTGGATTTTTATATCAAAGCTTGTCGATCTGCTCCATCCAAGTGCGGCAGCTTGCTTCGCTGGGCATTTTCCAATCCCCACGGGGGCTGACGCAAATATTGCCCACCTTGACTCCGTCGGGCTGACAGCTTCTCTTAAACTGCTGGGAGAAGAACCGCCGGTAGAATACCCGCAGCCATTTTTTGATGGTATCCGGAGCATACTCATCCGCAAATACCCGGCAGGCCAGCAGATAGATCTTCGCAGGCTCGGCACCATAGCGCAGCATATAGTACAGAAAGAAGTCATGGAGCACATAAGGACCAACCAGATCCTCGGTCTGCTGGGCGATCTTGCCGGAGTCATCCGGCGGGAGCAGTTCCGGGCTGATGGGGGTATCCAGAATATCGCCCAAGATCTCCCGAACACCGGCAAAGGCAGGAGTATCGGCAATGGCACGGATCATCTCCTGCATCAGCGTCTTGGGGATGGTACCATTGACAGAATACATGCTCATGTGATCGCCGTTATAGGTACACCAGCCCAATGCCAATTCGCTGAGATCCCCGGTGCCGATCACGATACCGTTGACGATGGAAGCATAGTCCATCAGCACTTGGGTGCGCTCTCTCGCCTGGGCATTCTCATAAGTCCCGTCCGTGACTTGGGGATCATGTCCGATATCCCGGAAATGCGCCAGCACCGACTGACGGATGTTGATCTCCTTTTGGCTGATCCCCAGCTTCTCCATAAGACGCAGGGCATTGCGGTAGGTTCGGTCAGTGGTACCGAAGCAGGGCATGGTCAGCCCATACACATCCGTTGCCGGCCGTCCAAGCTGACGCATGGCTTCCGCCGTGACCAGCAGCGCCAGCGTCGAGTCCAGCCCGCCGGACACGCCGATGACCGCATTGGTGCCGATGGCATCCAGCCGGCGCTTCAACCCGCTGACTTGGATCTGGAAGATATCCATGCACCGCTCCCGGCGGTCACCTTGGCTTTGGGGAACAAAGGGCATCTTCTCCACCTGATACAGCGCGCCGTCTGACCGCAGGGACTGGCACTCGCAGTCCACATACCGCATAGGTTCCAGAACGCCGTAGACACTGGTGCAGTCACGGACGCTCTTGTTCCGTTTACGCTCTGCCCGGATCGCACCCAAATCTGCATCCTGCACGATCATATAGTCCGTATCGATCAGGTTTTGATTCTCCGCCAGCATATACCCGTCTTGGGTGATCATGCTGTGACCGGAGAACACCACATCGGTGGTGGACTCAGTAGAACCGGAGGAGCAATAGGCATAGACGCAGTTGCACCGGGAGCTTTGGTTCTTCACCAGATTCCTCCGATACTCCCGCTTGCCCACCGTCTCGTTGGATGCAGACAGGTTCACGATAACTTCCGCACCGTTGAGACAAGCCAATGTGCTGGGGGGCAGGGGTGTCCAGAGATCCTCGCAGATCTCCGCACCCAGCTTGGCGCCGTCACCAATGGTGAAGATCAGATCCTTGCCCACAGGAACACAGTAATCCCCCCGCAACCCCAATTCCTTCATGGAGACCGTGTCCACCGTCAGATCCGACGAGGAGGAGAACCACCGATATTCATAAAATTCATTGTAATTGGGGATAAATGTCTTGGGCACGATACCCCGCAGCACACCGCCGGAGACGATGGCGCAGCAGTTGTACATCTGACCGCAAATGGTCAGCCCGATGCCCACCGCCACGGTCAATCTGGGATGCTCGCCGCAGAAATCGATGATCCGCTGAAGCCCCGCCATGGCCGAGCGCTCCATGTGCCATTGGAAGAACAGATCGGCACAGGTGTAGCCCGTCAGCGCCAGTTCCGGCAGAACCAGAACATCCGCCTTGGCTTCGTCCGCCGCCTTGATGTAACGGCAGATATCGTCTGTATTCTTTGTAACATCTCCAACCTGCACCGGAGGGACGGCGCAGGCGATTCGGATGAAGTCCAGCATATATAACCTCCATAACAGTTTTTCTTTTATTTTACCAATTTTGCCGAGAGATTTCAACAAAAAGAAATGGATGCCGTCCATGCAAAAATACCGAAGGTGCAGTTTCTTTGCGCCTTCGGTATTTCTTTTCCTATTAAGATGGGACTGTTAGATCTTGTCTGCCAGTTCCTTCAATTCCTGAGCCAGATCCGTGCGCTCCCAAGGATGATCCTCCACACCGAAATGACCGTACTTTGCGGTGGCGCAGTAGATGGGCTTTCTCAGCTCCAGCTTGCGGATGATCCCAGCAGGGGTCAGGTCGCAGGTCTTACGCAGCAGCTCGGTCATCTTCTCCTCGCTGATCTTGCCGGTACCATAGGCATCCACCCGGACGGAGACAGGCTCCGCCACGCCGATGGCGTAGGCGAGCTGCACCTGCACCTTGTCTGCCAGTCCGGCAGCCACCAGATTCTTTGCCATATATCTTGCCATGTACGCACCGCTGCGGTCCACCTTAGTGGGATCCTTGCCGGAGAATGCACCGCCGCCGTGGGAGAAGTATCCGCCGTAGGTATCCACGATGATCTTCCGACCGGTCAGACCGGTGTCACCGTTGGGACCGCCGATCACGAAATTGCCGGTGGGGTTGATGTACACATGGGGCACATCCTCCAGACGGAAGCCGTAGCTTTCCAGAACGGGGGCAATGACCTCCTTGCGGACATACTCCCGCAGTTCCTCCACCGGGAACTGGGCGCTGTGCTGGACGGACACCACCACGGTGTCGATGCCCACCACCTTGTCATTGTCATCATATTCCACAGAGGTCTGAGTCTTGCCGTCGGGACGGAGTCTGGGATTCTCGGCAATGCACCGGGTCAGCCGATTCACCAGCGCACGGGAAATGGCAGCAGGCAGGGGCATCAGCTCCGGCGTCTCGTTGCAGGCACCGCCAAACATCATGCCCTGATCGCCGGCACCGCCCACCTCATCGTTGGTACCCAGAGCGATATCCGCAGACTGGGTGTGGATGCGGCAAACCACCTCGCAGGTGTCGGCATGGAAGCCGTCACCGTCATGGATGTAGCCGATACCGCGGATGGCTTCCCGAGCCACCGCCTCGTAGTCCACATCAGCCTTGGTGGTGATCTCACCGCAGATCACGCACAGGTTGGTGGTGACCATGGTCTCGCAGGCCACACGGGAGCCGGGATCCTGCGCAAGGCAGGCGTCCAGAATGGCATCGGATACGGTATCCGCCACCTTATCGGGATGACCGTTTGTCACGCATTCAGAAGTAAAGAGTCTTTTTTCCATAGTAATTTCCTTTCTGTGCGCGTTAAAAAAGCGCACCGACGATTCGGAGCGCTAAGCAGTTCTCGAATCCTCATCTTTCGATTTAGCCGACGGATTTAGCACCTTGATTGCTCAGGTTGCCGGGCTTCACAGGGCCGTTCCCTCCACCACTCTTGATAAGGCTTTTATTTAGTTCGCCACTATTCTACTTTCTTTTTATGGGCTTGTCAAGTGTTTTTCCCGCCGTCGCCCAACATTGACGAATTGTTCATAATTGTGCTATGGACTTTTCCGGGACAAACTGGTAAAATATACCCAATATTCCATCGAGGTGACTGTTTTGAAGGATCTACGAAAACGATTTAACCGTTTCTGTTTCGCCAACCGAAACAAGGGCATCCCCAATCTGATGCTCTACATCAGCATCGGCTCGGCCATCATGGCATTCATGAGCATGGTCGACCCCAGCAACATTCTCTACCGTGTGTTTATGTTTGACCGTCAGGCCATCCTCCATGGTCAGATCTGGCGGCTGTTTACCTATCCCCTGTGCTATACCGGAGGCAATATCCTGCTCACCGCCATTACCCTGCTGTGTTACTACTCTCTGGGCAGAGCCATGGAAAATGTTTGGGGCACCTTCCGCTTCAATCTGTTTTATCTCACCGGCGTGGTGCTGATGGATGTGTACTGCATGATCTTCGGCGGTCAGGCGGATGTCTACTATCTGAACATGAGCCTGTTCTTGGCCTACGCCACCATGTACCCGGATTCCCAGTTCCTGCTGTTTTTCATCATCCCGGTTCGGGCGTGGATCTTTGCAGTGCTGGATCTGCTGGTGGTGATCTTCGGCCTTTTTAATCCCTTCCCCTACAATCTGTTCCCTCTGATCGCTCTGGGGAACTACTTCCTGTTCTTCGGCTCGGATGTGCTGAATGTGCTGCCTATGAGTTGGCGGGTCAATGCCCGCAGGACGGTGAAGCGTGCCGCCCACCCCACTTCCAAGACCATCCCATTCAACAAGGCAGGCTCTTACGAGGCGACCCATGCCACCCAGCAGGCTCCCTACACCCACAAATGCACCGTCTGCGGACGAACCGATGCCACCAACCCGGAACTGGAATTCCGCTACTGCTCCAAGTGCAACGGCTACTACTGCTACTGCTCTGACCACATTTCCAACCATACCCATATCCAGTAACCCACTTTGTTCAACAAAATCATGATAAAAATGGCAGACACTTCGGTGTCTGCCATTTTTTGCACTTTTAGGATCTAAGTTCCGTCAGATGGTCTCCCCAAGGATGGACTTTGTGGCATAGGCATTCAGCTCCATCCCGGCGGTGTTCCCCGCCAGATACTCATAATAGCCCTGCGCGCCGATCATGGCACCGTTGTCTCCACAGAGGCTCAGCGGCGGCAGATAGACCGATACTCCCATGGCTTCGGCAGCTGCCAACATGTCCTTTCGGATCCGGGTGTTGGCAGCCACGCCACCGGCAATGGCCAGCTTGCGGCATCCCGTTTCCTCCAAAGCTCGAACCACCCGGGGCACCAGAATGTCCGACACCGCACGGGTGAAACTGGCGCTCAGACTGTTGATGTCCAATTCCTCGTGGATCTGCTGGGCGTGATGGATGGTATTCAGCGCCGCTGTCTTGAGTCCGGAAAAGCTCATATCATAGGGGTTCTCGCCCGGCTTGGGGCAGGGCATCGGGTACTTCTGATCGTCCCCCTGCTGGGCGGCACGGTCCATGGCAGCACCACCGGGATAGGGCATCCCCAAGACTCTGCCCACCTTGTCGAAGCATTCTCCCGCGGCATCATCCAGCGTCGTTCCCAAGATGCGCATTTTAGTGTAATCCTCCACCTGCACGATCATGGTATGCCCGCCGGAGACCACCAGGCACAAAAACGGCGGCTCCAGTTCGGGAAATGCCAGATAGTTGGCGGCGATGTGCCCACGGATATGGTGGACAGGGATCAAGGGCTTGTCCAGCGCCAGCGCCAGCGCCTTGGCAAAATTCACCCCCACCAGTACCGCACCGATCAGACCGGGGGCATAGGTCACGGCAACGGCATCCACATCCGCCCGGGTAAGCCCCGCCTGCTCCAGGGCCTGATCCGCCAGACCATAGATGGCTTCGATGTGCTTTCTGGATGCGATCTCCGGCACAACACCTCCGTAGACCTTGTGCAGATCCACTTGGGATGCAATGCAGTCCACCAGAACCTCCCGTCCATCCCGGACGATGGCCACCGCCGTTTCGTCGCAGGAAGATTCTACTGCCAATATATTCACTTCCCCCACTCCTTTCTTAGAATCATTCCATCTTCTTTCGGCTTGTGATAGTAATTCTTTCTCAGTCCCACCTGCATGAACCCCATGGAGTCATACAGCCGCTTCGCCGGTTCATTGCTCACCCGGACTTCAAGGGTCAAGCTATGGGCATCCAGACGGCGGATCAATTCCGACACCAGGAGCCTGCCGATCCCCTGCCTGCGGAACTTTTCGCCCACCGCCAGATTCAGCATATCCGCTTCCTCCATCACCGTCTGAGATCCGATATATCCGGCTACGGTGTCCCCTTCCACAGCCACCAGCCACAATGCCAGCGGGTTTTCCAGTTCCGAAGCAATGGAATTTTCACTCCATGGCTCTGAAAACAGTTCTCGTTCCAATGCGGCGATCTGGGGAATATGCCGGGACTTCATTTCTTCTATGACGATCATTTGGCGTCGTACCAGCTTTCTCCCCATTTGGCTTCTGCCGTCAGCGGAACATGAAGCTGTGCCACATGCTCCATTTCCCGGCTCATCAGCTGCGCCACCTGAGGGGCGATCTCCTCGGGGCACTCCACGATCAGTTCGTCGTGAACCTGTAGGATCAGCTTAGCCTGAGGATAGGTCTCCCTCAACGCCTTGTCCACCCGGATCATCGCCAGCTTGATCAGATCCGCCGCCGTCCCCTGAATGGGGGTGTTCAGGGCGATCCGCTCTGCTCCCTGACGGATGTTGTAGTTGCTGCTCTTGAGCTCAGGGATGGCACGCCGGCGCCCATACAGGGTGGTGGTGTAGCCAGTCTCCCGGGCATCGGCAACCACCTGACGCATATACGCCCGCACCCCGGAATAAGTCGCCAAGTAGGAATCGATATAGTTCTTCGCTTCCCATCTGGAAACGCCGATATCCTCGGACAGAGAGAATTCAGAGATGCCATACACAATGCCGAAATTCACCGCCTTGGCATGTCTGCGCTGAAGGCTGGTCACCTGATCCACCGGAACATGGAACACCTGCGATGCCGTGACGGCGTGGATATCCTGCCCGGAAGCAAAGGCATGGATCATGGTCTGATCGTCTGCGATGTGGGAAAGCACCCGCAGCTCGATCTGGCTGTAGTCCGCGTCCACAAGCACACAGCCCTCCCGGGGGACAAACATCTTGCGGATCTCCGCCCCCAAATCGGTACGAACGGGAATGTTTTGCAGATTCGGCTCGGTGGAGGACAGCCGCCCGGTGGCTGTGACCAGATTCTGGAAGGTGGTGCGAATTCGTCCATCTTCGCCGATCACCTTCATGAGTCCGTCGGCATAGGTGGATTTCAGCTTCGTGAGCATCCGGTAATCCATGATTGCCGGGATGATGGGGTGCAGATGCTTCAGCTTCTCCAGCACATCGGCATTGGTGGAATAGCCGGTCTTGGTCTTTTTGATGGGGGGCAGCTCTAACTTCTCGAACAGCAGCGTCCCCAACTGTTTGGTGGAATTGATATTGAACGGCTCCTCTGAATAGGAGAAGATGATCTGCTCACACTGGGCGATCCGCTGGGCGAGCATGCTCCCAAAGGACACCAATTTGTCCCGGTCAATGGCGATGCCTGCTCGCTCCATGCGGTAGAGCACATCGCACAGGGGCAGCTCAATATCATTGTAAAGCCGCTCCATTTCCTGACGCTGCAGTTCCTGCGTCAAGGGCTGGCGCAGATTCCATACCGCTTCGGCGCAGGCGGCGGCGTCTCCATCCTCTACGGACATTCCCAGATAGTTGGTCGCCAGCTTAGAAACTGGGTAATCCGATTGGGTGGGATTCAAGTCGTAAGCAGCCAGCGCCGTATCAAAGGCAAACTCCGGCAGAGGAAGATCCCGATCCGCCAGAAGATGCATGGCGGATTTGATATCATGCCCCACCCAGTCCGTCCCCCCGGACAGAAGATTCGCAAGAGAGCCGGACTCCATGGGGGTCACGACGCATACACCCTCAGCCCACGCCACGCCGATGCTGCCATCAGGCGCAGCATAGATGCCGCAGGGTGTCCCCGGCTCCGGCAGATGGTCCTGCCGTGGAAGCGTTTCTGCGGAACCGGTGGGCATCACAGGGGCAGCATCCTGCCCCCCAAGATGATAACGGTCGATGAGTTTCACAAATTCCAATCTGACAAACAGGTCATAAAGCGCCTGTCTGTTGGGCGGTCGGATCACCGCATCCATAGGAGAAAAGGTGATGGGTGCTTCCGGGCGGATGGTTGCCAATTCATAGGAAAGATAGGCATTCTCCTTCCCCGTTTCCAGCTTCTCCCGCAGCTTGGGACGGATGGTGCTGTCCTCCAAGTTGGCATACACTCCGTCCAGACTGCCAAACCGAAGCAGCAGATCCGTGGCGGTCTTGGGGCCAACCCCTGCTACACCAGGAATATTATCCGAGGAATCTCCCATCAGCGCTTTCAAATCGATGAGTTTCTTCGGCTCAAAGCCGTATTCTCCCCGGAAGGTCTCCTCATCATAGAGGGTAGTCGTGGTCTTTCCCTGCTTGCTGATGACCAGCTTCACATTGACATGCTGATCGATCAGCTGAAGGGAGTCCCGGTCACCGGTCACGATGACGCAGTCCCAGTCCTGCTCACCGCAGATTTTACCCACGGTACCGATCACATCGTCCGCTTCCCATCCTTGGCATTCGTAGATGGGGATATTCATGGCAGAGAGCACCTGCTTCATCACCGGCATCTGCATCGCCAGTTCTTCCGGCATTCCATGGCGGTTGGCCTTGTATCCGTCATAACGCAGGTGGCGGAAAGTCGGGCCGTGAAGGTCGAATGCAACGCACACCGCTTCGGGCTGCTCTTCCTTTTCCATGCGTTCGAGAATGTTCAGAAAGCCATAAATCGCATGGGTAAACAGCCCGTCACGAGTGGTGAGGGGACGCACGCCGAAGAACGCCCGGTTGATGACGCTGTTGCCGTCTAGGATCAGCAGTTTCATACCCGTCTCCACTTGGCGCCCTGAGGCGTATCGATGATCTCAATGCCCCGTGCCTTCAGTTCATCCCGGATCTGATCTGCCTTTGCAAAGTCCTTGACCTTCTTGGCTTCGGTTCTGGCTGCCACAAGGGCGTCGATTTCAGGATCTGCCTGAGCCGCAGCTTCCTCTTGCTGCTTCTGGCGCAGAGTCTTAGCGGCGGAGATCAAGTTCAGGCTCAGCACCCGGTCAAAGTCCGCCAGCGCAGCCAGCTTGGTGGCATCGTTGGTCTTTGCCTTCAGCACATCGTACAGGTTGGTCACAGCAACGGAGGTATTCAGATCGCCGTCCAGCGCCTTGCAGAACCGCTCCTTGAGCTGGTCAAAGACCTGTTGATCTACTTCCCCCTCGTCGTTCAGACCAGCGATCTTGGCGATCAGCTTATCATAAGCCGCAGCAGCATTGTCCAGATTCTCCCAGCTGAACACCAGATTGCGGCGGTAGTGGCTCTGCAGGCAGAACAGGCGGTAAGCCATGGGGTCATACCCCTTCTGCTCCAACAGACTGACGGTGAGGAATTCGCCCTTAGACTTGGACATTTTGCCGGTATCGGTATTCAGATGGTGGACATGGAACCAGTAGTTGCACCACTTATGCCCCAGATAGCTCTCCGACTGGGCGATCTCATTGGTGTGGTGGGGGAAGGCATTGTCGATACCGCCGCAGTGGATATCCAGATCTTCCCCCAGATGCTTCATGGAAATGCCGGAGCACTCGATGTGCCAGCCGGGATAACCCACACCCCAAGGAGAATCCCACTTCAGCGCCTGATCCTCGAACTTGGACTTGGTGAACCAGAGAACAAAGTCATTCTTGTTCCGCTTGTTCACATCCTCTTCCACGCCCTCCCGGACGCCCACAGCCAAATCATCCTCGTCATGGTCGTTAAACACATAGTACTTTTCCAGCTTGGAAGTATCGAAGTACACATTTCCTCCTGCCACATAGGCATACCCCTTCTCCAGCAGGACAGAGACGATCTTGATATAATCGTCGATGCAGTTGGTGGCAGGCTCCACCACATCCGGGCGCTTGATGTTCAGCTTCTCGCAATCGGAGAAGAAAGCATCGGTGTAGAATTTCGCAATATCCATCACGGACTTATGCTCCCGCTTGGCACCCTTGAGCATCTTATCCTCGCCGGTGTCGGCATCGGAGGACAGGTGTCCCACATCGGTGATGTTCATGACCCGCTTCACATTGTAGCCGCGGTAGCGCAGCGCCTTCTCCAGCACATCCTCCATGATGTAGGTGCGCAGATTGCCGATGTGGGCATAGTGGTACACCGTAGGGCCGCAGGTATACATCTTTACGACATCCTCGGAATTGGGGGTAAACAGTTCTTTCTTGTGAGACAGGGAATTATACAAATACATGTTCATTTCTCCTTTAGTTGATTTTCCAGTATTTCGATCCGCTCCCGCAGCATTTGCAATTCTTTGGCCACAGGGTCAGGAATATGAACCTGATCGGTTTTTTCACCGTTGATCCGAACCACTCTGCCGGGGACGCCCACCACGGTGGAATTCTCCGGCACATCCTTCAGTACCACGGCGTTGGATGCCACCCGGGAATTGTCCCCGATGAAGATGGGGCCCAGCACCTTGGCGCCGCTGCCCACCATCACATTACTACCCAGCGTGGGATGGCGCTTGCCCTGCATAACTCCGGTTCCTCCCAGAGTAACACCTTGATACAGCAGGCAGTCGTCCCCGATCACCGTGGTAGCGCCAACGACGATACCCGTCCCGTGGTCAATGACCAACCGTCTGCCGATCTGGGCCGCAGGATGGATCTCCACCCCGGTGAGCCACCGTGCGATCTGGCTGACAAATCTTGCCAAAAATCTGCAATGAGCGCCCCAGAGCCAATGGCTCAGCCGGTACAGCAATATGGCATGCAGCCCATTGTACAGCAGAAGGATCTCCCATTTCGAGCGTGCCGCCGGATCATTGTTCTGGTAGGCTTGAAGAGTTTCCTTGAGATGAAGCATATAACCTCCTTAATATAGAAAACGCCTCTTGTACCATACGGCACAAGAGGCGAAAAATATCCGCGGTTCCACTCTCATTTATCACTCACGGCTGTATCGTAAGCCAACGGACTCTCGTCTCGGCTCCCGGACGCACATTCATCCAATCCCTCCATCCGGGCTTACAGCCGGTGACCCAGACTCTCTGCGGGCTTCATGGACTACTATTTCCGATCAACGCCGTATTCAATTTTTCACTATTCTATCATTTTCTTCCCCGGGTTGTCAAGTTCAAACCATCCTACGCCGGAGAAGGAAAATGGGTTCCCGCGAAAATCAAGCGACCGCCTTACTTGCGGCTCAAGCCCAGTGTGCCCCAGTTCTTAGCAAAATACTCTACACCGGAATACACCGTGGTGACCACGATCACCGCAATGACGATGTCGCTCAGGAGTGCTGCACCGGGCAGCACCATCATCAGGCACAACCCCACCATGGTGCTGGCAGTCTTGACTTTGCCGCTCCATCCGGCGGCGATCACCGTCCCGTTGCCTGCCGCAACAAGCCGCAGCCCGGTCACAGCGAACTCCCGAGTCAGCACGATCATCAGCGCCCACGCCGGCATAACGCCCCACTCCACGAACATGGTCATGGCCGCAATGGTCAGCAGCTTATCTGCCAGCGGATCCAGAAATTTACCGAAATCGCTGACCTGATGATAGTGACGGGCAATATAGCCGTCCACGAAATCCGTCAGACTGGCGATGATAAAGACCACCAGTCCGGTCCACATCCACATGCCGGGCTGCCCTTTGCTCAGATACATGAGCACCAGATACACCGGGATCATCGCCACCCGAAGCAGGGTAATCTTACTTGCAGTTGTCATCGTCTTATGCCTCCACTACATAGCCGGACAGTTCGCCGTCGATATTGCCGTCAATGCGAACCATGACGAACTCGCCCTCCCGGACAGGCTCCTCTGCGGCGATCCAGACTCTTCCGTCCACATCGGGGGAATCGGCATAGCTTCGGCCATAATACAGCCCGGATTCCGAGTCAAAGCCGTCGCACAGCACCTCCAAATCGGTGCCAACCAGAGATTCATTGTAGTCATCGATGATCCGGGACTGAAGTTCCTCTACGATCTGGGCTCTTGCCAGCGCCACATCCTCGTCGGGATAGTCCATGGTGTAGGCTTCGCTGCCCTCCTGGGGGGAGAAGGGGAATGCTCCCACCCGCTCCATCCGCATATCCTTGAGGAACTGGCACAGCTCAGCAAACTCTTCTTCTCCTTCGCCGGGCAGACCGGTGATGATGCTGGTACGCAGCACCAGACCGGGGATCCTGCGGCGCAGTTCCGGCAGCAGCCAGCGCAGATAGTCGCCGTTGCCCCGACGGTTCATCTTCTCCAGAATTGCATCATTACAATGCTGGATGGGGATGTCCAGATACTTGACGATCTTCGGCTCGTTGGCGATGGTATCGATCAGCTCGTCATCAATCTCGTCGGGGTAGAGATAGTGCAGCCGCACCCAATGGATGCCGTCGATCTTGCACAGTTCCCGAAGCAGCGTTGCCAGAAGCCGCTTGCCGCCGGGAAGATCCGTGCCGTAGCGGCTGGTGTCCTGCGCCACAACGATCAGTTCCTTAATCCCCTGGCTCGCCAGAACTCGTGCCTCATACAGCACTTCGTCCAGCCCACGGCTGCGGAATCTGCCCCGCAGAGAGGGGATCACGCAGTAGGCGCAATGGTTATCGCAGCCCTCAGCGATCTTCAAATAGGCATAATGCTCCGGCGTAGTCAGCACCCGTCCAACCTCCACCTCCGGGGCATCGATGTCCCCGAAGTCAAAGACAGGCTCACCCCGCAGCAGCTTCTCGATGGCGGGAACGATCTCGGTATAGCTACCCGTGCCCAATACTCCGTCTACCTCCGGCATCTCGTCAAGGATTTCCTGCTGATACCGCTGGGAAAGACATCCGGTGACCAAGATCTTCCCTACCCGTCCGGCTCCCTTCAGCGCACCTGCCTGAAGGATGTTGTCGATGGCTTCGGTCTTTGCCGAATCGATGAAGCCGCAGGTATTGATGACCGCAATGTCACAGCCGTCGATCTGGGGGGACACGGTATGCCCCGCTTCCTGCACGCGATACATCATCCGTTCGCAGTCCACCTGATTCTTGGCACAGCCCAAAGAAATAAATCCGATTATCGCCATGTTTCTTCCTCCTGAAATTCTTCTGCATCCGCACCCATGCGTTCCATTGCTCTGCGGATGGCGCCGTAGCTGTGTCCTCTGCGGATCAGCCCATCGATCGCCCGCTTGCAAAGCTTAGGGTCTGCATTCGGCGGAAGTTTGGCGCGTAGATACTTGTCAATGTATTCTGTCTGGTCGGGATAGTCCTTCAGAACTTCATCCCAAATGTCCTTGGGGATCTGTTTTTCGTACAGCACCTGCCTTGCTCTGCGGACACCGTATCCCTTGGCGATACAGCCGGAGACGATCTGCGCCGCCGTCTCGCGGTCATCCACCAGATGCAGTTCCTCCATCCACGATACCGCCGCCTGCGCCTGGCCGGGATCCTCCCCTTTGTCGATGAGACGGCGCTTTAGGGTCTTTGCCGACACGCTGCTGGCTGAGACAATGCGGACCGCCCGCATTTTTGCGGAATATGCCCCTGCACTTTCCAGCAGAGCATCCATGCGCTCCTGCGTCAGCTCCAGCCCGGGATAGAGAGAAAAATCCTCGATGGTCTGGCGGTAAAGCCGCAGCACCGTTCCGTTATCCACCTTGACCCCATAGCGCCCCGCCCGATCCGGGCGTTCTTGGATGGAATCAATCCTCATCGTTGAAATCGTCAGCGCTTACCGCCACAGCCTTCTCCGCAGGCTTCGCCTGAGGACGGGCAGCGCCGCCCATGAGTTTGTACATATTGTCCCGTACCTCCTGCTCCACCCGGTCTGCGATCTCCGGGTTGCTCTGCAGGTACGCCTTTACCGACTCCTTGCCCTGACCGATCCGCTCGTCGCCCATGCTGAACCAGCTGCCGCTCTTCTGCACGATATCAAGCTGGACTGCCAGATCCACCAGCTCGCCCCACTTGGCGATGCCCTGACCGTACATAATATCGAAATGGGCTTCCCGGAAGGGAGGCGCCACCTTGTTCTTGACCACCTTGACCCGGGTCTTGTTGCCGATCACATTGCCGCCTTCCTTGATGGACTCCACTCTGCGGACATCCAGCCGGACGGAAGCATAGAATTTCAGCGCATTGCCGCCGGTGGTGGTCTCCGGGTTTCCGTACATCACGCCGATCTTCATACGAAGCTGGTTGATGAAGATGACCACGCAGTTGGTCTTGGAGATGGTGCCCGCCAACTTCCGAAGCGCCTGAGACATGAGTCTTGCCTGCAAGCCCACGAAGGTATCGCCCATCTCGCCCTCGATCTCCGCCCGGGGGGTCAGCGCAGCCACCGAGTCCACGACTACCGCATCCACAGCGCCGCTGCGAACAAGGGCATCGGTGATCTCAAGAGCCTGCTCGCCGGTATCCGGCTGGGAAACCAGCATATTGTCCGTATCTACGCCCAGAGCAGCGGCATACACCGGATCCAGAGCATGCTCAGCATCCACGAAGGCGACTTCGCCACCCTGCTTCTGTGCTTCTGCCAGAATGTGCAGCGCCAATGTGGTCTTACCGGAGGATTCCGGTCCATAGATCTCGATGATCCGCCCCTTGGGCACGCCGCCGATGCCCAGCGCTGCATCCAGCGCCAGAGATCCGGTGGGGATCGCCTCTACATTCATCTCCGGACGATCGCCCAGACGCATGACAGCGCCTTTGCCGAAGCTCTTCTCGATCTGAGAAAGTGCCGTGTCCAGTGCTTTTTTCTTATCGCTTGCGGGTGTGGGAGCCTCATAAGCGCCGGTTTTCTTTGCCATAATTAGTTTTCCTCCCTGCAATATCGGGCAAGGCACGCCCGTTCTCTTTCGTTGTAATCCATGACCCGTTCGGTCACCTCGAAGCCCTCTTGGGTCAGAATGTCACAGACCGCATTCCCCTGCCCCATGCCGAATTCGAAGCATAGGTATCCGCCGGGCTTCAGACATTTGCGGTAGCGCTTGGCAATGGACCGGTAGAAATCCAGTCCGTCTGCCCCGCCCCATAGTGCCATGTGGGGTTCATAATCCTTCACGCTGTCATCCAACTGGGTCATCTCCTCGGTGGTCACATAAGGTGGATTGGAGACGATCATGTCGAATTTCCCCAGAAATGCCGGCGGCTCCTGCATGGCATCCGCCTGAACACAGGACACTCGCCCCGACAGCTTGTGATTGGTCACATTTTTCTTCGCCACCGCCAGCGCACTCCGGGAAAGATCCGCCAGCGTGACCCTTGCATCCTTCACCCGGGTGGCAATGGCCAGACCGATGCAGCCGGAGCCGGTGCACAGATCCAAGATCCTCGGGGCAGGATCTAAAAAGAGCGCCTGCCGGATGGCAGCTTCTGCCAAAGCGCAGGTGTCATCCCTTGGGATCAGCACATCTGGGGTGACCACCAACTTCAGACCGTAGAAGTCCCATTCCCCCAACACATAGGCCAGCGGCTCGCCTTTTACGATCCGCTCCACTGCCTTGTCCATCTGCTGGATCACGGGCTCCGGGGCATACTTGTCCCCGTCTGCAATCAGTTCCTCTTGTGATTTCCCGGATACAAATTGCAGCAGTTCCCGAGCCAACAGCCCCGCCTGACGCGGGTCTTCCTTGTCAAGGAACGCTCGACGGGCGCGTAGGTATAGATCCGAATATTTCATTACCATGCGTCAGCGCCCTCTTTTTCCGGCAGAACTGCCTTGACTGCGGTGATCGCCACTTGGATCATATCATCATCGGGCTCATTGGTGGTGAAGTTCTGCATCCACAGCCCCGGCGCAGTCACGATCTTGGTCAACCAGTTGTCCCTGCGGCCAACCCAGCGGTTGATCTCATAGGCAAATGCCACCACCAGCGGGATCAGCAGCAGCTTGAACGACATCATGATCAGCCGGTAGCCCAGCGTCCCACGCATTCCCTCCAAAGCAGGCACAGCGCTCAGCAGCACCGACGATGCCACGCTGAACACCAGAATGGACAAAATCATCACCACCAGCAGGAAGCTGGTGCCACATCTGGGGTGGAGTCTTGACTGGGTGCGGACATTCTCCACCGTAAGGGGCAGTCTCGCCTCGTAGCAGCGGATGGTCTTGTGCTCTGCTCCATGGTAGGCAAACAGCCGCTTCATCTCTTTCATCCGGGAGATAACTACCATATAGGTCATGAAGATCCCCATGCGGATCACACCCTCGATGAGGTTGATGCCCACATTGCTGTGGATCCAGCGGTCAAAGAACCCGCCGATCACCATGGGCAACAGGAAAAACAACAGAACAGACAGTCCGATGCCCATGACCACAGCGCTGCCCACAAGGAATTTCTGAAATTTCTCGTTGCCCAGTTTCTTTTCCAGCCATTGGTCGAATTTCCCCGGTTCCGAAACTTCCTCCTCAGGAGATAGATCTGCCGAGTGGAGCAGCGCCTTGACACCGGTGATCTGGGCATCAAAGAAGTTGTATACGCCCCGGATCAGCGGCCATCTCAACGGGGATTGCTCCGGGGGCAGACGACGGTCGGTCACTTGGATGTCCAGCCCATCCGGGGTGCGGCAGACCACCGCATCCTTCTCCGGGCCGCGCATCATGATCCCTTCGATCAGAGCCTGACCGCCGATCATAGTCTTAAATTGTTCGCAGGAATTGCAATTTTCTTTCTCTGACATACTATCGTGCCTCACTGATTCACAGGCAGCCGTACCGATACCAGCGTACCGCCACCCGGTGCATTTTGCAGATTCAAAGCGCCGCCGTGCATTTGGACGATCTCATCGCTGACGGCGAGTCCGATGCCGGAACCTCTTGCCTTGGAGCTACCCTTATAAAACTTCTTTTTCACCAGAGGGATCTCATCCTCCGGAATGCCCGGGCCGTAGTCCCGGATCTGGATCACCACCGAATCACCGGTGCAGCAGATCGTAGCATCGATCTGCTTTCCTTCGCCGCCATGCTTGGCGGCGTTGTCCAAAATATTCAAGAAAACCTGACGCATCCGCTTAGGATCACAGGGGATCTCCGGGATCGGTTCATCGTTGTCTTGATAGTTTAGTTGAATGCCCTCTTGTTTCAGACGGCTGCCGTACATATAGACCGTGTCCTCAAACTCGCCGCGGATGTCTGTCGTCTCAATGTTCAAGGTCATGCGTCCATCTTGGATCCGGGTAAAGTCCAGCAGTTCCACCACCATCTCCGTCAGACGGCGTGCCTCACGCAGGATGATGCCCATACCCCTGCGGGTCTGGACGGGATCCATGGGATCCCCCGAAAGCAATGTCTCCCCCCAGCCGGTGATGGCTGTCAGCGGGGTACGCAGTTCGTGGGACAGCGAGGAAATGAACTCGGTCTGTGTCTTTTCATTCTGGTTGATCTGAACCGACATTTCGTTGATGGCGTCGGCCAATTCGCCGATCTCATCGGGGTACTTTTTCTGGATCTGCGCGCCGTAGCTGCCCCCTGTGATCCGCTTTGCGGTCTCTGTGATATCCGCAATGGGCACAAGGATGGAGTGGATGTAATAGTTGCTGGTCAGCAGCAGCACCGTAAGGAATGCCACGCAGAAAAACACCGTGATCAGTACGATGTAGGCGATCTGCATATTCATCACCCGGGTGCTGGTCACAAACCGCAGCACGCCGATGATCTCACCGCCATGGTAGATCAGCGGCGCCGAAACCGCCATGATATGCTCCCCCGTATGGGGATCTACCCCCAAGAAGGTGGACATGGTACGGGTGGTCATCGCCTCTTGGATCTCGCCGGTGCTGGGGGTGCGCCCAGCCCACGGACCGTAGGAAGATGCCACCATATGCCCATAGGCATTGATGAACTGCAATTCGATATGATTGCGTTCTTCATATGTTTTGGTAAAATCCACGCAGGATTGGTAAAATTTGGAGTAATCAAAGTTGATATTGTCCTCAAAATAATCCTTCGTGGTCTTGGCACGGTAGCGAAGATCCGACTCCATCCCGGAGTAATAATACGCCGAGAAGCTGGCCGTGACCAGCAGCACGCAAACGACCGCCAGCGGCACCACCACCATGAAGGTATTTGTCAGCCATCTGCGGCGAAGCCCGCCCAGCTTTTTCATGCCCGTCTTCCTCCCCTGCTGTGTATCAGGCGCCCCACTTATATCCGAAGCCCCACACCGTGGTAATATAGATGGGGTTTGCCGTATCATCCTCGATCTTGATGCGAAGGCGACGGATGTTCACATCCACGATCTTCAGTTCGCCCTCGTATTCCCTGCCCCATACCGCCGATAGGATATCCTCTCTGGACAGCGCTCTGCCGGGATTCTGCATGAACAGCTTCAAGATGGCATACTCCACCTGAGTCAGACGGATCCGCTTGCCCGCCTTTTCCAGCGTGTGGTTTCTGGTGTTCATCACGAAGGGGCCTTGGGTCAGCAGTTCCGATGCCGCCATGGAATCGCCGCCGATCCGGCGATACAGCGCATCGATCCGGGCTGTCAGCTCCGCAGGCGAGAACGGCTTCGTCACATAGTCATCAGCCCCGGTCATCAGCCCTGTGACCTTGTCCATCTCCTGCGTCCTCGCCGTCAGCATAATGATGCCCATCTGCTTATTATTGGCGCGGATGCTCCGGCACACCTCAAATCCGTCGGTGTCCGGCAGCATGATATCCAAGATCGCCACGCCGATATCCGGGTTTTCGCTGATCTTGCGCAGCGCTTCCTCCCCGGTGCCGGCTTCGATGGCTTCGTATCCCGCCCGCTTCAGATTGATCACGACGAAAGAGCGAATATTGACCTCATCCTCCAAAATCAATACCTTTTTCATAGTAACCCCCTCAAAAATCTCCTGTATTCCAATCGGACTGGATCAAATGAAACGCCTGCTGAAGCTGCTCATCATTGACGCCCATCAGACGCGCTGCGTCCTCCAGTTCCCCGGCATAGACCACCGTATCCGTCTTCATCAGAACGAAGCGGTAATCCTGTGCCGCCTGAGCAGAGCGATCCTGTCCCGTCAGCACATAGATGGTCCATAGTTTTTGCAGATCCCGCCCTTCTTGCAGGTAGAATCCGTACTGACCGTCCCCGTCCTGCTTGACGCACATGCGAGGTACCGCCGCTTCATCCAGTTCAAGGAACCATCCTTGCGAAAAATTATGATATGTGTACTGCCATGTGGCATCCTCACCCTGCGAATTCAGGGTGTACCAGCGGATGGCATACTCCTGCTGTTGCTGATCTGCCCGGTGCAGCGCAACCAGTTCCGGCAGTTCCATCCTGCCGTCGTGATCGATGTCCTCCGGAAGGATGACCCCTCCGTCCAACTTGCCGACCGACATACTTTCGCCATCGGATCTGGTCACCTTGTCAACCCCCCCAGGGGAAAGGGCGAACACATCTGTCTGGATCTGCTCATCTGCCAGATCGCCGGAGACAAACACCGCCCGTTTTCCGTCAGACAGCTTTCCGCTGACGACACGCTTTACTTGATCCATCGGAACGGACGCCCGGGCCTCACCTGCCAGAGCAAGCTGTCCCCGCATCATGGCATAGACCTGCACTGCGGCAGGATCCGTCTCGGCTGCGCTGGGACCAAGCGTGACGATTTCCTTTTTCTCGTCACCGCCGTTCATCTCACAGGTCAGATACCTTTGGTAGCCAGCCGTCAACAGACGCTCCGGGGCGCTGCCGGAAAAACCGTATACCGACAGGCTCCGCAGGATCTGATTCTGAACCTGCCGCCCGACGATCAGCTCCATTCCCGGTGCATCGTCCAGTTGGACATAGTCCACCCGGTCAAAGGCCGTTCCAGTTGTGTCAATGGCGGCGTACAGCTGGTAGTTTTCTGCTTCTCTGGAAAAAATCATAATATGAAGCGGTTTTTCCTGTGTCCCTTTTGCGAACACGATCACCTCTTCAACTCCATCGCCGTTGAGATCCGCCATCTGGACCGGCTGTTGGTTTTCCCCGGAAATGGGTGCGCTGAAAGCCATATCCCCCATGGCGGACTCCATCACCGACTGCAGGTTGGTATATCCCTCTGACCGTCTTGGCAGGCAGTACATCTCATCCACCGTCATCACGCAGCCGCACAGCATCGTGATGCCCAGCATCAAAGCCGCCCCCACGGCGATCCGTTTCAATCGATTCAACCCATTCCCTCCTTCCAAAAGGGGATTATAACACTTTATCGTCAAAAATGAAAGCTATTTCACCACGACATTTTCTTCTCCCAGACGGTACTTCAGTTCCCGCAGCATAGACTGGGACAGGCTGCATCTGGTACCTCGGCGCAGTTTGGTATCGGCAAAGTAGAGCACCACACCGCTTTCCCCGGGAAACATATTCAGAATCGCTTTGGTTTTTCCATAGACGGGATCCTGTTCGCTGCTCAGCCGCAGGTACAGCGTACCCATGGCCGGCGCCTCTTTTTCCGGAGGTCTGTCTGCAATATCAGAAAGCAGACCTGCCCGGTTGACCACGATTTGGGGATCTTTATCGTCCCGCAGGGAGAATTTACCGGTGACGATCACCGCCATATTCTCCTTCAGATACCCGCCATACTGGCTCAGTACATTGGAAAATGCCAGCATTTCCATGGATGCCGTATCATCCTCTATGGTCACATATGCCATCAGGGAGTTATTGCTGGTGGTTTTCATCTTCACCGTCTGGATGATGCCCGCGATGCTCACGATCTGCTCATCGGCAAAGGGGCAGTCCTCGCTCAGAAGCAAACCAATGGGTGCCACCCGGGTCTTGCGGAGCAGTTCCCGATAGCCATCCATGGGGTGACCGCTGAAATAGTGCCCTGTGGTCTCCTTTTCCATAGCCATGAGATCCGTCTTGCTCAGCTCCGGAACCGAGGGGATCGGGATGCTGGATCCGGGTTCATCCTCAGACATCATGCCGAACAGCCCCATCTGCCCCTCCAGATTCTTTTTTCTGCTGGCAGACAGCGAATCCATCATGGGCTCATATACCGCCAGAAGTTCGCTGCGGTGGTTGCCAAAGCAGTCCATGGCGCCGCATTTGATGAGATTTTCCACGGCACGCTTATTCAGTTCGTCCCCCATCCGCTGGAGAAAATCCTCTAACGAACGGAAATCTCCCCCTTCGCTGCGGTTTGCCACCATGCTGCGGATCAATCCTCTGCCCACATTTTTCACCGCACCAAGACCGAACCGAATGTCATCCCCATGCACAGTAAAAATATCCTCAGACTGATTGATGTCCGGCGGCAGAACTTGGATCCCCATATCCTTACACTCGGCAATATAGCCGGTGATCTTCACCGCAGAATCCAGAACCGACGTCATCAGCGCCGCCATGTATTCTCTGGGATAATGGCACTTGAGATAGGCCGTCTGATACGACACCACGCCGTAACACACTGCGTGGGCCTTGTTGAAGGCATAATTGGCGAAATCGACGATCTCATCATAGATCGACTGCGCCGCCGACTCCGATACTCCGTTGGCGACCGCGCCGCAGATCCCCTGCTCGGGATCGCCATAGATAAACACCATCCGCTGGGCTTCGATCTCCTTCATTTTCTTCTTGGAGATGGCACGGCGGATCTGATCCGCCTGCCCCATGGTATAGCCGCCCAAAGCTCTGAAGATCTCGATGACCTGCTCCTGATAGACGATACAGCCGTAGGTCACGCTGAGGATCGGTTCCAATTTCGGAGTTTTATAGGTGATCTTACTGTGATCCAGCTTGTTGGCAATGAACTTGGGGATGGAATCCATAGGACCGGGACGATACAGGGCGACAATAGCCGTCATATCCTCGATAGACGAGGGTTTCATGTTCATGCAGACCCCTGTGATCCCCGAAGATTCCAACTGGAACACGCCCTGAGTCTTGCCTTCGGACAGCATTTGGAATGTCTGCCGGTCGTCATCCGGGGCCTTCGCAATTGCAAAGTCCGGGGTATGTCTGCGGATCTGATCTTCTGCGTCTCGGATGACCGTCAGGTTCCGCAGCCCAAGGAAGTCCATTTTCAGCAGTCCCAGCTTCTCCACCGTCACATTGCTGTACTGGGTCACGATGGTATCGTCATTTCTCGACAGTGGGACATACTCCCGCACCGGCTTGGCGGTGATGACAACGCCCGCCGGGTGGGTGGAGGTGTTTCGGGGCATGCCCTCCACCTTTCTGGCCGTATCCACCAGTTTGCGCACCCGCTCATCCTCGTCATACATCGCCTTGAGCTGGGGCGAGGTCTTGAGCGCTTCATCCAATGTAATATGCGCTGTGGTGGGGATCAGCTTTGCCACCACATCCGTCTCCGCATAGGAAAGATTCAGTGCCCGACCCACATCCCGGATGGCACCTCTGGCTGCCATGGTGCCGAAAGTGGCGATCTGAGCCACATGATCGGCACCGTACTTCTGAGTCACATAGTCGATGACCTCCCCCCGGCGCTCCGGGCAGAAGTCCGTATCGAAGTCCGGCATACTGACCCGCTCCGGGTTCAGAAACCGCTCGAAGATGAGGGTGTATTTCATGGGATCCACTTCGGTGATATGCAGGCAATAAGCTGCGATAGATGCCGCACCGGAGCCACGCCCCGGTCCTACCGGGATATTCGCTTCCTTGGCATAGCGGATGAAGTCCCATACGATCAGATAGTAGTTCACATACCCCATACGGCTGATCACATCCATCTCATATTCCAGCCGCTCCCGATAGGATGCAGGGGGGTCCGGATACCGCCGGGCAAAGCCCTCGCAGCACAGCCGCCGGAAGAATGTCTCGCTGTCCTCCCCGTTGGGCACCGGGAAAGGCGGGATCTTGTACTCATTGAATTGGAATTCCACCTGACAGCGCTGAGCAATGCGCTGGGTATTCTCAATGGCATCGTCCAGCCCGGGGAAAAGTTCCCGCATCTGTTCTTCGCTCTTGAGGTAAAACTCCTGCGTCTCAAAGCGCATCCGGTTTTCCTCGTCCACGGTCTTGCCGGTCTGGATGCACAGCAGAAGATCCTGCGCTTCTGCATCCTCCTTGCGGATGTAGTGAGCGTCATTGGTGATGACCATGGGCAGCCCGGTCTCCCGCGCCAGGCGCTGGATCCCTTGATTCACAGGGATCTGCTCTTGGATGCCATGGTCTTGCAGTTCCAGATAGAAGTTGCCCTCTCCGAAGATCCGGGCAAGGCGAAGGGCATATTCCTTTGCACCGTCGTAATCATTGTGCAGAAGCCGCTGGGGAACAGCGCCGCCAAGGCAGGCAGATAGGGCGATCAAGCCCTCGTGATGCTGCTCCAGCAGGTCCAAATCCACTCTGGGTTTGCTGTAAAAGCCGTGGGTAAAGGCCTCTGATTCCAGCAAACACAGGTTCTCATAACCCTTCTGGTTTTCACACAGCAGAACGAGATGGTATGCTTCGTTGTCCACCCCGTGGACACGGTCGGCAATGGTTCTGGGTGCAACATACACTTCACAGCCAATGATGGGATGCACGCCGGCAGCTTTCGCCGCATCATAAAAATCAATGCAGCCGTACATTACGCCGTGATCGGTAATGGCAATGGAGTCCTGCCCCAGTTCCTTGACCCGTTCCATCATCCGGCTGATCCGGCACATGCCGTCCAGCAGGCTGTATTCCGTATGAACATGTAAATGAGCAAACGCCATCAGATTCCCTCCTTTGCCATAAGGATCAGTTTCTTCAATCGATGATTCATTGCAGGCTTGGTGATGGGCGGATCCATCATCGCCGCCAATTCCGTCAAACTGGATGCCGGATTCTGTTCTCGGGCCAGCGCCGCTTGACGCAGCTTCTCCGGGAGATGATCCATCATATTCCGCCGCCGGATGACCCGAATGGCATTCAGTTGCTCCTGCGCCGCATCCACCACCTTGGAGGTATTGGCCTCATCACAGTTGCAGCGTCTGTTCACCTTATTCTTCAGTTCTTTTTCCAGCTTGGTCTCCATGATCCCCATGGCAGCAACCGGCGCTCCTAAAAATGTCAGACAGTCAGAGATGAGATCGCTCTGCTTCAGATAGAGCACCTGCGTCCCATTGCGTGACGCCATTTTGGGGTAAAAGCCCAGCGTCTCTTCCATCAGGGTATAGGTCTCCCTTGCCACCGCCTGATGAACGGTGGCCACCTCCAGATGGTATCCCTTGGCAGGATCCGTCACCGATCCCCCCGCCAGGAACATCCCCCGAAGGAAGGCGCTGCGGCAGCATCCATCCTCCAAAACGGACAGATTCACATGAAGCGACAGCATTTTCTCCGGTTCAAAGCCGTAGGTATGGAAGATCGCCAGCAGCTTCTGCGGGTCGGTGATCTGAAACACCAGCTTCCCCGGGGCCATCACCGAGGGAAATTCGTCAAATTCCAAAGAAAAAGCTTTGCGAAAGAGCTTCGGCAGGAAGATGGCAAATTCCCGGCTCTCGGTAATGATCCGGATGCATTCGCCGGAAAAGGTGTTGCTGTACAGCAGAATGCCGAAAGCCTCCGCCACGGCGCAGCATCGCTTGGAGGGGAGGTCCTTACAGATCTCCGCCTTGGCGCCGGCAGAAAAGGACAACTGCATTCTATTTCACTCCTCTATTAAAGAATTCGCACCTCCGGCTCCAATCGGATGCCGGTATGCTCGTATACCCGGTCGGACACCTGCTGAAGGAGGCTCTTCACATCCTCAGCGGTGGCGCCGCCCATGTTCACTACAAAACCTGCATGTTTGGTGGATACGGCCGCACCGCCCACCTGAAATCCTTTCAGCCCGGTGCTTTCGATCAGTGCAGCCGCATAGCCGCCCACCGGGCGCTTGAACGCCGACCCGGCGCTGGGCATATCCAGCGGCTGAGATGCGGTGCGCCGGCTGAGCAGTTCCCGGATCTTTTCCCGGATCTCCTCCTCCGGCTTGGGCTCCAAGGTGAATTCCGCAGCCACCACGACCCACGGATGATCCTGTACTGCGCTGTGGCGGTAAGAAAATCCGATTTCATCCCATTCCAGCCACCGGCAATCCCCGTTGTCATCCACGATCCGCACTCGGCTGCATACATCCTTGATCTCACCGCCATAAGCGCCGGCATTCATAAATACACCGCCGCCTACGCTTCCCGGGATCCCATGGGCAAATTCCAACCCGGACAGCCCCTCACCGGCAGCAAACAGCGCTGCACGGCTCATGGTGACGCCCGCCATCACACGAATGGTGCGTTCATCCACTCGCTGCATTCCGTCTAAGCAGTCCTTCAGGCAAATCACAAGCCCCCGCACCCCCTCGTCAGGGGCAAGGACATTGGTTCCTGCTCCCAGTATAAGGGGTTTCATGTCCATTTCCTTGGACATTTTAATCAATTCCGACAATTCCGCTTCGTTTTGCGGGAAGGCTGCACACTCTGCGTTTCCTCCGATGCGGAAGGAGGTCAGCTTGGACAGCGGATACTCCGGCTCTAGCCGCAAAGAAGGGATATTTTCTCTGATTTTATCGATAAAATGGTTCATTTTTGACATAAACACCTCCGGGCGTATAATATGTATACTATATCATACCATAAGTGGCTTTGCAATTATTACGGCAGATTAAATTTTGTGTAAACCTCTGCCATGTCCAGGGATGACTTTCCCTCTGATCTGTGGTATTCTACCTTTAAGAAATGCCCTTGGAGGTGTCCCCTATGACGAAAACACGGTGCAGCTTTGTATCCGATCCTTCGGATCCCCGGATTTCCCCTGCCCTTGTGGCATATCACGACTGCCGCTGGTGCAAACCGGAGCATTCCGATCAAGAATTATTTGCTATGTTGGTTTTGGAAGCCATGCAGGCAGGCATCAGCTGGAGCATCGTCTTACAAAAAGAATCATCCCTTCGGCAGGCATTTGACAGATTCGATCCCGCACTTGTGGCTGCCTACGGCGAGGAGAAAGTGCAGGCATTGATGCAGGATCCGCACATCATCCGCAACCAGCGCAAGATCCGCAGCGCCATTGCAAATGCCAAGGCGTTTTTGAAGGTGCAGCAGGAATTCGGCAGCTTCGACGCCTACATCTGGGGCTTCACTCAGGGCGCAGTCATCGATCATCGGCTCGCTCCGGGCACGCCCCTGCCTGCTCAGGACGAGCTGTCCGCTCTGGTCAGCAGGGATCTGAAAAAGCGTGGATTTCAGTTCGTCGGCCCCGTGATCGTCTACTCCTATCTGCAAGCCGTCGGTATCATCAACGACCATTGGGTATGCTGTGAGTTCCGATGATCGAATTGATTTGGAGCGCCTGCCCCAGATGAGGGCAGGCGCTCCAAAAACATCTCAGATAAAATTACTTCTCAACGATCTCCAGCAGCTCCATGGGACATGCCTTGGCGCAGATGCCGCAGGCGATGCACTTGGAGGTGGCAGCGTCCTCATTGGCAACCATGACCTTCATGGGACATACCTCCACACACTTGCCGCAGTTGGTGCAGAGCTTCTTGTTGATCATGTACACGCCGGTCTTGGGATTCTGGGTGATGGCACCGGCCTCGCAGACCTTGGCGCATTTGCCGCACTGGATGCAGGTCATGGGCTTAGCTTCGCCGTTCTTGCCCGCAACGATGCGGATGGCGGACTTGTCCGGGTCAAAGGTCTTGTAGAAGGCGACAGAGCAGGCTCTGACGCACTCCAGACATGCCATGCAGGATACGTCTTTCTTGACAGAGAGTTTCTTCATACCAGAGGATTCTCCTTTATTCTTGATGTTATCGATATCATTATACTCGTTGCATCCAAAAATTGCAACGGCTATTTCCTGATTTTTCTGAATTTCCGGGGCGTTCTTTTGAAAATGCTCGTTTGCGCCGTATCAAATCCCGAAAAATGGGTAAAGTATCTCTATCTCAAGAAAAGCAAAAGGGAGGATTCCTTATGAAAAAGTATCTCTGCGGCGCTGTCGCTATGGTATTGCTGGCAACGATGCTCTTTGGATGCGGCATGAGAAATGTTTCTGACCATCCCGGCGGAGTCATCACCGACCCTACCGTTCATTCCACCGCGGCATCCGAGCACAGCGCACCGACCCACACCACCGAGTCTTTTCCCGGTGATTTTTCCACCCCAGGAGCAGACTCCCCTTCTATGGGCACATCCCATCCTACTACGGCTTCTTCCGGCGGTCAGCACTGAGGTGCTTTCGGCAAAATGCGGGCAGACATCCAAAACGGAATGTCTGCCCGCATTTGATTTATATGTCGGCCGAAAAACCTCACTTCACGATCTCTTCCAGATCCTTCCGAAGTACAGCAAAATCCAGCTTCTTAAAAACCTCTCTGTTCAGCGCCAGCTCATAGGCAGGTTTGTTTCCGTAGGGCTTATGCTCAGGAATGTACTTAGCAGAAATATTCTTTCCGAAGTCGAACAGACCGTACTGCGCTGTGGGAATGGATGCCGCAAGAAGCACCGATCCGCTGCTGCACAGGGATTGGTACTTATTATCCCGCAGGTGAAGCCGCTGGGTGCGTGCCCAGAAGCCCGTATAGTCGTTCATCAGTTCCAGAGAGACTTGCTTTGTCCCGGAAACCAAAAGAAAATCGCTGGTGGTGGAGACTCGGGTCTCCCGCAGGATCATACGGTTTCGGTCGTTGCCCCCCAGCTGGATCCGGTAAACATCGGACTGATCCAGCTTTTTTAGGAAATGATCCTCCAAAAGCCAAGATGCAACAAGGTCCTGACCATATTCCAGCGGTGTCCGCCGGTCAGAATGATGTTTACACGACAGAAGGTTCTCATAAATTTGGGGATATTTTTCCTTCAGTCCATCCAGATCCCCCCGTAGGATCAGCAAGTTGGCTTCGTGATACCCCTGCTGGGCGGCGTATTCTGCGATTGGAACTCCAAAGCTTCTAAATAGACTCTTGTAGGCACCCATTTCATATTCCTCCGATCATTTTGGATGATATTCGTTATTTCGGATAGTTTCCGTCTTTACTTTCGCTTTTTGCCGCTTTCTTAGGCAAACGCTGATAGATCATCATATCATGGCGCAGTTTTTTTGCAAGCTCATCACTGCACTGCCCAGGCAGCATCCGCCACTGCCAGTTTTCGCCAAGGGTAGATGGGATGTTCATTCTGGCCTGCGTTCCCAGCCCCAGCACATCCTGAAGCTGCACCACCGCCAGATCCGCAGGAGATGCCCAGATCCCCCGCAGCATTCCCCAATGGTATCCCTCCTCTTCCGACAAGTGCAGATAATCTTTTGCAAACGCCGTCTCGGTTTGGGACGCATTGACCATCCACCCTTGAATGGTGTCATTGTCATGGGTACCGGCATAGGCAACGCAATGCCGGGGGTAAGTATGGGGCAGATAATCGCTGCCCTCTTCCGGGTTGGAAAAAGCAAATTCCAGCACCTTCATCCCCGGATATCCGGTATCCTCCAGCAGGCGGTACACATCCTCCGTCAAAAATCCCAGATCCTCCGCCACGATGTCCCGCTGCCCAAGGGCTCGCTCCACCGCTTGGAAAAATTCCAGTCCCGGACCTTTGCGCCAGCGGCCGTTTCGTGCCGTCTTTTCTCCGTAGGCAATGGCGTAATACGATTCAAATCCCCGGAAATGGTCGATCCGCAGGGTATCATAGATCTCAAACTGGAATCCGATCCGCCGGAGCCACCATCGGTATCCGTCACGCTTCATATATGCCCAGTCAAACAGCGGATTCCCCCAGAGCTGACCATCTTCAGAAAATGCATCCGGCGGACAGCCCGCTACCTCGATGGGTCTGCCGCTTGCATCCAGCTGGAACTGCTCCGGCGCTGCCCAGACATCAGCGCTGTCTGCCGCAGCGTAAATGGGCAGATCTCCAAAAATCGAGATTCCTCGGCTATGGGCATACGCCTTCAGCTGATCCCATTGCCTGAAGAAGAGATATTGCACCGCCTTCCAGAATGAGATCTGATCGGCATATGTCCGGCGAACCGCATCCAGCGTCTCCGGATCCCGAAGACGCTCCCCCTCTTCCCACTCAAACCAGCAGACCGCCCCGTTCTTTTCCTTGATGGTCATGAACAGCGCATAATCCTCCAGCCAGAATGCATTGCGGTCGCAGAATGCCTCAAAATCTGTCCTATCCCCGGCAAGGAGCCGCCGGCACGCCTTGTGCAGAACTACAAATCTGGTACGGTATTGCAGTTCATAATCCACCCGGGAGGGATCATCTCCCCAGTCAAGCCCCAGATACTCCTCCGGCAGCAGCAGTCCTTGCTGAGCCAGTTCGTCTAGATCGATGAAATAGGGATTCCCCGCGAAGGAGGAAAAGGATTGATAAGGCGAATCCCCGTAGCTGGTCTGCCCTATGGGCAGCATCTGCCAGCAGCTCTGCCCGGCGTCGGACAGAAAATCGATGAATACCCTCGCCTCGCGCCCCATGGTGCCAATGCCGTAAGGGGACGGCAGGGAAAAAATCGGCATCAAGATACCCGCTTTTCTCAATTCCATCATTCCTTTTCCTTGGGCAGTTCTCTGCCCGCATTTGCCCCATTATATCACGGACGGCAGGAAAAGTAAAACAGAGATTCCCCTCCTATCTGCGCTTTTTCTTGTGCTGGCGCTCCCTCGGCGCATACATATCTTTCAGATGTTCAAACAGGGGATGCTCCGACTTGAACGGGCGGAAGAAGTGGTATTTCTGTGCCCTTTGCAGCCGTGCCGCCTGAATGTGCGCCTTGATGCCCTCATAGGTCACCACCACCTTGTTTTCCTCAGCAAATTGCTTCAGCTTTACAACAATGTGCGCTGAATGGGCAACATCGATGATAAACACCCCGAAAAACATCCCGATGAAGAAGGAAAACGCCAGATTCTGGGACAGCCACTCCAGCGCATTGAGGATATGGGGATGGATCAGCAGGTCATACACCGCTCCCAGCACCGCCCAAGCCAAGGAAAACACCGGGCAGATGATCCCTTGGATATTGCCCCACATTCTGGAGTAATCCCACAGCCGCACCTTGAACAGCTTCAGACAAATGATACCTGCAATGTATTCGATCAGCGTCATGCTCACCGCCATCGTCATCACAATGGCAAACCGGTTCCAAAAAGGGTCGCGGATCAGACAGATCTGCTCCAGCGATGCCAGCAGATACAGGGCGCACAGTCCGAAGCCGTACAGCGGCACATATGGTCCGGTGCAGAAGCCCGGATTGATCCATTTCTTATGGGGCTTGACCAGATTGCGGTACAGCAGTTCCAGCACCCATCCGCACACAGACCCCACAAAGAAGAGATATGCCAATGTCAAAAAAAATACTCACATTTCATTCCCCTTTCCATATCAGCCGATATTCTTTCTGACTGCATCATACTCCAATTTTCGCAATTCGACAATGGGCAATTTCCGGCCGCTGCCCATGTTCCTCTAGAAAAACCCAGCCGTAGAGAAGGATTGTTTTGCTTTCACCGCAGGATTGTGATATAATACCTAAACAAAGCGGGATCTGCCCTGCACGCGACCCCGATGCCCCACAGGAAGGATGGGATATCCTATGAAAAAGGTTCTAATTTTAACTTGCAGCACCGGCGAGGGGCACAACAGCGCCGCCCGTGCGCTGGAAAGCACCCTCAAGGCTAGGGGGATCCCTTGTTTGATCCAAGATCCCGTGTCGTTCCAGAGCGAGCGAATGCAGCATGCCGTTTCCTCGCTGTACAACAATATGATCAAAAAGACCCCATCCGTATTTGGAGCGATCTATAAACTGGGGGATGCTTACGCCGCATCGAATCTGCCTTCCCCGGTGTACTGGGCCAATGCCCAATATGCCGCACCGCTGAAGAAATTCATTCTGGAAAACGGATTTGATACCGTAATCTGCACCCACCTGTACGGGATGGAGGTCATGACCGCCATTGGCAAGGATGAATCTTTTCCGGTATCCTGCTACGGCGTGCTCACCGATTATGTGTGCATTCCCTTCACCGGTGACAGCGATCTGGATGGATATTTCGTCCCCTGTCCCCAAGCTCGGGATGCTTTGGTCCGCAAGGGGATCGCCTCTGAGAAGATCTTCCTCTCCGGAATTCCCGTAGACCCCGCCTTCTCCCGGCGGATGGATCAAGCACAAGCTCGAACGAAGCTCTCCATCCCCGCTGACCAGAAGATGTTTCTGGTCATGACCGGTGGTGTGGGCTGCGAAAATATGCTGGGGCTGTGCCACGAGATGACCCGCAGGCTGAAAGATGACGGGACGATCTTTGTGCTCACCGGGAAGAACGAAAACCTCAAGCGAAAGCTGGACGAGAAATACGCTTCCGAGCCCCGGATCAAGACCGTCGCCTTCACCCGGGATGTCCCGGTCTATATGGCCGCAGCAGATGTGGTGCTTTCCAAGCCCGGCGGACTGTCCAGCACCGAAGCCGCGGTAGCAAATGTTCCGCTGGTGCACATCCATGCCATCCCCGGATGCGAGACCTACAACGCCAACTACTACAACGATAATGGCATCGCCATGCTCGCCCGCAGCGATGAGGAAGCGGCAGAGTTTGCATCGCTTCTGGCCTACGATCCCCAGCGGTCGGAGCAGATGCGGCAGGCTCAGCGGGACCTGATCCCCAGATATGCCGCCGACACCATTATTGAGGAGATCGCCCGGGCATGAATCAAGGCCATGTGTTTGTGTGGATTGGCTTCTGCCTGCTGGGGTTTCTGTCCGGAAGCATTCTGTTCTGTAAGATCATCCCCCAGCTTGTGCTGAAGGTGGATATCTGCTCCCTCAGCGATGACCGCAACCCCGGCGCCATGAATGTATTCCTCAACTGCGGGCGGATGTGGGGGATCATCTGTCTGGCGTTAGACATTGCGAAGGGCTATGTCCCGATTTTCCTCGCCCTGCGGTATTTGGATCCGACCAATCCGCTCTTTGCGGTGGTCATGGCCATGCCGGTTCTGGGGCACGCTGTTGCGCCCTTCAACGGGTTTCACGGCGGCAAGTGCATCTCCACCGCCTTTGGAGAGATGCTGGCGCTGTATCCCGTCAACCATATCGGTGCGCTGCTGGCAGTCTTTTACATCCTGTTTTCCACCATACTGAAGATCCAGGATCACCGGCTGCGGAGCATGGCGGTATTCGGTCTATTCGGCATCGTCTCCGCATCGATCCTGATTTATCGGGATCAGAATTCTATTGCAATGGGATGCGCTCTGATCTCATTGATCGCATTTGCCAAGCATACCGTTTTCTTCACCAACCGCTGACTACCCCTCAGTGCTGCCCCGCTTGAGTTTCCTCTCCCGGAGGCAGGATCAGTTTCTGTTTAGTATTTAGGAGGATCAATTATGAATTACGACATTATCATCATCGGCGCAGGTCCCGGCGGTATTTTCTCCGCCTACGAACTTTCCCGCCTGCGTCCGGATCTGAAGGTCGCCGTCATCGAAGCGGGGCACGAGCTTTCCAAGCGCCGCTGTCCCATCGACGGAGAGAAGATCAAAGGCTGCATTGGCTGCAAAAGCTGCTCCATCATGAGCGGCTTCGGCGGCGCAGGTGCCTTCTCTGACGGCAAGTACAACATCACCAACGATTTCGGCGGCACGCTCTACGAATACATCGGCAAAAAGAAGGCCCTTGAACTGATGGAGTATGTGGACGAGATCAATATGCGCTACGGCGGCGAGGGCACCAAGCTTTACTCCACCGCCGGCACCAAGTTCAAGAAGCTGTGTATGCAGAACGACCTGCACCTGCTGGATGCATCGGTGCGTCATCTGGGCACCGATATCAACTATGTGGTGCTGGAGAATCTGTATGCCGATCTCAAGGACAAGATCCACTTCTATTTCGATATGCCCGTGGAGTCCGTCGCCCGAAGCGACGGTCAGTATCAGGTGATCTGCCATGACCGCACCTTCACCTGCAAAGAGTGTGTCATCTCCGTGGGACGCAGCGGCAGCAAGTGGATGGAGCATGTCTGCAAGGATCTGGACATCGAGACCAACTCCAACCGGGTGGATCTGGGCGTCCGGGTGGAGCTTCCGGCGGAGATTTTCTCCCACCTCACCGACGAACTGTACGAGAGCAAGATCGTCTACCGCACCCAGAAGTATGGGGACAGAGTGCGTACCTTCTGCATGAACCCCAAGGGCGCCGTGGTCAACGAGAACACCAACGGCATCGTCACCGTCAACGGCCACAGCTACGAGGATCCTGCCAAGCAGACCCAGAACACCAACTTTGCCCTGCTAGTGGCAAAGCATTTCTCCGAGCCCTTCAAGGATTCCAACGGCTACGGCGAGAGCATCGCCCGGCTGAGCAATATGCTGGGCGGCGGTGTTATCGTCCAGCGCTTCGGTGATCTGATCCGAGGACGGCGCAGCACCCCCAGCCGGATCGAGGAATCCTTCACCACTCCCACCCTGAATGCCACCCCCGGCGATCTGAGCCTTGTACTGCCCAAGCGGCTGCTGGACGGGATCATCGAGATGATCTACGCTCTGGATAAGATCGCCCCCGGCACCGCAAACGACGATACGCTGCTCTACGGCGTGGAAGTCAAGTTCTACAACATGGAGGTGGCCGTGGATCACAATCTGGAAACCAAGCATCCCGGTCTGTATATGATCGGTGACGGCAGCGGCATCACCCACTCCCTGTCCCATGCCTCTGCCAGCGGCATCCATGTGGCACGGAACATCGCCAAGGAACTGTGATCCTCCCTTAAAACAGCATAGCAAAACACCGCTGAGTGTGCCCCAACAGGCATTCTCAGCGGTGTTTTTGCAGTTCAGTCTTGAATTACTTCTGTATCCAGCAGGCAGTATGCCCCGTCAATAAGCCAGCAGCGAAGTCCATGTGCCCTGCATTCTTCCAAAACCGCCCGGTTGTCCCGGATCAGTTCCTCGCGTATGCAGTCATCCTCCAGCTTGCGCCTACCCCATTGGTATACCCTTAATCGCCATCTTTGGTCTGCCGGTCCACGGAAATCCCCTCGTTCCAATCGCACAGGAATCCATCGGTATAAGGATGGGGATGCACCCGCAGATCCGGGTAGAGCCGGTTCAGCGTCGACTGGATCTTTTCTGCATGATCCGAAGCCGGGGTCAGTTCCTCTATGATCCTGCCCTCATTCAGTAGAAGCACTCTGTCGCACCAGCGCAGCGCCATTTGGGGATCGTGGAGGATCACCACCCCCGCCTTCTTCTCCTGTACCAGCGTCCTGCGGAGGATCTGAAACATCCGATGGGTATTGTCCCAATCCAGCGCCCCATCCGGCTCGTCCAGCAGCACCACCGGGGTATCTTGGATCATCAGTCTGCATAGCAGCACCATCTGCTGCTGTCCGGCGCTCAGCTCCCGGCCGTCTCTGTCCAGCAGCGGCTCTATCCCCAATTCCCGTGCCCAGCGTTCGACGGTCTCACATGCCTGCTGACGGGGGATGTCGATCCAACCGCTATGGGGGTACCGCCCCATGCTCAGCAGATCCCGCACCCGAAGTCCCGGTGGAAAGGCCGCACGCTGGGGCATGAAGGCGATCATGGATGCCCTGCGCTTTAAGGGCACGGAAAAGCAGTCCCTTCCGTTGACACAGACCGTCCCGGCAAATCGCCGGGCGCTTCCTGCAATGGTCCGCAGAAGCGTGGTCTTTCCCTGACCGTTGCGCCCCAGAATACACACCAGTTCCCCGGCGTCTGCACCGAAAGACAGCTCCGAGATCACCGCATGGCGATACCCGGCGGTAAGTCCGGACACCTCAAAAACCATATCCATCGCCCCCTTCCCTCATGCGCCACAGAAGGACCACCAGCACCGGGACGGAAAATGCCACGGTAAGGATGCTCAGGGGCAATTCCCCGCCCCCAAGGAGCAGCCTTGCCAGTATGTCCGAACCCAGAAGTATGACCGATCCCGTTAAAATACACACGGCAAAGTATCCCCCGCTTCTGCGGCGGTACAGTCTGTATGCGATGTGCGGGGCAATCAAACCCACAAAGGCAATAACTCCGGTGACGCTGACCACACCAGCCACCATCAGTGTGCTCAGACAGAGCAAAATCATGCTCCACAGTCCCGGATGCAGCCCCAGCATTCTGGCATGGTCGCTGCCCATGGCCAAGATCACGGTCTGCCTGCCCATGCACAGAAGCAGCACCATGGGGATCACCACCGCCCACAGGGAGTGCAGAAGGCTGCGGGAGGTGACGGCAGACAAGCTGCCCATCGTCCAGAACTCAATGGCCGCCAGCTCCCGCTCCGGGTCTGCCATATATTTCAGCAGCATCAGCCCCGCATTGGCAGCAGACGACACCACGATGCCCGAGAGCACATAGCTGCCGGTATGCTCACCGCCGGACAGCTGCACCAAAATCAGCACCATACCAAGGCACATAAGTCCCGAAACAAAGGATGCCCCCATGATCTGACTTCCCGATGCCCCCAAGACAATGGCGCAGGCGGCACCCAGAGATGCGCCGGAAGCGACTCCCGTCAGATCCGGGGAGGCCAGTTGATTGCGGAACACGCATTGGTAGATACCTCCGGCAAGCCCCAGCGCTCCGCCTGCCGCCAGAGCCATCACGGTTCTGGGCACACGCAGGGTCCAAAACACCCGCCGGCAGGTGGTCTGCCCCATCTGCCCGGTGAGGATCTGCACCACCTGTTCCAGCGAGATGGGATAACTGCCCACGCAGACGGATACCGCCGCTGTCCCCAGCACCGCCAAGATCAGCACCGGGATCAGCCATCGTCTGTCCCGCATATCACACCTCCTATTTTCATTTCGGATCATTGGGTGATCAAACCTTTGTCGATCTCGAAGCCGTAGAAGGTTTGGTAGAAGTCCGCAGCGTCTTGGCAGAAGGTATCGAAGGGATATACCTCCGGGTGGAGTACGCTGGTCAACCAAAGGGCGCCCAAAATCCCGGAGGGGATGGGCGAATCCCATTCCTCGATGCCCGTGGGCATCTGGTACACCCGCTGGTCCCGCACCGCCTGCACATCGGACAGGTTGGGGTCGGCTAGGACATCGGCAGCAGTATAGCTTGCGCCGCCGGGAATGACCATGACCTGCGGATCCGCCGCAAGGATCGCTTCATAGGAGACCTCCGTCCAATAGTCCCCGGAAAGAGATGCCATGGCGTTTTGACCCCCGGCAATGCCGATCAGATCCGACTGGTACATTTCATTGGGCGCTGCGGTGAGGTAAGAGCCATTGCCCGCCATGTAGACGCGCGGGGCTTCCTGCCCAGCCATCAATTCTTTGATCCGGTCAAGCTGCTGATGGTAGTATGTCACCAGCTCCTGCGCCCGGGGCAGGGCTCCGCAGGCTTCCCCGATGAGCAGCAGCATTTGCTCCATATCCTCTTGGGATTCCGGATCCACCACAAGCACCTGAATTCCTAGTTCCGTCAGCGTGTCGGCATACTGCTCCAGCTTTTGGGGCATCAGCACCAGATCCGGATCCAGCGCCGCCGCCGTTTCTACGCTGAAGTCCTTCAGCGTCCCCACCTGCTCCTTCTCCAGCAGCGCCGGGGCAGCCATGTGATAAATGGGGCGGGTATCCGCCTTCTTCTCCAAGCCCACCACCCGGTCGCTGATGCCCAGCGCCATGGTGGCGTAGGTGGTGATGTAATAGCAGCTAACCAAGGTCTGCGCCGGCTGCTCCAGCGTGACCGTTCTTCCCGCCTGATCCGTCACAGAGATGGATCGTCCCTCCGTCTCCGTGGGAACCGCCGTGGGGTCCGTCTGTGTATTGGGCACAGCGCCGCAGCCTGCCACGCTGACAAATATGGCGACTGCCGCAAAAAACGCTGCCAGCCTCCGCATGATGCTGTAAACTCTCTTCTTTTTCACTTGAACCTCCCACATATCTCCATATTCAAAATCTCTCTTGCCTGCTCCCGGCTGTGGATATCCAGATCCACCAGAAGTCCGTCCTGCCTTTCCCGGATGGCGCAAATATGGGGCAGTTCCTCTTTTTTCAGAACCGCCACCACCATTTTCTCCCCATCCAGTGCATCCGTCACCGCATCGAGAAAGGTTCTGCTGTGTCGTTCAAATCTGCCGATCTCATCCAGAAGCAGTACCGGGGCGCTGCTGCTCAGTCCACGGCGGATCACCTGTACCCCAAATGAATCAAAGGCTGCACCGATGCCCCGGATCCCCTCCGGGGTGGGTCGGGATATGGGGACGGATTCTCCCGTCAGCAGTTCCTCCATGGCATACACCGGGCCTGCATGTGTCCTATCGATGACTACCGTTTGGAACCCCGCATAGGGCAGTCCCATTTTTCCCAGAAGCCACCGGGCTAGGGTAGATTTTCCCGCACCACGGGCGCCGGTGATAAAGATGTTCTTGGTCATTCACTCCACCCTTCCAACAGATCCTCCGGCGTATCCACATCTGCCAGTTCCCGGGGATCCGACACCTGCACCCATTTACAGCCATGGCGTGCCGCAACGCTTCCGCCGCCCTGATCTCCCGTCAGATCCAGCAATTCCCCGGCAAGCCGCCCGGCAAACAGCACCGGATTACCCGGCCGATCCTGCCAGCAGAGCCTCGCCGCCGATGTGCCGGGGATCGCTTGATCCAAAAGACCGTACAAGGACGCTTTCGTTAAATTCGGCTGATCCGCCACGCAGAACACCAGAAAATCCTCCGCTTTCAGCCCCGGAATGCTGCGGATCCCCGCCGCAATGGTGTGGGACAGCCCCAATGGGCTGCCCGGGGAATCCACCTCCCGGATTCCCATCTGCCGGGCATACTGCCGGATCTGCGGATGCTGTGAGACCACTGTAAGGGTGCAGTCCCCCCGCTCCCGGCAGATACCATCCAGCAGTTTCAGTCCGTGCAAGAAAAGGGGTTTCCCGTCAACCATGGTCAGCAGCTTATTTCCGTGAAATCTTCTGGCGTTCCCCGACGCCAGATACAGTATATGGATCACGGCTGCTCCATCGCCATCAGGATATGCTCCGGTGTGATGGGCAGAGTGCGGTGCCATACGCCGGTGGCACGGTAGATGGCATGGGCAATGGCGGGTGCCGGGGTATTGATGACCACCTCACCGATGGATTTTGCGCCAAAGGGGCCGGTGGGCTCCTCGCTGCTTTCAAATTCCACACGGAGCTTGCCCATGTCCAGCCGGGTGGGGATCTTATACTGCATCAGTGAATCCTCCATGACTCTTCCCTTCTTGGTATCGGATACCTGTTCCGTCAGGGTCATTCCGATACCCTGTACGATGCCGCCTTCCGCTTGGATCCGGGCAAGATTGGGGTTGAGAGGCGTACCGCAGTCCACCACCGCCGCATAGTTCAGGATCTCCACCGCACCGGTCTGTCGATCCAGTTCAATTTCCACCATGCCCGCCATAAAGGGAGGGGGCGAAACCGGGGAGGTATGGCTTACCGTCGCCTGCGCCGGGATGCCGCAGCCCGCCATGGAGCGCTGGGCGATGTCCTGCCGGGACACCCGGTGCTGACCATCCGGAGTCATCACTCCATTGGCATCGAAAATCAACTCCTGCGCCGGGCAGTTCAGAATTTGGGATGCAATGGCGCACATGTTCTGCCGCAGTTCCATGCAGGCTCTCTCCACCGCTTTTCCTGTCACATAGGCGGTAGAGGATGCGTAGGAGCCGGAGTCATAGGGGGATGCATCGGAGTCGGCGCCAAAGACCGAAATCTCATCCGGGTCACACTCCAGACACTCTGCCGCGATCTGGGCAAGGGTCGTATCACAGCCGGTGCCCATGTCCGCAGCGCCGATGAGCAGGTTGTAGGTTCCCTCATCTCCCAGCTTGATGGTGGCAGAGCCAACATCAAGCCCGGAAATGCCGGAGCCCTGCATGCTCAGCCCCACGCCTGCGGTGCGTACCTTGCCGTTGCCCATATCCCGCACCGGGTACTTGTGTTCCCAATCGAAGATCTCGGCGCATCGGCTGATGCAGCGATCCAGCGCACAGGCAGACAGCTTCTCGTTGTAATACGCCGGCATGGTCATGCCTTCCCGGACGATATTCCGGCTGCGAAGCTCCAGCGGATCCATATTCAGCCGCTCTGCCAGCTCGTTCACGGCGCTCTCCACCGCAAACAGTCCTTGGGTCGCACCATATCCCCGGTATGCCCCGGAGGACTGGCGGTTGGTGTACACCACATCGTAGCGGAAGCGGAATGCCTCCATATTGGCGGTGTAGACCGGGATGGACTTGTGCCCGGACAGCCCCACAGTGGTGGGACCATGCTCGCCGTAGGCGCCGGTGTTGGACAGGGTATACAGGTCGATGCCGCGGATGATGCCGTCATTGGTCGCACCCAGACGGACATGGACCTCCATCTCATGCCGGGGAGATCCGGCGATCTGGCACTCTTTGCGGCTGTATATCATCCGGGCAGGCTTGCCTGTTTTCCATGTGACGAAGGCTGGGTATACTTCCGCCACCACCGTCTGCTTTGCACCGAAACCGCCGCCGATCCTCGGCTTTTCCACATGAACCATGGATTTGGGGATATCCAACGCATTGGCAATGATCCGCCGGCAATGAAACACGATCTGGGTGGAGCTGACCACATGGAGCCGCCCGTGGGCATCCAATTCTGTATAGGTACGGAAGGTCTCCATCATTGCCTGCTGGCAGGCCTTCACACGGTAGGTATGGGAAATGATCTGGTCGCAGCGCTGAAGCACCGATTCGATTTCCCCGTCGGATTCTTCCCCGGAGGCACAGAGATTCCGCCGGTTGTCTGCACCCACAGGGCACAGCGACCGCCAGCTATCCTCCGGGTGAACGAGGATGGGATTGTCCTTGGCCTGATGGAAGTCCAGTACCGGCTCCAGCACCTCATAGTCCACCCGGATCAGCTTCATGGCACGATCCACCGCCTGCTCCGTCTCTCCGGCAATGATCGCCACTGCATCGCCTACAAAGCGCACATGGCGATCCAGCAACAGCCGGTCATAAGGGGAAGGCTCCGGGTAGGTCTGCCCTGCCATGGTAAAACGCTTCTGGGGCACATCCTGATAGGTGTAGATGGCCTCGATCCCCGGCACGGTCATGGCTCGCTGGGTGGAGATTTCCCGGATGACGGCATTGGCGTGAGGGCTTCGGAGCACCTTGACCACGAGGGCGTCAGGCCGTGTCACATCCTCCACAAAGGCAGGCTTGCCCAGAAGCAGTCTCATGGCGTCCTTTTTCCGAATGGATTTTCCTACGATCCTTCTGTCAGACATGGTCTGTGCCCCCTTTCTTCCAATCCAGATAGCTGCGGATCCCCCGAAGCTGCCCCTCATAGCCGGAACAGCGGCACAGATTCCCCGCAAGATAGCTGCGGATCTCATCGTCGGTGGGATCGGGATTCTCCCGAAGCAGAGCGATGGTGTTCATCACATATCCGGGATTGCAGAAACCACATTGCTCCGCACCTTGGTCAGCGATAAAGCCCACAAATTCCTCCGCCTCTTGCTGAAGTCCCTCCAAGGTCTGGATCTGATGACCGCTGGCCCGCACCGTCAGCATACTGCACGACAGGATGGGCTTTCCGTCCATCAGCACGGTACACAGGCCGCAGTTGGAGGTCTCGCACCCCCGCTTCACCGATAGACACCCCCGCTGCCGCAGAAAATCGATGAGCAGAAGATCTGCCTGCACCTGAGCGGTGATCTCTTTTCCATTGAGCGTCAGTTTGATTTCCATGCTTATTCCTCCTCCAGCGCCATGATGCCCCGGCGCACCAAGACCGCACATACCTTCCGGCGATAATCTGCCCCTGCACGCATATTGCTGTCGAATTCCAGTTTCCGGGACACCCATTCCCCGAATTGCTTTGCCCGGTCAAGGTCTGCTTCGGGGCAGAGCAGCCCCGTTTCGTCCAGCAGAAGCGCCGCCTTCCCGGGGCGGGCGCCAACGGCACAGCGATAGATCCCGTCGATCCGGCAGACGGCACAAGCCACCACAGGGAAATCGGTGGCACTATTGCGCTGGGAAAGATACGCCGCCCGGATGTCCCGCTTGTATACGATGACCTCCGTCAGAATGTCACGGGTGCCCCGGGGCAGGGCTGCAAATTCCTCTGCCGTCAGCTCCCCACGATGATACAGACGGATCTTTGCATCCAGCGCCAAAAACATCGTGAGCACATCCGAAAAACCAAAGCGTCCATATAAACTGCCGCCCACCGTTGCCAGATTGCGGAACTGCACTCCCACGATAGACTTCAGCGCATCGGCAAAGGTGCCTTGGGTCAAGGCGTTCAGCCCCGGGTGAGTTTCCAGCTGCCGCAGGCTGACCATGGCGCCGATACGATAGCAGTCCTGCTCCTCGATGATCTGATCCAATCCCAAATCACACAGATCGATGGCCGTCTGGACGGATCGATCCTGCATCTTCAGCCAGAGCATCCCCCCAAGCACCACATTTGAGCGCTTCTGGCACAGGTCATAGGCCTCCTGTAAGGAGCTTGCTCTGACATAGTTTTTTATCCTCAGCATCTTTTTCCACCTTGCTTTTCCCCGGCGGCAACGCGCCTATTCGGGATATTTGGAATTATTTTATCAAAATCCCCCATCTTTTGCAAGGTTTGTCCCGGAACTTCCGGTATAGTCTGGCGCTAAAGTGGGAATACCATCTCCGAGGTGATGAATATGTCCAAGAAAGCAATGAAGCAGAGATCTGCCGAGAGCAAGTCTTCTGCCCAGAGTCAGAATCTTTCCTCCTGCAAGAACGCCGCCAAGGCACAGGATGAAAACCAGCGGAACACTTCCCGCTGACCGCACGAAAAACCGGGAACGCCTGTGCGTTCCCGGTTGCTTCATTCTTTGATTTTTGGGAATCGGAGGATGACCTTGAAGAGGTCTGCATCGATGCTGATGCTCATGGTTCCCTTTTGCAGTTCCGTGAGACTTCTTGCAATGGACAGCCCCAGACCGTTGCCCTCGGAATTTCGGGCAGAGTCCCCACGGACGAACCGCTCCATCAGTTCATCCGGCGACAGGTTTAGCGGATCCCGGGAGGTGTTGCGGAAGATGATCACCGCATCCTCCTGCCCTTCCTCCAGCGTCAGATAGACCCGCGTCCCCGGCTGGCTGTATTTGCAGATGTTGTTCATCAGATTGTCGAACACCCGCCACAGCCTGCGCCCATCCGCCATGATCTGGATGGGCTTGTCCGGCTCGTTGACCACCAATGTCAGCTGGCTGGTTTGAAGCCGCTGCTCATATTCGCCGATGGTCTGGCTGATCATCACGCCCACCTCACAGGGGGCGAGGTGTACCTCCAGATTTCCGGTGGATGCCTTGGACGCCTCCACCAGATCCTCGATCAGCCGCTTAAGCCGGTCGGACTGGCGGTGGAGCACTTGGGCATACTCCAGGATCTGCGGATTGTCGCAGGGTTCTTTTCCGATCAGGTCGGAGTAGTTGATGATGGAGGTCAGCGGCGTCTTGATATCGTGGGATACATTGGTGATCAGCTCCGTTTTCATCCGTTCACTCTTGAGCTTCTGCTCCACCGCTACGGTCATGCCTTCCCGGATCTTGTTCAGATTCTGGGCATGCTTCTTGAACTCCGGCAGCATCAGTTCGGTGTTGATCTGGTAGTTCATATCCCCCTCGGCAATGGCTTTTGCCCCGTTCTGCAGCTTCCGCAGCACCAGCGCCACATAGACCACCGCCGGCAGCAAGGCGATTCGGTACAGGATCCACACCAAAAGGTAGGCGCCGGGTTCCCATGTAAAGATCAAGATCATCAAAAACTCCACCAGCGTGATGACGCCGTAGGCCATCATGGTTTTGCTTACCATGGGGATCTTGCAAATCAAGGCAACTGCCCCCTTGACCATGCGCCAAGCCCAGCCCAGCAGTCTCTTGACCCAAGACCATGCATAGTAGACAAGGCTGTTTTGCCACCATTTTCCCAGTTTGAACCGCACCGCAATACTCATCAGCAGTCCCAGCGTCATAGCTGCGCACAAGCTGCCTGCGATCACCAGAGCAAAAATCTGCAAAAATGGACTGGAGTAGTATCCGTCCGCTACGGCGGCAATGGCCACAGAGGTGCAGGAAATATAGCATATCACCAGCACATCCACAGGCACCCAGTTGCCCCATCCGGGCTGTACCTCGGCATAGCGCCCACGGTGACCGGCGCTGCACATCAAAAAGACGAAACAGGCAATGCTCACCAGCAGCGCTACCGCCCCGATGCCGTACACCAGATACTTGGCGGAGTAAGCCATCTCCACCAGCAGATCCGTCATGTAGAAATTATCCTCCAGCACAAGTTCATCGGGCACATAGACCGTGACCTTCACCGGGGTCATGCTTTCCTCGTATTCGTTGTCATACAGCCAGATCGAACCGCTTCTGCTGTTCCAGTAGACCGTGCTGGTATAGGCATGGCGAGTTGCACCGGCACTCTGTTCGCCCCATCGCCATGTATATCCCGGGTCGCCGGATACCTCCACCGTCACCCCGGATATATTTTGCATGGCATAGTAATCTTCCAGTTCGTCTTCCCGTTCATTCAGAACCATTTCAGCAGAGTGCATACCGACAGACTCCGCAATGTTATGGAAGATCTCTTCCCGGATGCTCTCCTGCGTTCTGGTGTAGAACTCGAAGTCAAAAGCCAGAACTATGCCGAAAAACGATGCGATCACCACCGCCGTAGAAACAATGGTCATCAAAAATGCCAGCACCTTGGCTGTCATCCGATGGGTCATAGGGACATGGCCGGATATGGTCTGTTGGGATACCGCCTGATCCGCCATGATATGCGTCCGCCTTTTCATCGGTGATTCTCCTTTTCGATCTTGTAGCCTCTGCCCCAGACCACCTTCAGATATCGGGGCTCGGCGGGATTGATCTCGATCTTTTCCCGCAGATGCCGGATGTGCACCGCAACGGTGTTGTCGCTGCCCACAGGTGCCTCTTTCCAAACCTCCCGGTAGATCTCCTTGGGGTCATAGACCTTCCCCGGATTCTGCATCAGCAGCTTCAGGATCTCGTACTCCGTGGGGGTCAGGGAGATGGGGTCGCCATCTACGCTGACCATCTTCTGCCGGTCATCCATTTCGATGGCGCCGATGGTATAGACCTCCTGAGGCTGCTCCGTCCGTCCGCCGAGCTGCAAATACCGGCGAAGCTGGGATCGCACCCGTGCCGTGACCTCCACCGGATTGAACGGCTTTGTGATATAGTCATCTGCTCCGGTGTTCAGCCCGAGAATCTTGTCGGTATCCTCGCTCTTGGCTGTCAGCAGGATCACTGGGACATTGCTGGTCTGACGGATCTTTACCATGGCGGAGATCCCGTCCATCACCGGCATCATGATATCCATCAGAACAAGATGAATATCGTGTTTTTCCATCATCTCCAGAGCCTGCGCGCCGGTATGTGCTTCGTACAGCACCAGATCCGGGCTGGACAAGTAAATCTTCAACGCATTGACAATGTCCTGTTCGTCATCGCAGATCAAAATATTGTACATCTTTTCTTCCCTCCTCGACGACTATTATAATCCCAAATATCTTAAAGATAAAGCGGGCAAATCATTAAGGAATCTTAAAGTTTCCAGTTTTCTTGCGATACACCGGGATTGAAATCCGGGGTTTTCTTTACATCCATGGCATAATATGGTATATTGAGTCATCATATCCTAGTGAGAAAGGGATCGCCATATGAAAGATAATCTGAAAGAAAAAGGGATCTCCCTTCTGAAAAAGAGTAAAAAAAGTATTATCTCCGCCGTTTTCAGCCGGATGGGGCTGATCGTGCTGCTGCTTCTGGTACAGGTGGTTCTGTTTGGCTATCTATTTCGAAGATTCGAAGATTTCCTGCCCCAGATCTATAGTGTCATGGTGGTATTTTCCGGGTTTATGGCGCTGTATCTGCTCAACAGCCGCAGCGATGCCTCCGCCAAACTCACATGGCTTCTGGTGATCGTGCTGCTGCCTGCCTTTGGTGCGCTGTTCTACCTGTACACCCAGATGGATGTGGGACACCGGGCACTAAAAGACCGGACGCAGTATTTGAGCGACCGCACCAAGGGGCTGATCCCCCAAAAGCCGGAGGCTGTCGAACATCTGGAGCAGACCGATCCCGGCGCCGGAGCATTGGCAAAGTATATCACCCGCAACGGTTGTTTCCCTGTCTATGAGCGCACCCGCGTCACCTACTTCCCGCTGGGGGAGGATAAATTCCGCCAGATGCTGATCCAACTGGAAAAAGCGGAACACTTCATCTATCTGGAATACTTCATTGTGGACGAAGGCATCATGTGGGGTCGGGTTTTGGAAATTCTGGCGCGCAAAGCCGCCCAAGGGGTGGATGTGCGGATGATGTACGACGGGACCTGCGAATTCTCTACTCTGCCCCACAATTACCCTCATCTTTTGCAGCAAATGGGCATCAAATGCAAGATGTTCGCCCCCATCACTCCCTTTATTTCCACCCATTACAACTACCGGGATCACCGCAAGATCCTTGTGATCGACGGCCGGGTCAGCTTCACCGGCGGCATCAATCTGGCCGACGAATACATCAATGTTTTCCCCAAGCACGGTCATTGGAAGGATACCGCCGTCATGCTGGAAGGCGAAGCATCCAAAAGCTTCACCCTGATGTTCCTGCAAATGTGGGCACTGGGTTAGCTGATGGCATGTCTCCGGCGGAAAATCCCTGATGTTCCTGCAAATGTGGGCACTGGACGAGAAGGAGCCTCACATCCGCCGGGACATGAAGCTGCCCGATTTCTCCTGCCCCGACGCAAAAGGATTTGTCATCCCCTATGGTGACTGCCCTCTGGATCACGACAAAGTGGGCGAGCAGGTGTACATGGACATTCTCAACCGTGCCAAACGGTATGTGCATATCATGACCCCCTACCTGATCCTTGACGGCGAGATGGAGAACGCTCTGATCTATGCCGCTCAGCGGGGCGTGGATGTGCGTATCATGCTGCCCGGCGTCCCCGACAAACGGATCCCCTATGCGCTGGCTTACACCCACTATGCCGCTCTGCTGGAAGCGGGGATCAAGATCTATGAGTACACCCCCGGCTTCGTCCACGCCAAGGTATTCGTCTGCGACGACCGGGAAGCGGTGGTGGGCACCATCAATCTGGATTACCGCAGCCTATACCATCATTTTGAGTGCGCCGCATATCTGTACGGCACCGACTGCATCACGGACATCGAGGCGGATTTCCTCAAAACTCAAAAGCTGTGCCGCAGGGTGACCGCTGATACCATGCAGCAGATACCGCTTTGGCGCCGCTGCGTCGGCTTTGTCATGAAAGCCATTGCTCCGCTCCTGTAAGAGAAAACACGCCATTTCCTCTAGAAAATGGCGTGTTTTTTATCATTCTGCGGAATAGATGCATTCCCCATCCTTGTATGTTTTCAGCACCCGGATATCGCGGAGCTGATCGTGGGGAGTATCCAGCGGATCCCGATCCAGAACCACAAGATCCGCCCGCTTGCCCGGGGCGATGGATCCCTTCAGATCCTCCTGAAAATACTGGTAAGCACCCGAAACGGTAATGGCACGCAGCGCATCCATCACGGAGATCTGCTCCTCGCTGCCGAGAAATACCCCCTTCTTTGTCTTCCGTTCCACAGCGCACCACACCGTTTCCATCATGTCCGGCTCGATGACCGGGGCATCTTGATGGAAGGTGAAGGGGACATTCTCCCGAAGGGCGCTGGCAGCAGGGCTGATCCGGCTGGCCCGCTCCTTGCCAAAGTTACGCAGATGCACATCCCCCCAATGGTAGACATGGGCAACAAAGAACGAAACCATCGCCCCCAACTGGCGCAGCCGGGGAAGCTGATCCACACCCAGCAGCTGACCATGGATCAGCACCGGGCGCAGCTCTTTCAGGTTGGGGCAATGCTCCTGTGCGATCTCCAAGCACCGCAGGAACTGCTCTGCCGCCATATCGCCGTTGCAGTGGGCAATGAGCTGCACCCCCAGCCTGCCTGCCTGTTCAAAGGCATCGATCACATTTTCATCGGTCTGGGTGCCGTAGCCGCAGTAGTCGGCACTGCCTTGGTAGGGCCGGCGCATCCATGCCGTCCGTCCCTGGGGAGAACCATCCAAAAACAGCTTGACGCCCCCCACCTTGACCCGGGACTGGGGCGGCAGACCATGGAGCATCTGCTGGGTATCCCCATAGCTTTCCAAATTGGGATAGAGCATCACATCAAGATCCAGCAGCTTTTTCTGGATCAGCAGTTCATACATAGGAAGCATTTGGCTCACCACCATACCGTCCTGCACCGTGGTGATGCCGTAGGAGGCATACTTGCGCTGGGCCCGGACAAATGCGTCCACCAGCTGCTCCGGACCTGCCATAGGGATCCGCTTGATGCACTCGATGAAGGCATTCTCCTCCAGATAGCCGGTGAGCTCTCCGTCCACTACCTCGATGCGTCCACCTTCCGGTGCCTCGGACTGGGGGGTGATGCCCATCTGCGCCAGCGCCTTGGAGTTCATCAACCCCATGTGTCCGGACTTGTGATGGATCACCAAAGGGTTCTCCGGTGCAAAGCCATCCAGTTCCTCCATGGTGGGATTCTTCAGCCCCGGCATGAGATTATTGTCATAGTCCCGGGCAATGATCCATTCTCCCGGTGCAACGCGGCGTTCAGCGGCATATGCGCTGATCTTCTCGGCAATTTGATCCACCGACTCCACCCCATCCAGCGAAACCTGAAGCAGGGAGGTCGCTACCTGAAAGAAATGGCTGTGAGGATCGATGAAGCCGGGCATCATGGTGGCGCCCTTCAGATCGATTGCCTCGTACTCCCCGGCGATCGCTCGCATACGCTCCTCAGAGCCCACCGCAAGGATCATTCCGTTTTCCGCCAGCATAGCCTCCGCATAGAGCGGATCGGACATGGTCAGGATCTTTCCGCCATAGAATACTTTCTTCATAGGATTACCTCAATTCTGTCATCATAAGGATTTGTTATGTTTTCAGCTATTTTTAAGCAATTATAGAAATGTCAATATGGAATGTCAATTTGAAATCCAAAATTTAACACTCATTTCACAATTATTTCCAAACGATCCAAAACAAAACCGTTCAACGCCGTATTCGTGCAACTTTATTCCAATTTCTATCTGATGCCACCTTTCCTCCGACGACCGCCCCCCGTAGAAATGCCCATACTCCACCACAATTTCTTATGAAAAAGATACAAAAAATTCAACACTCCCGAAAAATCTGTGATAGAATAAAAATAACTTTATGATGAGGTGCATCCATATGCTTCAAATTCAAGACATACATAAAAAGTATGTGACCGGAGATCTGGTTCAGACGGCGTTGGACGGGGTCAGTCTGAACTTCCGGGACAGCGAATTCGTGGCGATCCTCGGCCCCAGCGGCTCAGGTAAGACCACGCTGCTCAATGTGATCGGCGGACTGGACCGATATGACAGCGGTGATCTGATCATCAACGGGATCTCCACCAAAAAATACTCCGACCGGGATTGGGACTCCTACCGCAACCATACCATTGGTTTCGTGTTCCAGAGCTACAACCTGATCCCCCACCAAACCGTCTTGGCCAATGTGGAACTGGCATTGACCATCTCCGGCATTTCCGGCAGCGAGCGGCGTCAGCGGGCAGCTGATGCATTGGAGGCAGTCGGGCTGGGAAATCAGCTGCACAAGCGCCCCAGTCAGATGTCCGGCGGTCAGATGCAGCGGGTCGCCATCGCCCGCGCGCTGGTCAATGACCCGGATATCCTGCTGGCGGACGAGCCCACCGGCGCTCTGGACTCCGAAACCAGCATTCAGGTAATGGAACTGCTCAAGGAGGTAGCCAAAGATCGTCTGGTGGTCATGGTCACCCACAACCCGGAACTTGCCATGCAGTATGCCAACCGGGTGGTGCAGTTTAAGGACGGCCGCATTCTTGGGGACAGCAATCCCTACACCCCGGACGATGCCTTGATCCCCCCTGCCCAGCACAAGAATATGGGACGGGCGTCTATGTCTTTCTTCACCGCGCTATCCCTCAGCTTCAACAATCTGCGGACAAAGAAGGGGCGCACTCTGCTGACCGCCTTTGCCGGTTCCATCGGCATCATCGGCATCGCCCTAATTATGGCGCTTTCCTCCGGATTCCAGCGATATGTGGACAAGATCCAAGAAGATACCCTGTCCAGCTATCCTCTGGTCATTCGCTCCGAAACTGCCAACATGGCTTCCGCCATGAGCGCCTTCGGACAGAACCTCTTTGCCCCGGACGATCCCGAGGACGATACAGTTCAAGAGCAGCCCATGATCTCCCAGATGTTTGCCAGCATGGGCTCCAATGATCTAGGGGCATTCAAGGCCTATCTGGAAGAACACAACGACCAGATCGCCCCCACCATCAATGCCATCCATTATGACTACGGCATTCGTCCCATGGTCTTTGCCGAGGACACTTCCAACGGCGTTCGCCAAGTGAACCCCGGCAATCTGTTCTCCCGGCTGATGAAGGGGTTCCCCATGGCAGGCTACATGGATACCGACCTATTTCAGGAGATGGTGGACAATCGGGCTCTGCTGGAATCCCAGTACGATGTATTGCAGGGGCGGTGGCCGGAATCCTATAACGAGGTCATCGTGGTGCTCAATGATCCCTATCAGATCTCCGATTACATGGCATACACCCTTGGTCTGCGGGATACCGCTACCCTGTCTGACATGGTCCAGAAGCTCCTCAACGGTCAGGAAGCAGGCGGCGATCACCAGACCATGCGCTGGACTTATGACGACCTAATGGGGCTGAAGCTTCGGCTGGTGAACGCTGCCGACCTGTACCAATACCATGACGATTATCATGTATGGGAGGATATGTCCGCCGATGAGGGTTATATGAAAGATCTCATTGCCAATGGCGAATCCCTCACCGTGGTAGGCATCATCGCTCCCAAATCCGGCTCCGGCGCCACCGCGCTGTCTCAGGGCATCGCCTACACCTCCGATCTGACCACCCATATCGTGGAGCAGGCCACATCCTCCGAGATCGTGAAGAAGCAGCTTGCTGACGAAAAAACCGATGTATTCACCGGCATTCCCTTCGGCTCCACGGAAAAGCCGGAGCTGAATTTTGAGGATATGATCCATGTAGACGGAGATATGCTCAGTTCCGCCTTCGGTATGGATGTGTCAGAGGAGTCGCTGCTTGCGCTGATGGAGGATTATCTGGAGAACGCCGCAGGCTCGCTGAATATCGACACCCAGCCCGCTATGGATGACTTTATCCAAGGGCTGAACCAAATGTCCACCTCTATGCTCAATGGATTTATCGACGCCAACGCAGATGAGTCTGGATCGGCATCCATCGGACTTCTGGACGCGGATGGGATCGTCTCCGACTACCTGTCCACTGCGGAAGCTGCCCAGATCATCTCCTCCCTCGCCCAGAAGTATCAGCTTCCCGAAGAGTCCTTCCGCCGAGTCTACCATCCGCTGCTTTTGGGGCTTGTCACCGGGTATGTGGCAGATGGTATGGTCAATCTAGTCCCCCCGGAGTCGCCGGAGCCTGCCCCCACCGAGTCCCTGCCTGAAACTGCCCCCGCAGAGACAGCAGCTCCCGTGCAGGAAAATGCCGCAGAACCAACTGGCCCCGAAGCTACCGAGACTCCCACCCTGCCGGACAACAATGAGCCCGCCACCCCCCAGCTTCCCATTGACCCCGACCTTCTCTCCGCCCAGATCAACCACGAAGATGTGGCGCGGTTTGTCCCGGAGTATCTCAGCACCGCCCCTGTGTTGGGCGCTGCCAAAGCCATGTCCGTACAGATGGTGCGCCCGCAGGCGCAGCAGCAGCTCTTGCAGCTTGCCGCCGAATTCGGTGACTATGTGCTTTCCTACATCGGCGATTCTTTCTATGTAGACACCGACCGCATCTCTGCCGCTTTCGAATTTGAACTGAACGAGGAAGAACTGACCCGGCTGTTGGATGCCATCTCCTCCCGAAAGAATCAGCAGACCGCCGAAGCGAATCTGAAGAAACTGGGGTATGTTGATCCGGCAAATCCCAGCGCCGTATCCATCTACTTCTCGGATTTCGCCGGCAAGGAAACTTTCCTTGGATTCTTGGATGACTACAATGACAAAATGGAAGAAAGCCAGCAGGATGATCTCATCATCAACTACACCGATTTCACCGGCATGATGATGTCCTCCGTCCGCACGGTGATCGACAGCGTCAGCTATGTGCTGATTGCATTTGTTGCCGTGTCGCTGGTCGTTTCCTCCATAATGATCGGCATCATCACCTACATTTCCGTGATGGAGCGCACCAAGGAGATCGGCATCCTGCGTGCCATCGGCGCATCCAAGCACAACATCTCTCAGGTGTTCAATGCCGAGACCTTCATCATCGGGCTTTGCTCCGGTCTGCTGGGTGTAGGGATCTCCCTGCTGCTCCTGTGGCCGTGCAACTACATCATCCACGAGATTTTGGGCAACGCCAACATCACCGCCCAACTCCCGCCGATGAACGCCATCGTCCTCATTGTGCTGAGTATGCTGCTGACCATGCTGGGCGGGATCATCCCCTCCCAGAAGGCAGCGCAGAAGGATCCCGTCATCGCCCTGCGTTCGGAGTAATACTCCATTTACCGTGAATATGCCCGGTCTGACGGACTGCATCCTGTGCAGGTCTGTTTGACCGGGCATTTCTTCTGTATTTTGACTTTCTTTTTCCTGATATCCCTGTTATAATACTGCTATTGATTTGATTCGGAGGAGATACTATGCAGATATGGGATGATTCCCAGAAACTCAGCGAAAACTGTCTGGCTTCCCATGCCGTGTTTGAAGAGGACTGCCTGAGTTTGAACGGACGCTGGCGCTTCCTTGCCTTGGAAGCTGACCAACCCTTACCGGAAGGATATTTCCAGCCCACCTTTTCCAGCAAGCATTGGGACATGATCCCCGTGCCTTCCTCTTGGGAGGAGACCGGATACACCCAAGGATACTTCAATGGCAGTAAACCCACCCCCACCCTCTTTCCCCGGGGGAAAAAGGATGCCATTGTAGATCCCTCCGCCGGGAAGATCGGGATTTACCGCCGCCGGTTTCAGCTCCGGGAGGATTGGAACAACCGCAGTATTATCCTTCGTTTTTCCCAAGTTTGCAGCGGATTCCGAGTCTGGATGAACGGTGAGCCGGTGGGAATGAGCAAAGGTGCCCTTGGTGCGGTGGAATTCGATGTGACCCAAGTGGTTCAGCCCGGCTACAACTACATCTGTGTGGAGGTCTGGCAGTACACCGACGCATCGGCTCTGGACACTGCGGGATCATGGTCGTTGTCCGGGATCTTGGGGGATGTGGATATTTATGCTCTGCCCCGGCAGCGGATCACCGATTTGACTGCCCATGCATCGCTGGGGGATCAGCCCGGCGATGTGGTACTGCGGGTCTGTCTCACCGCCGAGAATGCCGATGGGCTCACTGCCCGTGTTGCAGTAATGGATGAAGATAAAGTCTGCTATTACGGCGAGGGTATTCTTTCTGAGGGAAAAACCTGTGTTGTCATCTCCTGCAAGGGAGCAAAGCTTTGGAGCTGTGAGCAGCCTGCCATTTATAAAATCGCCGTGATCCTGTGGGATGGCATCGGCATCTGCCACACCCGTCAGATCCGCTTCGGCTTTCGGGAACTCCGCCGGGAGGGTCGGCAGATCCTTCTGAACCGTCAACGCCTGCACATTCGTGGTGTGTGCTATACCCCCTCTGATCTTAACGCCATGGAGCAAGATATACTAGCCATCCGTCAGGCGCATTTCAATTCCGTTCGGGTGTCTGCTTCCATGCCGGAGAGATTCTATGACCTGTGTGACCGATTCGGACTATATGTGTTGGACGATTGCTCCGACAGCCGCCCCGATCCCCGATGGGATGATTTGCGCCGGGATCGAGCCATCCGGATGGTGCAGTCCCACCGCAGTCACCCCTGTGTGATCCTGTGGCATTCCGGCGCAGATGTCGAACTCCTGCGGGAACTGGATGACAGCCGTCTTGTCTGCGGCGAGGATCTGTACTGTGTGAGTTTCCCCTCCCTTCAGCGGATGGAACAGATCGCCCGAGGTGAGGATCTGGTAGACACCCCCACCGGGTTGGCAAGGGTGCTGTCCTCCCCTGCGGTGATCCCCGCTTGCGCCTATCAGGATCTTCCTGTGCTGGCACTCAACTACGGCGGCACCCCCGGAAACACCGCTTTGTCCGTCACCGAGTACGCCCGCCGCTTGGCGCAGGATCCTGCATGGGCAGGCGGCTTCTACTTCCAGTTCCGGGATCTGGATCTATTCGGATGTAAAGATCCTGCTTCCGCCGTGGGGCTCATTCGCCGGGACGGCGTTCCCCACCACCTGTACCACGCCTTCCAGAAGATCAACCAGCAGATTTTCTGCCGGTGGGAGGATGGATGCGTGCATATTGAAAACGGATATCAGTTCCGCTCCCTTGCCGATTTCCTGTGCGGCTATCAAATCACCCGGGACGGGGTACCCATCGACGAAGGTCTGCTGGAATTGGATGTGCCCGCCGGGGGCACGGACCGTGTTCCCATCCCCATGCCGGAATCCATGTACCTGCCCGGCAGATACCACCTGACGCTGAAGTTCCTGTATCGGCAGGATGCCGTCATGGGAGACGGCTGTGCCGCCTATTTCCAATGGGAACTTGCCAACAACCGCAGCATTATCCCCTTGACCCCCGGAGGGGTCATCCGTGATGACGGCAGCGCCATTACCCTCCGCTCAGAATCCGTCTGCTATACCATTGACCGTAGCACCGGCAATGTGACCCAGATCACCCGGGATGGGCAGTCGCTCCTGCGGGAACCCTTGGCTCCGGTGTTCTACCGGGTCAAAACGGATGCAGAACTGAGTAAGTTGCGCCGTCTGGACGAATGGGGCAAACTGAGTCTGAAGGGGCAGCTTCCCAAGCCCTCTGTAGTTGAAGTAAATCACATGGCGCACCAAGTCACCATCGCCCAGAACATCGGCTCCGGGCTGATGCGCCGGTATCAGCTCAACCGGGACGGCTCGCTGACCGTGGAGCTTCGGCTCCGCACCGGAAAAACCGCCCCTTCCCGGATCGGAATGCAGCTTTCCATGGATCTCTCTTTTGACCGGGTCCAATGGACGGGAATGGGACCTTACGATACATACCCGGATCGTTCCGACTGCGGCACCTATGGCATCCATCGCCAGAGTATCCTTGAGCAGGACGAATTCCTCCGCCCTCAGGACCATGGGTGCAAAACCCAAACCGTTTCTGTCCGTCTTACGGATGAAGCATCGGACGGTCTTCACATCCGCTCGGAGGAGCCGCTTTCCTTCTGCGTTTGGCCCTATTCCCTGAACCAAATGCAATCCGGGGATACCACGCCCTCACAAACCACGCTGACCTTGATCTGCGACCAGAACGGTCTGGAACAGACGCGGCTTCAGCCCCACAGCACCTATACTTTTACCTTCACCATCTCTCCCATAGATCCTGCATAACAGACAAGGGACTCCCCGCCGGGAGTCCCTTGTTTCATATTCCTGTGTTACAGAACCTTGGACAGAAAATCCTTGAGTCTGGGATTCTGGGGGTGATCAAAGATCTCATCCGGAGTGCCCTGCTCCAACAGCTTGCCGTCTGCCATAAACAGGATCCGGTTGCCCACCTCCCGGGCAAAGCCCATCTCGTGGGTGACCACCACCATGGTCATGCCTTGGTGGGCCAGCTCCTTCATAACCTCCAGCACCTCACCCACCATCTCGGGGTCCAGCGCTGAGGTAGGCTCGTCAAAGAGCATGACCTCCGGCTCCATCATCAGCGCACGGACGATGGCGATCCGCTGCTTCTGTCCGCCGGAAAGCTGAATGGGATAGGCATCCGCCCGATCCTCCAAGCCCACCCGCTTCAGCAGACCCAGCGCCTTCTCCTGCGCCGCCTGCCGGGGCATTCCCTTGACCTTCATGGGGGCAAGGATCATGTTCTCCATAATGGTCTTGTGGGGGAACAGGTTGAAATGCTGGAACACCATACCCATTTTCTGGCGATGCTCATCCAGATTCAGCTTGACCATCTTCCCCTGTGCATTGGGCACCTTCTTCTTGGTGATATCCACACCATCAAAGATGATCTCGCCCTCGGTGGGAACCTCCAGCAGGTTCAGACTTCTGAGCAGGGTGGACTTGCCGGAACCGGAGGGGCCGATGACCACCATCACATCCCCCTGATGAATGTCCACGGAAACATCGTCCAGCGCCCGCAGAGCGCCCTTGTTGTAATATTTTTTCAGATGCTTGACCTGAATCAGATTATCTCTTGTCTCCACGGCTCATCTTCCTTTCAAAGTGTTCAATCAGCTTGCTGGTGGGGAAGGTCAGGCAGAAGTACAGGAAGGCCGCCACGATCAACGGTTCACCAATGGAGTAGGTAGCCGTCTTCACCGCATTCACCGCCGACATGATATCCTGCACGCCGATGTACCAGCAGATGGAGGATTCCTTGATGATGGTAACAAACTCGTTGGCGATGGCAGGCAGAATGTTCTTGATCGCCTGGGGCAGAATGATGTAGCGCATATTCTCCCATTGGCTCATACCCAAGCTGCGGGCAGCCTCGGTCTGCCCCTGATCGATGCTCTGGATGCCGGAGCGGATGATCTCGCACAGGTATGCGCCGGAGTTCAGGCTCAGTGCGATGACACCGGGCAGGAACCGCTCAAAGCGGATGAAGCCGAACAGCTTGAACGAGGGCAGGGTCAGATCGCCCAAGACCACATAGTAGATCAGGAACAGCTGGACGATCAAAGGCGTGGCACGGAAAAACTCTACATAGGCCGTAGCCACCGCCCGCAGGGGCTTGAACCGGCACATGCGCATGGTGGCCAGCAGCAGCGCCAGCACAAAACCGAACAGAACCGTCAGCGCAGACATGGAGACGGTGCAAACCACACCCTCCCAGAACATCTGAGCAAAGCCAAAGGTACTTTTAAATCCTTCAATGGAAAACAATCGGGATCCTCCTTCCGACGAATGTCCCCGGAAGGTCAGCTTCCGGGGATCATATCATGTCACTTCATCAAGCCTCAGGCTTGGTCTCTTCTTCGATCAGGCCCTCGTAGATATTGCCTGCGGCCTGCTCGTTGGCGTCAGCCACAAACCGATCCAGAGATCCGTCCTTCTGGGCTTCAGCAATGGCCAGATTCACCGCTGCCAGCAGGGGGCCGTTGCCCTTGGCCACGCCCACCACATTACCGGCGGCGTCATAGGGCACATCCAGCACCAGCTGAAGGTCAGGGTAGTTCTTGGCGTAGGCCTGTGCCGGCAGCTTCTCGATGAAAGCGCCGTCCAACTTGCCGCCCAGCAGCTCTGCCACAATGTCCGTCACCTTGCCCAGCTCCACGATATCCGCCTCGGGGGTGTGCTCCTGTGCCAGTTTTGCCTGAATGGAGCCCATCTGAGCGCCGATCTGATACTCCGGCTTGTTGGCATCCTCCAGAGCAGTGAATTGGGCAGCCTTATCCTTGGTGGTGACAAAGGACTGCTCGCCCATGTAGTAGATGTTGGACATATCCATGGCCTTGGCACGAGTGGGGTCAGGAGAGTAGCCCGCCATACCGATGTCTGCCTTCTTATTGTTCAGTTCGGAAATGGTGCCGTCAAAGTCCATGGGGATGATCTCCAGCTCCAGACCGATGTACTGCGCAATGTAGCGTGCCAGCGCAATGTCGAAGCCTGCCAGCGTGGGCTGACCGTCGGCGCCGATGACATAGAACTCGTAGGGAGCCATGTCCGGGCTGGTCACCATGGTCAGCTTGCCCTCGGTGATGGTGGTGATCAGGGGTCTGAGCTCATCCATGCTCATCTGGGAATAATCGGTGTCATCCGCCTGATTCGATGCACCGCAGCCTGCAAACGCAGCGCCCAGCATCATAACGGAAAGGATCAATGCAATCATCTTTTTCATAATCTCTGTCTCCTCTGTTAAGTTTTCTTGCTTGAAAAGTATGTATGAATTATATACCGAATATTATTCATTGTCAACTGTAATATTATACATTCTTATTTATTGTTTCATTATTTATTATATGCAATATGCATATCGTTTCCATATGTTTTTTCGTTATATTCATTATATAATGAATATTTATGTGTATATACGAATATAAAGCACCCCGAAGCCCGGGGACAAGATGACCTTCAGGCTTCGGGGCGTGGGATCAATGCTTTCTTCTAATGACGACCAGCGCCGCAGCAACCAGCACCACAGCCGCCGATACGGCGACGATCATTGCCGGTTCACTCATGGCAGCGGACAACACGCTCAGTTCCATTTGTATTCCTCCGTATTATCTTCCTGCATGCTTCGGGATCAGAAGGTGCAGACTTCCTCCACCGCAGGCGCCGCAGGTGTCACGCTGATACCGGTAAGCACCGGCCCCAGATCTCCCCGGTACAGGTAATGGTGCTCTGCGCTGACCTTCGCCCGCAGGGTGACCCAGCTTCTGGGCTTCAGCGCCTTGGCATCCTTCCATTTGCAGGGAACTCCGCAGAACTGGATATCTTCCACACAGCAGGTCATGACAAAACGCCCCGGTGCAAACATGCCGTTCTTGTCCCGGCGGAGCATAGCCACCTGCGCCTTGAATTCCACGGTCTTTCCGTCGTATTTCTCCGGATCCTCCGTCACATCCCGGAACCAGAGCGCGTAATCATCGTCACCAATGGCGATCACATCGGCGTTGATATCAAAGGGCAGAGGATCTTCGATCTCGTCAAATTCCGTAGATCCGTCTGTATAGTCATACAGAATGTCGATCTGTCTGCTGGCAGCCCGTGCCAGTTTATGGAAGGGCATGATATCCTGCCCCTTGGTCAGCCGGTTGAATACCACCATCTGGGCCCCGGTGAGCTTATCCATCACCAGATTGCGCATATTGGCATTGTAGGTCATGATGGTGGTACTGTCTGCGAACATGACCTCCTGCGCCAAGACCCAGTCCTTGGGAAAGCGAGAATACAGATCGCCCACCTGCTGCATTCCGTTCAGTTCCGCCACCACGCGCTCCGGTCTGTGCTTCTTCACCAGTGCAGACAGTTCCTTGGTGGTGACTGTCTGCTGATCCAGCACTTCCAGATAGACATTCTTGTGGGGATAGGTGGAGAAATCATATTCCTCCTCCCCTTCTTCAAAAACCAGCAACAGGGTGCGCTCCCCCGCATTGAACCGCTCGTCCTCCAGAGTTTCCTGAATGAACTTGGTCTTGCCGGAATCCAAAAAGCCGGTAAAGGCATATACGGGAATTTCTGCCATCGCCCGCTCCTTTACACGCCAAAGAGCCGGGCAACGCCCTGCTCGTCCAGCTTAGAACCGATGACACACAGCCGTCCCGTAACACCGGCACCGCCTGTGCGGATATCCGCTTCCCCGGGAACATGATCAAAGTGGATCCACTTTCCATCCTTGCCGGGGATGATACCCTTGGCCCGCAGGATGATGCCGTATTCGCCAGAATCCAGTTCCTCCAGAATTCGGGCGATCTCCTCCTGAGAGAACTTCTTAGGTGTCTCCACACCCCAAGAGGTGAATACCTCGTCGGCGTGATGGTGATGATGCTCATGATCGTGACCGCAGCCGCAATGCTCGTCATGATGATGCTCGTGATCGTGACCGCAGCCGCAATGCTCGTCATGATGATGCTCGTGGTCGTGACCGCAGCCGCAATGTTCGTCATGATGATGCTCGTGATCGTGACCGCAGCCGCAATGTTCGTCATGATGATGCTCCGCTTCCATCGCTGCCAATTCCTTGGCCAAAGAAGCGTTGCCTTCCATAGCTTGGATCAGCTGCTCTCCCGTCAGTTCTGCCCAAGGGGTCGTGACCACGGTGGCATGAGGATTGTGCTGGCGGATCAGCTCCAGCGCAGTATCCAGCTTGGTCTCGGGGATCATGTCCGTTCTGGACAGAATGATGGTGGAAGCCGTCTCGATTTGGTTGTTATAGAATTCGCCAAAGTTCTTCGTGTAAACCTTGACCTTTCCTGCGTCTGCCACAGCCACCGTGTAGCCCAGTTCCACATCGTGACCAATGACTTTCTTCACTGCGCCGATCACATCGGACAGCTTGCCCACACCGGAGGGCTCGATGATGACCCGGCCGGGATGATATTCCGCAATCACCTTTTCCAGAGCCTTGCCGAAATCTCCGACCAGACTGCAGCAGATACAGCCGGAATTCATCTCGGTGATGTTGATCCCCGCATCCTGCAAGAATCCGCCGTCAATGCCGATTTCTCCAAATTCATTCTCGATCAGCACCAGCTTCTGGTCGCCATAGCCCTCGGAGATCATTTTCTTGATCAGCGTGGTCTTGCCCGCACCCAGAAAACCGGAGTAAATATCGATCTTTGTCATGTTGCATTACACCTTTCCAGTGGATAGAATTTAAGACGATTATACCACAGTCTGTCAGGAAAATCCATACTTCCCGCCTATATTTATTTCCAAACAAACTGCTCGGCAGCATCGGAACGCATTTGCACCCCATTTTCCATACTTCGCCTTGCAATTGACCGTTTAACAGAATATAATAAAATAAGTATGCCTATAGGAAAAACAGACAAAAGGAATGATAGTAGGAATGAAAGTTATTCTGGATCATGTGACCAAAGCCTTTCCTGACCGGGGTCGAAAATCCGACGGCCATGTTCTTGCGGTAAACGATTTCACGCTGGAACTGCCCGACGGCAAGCTGATTGGACTGCTGGGGCCTTCCGGCTGCGGCAAGAGCACCACATTGAACCTCATGTCCGGGCTGCTGACCCCCACCAGCGGGCGCATCTTCTTCGGTGAGGAGGATGTGACCGACCTGCCCCCGGAGCAGCGTGGAATCGGGCTGGTATTTCAGAACTACGCCCTGTACCCCCATCTAACGGTGCGCCAAAATATTCTCTTCCCGCTGGAAAACCTCAAAGGTGACGCCAAACTGACCAAGCAGCAGCGGATTCATCGCTCCGATGACGCCGCAAAACTGGTGCAGATCCAAGACCTGATGGATCGCAAGCCCAGCCAGCTCTCCGGCGGTCAGCAGCAACGGGTGGCCATCGCCAGAGCCTTGGTCAAGATGCCCCGCATTCTTCTGCTGGATGAACCCCTTTCCAATCTGGACGCCCGGCTGCGGCTGCAAACCCGAGAGGAACTCCGCAGGATCCAGCAGGAGACCCACATCACCACCGTCTTTGTCACCCACGACCAGGAGGAGGCCATGAGCATCTCCGATCTCATCGTGGTGATGAATGCCGGCGTGATTCAGCAGGTGGGGGCGCCCCAGCAGATCTATGACGATCCCCGGAATCTTTTCGTGGCGAAATTTCTGGGCAATCCCCCCATCAATGTGTTCCGCGGACGGATCCACGACGGGAAGCTGTGGATCGGTGACGCCCCTGTCCTTGCCTGCCCGGAGGGAAAGGAGGCCGATGTCACCGTGGGCATCCGTCCGGAGGGCTTTACTCCCGATGCAAACGGTGCATTGACCTGCGGTCTTCACGCCGTAGAAGTCATGGGGCGGGATATCAGCGTGGTCTGCTCCCATCCCAACGCCGAGACGAATCCCCTGCGTGCCATCATCCGGGCACGGGATGCGGTGGACGCCGGGCAGTCCCATGTCCGCTTCCGTCTGGATCCGGCAAAAGTATTCCTCTTCGACACCGATACCGGCGAGCGTCTTGACTGGGCGCTGCACGAGAACAGGAGCTGACCATGGAAAAAAGATCGTGGAAAGGCTGGCTGTATCTACTGCCGTCTATGCTCTTTCTGGGCGTGTTTCTCATTTATCCCCTGATCGATGTGATGATCTACTCGGCAGAAGAGGGCTTCAACTTTGCCTCCCAGACCTTTCAAGGCATTGGGACATACAACTATTCCTATGTGCTGCGGGATCCCTATTTTCTGCAGGCGCTGCAAAACACCGTTCTTCTGGTGGTCATCACCGTCCCCTTGTCCACGCTGATCGCCCTGCTGCTGTCTGCCGCACTCAGCTCCATCAAAGCCCTGCGGCACCTGTTCCAGACTGTTTACTTCCTACCCTATGTGACCAACACCTTGGCGGTAGGACTGGTGTTCATGATTCTGTTCAAGCGCACCCCCTATACCGACGGTCTGATCAATCTGATGCTCTCTTGGTTCGGCGCAGGTCCCGTGGACTTCATCGATGGTCCTTACTGGGCAAAGATGTTCGTGCTGTGCTTCTATACCATCTGGGTGGTCATGCCCTTCAAGGTGCTGATCCTCACCGGTGCGCTGGCATCCGTTGACCAGAACTACTACAATGCTGCCCGGATCGACGGCACCTCCAAGATGCGTATCTTCACCCGGATCACCCTGCCCATGATCTCCCCGTCGCTGTTCTATCTGGTCATCACGGGCTTCATCGGTGCATTCAAAGCGTACAGCGATGCCGTGGCTCTGTTTGGCACGGATCTGAACGCCGCAGGGATGAACACCATCGTGGGCTACATCTACGATATGCTCTATGGCAACAGCGGCGGCTACCCCTCCTTCGCCTCTGCCGCAGCTATGATCCTGTTTGCCATCGTGCTGACCATCACCTGCATCAACCTGATGGTCAGCCGGAAATATGTACATTATGAGTGAGGGATCCCATATGACCAATCCACATCCTTCCTGCCGCCGGGGGCAGCTTTCCCGGATCACGATCTACCTGTTCCTATCCATATGGGCGGTGATCGTGCTGTTCCCCTTTTACTGGATGGTGCTGACCTCGGTGAAGGGCTACGGCGCTTATAACTCCGAATACATCCCCCAGCTTTACACACTGGCACCCACCTTAGAAAACTATGTGCAGGCCTTCACCGCTGTCCCGCTGGCTCGATATTTCCTGAACACGGTGATCTTCACCGCTGCCACCACGGGGATCATGCTGGTGGTGACGGTGCTTGCCGCTTTTGCCTTTGCCCGGCTGAACTTCAGAGGCAAGGATGCAGCCTTCACCCTGCTGCTGTCACTGATGATCATCCCTTCGGAACTGGTGGTCATCACCAACTATGTCACCGTCACCAATCTGGATCTGCGGAACACCTTCACCGGTCTGATCCTGCCGTCTGTGACATCGGTATTCTATATCTATCTTCTGAAGGAGAATTTCTCCCAGATCCCGGATCAGATCTACTATGCCGCCAAGGTGGACGGCACCTCGGATCTCAAGTTCCTGTTCAAGGTCATGATCCCTATCTGCAAGCCCACCATCGTGACTGTTACCATCCTGAAGGTCATCGAATGCTGGAATTCCTTTGTATGGCCCCGTTTGGTCACCGATGACGAAGCCTATTTTCTGGTCTCCAACGGCATTCAGTCCATCCGAGAAAGCGGCTTCGGGCGGGAGAATATCCCCGCCATGATGGCGGCGGTGGTGGTCATCTCCGTGCCGCTGATTGTCCTGTTCCTGCTTTTCCGCAAGAAAATCATGGACGGCGTTTCCAGAGGAGGGCTGAAAGGATGAAAACCATACGCAGATGCCTTTGCTTGATACTGGCATTCGCCATGCTCCTGCTCAGCGGGTGCCATGGCTCCCGGGGGCTTGCTCCCTTTCAGATCCCGGATGAATTTGATACCACCCGGGACTATGAGATCACCTTCTGGGCAAAGAATGACACCAACAAGACCCAAGCCAACATTTACCAAGCCGCAATCGATGGATTCCAGAAACTCTATCCCAACATCCATGTGACCCTGCGGCTGTATACGGATTACGGCAAAATCTACAACGATGTGATCACCAATATCTCCACCAACACCACCCCCAATGTGTGCATCACCTACCCCGACCACATTGCCACCTATACCTCCGGGAGCAACTGCGTGGTGCCCTTGGACGAGCTGATCTGCCACCCCGCCTTTGGGCTGGGAGGCAGCCAGATCCCCTTCGATTCCCCCACAGCAGAGGAGATCATCCCCCAGTTTTTGGAGGAGTGCCGCTTTGACGGCAAGCTGTTCGCTCTGCCCTATATGCGCTCCACCGAGGCCTGCTACATCAACAAG
>CALADI010000002.1 GCA_937890525.1 uncultured Clostridia bacterium | reverse complement strand
GCAGACAGTTTTCGAGTCACTCCGCCGGATACTGTGAAATGACCCGTTGGCAAAGTTCCCGACACTGGTCGATAACGCTTTGGGGGTGCAGGATCTGAGCTTTGTCCCCAAAGCCAATGATCCAGCTTAAAAACATCGGAGAAACCGCCACCTCAGCCAAAAAGGTCACATGGTCAGGTCCGTCGGGGGTCAGAATGGTACTACTCCCGAACCGATCAAAGACAGCGTTGATGAGACTCTTATGAAAGCGCAGCTTGACTTGAGTCGGCGTGCCGGAAAACATCTGAAACAGCCGGTTGGCATATTTCGTCAGGGCATCCCCGGTGAGCTCCGGGCATGGATCCCGGGGGATGTCAACCGGTTCGATATTTTTCATACGGTCTACACGGTAATGACGGATCTTTTCCCGATCCGAATAGGCAATGAGATAGCAATTCTCGTGATCTTGATGCACCGCATAGGGGCTGGTGATATAGACCTTGTTCCGGGGATGGAGTTTGTGGTCTAACCCCCAGTCATAGTAGTGGAAACGGATCTGCTGATTATTGAGGATCGCGGTCTGAATGTTGTCGATGTTATAGTAGATGGTCTCGTTCATATTTTTGATCTGACCGCTGACGATCACGGAGCCTGCCTGCATAGACTGGGCTTCGTACCGGCTGCACAGCTTGCTCAGTTTTGCGACCATTTCCCGGGACTTCTTCTGGGTCAGATATCGGCTGGACTGGACGGCATTGACCAGCAGCTTCAATTCCGAGAGCTGGAAATCCCGCTCTTCCAGATAGTATCCGCCGTTTTTGCCCCGCTTGTTTTCGATGGATGCACCGAACTTTTGCAGCAGGGCGATGTCGGAGTAGATGGTCTTGCGTTCGCAGGAAATCCCATGCTGATCCAGCATCCGGATCAGCTCCGCCGTGGTCACAAGATGGGATTCATCAGAGTTTTCCTGAAGGCATTCCAGAATGTAAAGAGTGGACAGCTTCTGAAAGTCAGATTTTGGCATAAGGCTCACCTCACGGATGATTATACCATATGAAAAAATGATTTCATACTACTGTTTGATTTTTTTCCGGGGAAATGCTATGATATGCGAAACGGAGGGATCAAAGTATGGGATATATCGGATGCCACCTTTCCTCAACTAAGGGAAATGTGGAAATGGTAAACACAGCGGAGAAGATCGGGGCAAATACCTTCGCCTTCTTCACCAGAAATCCCCGCGGCTCCAAGGCGAAGCCTTTGGATGAAGCAGATTGCCGCGGCGCAATGGAGCGCATGGCGCAGTTGGGGTTCGGGAGATTGGTTGCCCACGGCAGCTATACCATGAATCTTTGCACGCAGGATCCGGAGGCCCGGGTCTTTGCCGGGAATGTACTGCATGAGGATCTCCAGCGCATGGCTTTACTGCCGGGGCAGTTCTACAATTTTCACCCCGGCGCCCATGTGGGGCAGGGGATTCAGACCGGTATCCGCCAGATCACGCAGAGCCTTGCTGCTGCAATGGAGCCTGAGTACCCTGTGACGGTACTGCTGGAAACCATGGCAGGCAAGGGCACGGAAGTGGGCGGACGATTTGAGGATCTGCGGCAGATCATCGACGGTGTTGCTTCCCCCATGGTTGGGGTTTGCCTGGATACCTGCCATGTGTGGGATGCAGGATACGATATTGTCCACGATTTGGACGGTGTGTTGGAGGAATTTGACCGTATAGTGGGATTGGAGCGACTCTGTGCGCTGCATCTGAACGACTCCAAGAATCCCATGGGCTCCCACAAAGACCGCCACGAGTGCATTGGGGAGGGCTTTCTGGGCTTGGACACATTTGCTGCCATCATGAATCATCCTGTTTTGCGGGACAAGCCGATGATCTTGGAGACCCCCAACGAACTGCCGGGATACCGCCGGGAGATCGCCCTCCTGCGGGAACTGGAAAGACAGATATGATTTGCCGGACGATCCCGGCACATTCACTTAGGAGGTGACCAGATGTTGTTTTTAAGCGAACTTCCCGCCGATGTGGCAGGGGTGTACATTGCTATCCTGCGTTATGTGGCGCCGGTGCTGATGGGGATCCTGCTGTGGCGCTGCGCCAAGCCGCTGCTTTCCTTCCGGCGGGAGCCGGAGATCTGGGCGTGGCTGCGGCTGATGGACGGGAATTCTCTGCCTGTGACCCACTGGGAAAATGTCATCGGCAGAAGTAAAAAGAGTGATATCGTCATTGATCTGCCCACCATCTCCAGAAACCATGCAGTCTTGACCCGCTACGATGACGGAAGCTGGACCATTACGGACGCCGCCAGCAAGGACGGTGTTCTGGTGAACGGAGAGCCGGTGCAGATCTGTGCCTTGGAGCCGGACGATGTGATCGAGATCGGCGGTCTGAAAATGACGCTGGAGCCCATCGGCATCCGGCAAGAGCAGCGCTTGGCGCAGCTTCGCACCAAGGCATCCAGCGGATTTACGACATTCATGAATTTGCTTCTGCTGACCCTGTTCCAAGTCCTTTGCTGTATGGCCTATGTGCTGAACGGCTCGGCAGAGGATGCAGCCAGCATCGTCATGGGCTACGGTGGACTTATGGCGGCCCAGTGGGGACTGCTCCTGTTCTACGCCTGTATCCGAAGATCTGCCTTCGAGGTGGAGACCATCGCCTTTTTGCTGTGCACATTGGGCATGAATGTCATCAGCGCCACGGTGCCCGGCGAATCCATGAAGCAGCTCATCGCCATGGTAGGTGGTCTGATGGGATTTCTCTTCATCGGCTGGACGCTGCGGGATCTGGAGCGGGCGAAGAAGATCCGCTATCTTGCTACCATCGCCGGCGTGGGATTTTTGGTCATCACGCTGATCTTTGGTGAAGATCTTTATGGCGCGAAAAACTGGCTGCTGATCGGCGGATACTCCATCCAGCCTTCGGAATTGACCAAGGTGTGTTTCGTTTTTGCGGGTGCATCTACCATGGATCGGATCATGCAGAAGCGTAATATCATCATGTTCATCGTATATTCTGCGGTGCTGTGCGGACTGCTGGCGCTGATGAATGACTTTGGTACAGCGCTGATCTTTTTCACCGCATTCTTGTCCATCGCCTATATGCGTTCCGGCTCTGTGGGCACCATCGCCCTTGCCTGTACGGCGCTGGGCTTTGCCGGGGTCATTGCAGTAAAGATCGCGCCTCATGCTCTGAGCCGGTTTGCAAGCTGGCGGCATATTTGGGAAGATCCCTGGGATTCCGGCTTCCAGCAGACCCGTACGCTGATGTGCGTCGGCTCCGGCGGACTGTTTGGTCTGGGGGGCGGAAACGGCTGGATGAAGAATCTCTTTGCCAGCGATACGGATGTGGTGTTTGCCACCATCTCCGAGGAATGGGGGCTGATCATCGCCGTTATGATGGTACTGTGCATCGTGGTGCTGGCGCTGTTCTGCCTTCGCTCGGCCAGTTTGGGACGCAGCAGTTTCTATACCATTGGCGCCTGTACCGCCGCCAGCATCCTGCTGATCCAAACCATTCTGAATGTGATGGGTTCGCTGGATCTGCTGCCGTTTACCGGCGTGACCTTCCCCTTTGTTTCCAACGGCGGATCGAGCATGCTGTCGGTTTGGGCGCTGCTCGCCTTCGTCAAGGCTGCCGACACCCGGCAGAACGCCAGCTTTGCCATACGAATGCGGCATCGTCATCGGGAGGTGTCTGAATGAATCGAGTTGCACATCGAACCACCATTGCGCTGCTTCTGGTGCTGGTACTGCTGGGTGGCATGGCAATGTTCTGCGTAGAATATGTCACCAAGGGGAGTGACTGGGTGGTATTCGAGGGAAATCCCCATCTTTACAACGGCGGCAACATCGGCACCGGGGTCATCACGGATCGGGACGGAACGATGCTTTTGTCTGCGATGGACGAGTGGACTTACTCCGATGATCCCATGATCCGCCAGTCTACCATCCATTGGCTGGGAGACCGGGACGGATATATCAGCGCCCCTACGGTGGCGTACTATGCCGAAGAAATGGCAGGATATAATCTGGTCAACGGTCTGTATGCCTACTCCGATGGAGGCGGCAAGGCGCAGATGACTCTGTCTGCGCAGCTTCAGAAAGCGGCGCTGGAAGCCATGGGGGATTACCGGGGCACCGTTGCGGTGTACAATTATGAGACCGGGGAGATCCTCTGTGCCGTGAGCACTCCGAACTATGACCCGGATGATGTGCCGGACATCGATGAGGACGACTCCGGGGCATACGAAGGCGTGTATCTGAACCGATTCACCCAAGTGACCTATGTGCCCGGATCCATATTCAAGGTGGTCACGGCTGCGGCTGCGCTGGAGCGTCTGAACGACGCAAGAGACATCACCTTTGACTGCAACGGCACTTATGAAATGGGCGCCGACGAGATCGTGTGTATGCGCACCCATGGCTCGGTGGATCTGGAGGATGCTCTAGCCGTGTCCTGCAACTGCTATTTCGCCCAGCTTTCGGAACTGCTGGGGCCAGACAGCCTGCAGGAATATGTGGATCAGTTCCGGATCACCCAGCCTCTGGACTTTGACGGGATCACCACTGCTCAGGGCAAATTCCAGATCGAGAATGCTGCGCCGGTGGAGACTGCGTGGAGCGCCATCGGTCAGCATTTGGATCTAGTGAACCCCGCCAGGTTTATGACCTTTATGGGTGTCATCGCAGGCGGCGGCAAAGCCGCTGAGCCCTATGTCATCTCTCAGGTGTCCTCCGGCGGTCATGTGAAATACCGGGCTAAGACCACCATGACCGATCGGCTCATGTCTGAGGAAACGGCAGAGGAACTGGCGGAACTGATGCGAAACAATGTGACACAGATCTATGGCGATGGATATTTCCCGGGAATGTCTGTGTGCGCCAAGTCGGGTACCGCTGAGGTCGGCGGCGGGAAAGATCCCAATGCCACCTTTGCCGGGTTTGTGACCGACGAGGAGTACCCGCTCGCCTTTATCGCCGTGGTGGAAAATGGTGGATCCGGTTCCGGCACCTGCGTGCCCATCGTCTCGGATGTGCTTATCGCCTGTCGGGATTATCTGGATTCCATGGCATGACGGTGTACGGTTAGGAACAAAACAACGCCTCCCCGCATAGCATTGTGCGGGGAGGCGTTGTTATGTGTCGGAAATATCTGGTGATGGCTGCTGCGGCGGCAGGCTTTGGATGCGGGCTTGTGCTGAGCCTTCTGATCGACTCGTATTTCCTTCGGCTGCTGGCCGGCGGAGGCCTGATCTTTCTGGGATTCGTGTTTGTAGGGCGAAAATGAATGGCATAATCCCATCAGGTGACGAATATGCTTTACTATTCCATCATAAGGAGTGAAGCGATTGGAACTGCCATTTGAAAAAAAGGTATGCCGCTACTACCGGCAGAAACGCTACGAATTGGTCAATGTGGAGCAGACGCAGGAGCTGAAGCTGCCCGAAGCCATGCCGGATGTGGAGCGGATCGTTGCCGTATGGGGGCAGGTGATACTGCGGGGAAAGGACTGGCACCCCGGAAGCGCGCAGGTCAACGGCGGTGTCATGGTTTGGGTGCTGTACAGTCCGGAGGGGGACGGACCGCTGCAAAGGCTGGAAAGCTGGATCCCGTGGAAAGCCGGCGTGGACTTCCCTGCATCGGAGGAGGATGGAGTTATCCGGGCAGAGTGCGTGCTGCGAAGTGTGGACGCAAGGAGCGTCTCCGGGAGGAAGCTGATGCTCCGGGCAGGGGTAGGCGTTTTGACGCAAGTCCTGTGCCCGGAATCGGCAGAACTGTACCTGCCGCAGGAACTCCCAGACGATTTGGAACGGCTGGAACAGACCTATCCGCTGGTCATGACAGCAGAAGCAGGGGAGAAGCCCTTCTTGGTAGAAGAGATCCTGAACCTGCCGGCGGGGATGCCTCCGGTGGCGCAGCTGGTCTATTATCACATGGAGCCGGAACTGCTGGATCAGAAGGTCATGGGCAGCAAAGCGGTATTCCGGGGCGTGGGCAATCTGCACCTGCTGTATCTGGACGATCAAGGCAAGCTGTATGGGCAGGATTTTGAGGTACCCTTTGCCCAGTATGTGGATCTGGACGGCGAGTACGAAATGGACACCCAGATCATGGATCTGCTGGGTGTCACCAGTCTGGAACTGGAGCCCCAGCCGGAGGGGACGCTTCAACTCAAGTGCGGCATGGTGGGTCAGTACATCATCAATACGGTGATGACGGCGCAGGTATTGGAAGATGCGTACAGCCCATGCCGGGATGTGGAACTGGAATACCAAACGCTGGAACTTCCTGTGTGGGTGCAGCAGCTTCAGCAGAACGAACCGCTCCACGGCGATATGCAGATCGAAAACGGCACGGTGGTGGATCTCAGCGCATCCGTTGACGCCCCGACAGTCACCAGCCGCCCAGGGGAGGATACCATCCAATGCGGATGCAGCTTCCATGCGCTGATCCAGCAGGAGGATGGCACTTGTGTGGGCAAAACGGTAAAGGCAGAGTCCTCGACCCAGTGGCAGACCGCCTGCGACACCATCTGTTTTTCGTGGCTGAAGGGGACGGCCTCCTGCCGCAAAACGGGGCAGAACTGGCGGATGGAGACGCAGACGGCGCTGGATCTGGGCGCCCTGTGCCGCCAAGAGCTGAAAATGGTCACGGGGATCACTCTAGGAGAGGAACGGAAACCCGACCCGCAGCGCCCATCGGTCATCATTCGGGCGAGGGGGTCGGACCAGAGCCTGTGGGAGATGGCGAAAGACTGCGGTTCCACCGTGGGGGCGATCCGCAAACTGAATCAACTTGAGGGAGAACCGGAATCGGATCAGCTGCTGCTGATCCCGGTGATCTGATGCCAATGGCGCTCGATCTTTTGGGTCGGGCGCCATTTTTTGCCTGTCGTGGGAAAAATCTAAAAATTGGGCTTGATTTGAGGAAATATCTGTGATAGAATAAATCGGTCTGAAAACAAGGTGTGTCCTCTACAGCGCCGGGAACCATATCGCCGGGTATCCGCTGCATGAACGCCTAATCTTAAGGAGGACAGAGATATGGATTTGGTTAAGGCTCTGAGCAGCCAGTACATGAAGACTGAGCTGCCCGAAATGCGCGTTGGCGACACCGTTCGCGTGCATGTTCGCATCAAGGAAGGTTCTCGTGAGAGAATCCAGGTTTTCGAGGGTACCATCATTGCTCGTAAGCATGGCGGCATCGGCGAGACCATCACCGTCCGTCGTGTTTCCTACGGCGTTGGCTGTGAAAAGGTGTTCCCTGTGCATTCTCCCCGTGTGGCCAGCGTTGAGACCATCCGCAAGGGTAAGGTCCGCCGTGCAAAGCTGTACTACCTGCGTGAACGCTTCGGTAAGGCTGCTAAGGTCAAGGAAAGAATCTAATCGTAATTTTAATAAAAAAAGAGGGGTTTACCCTCTTTTTTTATTACCCAAATTTGTGTATAATGATAGGGCTTAGCTATGTTTGCGGGAATTGTCGTTAGGGGGAGCCGTATTGCGTATGTTTCGATTTCGTCGCAGGAAGGGTAATTATGAAAGCAAGCGGACAGAGCCGGTGGTTCTTCCGCTGGAATACCTTCATGACATTGTGTATATATTGGCCGTGATCCTGCTGGTGTTCACCTTTTTGGTGAGAATGGTGGTGGTTTCCGGCTCGTCCATGTTCTCCACGCTGGCAGATGGGGACTATCTGCTGCTTCTGGATCACCCCTTGTGCGGGGATCTGGAATATGGGGACATTGTGGTGGCATCCATGGACCGCTTCCACGATGGCGAGCCCATCGTCAAGCGAGTCATTGCCACCGAGGGGCAGACCGTGGATATCGATTTCGAACAGGGAATCGTCTATGTGGACGGCAAACCACTGGACGAGCCCTACACCCATACCAAAACCACCTTGGATGAAGGAATGAAGTTTCCGCTGGTGGTGCGGGAAGGCTGCGTGTTCCTCATGGGAGACAACCGCAACAATTCCAGAGACAGCCGGGATCCCCTCATCGGTCAAGTGGATCAGCGGGAGATCCTCGGCAAAGCCCTGTTTCTTGTCCTGCCCGGAACAGGGGAGAATGAATTTACTACGCCAAGAGATTACGGCAGGATCGGAGGACTTGAATAATGGCAGAAAATATGAATATTCAATGGTATCCGGGGCATATGACCAAGACCCGCCGCCAGATGGAAGCAGATCTGAAGCTGGTGGATGCAGTCTGTGAGATCGTGGATGCCCGGATCCCCATTTCCAGCCGCAACCCGGATATCGACAGCATCTGCGGCAGTAAGCCCCGGATCATCGTGCTGAATCGAATGGATCTGGCGGATCCTCAGGCGACCAAGGCTTGGGTGCGTTACTTTAAGAGCAAGGGCATGGCAGCAGTCCCCACGGACTGCAAGAGCCGAAAAGGCATTGCTGATTTTACTCCGGCAGTACGGGGGATCTTGGCAGAGAAGATCCAGCGCAACGCCCAGAAGGGCATGAATAAGCCTGTGCGGGTCATGGTGGTAGGAATCCCCAATGTGGGCAAATCCACCCTCATCAACCAGATCTCCGGCAGGAAGGGCGCTAAGGCGGAGAACCGCCCCGGCGTGACCCGTGGCAAGCAATGGGTCACGGTGGACAATGGTCTGCTTCTGCTGGATACTCCGGGGATCCTCTGGCCGAAATTTGACGATCCGGAGGTGGGCATGAAGCTGGCCTACACCGGCGCCGTCAAGGAACAGATCTTGGACACAGAGGAGCTGGCGGTATTTCTCATGAGACTTCTGTGGACGCACTATCCCCAGGCGCTCATCGACCGCTACGGCATCGACCTCCCGACGGAATCCACGGGGTACGAGCTGCTGGAAGCCGCCGGACGGAAGCGGGGCTTCCTGATGGCACGAGGGGAGATCAACACCGAACGGATGGCGAAGGTGCTTTTGGACGAATACCGGGGCGGCAAGCTGGGGAAATTCACGCTGGAAATGCCGCCGGAGACAGAAATGTGAGGATGACGGAATGGAACAGAATCTATGGCAGATCGAGGATGAATTGAAGCTGCGTGGCATCGGTGCCATCTGCGGCGTGGACGAAGCCGGTAGAGGTCCTTTGGCTGGGCCGGTCTGTGCAGCGGCGGTGATCCTGCCGGAGCATTTGCAGATCCCCGGTCTGAACGACAGCAAGAAGCTTTCGGACAAGAAGCGCCGGGATCTGTTTCCCATCATCAAGGAGCAGGCCATCGCCTACGGCATCGCCTTTGCAACGGTAGAAGAAATTGACGAGATAAACATTCTTCAAGCGACTTTCCTTGCCATGGAGCGGGCGGTGGCACAGATGAATGGACAGGCGGACTTTGCATTGATCGACGGAAACCGGGAACCGAAGCTGGACATTGAGTCCATGGCTGTGGTCAAGGGGGACAGCCGCAGCGCAAGCATTGCGGCGGCATCCATCTTGGCAAAGGTGACGAGAGATGATTGTATGGAGGAGCTGGCGTCCCAGTACCCTCAGTACGGCTTTGAGGTACATAAGGGCTACGGCACCAAACGCCATTATCAGGCTCTTGAGGAGTTTGGGATGTGTCCTGCCCACCGCAGAAGCTTCCTAAAGAAGTTCTATGGGCAGAAATAATCTGGTTGGAGCATGGGGAGAAGCTTTGGCGGCGGACTATCTTCGCCGCAAGCGGTATCGGATCCTTGCCTGCGGCTATCAATGCCGCTTTGGGGAGATCGATATCATTGCCTGCAACCGCAAGTACCTTGCATTCGTGGAGGTCAAACTGCGGAAAAATGCGGATTTTGCTGCCGCAAGGGAATTTGTGGATCGACGGAAACAGGATCGGCTCCGTACTACAGCCCAGATTTATCTGTCGCAAAACCCTACGGCGCTTCAACCCAGATTTGATGTGATCGAGATATATGCTCCGCAGGGGATGCAGACCCCCAAGCCGGAGATCAACCATTTGGAGGATGCGTTTTCATGAGTTTTCCTGTTTTTGACCTGCATTGCGATACTGCGCTGGCGCTGTATGACAAGACAAATGACCCCCACTACAGCCTCCGCAGCAGCATCGGGCATATCGACCTTCAGCGGGCAAAGGAACTGGGGGCATATACCCAATGCTTTGCCATGTTTACCACCCCCAGCTTTACAGACTCCTATCACGGTGTTTCGGGAGATGCTGCCGAATTTCCAGAGGGAACTGGAACAATGCAGGGATCTGATCCTGCCTGCCGGATCTTCCCGTGAGGTGGAGCAAAACCGGGCGCAGGGCAAGATGTCTGCCATCCTCACTTTAGAGGGACCTGCGGGGATCGGGTTTTCGCCGGATCGCCTGGAGGAGTTGTATAACACGGGATTTCGCATCTCCACATTGGGCTGGAACGAGCGCAATCCGCTGGTGGGTTCCCATGTGACCGGCGGGGGACTGACGGATCTGGGCAGAGCCTATGTCCGGGAGTGCCAGCGGTTGGGGATCTTGGTGGATGTGAGCCACATCAGCGACGAGGGCTTCTGGGACATTATGGAAATCACCCAAGCGCCTGTGATCGCCAGCCACTCCAACAGCCGGGCTGTCTGTCCCGTTTCCAGAAATCTGACGGATGATATGTACCGTGCCATCTGCCAGACCGGGGGCACAGTTGGCATCAACCTATACACCGGCTTTATTGATACTGAGTACGCAAATCTAGACCGGGTAGTCGACCATATTTTCCACTTTTTGGAGCTGGATCCCACCGGGAAGCACTTGTCTCTCGGCGGAGATTTGGACGGATGTGAAGCTCTGCCTGAGGGCTTCGCAGATGTCCGTGGATACAATGCTCTGGCGCAGCACCTGCAAAATCGGGGATTGGATGACCGGCTGCTGACAGATCTTTACTGGAACAATGCGATGGGAGTGATGGATCATGCTCTACACATCCACAAGGGATAACCAGACCACATGGACGGCACGCCATGCGCTGGACAATGACCGGGCGCAGGACGGCGGACTGTTCGTCCCTGTGCATCTGCCACGGTTTTCACCGGAGGAGATTCTGGAACTGTTGAATATGGCTCCATCTGATGCCGCAGCCCGGATTTTGAATCTGCTGTTTGCCGGATCTATGTCCGGCAGAGATCTGGAATTTCTGGTGGGGAAGGAGTTCTTTCGCATTCGAAAACTGAACCACCGGCTCACCATCGGGGAGCTGTGGCGCAACCCGGAAGGGGAGTATGACAAAACCGTTCAGACGCTCTTTTCTCATTTGTGCAGGGATCACAGCAACCGCAGTCCCTCCATTTGGGCTAAGACCGCGGTGGAACTCGCCTTGATCTTCGGCGTGTTCACCCAACTGGAATATCGGACGGTGGAATCTTTGACGGAAAGGAAGGATGTTGCCGTTGCCACGGGGGATTTTACTGCTCCAATGGCGGCGTGGTACGCACGGCAGATGGGGCTGCCCATTGGCGCCATCCTCTGCTGCTGCAACGACAACGGCGGAGTATGGGATCTGTTCCGAAAGGGACAAATGAAGACGGATATTCCGCCGATCCCCACCAACACGCCCCTGTGCGATATTTCTGTCCCCACAGGTCTGGAATGGCTGATCTATGAGACGCTGGGAACAGAAGGTGCTCTGGGTTTTGCCCATGCTGCAGAAACGGGCGACACCTATGAATTGGATCAAGTCAGCTTGAGCCTGCTGAAAAAAGGGTTGTATGCCTCCGTAGTGGGGCAGCAGCGGATCATGGATATCATTCCCAATGTGTACAGCGCCGGGGGCTATGTGCTTTCTCCCTACAGCGCTCTGTGCTATCTGGGACTGATGGATCACCGGGCGATGACGGGGGCGAATGCCCCTGCGCTGATGCTCAGTCATCAGAATCCCGCTGACAGCGAGCCGCTCATCGCTAAAGCGATGGGGATCGACTGCGCGGATGCACGAGAGAGAATCAAGTATTCATAAGGAGTATGTATGGCGTTATATGCGATCGGCGATCTGCACCTGTGTCTGGGCGCACCCAAGCCAATGGATGTGTTCGGGGGCGCGTGGGTCGGTTACATGGAAAAATTGAAGCAGGGGCTCTCTGTGATCCGCCCGGAGGATACCACAGTCCTCTGCGGAGACTTGAGCTGGGCACTGGGTTTGGAGGCCGCCAAGGAGGATTTTGCTTGGATCGACCAAATTCCGGGGAGAAAGATTATTCTCAAAGGCAATCACGACTACTGGTGGTCAACAGCATCGAAGTTTCACAAGTTCTGTCAGGACAATCAATTCTCAGACCAGTTTATTCTCAACAACAATTTTTATGAGTACGAAGACTGGGCCATCTGCGGCACCCGGGGATGGTTCTTTGAGGAGGAGCGCAGCGGTCAGCATGACGCTAAGGTCTTTCACCGGGAACTTCTCCGGCTGGAAACCTCGCTGAAGGCTGCCGGGGATCGGGAAAAGCTCGTCTTTCTCCACTATCCGCCCAAGTACCGGGGCTATGAGTGCCGGGAGATCATCGATCTGCTGCACCAGTATCAGGTGCGTCGCTGTTATTACGGGCATCTCCATGCAGACAGCCGTAAATTGGCCATGGAAGGGGTCTGGGATGGGGTGGAATACCGCCTGGTTTCGGCGGATCATGTGAATTTTTGTCCCGTAACAGTAATTTTATAAGTTTATGAAAGAAAAGAGTGGACATTTGCTGTTTTCTTTGATAAAATAGACCGGCTATAATGAAAACTATATTAGGCGAAAGAAAAGCCTTATTTTAGGAGGAACATCAAAGATGAATGTCAAGAGCATTGAAACAAAGGATAACAAGTCCACCATCGTGGTTGAGATCGAGAAGGAGCTCATGGAGTCCGGCGCCCAGAAGGCTTACCTGAAGGCCCGCAAGAACATCATGATCCCCGGCTTCCGCAAGGGCAAGGCTCCCCGCAAGATGATTGAGTCCATGTACGGCGCTCATGTTTTCTTTGAAGATGGTCTGGAAGAGATCTTCCCCGAAGTGTACGAGTTCGCTGTTGTGAAGCAGGAACTGAAGGCTGTGGGTCGTCCCAGCCTGACTGATATGGACATTGCCGAGGACGGCGCCACCACCATCACCATCGTTACCGAGATCTACCCCGAGGTCACTCTGGGCGAGTATAAGGGTGTCGAAGTGGAGAAGACCGAGGCTGAGGTCACCGACGAGCAGGTGCAGGCTGAGCTGAACCAGATGGCCCAGAATGTGGCTTCCACCGAGACCGTTGAGCGTGCCGCTGAGATGGGCGACACCGCCAACATCGACTTCGAAGGCTTTGACAACGGTGTGGCATTCGAGGGCGGCAAGGGCGAGAACTTCGACCTGAAGCTGGGCTCCGGCTCTTTTGTTCCCGGTTTTGAGGAGCAGATCGTGGGCATGAATGTGGGCGAGGAGAAGGACATCGACATCACCTTCCCCGAGGATTACCATGCTGAGCTGGCTGGCAAGGCTGTGGTGTTCCATGTGAAGCTGAACAAGCTGTCCGTCACCAATGTCCCCGCCATCGACGATGAACTGGCCAAGGATGTCTCCGAGTTCGAGACTCTGGAGGAGCTGAAGGCTGATATCCGCGCCAAGAAGCTGGAGTCCATGCGCAAGCAGATCGAGAACGCTTTCGAGCAGAGCGTTGTGGATAAGGTGGCTGAGAACGCTACTGTGGATGTGCCCTCTGCTCTGGTGGACGCAGAGCTGGATACCCAGATGGAGCGTTTCGCTTACCAGCTTCAGATGAGCGGCTACAGCGTGGAGCAGTACGCCAAGATGATGGGCGGCGACCTGAACACCATGCGTCAGGCATTCAAGCCCATGGCTGAAAAGCAGGCTAAGGCCAATGTGGTGCTGGAGAAGATCGCAGAGGTGGAGAACATCACCGTCACCGACGAGGATGTGGAGAACGAGTACGCCGAGCTGGCCAAGAGCTACGAGCTGGAGGTCGAGAAGGTCAAGAATCTGGTCCCCGCTGCCGAGATCAACGCCAGCCTGAAGACCCGCAAGACCGTGAAGCTGATCGTGGACGCCGCCGTTGCAGTGGCTCCCAAGGCATCCGAGGAGTAATTTCCGAATAAATTCATAAGAGATTGGTTAGAATGTTTCAAACCCCGTGAAAGGAGACATCATCACCATGAGTTTAGTACCCTATGTTGTCGAGCAGACCAGCCGAGGAGAGCGCAGCTATGATATTTTCTCCCGGCTGCTGAATGACCGTATCATTTTCCTGTCTGAGGAGGTTAACGACACCACTGCCAGTCTGGTGGTGGCACAGCTTCTGTATCTGGAAGCACAGGATCCCGATAAGGATATTCAGTTCTATATCAACAGCCCCGGCGGCAGTGTGACCGCCGGTATGGCGATCTACGATACCATGCAGTATATCAAGTGCGATGTGGCCACCATCAGCGTTGGTCTGGCGGCGTCCATGGGCGCATTCCTGCTGTCTGCCGGTACCAAGGGAAAGCGTATGGCGCTGCCCAATGCGGAGATCATGATTCATCAGCCCTCCGCAGGCACGCAGGGCCAAATCACCGATATGGCCATCCATCTGAAGCGCCTTCAGACTATTAAAGAGCGGATGAACAAGATCCTCTCGGAGAATTGCGGCCGCAGCATCGAGGAAGTTACCGCCGCTTGCGAGCGTGATAACTTCATGAGCGCTGAGGAAGCCAAGGAATTCGGCCTGATCGATAAGGTGATCTACAATCATTGATTGCTGAAAGGCAGGTAACCGGTTTATGGCTAAAAATAACGAGCAGCCGATTCGCTGCAGTTTCTGCGGTAAGCGGGAAAATCAGGTGGAACGGCTGATCGCCGGCCCCGGTGTGTATATTTGCAGCGATTGTGTTGCCGCCTGTGGGGAGCTCCTGCGGGAGGAGACGCAATTTGACGAACGGGGGAACCTTCGTGCCCCCGAAACGCTGCCCACCCCCATGGAAATGAAGACCTATATGGACGGCTACATTGTCGGACAGGATCAGGCCAAAATTGCCTTGGCAGTGGCAGTGTACAATCACTATAAGCGCATCTATTTCGGGGCAGACTCCGATGTGGAACTGCAGAAGAGCAATATTCTGCTCATCGGTCCCACGGGCAGCGGCAAAACTCTCTTTGCGCAGACTTTGGCAAAGATCTTGAATGTTCCCTTTGCCATTGCCGATGCCACTACGCTGACCGAAGCCGGATATGTGGGCGATGATGTGGAGAATATTCTCCTCCGCCTGCTCCAGGCTGCCAACTTTGATGTGGAATTGGCAGAACGAGGCATCATTTACATCGACGAAATGGATAAGATCGCCCGCAAGAGCGAGAACACTTCCATTACCCGGGATGTTTCCGGCGAGGGAGTGCAGCAGGCGCTTTTGAAGATCTTGGAGGGTACTGTCGCAGGCGTTCCCCCTCAGGGCGGACGCAAGCACCCCCAGCAGGAGATGATCCAGGTGAACACCTCGAACATTCTCTTCATCTGCGGCGGTGCGTTTGATGGTCTGGACAAGATCATTGAGAAGCGCACGGATCGTTCCGCTATCGGGTTTGACGCACCGGTACAGAGCAAGCAGGATCGGGATGTGGGTCAGCTTTTGGCTCAAGTCCAGCCTCATGATCTGCTGAAATTCGGCATTATCCCGGAGTTGGTAGGTAGACTGCCTGTGATTACCTCGCTGCAAAGCTTGAAGAAGGAGGATCTGATCCGTATTTTGGTCGAGCCGAAAAATGCGCTGACCAAGCAGTACACCAAGTTGCTGGGATTGGATCATGTGGATCTGGAGATCCAGAGCGCCGCTTTGGAGCGAATTGCTGAGAAGGCTGTGGAGCGTCAGATCGGTGCCAGAGGCCTGCGTGCTGTTATGGAGGGCGTCATGACCAAGATCATGTACGGCATTCCTTCGGATTTGTCTGTTCAGAAGGTCATCATTACGCCGGAGTCCGTCGATGGGGCAGATCCGCTGGTGGTTCGGGATACCAAGCACCCCAGACAGAAGTTGGGCGCAAAGTCCTGACCGTGATACGATTTTGTTAAGGGGGTAGTATACTACCCCCTTTTCTCTCATGTTCCCAGATATGACCCAGAAAGGGGGAATTTTTATGCAAGAACCTATTGTTTCTCAGCAGATGCCGGTACTGGCGCTGCGGGGCATCGTGGTGTACCCTGCCCAGACGGTGCATTTTGATATTGCCCGGGAAAAGAGTGTCAAAGCGCTGGAAAAGGCCATGGAACAGGATCAGACCTTGATCCTTGTTCCGCAGAAGGATATTCAAGATGATGATCCCTCTCCGGAAGATCTGTATGTTATGGGTACGGTTGTAAAGATCAAGCAGATGCTCCGCACAACCGGGGAAACCATCCGTGTACTGGTGACGGGGCTGTATCGTGCCCAACTTTGCCAGATCGATCAGACGGATCCTTATCTGCTGGCCCGCGTGATGCAGGTAGAGGACAAGCCCTATACGCTGACCACCAAGACCCGTGCCACCATTCGGGAGGCAAACCTTGCCTTCCAAGCCTATATGGAAATGCAACAGCACAGCGCCCAAGGACTTCAGCTTCGGATGATGGCATCCACAGATCCCGGTTTCATTGCGGACTGCCTTGCCCAGTATTCTTCCTTTGATTATCCGGAGAAGGCAGACCTGCTGCTCCAATTGAATCCCACTACTCGACTGGACACCGCTTTGCGGCTGTTGGCGCGGGAAATCGAAATGCTGACCATCGAACTCGAAATCCAGAGCAAGGCACGGGCCAGCATGGATCAAGGGCAGCGGGATTACTACCTGCGCGAACAGCTCAAGGCCATCCGCTCGGAATTGGGTGAGGATGACGAAACCAACGAATGCGAAAAATACCGGGCACAAATCATCGGTCTTCAATTCCCGAAGGAAACGGAGGAAAAGCTGCTCAAGGATGTAGATCGTCTTGCGAAGCAGCCCTTTGGTTCTTCTGAAGGGGCGGTGCTCCGCAATTACTTGGATACCGTGCTTGACCTTCCGTGGAACATCAGAACAAAGGAACGGTTGGACATTCAGGCCTCCAGAAAGGTACTTGACCGGGATCACTTTGGCATGGAGAAGGTGAAGGAACGCATCTTGGAGACCCTCGCGGTGCGCCAGATGGCGCCGGAAATGCCCCCGCAGGTGCTGTGCCTTGTGGGCCCTCCCGGTGTGGGTAAGACCTCTATTGCATATTCGATCGCCAAGAGCCTAAAGCGTAATATGGTCCGTATCAGTTTGGGCGGTGTCCGGGACGAAGCAGACATTCGAGGACACCGTAAGACCTATGTGGGCGCAATGCCGGGACGGATCGTTACCGCTATGGGGCAGGCAAAATCCATGAATCCGCTGATCCTGCTGGATGAAATCGACAAAATGGGCTCAGACTACCGGGGCGATCCCAGCGCAGCCCTGCTGGAGGTGCTGGACGGCGAGCAGAACCATACATATCGGGATCACTACCTTGAGATTCCCATGGATCTGAGCGATGTGCTGTTTATCTGCACCGCCAACACTTTGGATACCATCCCCAGACCGTTGCTGGACCGTATGGAGGTCATCGAACTTGGCAGCTATACCGATGAAGAGAAGAAGCAGATCGCCAAGGATCATCTTATCCCCAAGCAGCTAAAAAAACACGGTCTGAAAAAGAGCCAGCTTCGGATCACAGATGACGCATTGGCCGCCATGATACGGGGCTATACCCGTGAATCCGGCGTTCGGAATTTGGAGCGTATGGCGGCACAAATCTGCCGAAAAGCGGATCTTCTGCTGGTGGGGGAGGATGCACCCAAGAAGGTCACGGTTTCCGATCAGAATTTGGAAGAATTCTTGGGCGTTCGGCGGTATCTGCCGGAGGATCGGGAAACGATGGACACCGTAGGACTGGTCACCGGGCTTGCGTGGACCAGCGTGGGCGGCGAAGTCCTTCAAGTGGAGGTCAATGTGATGGAAGGCTCCGGTAAGCTGGAGCTCACCGGCAATCTAGGGGATGTAATGAAGGAGTCTGCCCGTGCGGCAGTAAGCTATATCCGCTCCCACGCCAAGGAATTGGGCGTGCCTATGGACTTCTATAAGACCAAGGATATTCATGTCCATTTCCCAGAGGGCGCAGTCCCGAAGGACGGTCCCTCGGCGGGCGTGACCGTATGCACGGCCATTGTATCCGCGCTGACCGGTCGGACTGTCCGTCGAGATGTTGCCATGACCGGCGAGATCTCCATTCGTGGAAGAGTCCTGCCCATCGGCGGATTGAAAGAGAAAACCATGGCGGCGCTGCGCCATGGCATCAAGACGGTGGTTATCCCTCAGGCAAATGCCCGTGATTTGGAGGAGATCGATCCATGTGTCCGTTCCCAGCTTCATTTCGTTACCGCTGTGACAGCGGACACGGTACTGGAAACGGCGCTGAATCCCATTGAAGATACACAGGAACTTCTGTGCCGGATCCCTCCCGAGTCCATGCTTGAGCGCAAGCCCCAGATCCAACAGTGAGGTGCCTATGAATTTTCAAAAAGTCGAATTTGTGAAGTCCGGCGCCAGTATGGAGGGGCTGCCCCCTGCATCCATGCCGGAGATCGCCTTCGCCGGAAAGTCCAATGTGGGAAAATCCAGCGTGATCAACAGGATCCTCCAGCGCAAGAATTTCGCCCGGGTGGGTGAAGCGCCGGGAAAGACCATTCATGCCAACTATTTTAATGTGGATCAGAAGTGCTACTTCGTGGATCTGCCGGGCTACGGCTATGCCAAGGTGCCCATGGCAGAAAAGGAGCGCTGGGGACGACTGATGGAGGCTTACTTTGCCTCCGGGCGGATCACGCTGGGCATTATGATCGTGGATGCCCGCCACGCGCCGACCAAGAACGATGTCGTGATGGCTGACTACTTTATGCAGACGGGATGCCCCTTCGTGGTGGTGGCCAACAAGATGGATAAGCTGAAAAAGAGCGAGATCCAGAGCAATCTGGAGCGGATCCGTGTGGATCTTTCTCTGCCGGATGGGTGCATTCTGGTGCCGTTTTCCGCAGAGAAGGGGACAGGGCGGGATGAACTGGTGAAGATCATTATCGATGCCGTAGAGCAGTCCCGTACCAAGGATTGATCCATCCCAGCAAGCAGAGTATAACGCAAAATGCCACCGGGGTTTGTTCCCGGTGGCATTTTTTACAGCGTAAAATCGTCATTGTCAAATTTATGGAAATCCGGCGCCTTCGGCTTTACCGGGATCCGCTTGAAAGGGTCGTACAAAAATTTTCGGCAGGCGTATGTAACGCTTACGATCCCCCGCTTGGTGCACAGCATCTGATCCTGACTGCATCTGGTGCTGTGGGCACAATATTCACAGGATTTTTCAATTCGTCTGCGAAACAGCATAAGTATTCCCCCCTTTGCGGGAGTTATTATACATCAGTTTAGACTTTTTTTCTACTGCTATTTTTACGCCGAATGTCGTGACTGCCGCACATAGCAGCCCGGCGAAGCCTATCTTTAGATAAACGCACGCCAGAGATACCCCAACCATGGTCTGGCAGAGTTTTTGCGCCAAACAGGGATGCATTGGGATGCCCGCCGGCTCTGCCATTGACTGGATCTGAAGCAGCACACAGCCGCCGCCAAAGCACATAAAGCCCTCTGCTGCCACAAATCGCAGTCCCTCCCAAGGGATGCAGGAAAGCTGCATACAGCCGTTGGTCAACTCCACTACACCCGTCAGCGCCAATGCTACCCATTGGGGCATAAAAGGGAAGAACCACCGCCGTACAAAGGACAGGGCCACATTTCCCAAGATGACCCACGCACATATGGATGTCACGGCTGACGCAGCGCGATGTATCCCATTGGGCAATGTAGTCTTGGGTATGTGTGCCGGGACAGCCGATCCCGGCGTTCCTGACCAGAACATTGCAATGGTCAATGCGGAAAAGGTCTGGATCAGCAGCAGGATCACCGGAACCATTGGGTCAGAAAAGAAGCTGCCGATCATCCCAAAGACAAAGGCCGGACCACAATTGTTGCAAAACCCTAACATCCGCCGGGCATCGGAACGCTCCATTGGCGTCTGGGCGATGCATTGCGCCCCCACCGGAAAACCACCTACAAGCCCAAGCAGAAAGATCCCCTCGCTGCCTTGCGGAATGCGGCAAAGCCGGGACAGCTTAGGCAGCCGTAGTCGTACAATGGCGGGAAGCATCAGATTGGTCACCACTAGCATGGGAAACAGGGATGGGATCACGGTGTATGCACATTGCCGCAGAGCATCTGCGGCAGCCTGTGATGCACATCGGCTGTCTAAGATCAAACACGCAAGGGCACCGCAGTAGGCAGCGCTCCGCCATGGAAATCGGATCTTCTTCAATCAACTCACCTCACAAGAAAGTATGCACCAAGTGGTAAATCATCCCTCCTTGACGCATAGAATCTGGCAAGGAGGTGATGGATGTGAAGACCGTTCGGGAGTTGTCCCAGTCCCTTCGTGACCGTGACAGTATTTCCGGTGTCCAGACCTTGGTGGAAGCGGTTGGTACAAAGCGAGTCCTTGTGGAGCATCACAAGGGCATCGTCAGCTACGGCGATCAAGAGATCCGGGTAGCAAGCACCTACGGCGTGGTCTGCGTTCAAGGAGAGGGATTGCGGCTTTGCTGTATGAACCGGGAGCAGGTGTTTCTCTCCGGGCAAATCAAAAGTATCTCGATGGAGCGTGAAAAGCCTTGATGGATATTTGGTGGAGGATCACGGGCTATGTCCGTGTGCGTGTGTATTCGGCAGTTCCGGAACATCTTCTGGGGGAATTATCCCGCCGGATCCAGATACGAGATGTCCGGCATCCTTCGCCGGTGTGCATGGAGTGTACCGTCTCACGGCTGGCGATTGAGATTTTGGGGCAAATCGTGGCGTCAGACGGGGGAAAATGGGAGATATTGGGAGTATATGGGCTGCCGGTTTACATGAAAAAAGTGGGGCGAGTTCCGATCTTGACCTGTTTTATAGCGGCAGTTTTGACTGCATCCTTGGCGATACCCAGCATGGTGCTGTTTATTCGGGTACAGGGAAATCAACATCTTCCCGACCGGCAGATCCTAAGCGCCGCAGAGGAAGCGGGGCTATCCTTCGGGGTATCCCGCCGGGATCTTCGGAGTGAGCAGATCAAAAATCAGCTGTTGGAGCGCCTGCCGGAACTGGCATGGGTAGGTGTGAATACCAGCGGATGTGTTGCCACCGTCAGCGTAGAGGAGCGTAGACCGGATCCCCAGATGGAAGATCCGGCTCCCGGGCATATCATCGCCGGATGTGACGCCGTGGTAACGGACTATACTGCTACGGGGGGCAAGGCCCTTTGCAGGCAGGGGCAGGCTGTCCGCAAAGGGGATATACTGATTTCCGGGTATCTAGATCTTGGGGTATGCACCGGGGTATCCCGGGCGGATGGAGAGGTTTACGGATTGACACGCCGCCAGATCAGCACTGTGCTGCCGGAAAACACGCTTTCAGTAATCCAAAAAGGGAAGCCAGTCAAAAAATATGGGCTCATCATCGGAAAAAAACGAATAAATTTCCATGAAGATGGTGGAATTCTATACCCCGGATGTGGTAAAATGACAGAGATAAAGCCCTTGGTTTTGCCGGGGGGGTGGAAACTGGCGGTCAGTCTGGTGATCGAGCAGTATACTCCGGGTACCCTGTCCTGCGTGGAGCGGGACGAAGGAACGGCTGAGCAAACCATGCAAAGCTGGGCACAGGCACTTGTGGCTCAGCAGATGATCGCCGGGCAGATCCGGGAAAGCCAGGAGCAAATGAGCAGAGAAGATGGCAGACTCATCCTGCGGTCAGCGTATTCCTGCCGGGAGATGATCGGCAGGCGCGGAACAGAAGTATTTATTGAAGGTGATACGAACGATGACGGAAAGAACGATTAACGCCGAACGAATGGAGGATCTGATCGCTGTATTCGGATCCTTCGATGAGAATATCAAACGAATCGAGGAAGCCCTTGGGGTCAAGATCGTAAACCGCGGCAGTGAGCTGAAGATCACAGGGGAGGAGGAAGCCGCAGATAAGGCAGTCCGTACCGTGGATGGACTGCTGAAGCTGGCGTCCCGTGGGGAGCAGATCGATGAACAGCGGGTGCGCTATCTCATCACCTTGGTGCAGGAGGACAATGACGATCTGGTGCAGAAGATGGCAAAGGATGTGGTCTGCATCACCGCCAAAGGAAAGCCTATCAAAGCAAAGACGGTGGGACAGCAGACCTATATGAAGGCCATCCAGAGCAATACCATCACTTTAGGTGTCGGACCTGCCGGCACAGGCAAGACTTACCTTGCTGTGGCGGCCGCAGTGGCAGCATTCCGAGAGCGGACGGTAAATCGGATCATTCTGCCCCGACCGGCGGTGGAAGCCGGCGAGCGGCTGGGTTTCCTGCCGGGAGATCTGCAAAACAAGGTGGATCCCTACCTGCGCCCGCTGTATGATGCGCTGTTTGATATGCTGGGAGCGGACACATTCCAGAAGTATCAGGAGCGGGGATCTATCGAGGTAGCGCCCCTTGCCTATATGCGAGGAAGAACGCTGGACGACAGCTTCATCATCCTCGATGAAGCCCAGAACACCACCCGTGAGCAGATGAAGATGTTCCTGACCCGTCTGGGCTTTGGATCTAAAATCGTCATCACCGGCGATGTGACCCAGATCGACCTGCCGGAGGAGAAGGTATCCGGGCTGAAGGACGCCATGCGGGTGCTGGATGGGGTGAAGGACATTGCCATCTGCCGCCTGACCTCTGCCGATGTGGTGCGCCATGCGCTGGTGCAGCGGATCATCAACGCCTATGAAAAAGCGGAGGAAAAGAAGCAAGTGCCCAAGCAGGACCTTCCCCGTGGAAAATTTGACGGAAAGTATAAGAGGAAATACAACAATGGCTAAACTAAAGATCAATCTCACATATGACAAACCCTCGCTGCTGAATGTCCCCATTACCCGGAACATCCGCCAATGCATCGAAGCCACGCTGGATGCAGAGCATATCACTGCCTGCTGTGAGATCAATGTGCTGGTGACCGACGATTCCGGCATCCGCGCCATCAACGCCGCCAGCCGGAACATTGACCGTGCAACGGATGTGCTCTCGTTTCCTATGTTCGACTTGATCCCCGGGAATCCCCCTGCGGACTGGACGCCTTATCTGGACCCGGAGACCAACGCCTGCCCCTTGGGGGATATGGCCATCTCTCTGGAGCGGGCAAAGGCGCAGGCCAAGGAATTCGGCCACAGCGTAAAGCGGGAGGTTGGGTATCTCACCATCCACTCCATGCTCCATCTGCTGGGCTACGACCATCTGGACGAAGGACCCCAGAAGGCGCAGATGCGCGCCAGAGAGGAAGCCATCGCCGCAACCATTGACGGAATGTCCCGGGATTGATCCCATTAACCATCACACACATACAAAAGGAGAAAACCATGGCTACAAAGACCGCTATGATCACCATTGCCGGACGGCCCAATGTAGGCAAGTCCACCCTGATGAATAAACTCATCGGCGAAAAAATCGCCATCGTATCCAACAAGCCTCAGACCACCCGCAACCGCATTGCAGGCATCCTGACCCGGGGGCAAACCCAGTTCGTATTCATGGACACCCCAGGCTTCCATAAGCCCAGAACCAAGCTGGGAGATTACATGGTCAATGTGACCAAGGACTCCATTGCGGATGTGGACATGACCATTCTGGTGGTGGAGCCCATTGCCAATGTGGGACAGCAGGAGCAGACCCTTATTGAGCAGCTCAGCGCCAAGAAATGCCCGGTGGTGCTGCTCATCAATAAGATCGACACGGTGGAAAAAGAGACTCTGCTCAGCGTCATCGCCGCCTACTCTCAGGCGGGGAACTTCCAAGCTATCATCCCTATCTCCGCAAAGAACGGAGATGGTCTGGACGAGCTGCTTGCGGAGTGCGAGAAGGTCGCCACGGAAAGCCCCTTCCTGTTCCCGGAGGATATGACCACCGATCAGCCGGAGCGCCAAGTCATGGCGGAGATCATCCGGGAGAAACTTTTGTGGTGTCTGGATCGGGAGGTCCCCCACGGAACTGCCGTGGAGATCACTACCTTCTCTGAGCGGGACAACGGCATCATCGATATTGACGCCACCATCTATTGTGAGAAAGCCAGCCACAAGGGCATCATCATCGGCAAGCAGGGTGCGATGCTGAAGAAGATCTCCTCTATGGCCCGGGCGGATTGCGAGCGGTTCATGGGCACCAAAGTCTACCTGACCACATGGGTCAAGGTGAAGGAGAACTGGAGAGACAGCGACTTTCTGGTGCGGAATTTTGGGTACAGCGAATAATTTACAGGAGTATCTTTCCCCCTTGCTGCAAATGCTAACAGCGGGAGGAATGCAAAATGAATTCTGCGGATTACTGGAAGCTGTTTCTGGATACGGGAGCGCCGGAGTGCTATCTGGCATTCCATGCGGCTCGGCGGCGGGAGGAAGCAAATGTATCTGAAAATACAGGGATTGGTGCTCCGGCGAACGGAGTACAAAGATCATGATGTTCTGCTGACCCTGCTGACCCGGGAGCACGGCAAATTGACAGCCAAGGCACGAGGGCTGCGGCGGAAGAATTCTCCGCTGACAGCCCAATGCCAGCTCCTTGCTTACTCGGAGTTTACACTATTCGAATACCGGGGAATGTACACCATCAATGAAGCCGTCAGTCTGGAACTGTTTCACGACCTGCGCCGGGATCTGACCCGTCTGAGCCTTGCTACTTATTTTGCACAGGTGGCTGAGGTACTGAGTCAAGAGGACATGCCCTCCCCGGAACTGCAATCGCTGGTGCTGAACTGTCTGTATGGATTATCAAAGCTGGCACAGCCGGAGGACAAGGTCAAGGCTGTGTTCGAACTTCGAGCGGCGTGCATTGCGGGTTTCTTCCCGGATCTTTCCGGATGTCACCAATGCGGCGAACCGTGGCCGGATCGATTCGACTTGTCCAACGGCCGTCTGGAATGCAGCAGCTGCCGGGACTCCGGCTCCGATGGTATCCGAATGCCCCTTGAACCGGGGATCCTTTCGGCTATGCGCTATATCACATCCTGCGAAAGTCAACGGCTCTTCTCCTTTCGACTGCCGGAGCAGGCTATGGAATGTCTTGCGCAAATCACGGAAAGCTACCTGACCACCCAGTTGGAGCGGGGGTTTTCCACGCTGGACTTTTATAAGTCCTTATTACTTACATAACACAGGAGTGTACCATGTCAGAATTATACGATAAGTCCCTTGTGAAACTGGAACTGGACCGGGTGCTGGAGATGCTGGCAGATCGGGCAGGCAGTGACGGGGCAAAAGAGATCTGCCGGGCGCTTCGTCCCATAGCGGATCTGGAAGAGGTGCAGGCATTGCTGGATCAAACCAGTGCTGCCTGTGACCTGTCCACCCGGAAGGGGTATCCTGCCTTTTCCGGCGCCCGGGATGTTTCTGCATCCCTTGAGCGGGCACAGCGGGGAGGATGCTTGTCCCCCAAGGAGCTGCTGGCCATCGGCGGCGTGCTGCGCTGCGCCCGTTCGGTGAAGGGCTACATTGCCGAGGACGAAGAGCCCACGGTGCTGGACGGGATGTTCCGCAGCCTTACCGCCAACAAATATTTGGAGGATAAGATCTTCGGTGCGATTTTGTCCGAGGAGGAGATTGCAGATAATGCAAGCCCAGAATTGTCGGATATCCGCCGTCACAAGCGCATCCAAAGCGGCAAGATCCGGGACTCTCTGCAAAAGATCATTTCCTCCCCGTCTTATTCCAAATATCTGCGGGAGCCCATCATCACCATCCGGGACGGCAGGTATGTAGTTCCGGTGAAAAGCGAATGCAAAAACGATGTGCCTGGGCTGGTGCACGATGTCTCCGCTACGGGCTCTACCTTTTTCGTGGAGCCGATGTCGGCGGTCAATGCCAACAATGCGCTGCGGGAACTGGAATTGAAGGAAAAGAAGGAGATCGAGCGGATCCTTGCGGAGCTGTCCGCAGAGGCGGCTTCCCATCAGGAGGATATCCAGACCGACTATGTGCTGCTGGTACAGTTGGATGTGATCTTTGCCAAAGCAAAGCTTGCATACCATATGCGGGCTTGGGCGCCGGATATGAACGACACCGGCAGGATCGAGCTTCGCAAGGCCCGGCACCCCTTGATCGATCCCCAGAAGGTGGTTCCCATCTCATTGCGTCTGGGCACGGATTTTGACACCATGATCATCACCGGCCCCAACACCGGCGGCAAGACCGTCACCCTGAAAACCATTGGTCTGCTGACGCTGATGGCAGAATGCGGACTTCATGTTCCGGCAGGGGACGGAAGTACCCTATCTACTTTTGATGCCATTCTGGCAGACATCGGAGATGAGCAGTCCATCGCCCAAAGCCTGTCCACCTTCTCCAGCCACATGAAGACCATCGTGGATGTGGTGGATCAATGCGACAGCCGAACGCTGGTGCTGTTTGACGAGTTGGGCGCAGGCACCGATCCCGCCGAGGGCGCTGCGCTGGCCATTGCCCTGATCGAATTCTGCCGAACCATGGGCAGCCGGGTGGTAGCTACCACCCACTATGCGGAACTGAAATTGTACGCCATGCGGACGCAGGGTGTTATCAACGCTTCCTGCGAATTCGATGTCGAGACCTTGCAGCCCACCTACCGGCTGCTCATTGGCATCCCCGGCAAATCCAATGCCTTCGCCATTTCCCGGAAGCTGGGTCTGCCGGAGCATATTCTGAAAGAAGCGGACGATCTGGTGGGCAAATCCGACAAAGATTTTGAGGATGTGCTCAGCCAGTTGGAGAGTCAGCGCCAGCAGATGGAATCGGCTCGCCACGAGGCAGAACGGCTTCGGCAGGAAACCGAGAAGATCAAGCAGCAGAGCGAGCAGTACAATGCTCAGCTTCAAGCCGAGCGGGAGAAGGCTATGGCAGAAGCCCGCCGGGAAGCGCAGCAGATCATCGAAGATGCCCGGATCACGGCGAACCGGGTGGGAGATGAACTGAAAGCCCTGAGAAAGCAGCTTGCCGAGTCGGCGGATGCCAGCGGCATCAATCAGCGCCAAAGCGAACTGAGACGGACGCTGAACGAAGCTGAGGGCAAACTCCGAGTGGCACAGCCCCAGCAGCGCCGCCCGGAGCCCAAGCGGGAGATCTTGGTGGGGGACACGGTAGAACTGCTGAAACTGGGCACTAAAGCCAGCGTCATTGCCATCAACAAGGACGGCAGCTACGAACTTCAGGCTGGCATCATGAAACTGAAAGCCAAGAAGGATGAGATCTACCTGCTGGAGCAGGAGAACCCTTATGTGGTCAAATCCCGCCCCAAGCACTCCGGCAGAGAGATGAAAGCAGCGGCCATGTCCAACGAGGTGGATCTGCGGGGCATGGATTCGGTGGAAGCCATCTGTGTGCTGGATCGGTACTTGGATGAAGCCATGCGCTCCAATCTCAAATCCGTTCGCATCATCCACGGCAAGGGCACAGGCGTTCTGAGAAGTGCAGTGCAGAACAGCCTGAAGCGGAATAAATTCGTAAAGAAATTCCGGCTTGGCGTGTATGGCGAGGGCGAGGACGGTGTCACCATCGCAGAGTTCGAGTAAAATCGACGACCCAAAGCAGAACGAAGGCTAAGATCCCAGTAAATTTTTGGTTCCTTGTTAAATATTGCTGAAATTCGGTTGACTTTTTCGACAAATTTGCTATCATATAGGAAGAACTTGCCTACGCGAGAGTGGCACGTCAGTTAAGGAGTTGTTTGCTATGTTCAATAAGGAAATTGTTGTTCGTTGTGAATCGGGGCTGCACAATAAGCAGGTTACATATTTCGTCCAGAAGGCGAATGAGTACAAGAGCAGCGTTTGGCTGGAAAATGACAACCGCAAGATGAATGCCAAGAGCTTGCTGGGTATCATGTCCCTGGGCATCGTGACCGGCACCACCGTGACCTTGAGTGCCGAGGGTCCCGACGAAGAGGAAGCGGTCAACGCCCTGGAGACGCTGCTCCTGCGGGATGTCTACTGATTCAAGAACATCTGCCGCCTCAATGCCTGACCTTGGCGCATTGAGGCGGCATTTTTATCTCGGGAGGGAGCCGTATGACCTTTGAGGAACTGAAGGATAAGGCGCTTAGCCTGCCTTATCTGCCCGGCGTGTATGTCATGCGGGATAAGTCCAATCAAGTGATCTATGTAGGCAAGGCGAAGAAACTAAAAAATCGGGTCAGCCAGTATTTTCAGGATACGGCATCTCACACCCCCAAGACCCGCCTCATGGTCAGCAAGATCGATCACTTTGATGTGATCGTTGCATCGTCTGAGTTTGAGGCGCTGATTTTGGAGTGCTCGCTCATCAAGCGCTATCTGCCCAAATACAATATCTTGCTCAAAGATGACAAAGGCTACCCATACCTTCGTCTGGATATGCGGGAACTTTACCCCAAAATCACCATTGTCAGCAAGCCGGATCGGGATGGAGCGGAGTATTTCGGTCCATTTGGCAGCCGGGGGATGACCAATCAGGTCGTCACCGCCATCCGTGAGACGCTGAAGCTGCCGGATTGTTCCCGCCAGTTCCCCCGGGATGTGGGCAAGGAACGCCCCTGTCTGAACTATCACATGAACCAGTGCGAGGGCTGGTGTCAGACCGAAAAGACCAATCTGGAATACCGGCAGGTGATGGAGCAGGCGCGCCAGCTGCTTTCCGGCAACTATAAGCAGGCGGCCGATCAGATCCGGGAGTCGATGCTCCGTGCAGCGGATGGTTTGGAATTCGAGCTTGCCGCCCGGCTGCGGGATCGCCTGAATGCGGTGGAAGCTTTGGGGCAGAAGCAGCTGGTCACTGCGGGATCACTGGCGGATACGGATGTGGTCGGATTTGCCCAGACCGAAGCAAAAGCCTGCTTCACGGTGCTGCACTTCTCTGGGGGCAATCTGCTGGACAAGGAATACCAGATCCTTCCGGTGCAGGATGACCCGGAGGCGGCAGTCTCCAGCCTGCTGAAGCAGTTCTACCTCAGCCGGGGGCTGGCGCCCAAACTGGTGCTCCTGCCCTTTGAATTAGAGGATGCGGAACTGTTCCAGCAGCTGATGGAGCAGGAATTCGGTCGCAAGACCAAGCTGCGGATCCCCCAGCGGGGAGACAACTTCCGTCTGGTGGAACTGGCAAAGCAAAATGCACAGCAGGAAGCCCAGCGTGTCACCAGCCGCGACGAGAAAGCAAGCGGCGTTTTGATCCTTCTGGGGAAGATGCTGGGCATCGATCCACCGGAACGGATCGAATCCTACGACATCTCCAACATCTCCGGTACGGACATCGTGGCCAGCCAAGTTGTCTATGTTGGGGGAAAGCCCTCCAAGAAGGACTACAAGAAATACAAGCTCAAGGCTATGTCCGGGCAGGATGACTACGGTTCCATGCGCCAGATCCTTACCCGGAGGCTTAGCCATTATGCCAGCGCTGACAGCGGTTTTGACTGCCTGCCGGATCTGATGCTCATTGACGGCGGCGTGGTCCATGCCAATGTGGCGCTGGATGTCCTGCGGGACTTCGATCTTTCGGTACCAGTGCTGGGAATGGTGAAGGATGACCGACACCGCACTCGGGCGCTGGTAACGCCGGCAGGGGAGGAGATCCGCATCGACAACAATCAGGCAGTTTTCTCTTTCATTGGGCAGATCCAAGAAGAGACGCACCGATTTGCCATTACCTATCACCGCCAGCTGCGCAGCAAACGGCTGCACTATTCCGAGTTGGATCAGATCCCGGGGATCGGTCCCAAGCGCAAGCAGGAGCTGCTCAAGCAGTTCAAATCCCTGACGGGGATCAGGGCGGCGTCTCTGCCGGAATTGGAGCGGATCCTGCCGTCAGATGCAGCCTATGCAGTGTATGCCCATTATCACAAGGAGGATGTCACATGAGAGTAATTACAGGCTCTGCCGGGGGGATCTCGCTGAAGACGCCGCAGGGGCAGAGTACCCGTCCCACGGCGGATCGGGTGAAGGAAGCGCTGTTCAGCGTGATCCAGTTCGACATTCCCTGCGCCCGGGTGCTGGATCTGTTCGGCGGGACGGGACAGCTTGGGATCGAAGCCCTGAGCCGCGGGGCAAAACATGTTGTTTTCGTAGATCACCAGCAGAGCGCTGTGGATCTGATCCGGGAAAATCTGCGCCGTACCAAACTGGAGCAGCAGGCATCTGTCCTGCGGTGTGATTACACCCAGTATCTGCATCGGTGCCGGGAAACCTTTGATATCATTTTCTTAGACCCGCCTTATATGGAAAATTTCTTAGAAAACGCATTAAAATCCATCACGGAAATTGACATTCTTCAAACAGGTGGTATAATAGTCACGGAACGGCCTGTCGGAAAGGAACTGCCTTGTGAGTTCCTTGGTTACAGCCGTTCCCGTGATTATAAATATGGAAAAACGCTGGTCACCTTGTTCCGCAAGGAGGATCAGCGGGGGGACACAATTTGAAGATCGCAATTTACCCCGGCAGCTTCGATCCGGTCACCATCGGTCATCTCAACATCATCGAGCGGGCGGCTAAGATATTTGATAAGCTAATCGTGTGTGTCATGGTCAACGCAGGCAAGCAGAACCCCATGTTCTCTCAAGAAGAGCGAGTGGATCTGATCCGCCGAGTGACCCGTCATCTGCCCAATGTGGAGGTAGACAGTTCCTGCGAACTGTTGGCAGACTATGCCCGTCGCAAGTGCGGATGTGTCATCGTGAAGGGTCTGCGGGCTGGGTCAGACTTTGAAAATGAATTTCAGATGGCGCAGATCAATCACAAGATCAATCCCAATCTGGACACCCTGTTTCTCACATCGGAGCACCAGTTCATGTATCTGAGCTCCAGCATGGTCAAGGAACTGGGATTCTATGATGTGGATCTGAAGGAGTTTCTGCCCGAAGAGATCATCCCGGATTTCAAAAGAAGAATACAGGACATTTGTCAAGGAGGACAACATTCATGAATGGTAAGATTGAAGAACTGATCACAGCTCTGTATGATTTGATCCAAGACGCCAAGGCTCTGCCTCTGGGCGCCGATAAGTGCATCATTGAACGGGACCGGGCACTGGACATGCTGGATGAGATCAGCGCACTGATGCCTGCTGAGTTCAAGCAATCCCGTGCCATCGTCCAGTCCCGTGAGGAACTGGTCAGTCAGGCCCGCCGTGAGGCGGAAACCATCGTTCGCAACGCCCGTACGCAGGCAGACGAAATGGTACAGCAGGAAGCCATCTATCAGGAAGCACGCCAGCGCTGTGAGGAGCTGGTCGGTCAGACTCAGGCTCGCATTCAGGAGCTGAAGCGCGTCAGCAACGCCTATGTAGACGACTCCCTGCGTCAGACGGAGGAAGCCGTTCTGAAGACGCTGGAGCAGGTTCGGGAAACCAGATCCCGCTTTGCCAGCGCCACCGAGCCGGCGCAGCCCCAAGCGTAAGTCAAAAACCAAACGCGAAACCCCTTGGTATATGAAATGACCCAGATTATGCGGCCAGTACATGTACCAAGGGGTTCCTTCTGTTCTATTCTTCTTTTGTGCTCATAGCCTGTAAGCAAAGGAGGGGGAGCAATGGACAGAAAAGTGAATCTGCCCCAGATCCAATGGCGCCGGATTGGATTTGCATTGGGAGTCAGCGTACTGACCATGATCGTACTGACGGCTTTGTTTGCATCGCTGGTCAATGGTGCGGTCATCAAAGAGGAGACAATGGGATATGTCGCACCGGGCATCGTGATATGCGCCGCTCTGCTAGGCGCAGCAATGGCAGGGGGGAGGGGAGGTATCGGTCAAAATCTACTGGTCGGACTCCTGTATTGGACGGTGCTGCTGGCCATCAATGCGCTGATGTATGATGGGCAGCTCCACGGCGTGATACCCAGTTTGGCATTGATCTGCGGCAGCTGTGTTGCCGGCTGGCTGCTGACCGCAAAACCAAAAAAACATGCACGCCATAGACGGCAAAGATTCCATCATCGTTAATCTGAACAAAAATCTTGGTAGGTAAATTATATTTACCTACCAAGATTAAAACTGCAAGCTTTCTTGCAAATACTATATATAGTGCCTAGAATAATTATCTAGCCACCAAATATTCCAAAATAGTCGAAAATGATAAATAAAATTCCATGGCGCGTCACTACTGTTGACATAATTGCGTTGACATAAAATATTGGCATAATTTACAAAAATAGTAAGTTTATATAAATTCAACTTGAAATATTGCTTGTTTTGGGGTATAGTATTGATACATCTTGATGTGGGTGGTTCTTTGCGACCTTTTTTCGATCCATATCGCTCCCCAGCTGGCATGCATTTTTACATACGGGGGCTTATTTCATATGTATCGATTTCGTTTATTTACCCATCAGGGATTCGAGAGATCATCCGTTCCGGGGCTGAAGCTTCTTGTGTTTTGGTTTGCCGGACTGTTCCTGGGCATCTTTGCCGTTCGTTTCTGTGGGGGCACTTTTGTGTCGAGTCTCTCTGCTGCGGCTGGGCAGCGTGTATCCGCCGCCATTCTTCCCCTGACTCTTTTTCCTTTGTTGGTATCCGCTGCTGCGGTTTTGATCTTTCCATACTCCGTACTCTACGGGATCTGCTTCTTTCGCAGTTTTTCTCTGGGGCTGACGCTTCAGGGGGTCTGTGTATGTTTTCGTGGCTGTGCTGCGCTTGCGGCGTCGCTGCTGCTTTTTTCCGGATTGGCATTCAGTCCTGTTCTGCTGTGGTTCTGGTGGCGCAGACTGGCAAAAGGGCAGGCATCCTGTCTATCCGATACACTGATTTGCACAGTCGTTGGAATGGCGATTTCCCTTGCGGATCATTGGATCATTTCTCCGTTTTTAGCAGATATTGTAAATTTTTAGAAAGGTAAAAGGATACATCAGAAATGCTGGATTTGATCTGCGCCTATGAAAATTATCTGAAAAATGTAAAGCGGGCGTCGGACAATACGGTCGCATCCTACATGCGGGACATTCGTCAATTCTCTGCTTGGCTCCAAGCCGAAGCAGACGCGTATGTAGTGGACGCCACACAAGTGAATATCTTGGACTATGTGGCGTTTCTGGAGGAGGAGGGGAGATCGCCTTCCACCAGATCCAGAGTGGTCGCCAGCTTGAAGAATTTCTACACCTACCTCGTGACTTCCGGCTTTCTGACGGAAAACCCGGTCAAAGAGATCAAAGTGGAGCGAGGAGAGAAGAAACTCCCGCAGATCCTCACCAATCAAGAAATCGAAGCGCTGCTGGCGCAGCCTTCCGCCACCGATCCCAAGGGGATCCGTGACAAGGCCATGCTGGAAGTCATGTATGCCACCGGCATTCGGGTCAGCGAACTGATCAATCTGAATGTGGAGGATGTGAATCTGGAAGCATCGGTGATCAAGTGCACCGGCGGGAAGAAGACCCGGCTGATCCCTTTGTATCAAGAGGCTGCCGCCGCATTGAGTGCCTACCTTCAGGCTGTTCGCAGTGCAATGCTGGCTTCTCCTCAGGTGAATGCCCTTTTCGTCAATGTGGGCGGCGCCCGGATGAGCAGACAGGGGTTCTGGAAGATCTTGAAGCACTATCAGTCCATGGCACATATCGATAAAGAGATCACCCCCCATACCCTTCGTCATAGTTTTGCCGTACATCTTCTGGAAAACGGAGCGGATGTGGGATCGGTTCAAGAGCTCATGGGGCACTGCGATATTTCCTCGACTCAGCTTTACACCCACATGGTGGATCAGCATTTGAAGCAGGTCTATTCCAAGTGCCATCCCAAAGCATAAAAACAGGAGCGCACCGCTGGGCGGTACACTCCTGTTTTTGTTGTATGTTGTATTGAATTGTAGATCAGATACCGGTCATGGCCGCCAGAACATCCACTTCCATCTGCTGGATGCTCTTGGTCATATTCAGTCCTTCTTCGATATCTACATCGGTGAAGCTGCCGTCATGGGTGCAAACGATGCGGTTGTTCTTGCCCTGCCGCAGAAGTTCCACCGCAAGATAGCCCATCTTGGTGGCATTTACCCGGTCACGACCGGAGGGCACACCGCCACGCTGGATATGTCCAAGCACGGTCACACGGGGATCCAGATCGATGGCTTCCTTGATCTGAGCAGCAATGTCAGCCGCAGACCCGGCGCCCTCTGCCACCACGATCATATAGTGGGTGAAGCCGTTGAACCGAGCCTGACGGATCTTTTCGATCACATCCCGCTCAAAATCGATGGGCTCCTCAGGAACCAATACTGCGGTAGCGCCCACAGCCAGACCCACATACATGGCCAGATAACCGGCATTGCGGCCCATTACCTCCACGACGGAGCAGCGCTCGTGGGACTGCATGGTGTCACGCAGCTTATCGATGCACTCAATGGCAGTATTGGCAGCAGTGTCAAAGCCGATGCAGTAGTTGGTGCAGCTGATGTCGTTATCGATGGTGCCCGGAATGCCGATCACATTGATCCCATGGCGGGACAGTGCCTGAGCGCCCCGGAAAGTGCCGTCGCCGCCGATGGCGATGATTCCCTCCAAACCAAGGAACTTGCAGGTGGATACCGCCTTGCGCTGACCTTCCTCGGTCATGAATTCCTTACTGCGGGCAGTGTAAAGGATGGTGCCGCCTCGGTTGATGGTATGAGAAACATTGCGCTCATCCAGACGGATAATATCGCCGGTGATCAGACCATTCCAGCCCCGGCGGATGCCATAGCATTCGATCCCGTGGTACAGGGCGGTACGAACCACCGAACGCACGCAGGCGTTCATACCGGGCGCATCGCCGCCGCTGGTCAGAACGCCAATTCGCTTGATACTCATATTGATATCCTCCTGTCATGTGTGACAATATTCGTATACTATTTTATCCAAGAAAGCCATTGTTGTAAAGGTCATTTTTGATTAAACTTTTAAGAAATTAAATCATTTCTACGCAATTGCATTCCCGGACCGTGTATGGTATCATAAAATCGAAGAAAGGAGTGTGGTGTGGTGCATCATAAATTTGCCATTCTCTTGGTTACTGCCGTACTGCTGTGCGGTTGTGCAGCAGGGGAGCCACATAGCAATGATACTGCCAGATCCGCCCCATCCGATGCCGTTCCGGAAGCTGCCGCTTATACCGGATCTATCGCCGCGACTCACGCAGAGGAAGAAAGATCCGGATCCTCCATGCCCATATTTGACTCATCCTGCCCCGCAAGATCCAATGCTTCCACGGACGATACGGCACCACTGCGGAGCAATGTCCGCTTTTCATCCGGATACCGCGCCTTTGAAGCTGATGATGGAACCACGATCTTATATGAAAGCTATGATGAAGGGGCATTCAGTACGGCGGATCCTTCTACCGAGGAATGGGTCAACGGGATCATCAACGATATCGGCGCAAGCTACCATGCATTCAGCCAAGAAATGCTGAGCAACGCCCGGACGCACTATCAGGATTTTAAGGACACTTTCTATTGTTATTCCAATTATCTATCCATGGGAGTAGGACGGCATGACAGCCGTATGCTTTCTTTGCTCACGCTGAACTCGGTATACTCCGGCGGAGCGCACCCAGGAACCGTTCAGAGCGCATACAATTTGGATCTGGTGCAGCAGAAGAAGCTATGTCTGGAGGATGTGATCCAGCCAGAAGGGGAGAAGGTCATTCGTCAAATTGTTCAGGATGATTTGGAGCGACGATTTATTGACGGTGATACCTTGATGTTGTACGAGGAATATACGGATACACTTGATGGAATGCTCTCTTACGGTTCTATGACCCAGAACTGGTATATGAACCAAGAGGGATTGGTGATTTACTTTAACCAATACGAAATCGCCCCCTATGCCGCCGGGATCATCAAAGTAGAGATCCCTTATGAGGATCTAGTTGGTATCTTAAAAGAGGAATACATGCCTCAAGCGACGGGGGAGGATCGTGGAGCGGTCGTTCTCCTCTCGTCCATAGGGAGCGCACAGGATGAACTTCGCATCGGAATCGAAGGAACTGTCCATCGCCTTCGGGTAATGAAAGAGGAGTGGATGGACGGAACTTGTATCTCCAGCAAAATGGTTCTTTCGGCAGGAAATCCCTGTGCCCATGAGAATTTCTCTTTCTCAGGGGAGTTGGAGCCAGATGAAGTGTTCTCTCTGGAGTATTTTACCGGCAATGGCGAAGCGAAGAAATATTACATTTGGAACGGAGTTTTGATGGACCACTGGCCGGAATGATTTACAAGAATCGGATCAAAAATCCATCGTCGTATTAAAAGATCCTCCTGGGGATGATCCAGGAGGATCTTTGTCATGTCGAATGGAGGTGAAGCGCAAGAGCCGAGCGATACAAAACCATTATTTTGTTGAGAGTGAGCACGCGCGCGATGGAGCGCCCCGGAGGGGCAGGACAGAGCGGGCAGCACAGGGGTTCATCTGGGGCACACAAAGCCCTATTTTATTTGCACCAGATGAACGCAACAAAATGACAGAGGTTTTGTAGCGTTCGGCGGGTTGGAATGATGAGCATATCAAGTACAACGGCGGCGGGGATGGCAGCGAGGGCATAAAAAATCCCCACCCGCTCTGCGGGTGGGGATTTTTCCGAACCATGGGCACGCTTGCGCGCGGCTGCCGAAGCAGCGGTATCGGGCTTTGCCTAGCTATCGTACCACAGGGGGGGTTATTTGTCAAGGGCATCCTTGTGGTATCCGTGGGCGGCAAGCAGCATCATGGCATAATATCCGCAAATCTGGGAGGACAAAGACCCCTCAAGGGGTGATTCTAGGTCGATAAGTGCGCGGATGATATGCTGTTCACGGTCTGGGCTGGAAAGCTGACGGAGGGCTTGGTCGATGCCCTCAGCGGTCTTGCGGATGATGTTCCTTTCGACAATCATGGTACACCGTATCATGGCCCGCGTCAAGTGGGGTAGATGGGCAGTTGACTTTTTACGGATTGTCAACGGCGGCGAAGCGCCCCACCGGGGCGCGGGTATGCCCCCGGCAGCCGGAAAACAGGGCTGCGAGATGGAAGCCCCTTCGGGCTTTGCGCTCCCCGGAGTCCCCAGCGGGGACGGCGGGGCGGGGGGGCGCAGGGGAGAAGCCACCGACACAGCACCGCACCACCGAAAACGCGCCTAGCAAGCGCGGCAGGCCGCGCGCGCAGCCGAAGCCCCGGCCCCCGGAGGGGGAAAAAGGCGGCGCAGCCGCCGTGGGGGCCGGGGCAAGGAGCCGCCGGGCCCGAAGCCCGAGGGGCGCCGCAAGGCGGGGCGAGGGACGAAGCCCACCGAGGGGAAGCAACGAGACCCCCGCGGGCGGACGCGAAGCGCAAAGCCCGCGCCCGCAGCGCCGCAAGGGCAAGCGAAGCGCGCCCGCGCAAAGCAAGGGCAAGGGCAAGCGCAGCGGACGCAGCGAGCGCCGCGGGAGCGCGACAGCGCGCACCAAGGCCGAGCGAGAGAGCGGGGGACGAGGCGCACGGCCCGGGCGAGACAGCGGGCGCAATGCGCCGGATCGAGCCCGCGAAGCGGCGGCGGGCGCGCCCCCCCGAGCGGACGAGCCGGGCAAGCCATGGCGCAGCACGGCGGCAGGACGCGAAGCGGGGAAAAAGCCCCGGCAACGGCGCAGCCGAAGCCGGGGCAGGCGCGCAGTACCACTTGTGGAGCGCGGGCAATCTGCCCGCGCGGGAACAACCGGGGTGGGTGGGGGCAAAATTGCCCCCGGGACCCGACCCGGAGCCATCGCGCCAACGGAGTGGGAGCCGCTGGGGTCATGGGCTTGCGTGGTGCAATCCTGTGCGGCGGTCTCTGCGCGCTTGGTGCGCGCTGCAATCTCTGCGGCGCAGCCGCCCTTGTATGCCGCTGGAAAATCTTCCGTGATGCACCGCGGCTCCGTTACTTGATATTAGGACATTATTCCGTCAGCGCGCATGGTGCAATGGACGGAAGAATGGAATGCAGTCCGATAAAACGGACTTTGTCCGACATCGGACACAATGCACTGGTTTACGAATACCCCTGCGGGGTTCGTGATATCATATGCCGCAGCGATGGACATTTTGGAACAACAGGCTGGGAAGAACGGTCAAAAAAAGCCCCTGCACCTGCCCCGCGTGAAAAGGGGAAGAAGTCAGAGGGTACAGACATGGAGCGCAGCCAACGGCGCGCGCGAAGCAAAGTGCGCCGTTTGGCGCTGGCAAATGAATTCCGGTGGTTCGTCACCTTGACGCTATCGCCGGAACAGATAGACCGATATGACGGGGACGAAATCGTGCGAAGGCTTGGGCGGTGGTGTGACAACATGGTGCGCCGCCATGGGCTGCGCTACATCCTAGTGCCGGAACGGCACAAGGATGGCGCGTTCCATTTCCACGGCTTCTTCAGCGACGCTGTCCGGGTCACGGACAGCGGTCACACCGATGACCACGGGCGCAAGATCTATAATCTTCCCCAATGGACATTGGGTTTCACGGCAGCCATGGAGCTGTACGGCGAGTACCCCGCAGCCGTGGCATATGTGTGCAAGTACATCGGCAAGCAGGATGGCGAGCGCCCCTTGGGGCGCTGGTATTACAGCGGCGGCGCTCTGGTAGAGCCGCGCCGCGAGTATGTGGACATGGATTTCCGGGAGATGCAGGAGCGCCCGGGAGCCTATGAAGTGGAAATACCGGGCAGCCGCATGGTGATTGTCCGGGAATATATGCAAAAGGAGAATGAAAGCAATGACAAGACGCGCAATATTGGAAAGAATGATGCTTGAACTGGGATTCTCGGACGCAGTCCGGGGAACGGCTTATCTGCGGGAGATGGTTCTAGGTTACACCGAGGGCGAACCGATGTTCAAGGGGGCATATCTCCGGGTAGCACAGCAGTTCAGCACCACCGAGACCCGCGTGGAGCGCTGCGTGCGCACGGCAATCTGGTCGGCTATGGAGCGCGGAGATATTAACATGATTCGTGATGTGTTCGGTCACAGTTACAGCGCACGGCGCGGCGCACCCACGAACCGCGAGTATATGACGCGGCTCGCCCGCGCAAGTGCCCAAGCATGGCTCAAGGAGGTGAGCCATGCGGACTGATTATCTCATTCAGCGGGAAGTAGACCAAGTGCTAGACCTGCTGACCCCAGACAATCGGCTGGTCATGCGGGTACTGCTGCACACCGGGCTGCGGATTGGGGACGCGCTGCGACTCAAGCCGGAGCAGCTAAAGCCCAATTTCTGGATAACGGAAATGAAAACAGGGAAACGGCGGCAAGTAGGGCTGCCAGAACCGCTGCTAAGCGACCTCAAGGAACAAAGCGGAAAGGTATGGGTATTCCCGGGCGCAGATCCCCGCCGCCCCCGAACGAGGCAGGCAGTTTGGAAGGATGTCAAGCGCGCGGCGGCCGCGTGCAGGTTAACCGCAAACGCTGCACCACACAGCGCCCGGAAGGTTTACGCGGTGGAGCTGCTCAACCGCTACGGAGATATTGAGCGCGTGCGCCGCGCTCTGAATCACGGCGGCATAGAAGTTACGCTGATATATGCCATGGCAGACAAGCGGCTTCGGGCACGCGGGCGGAGACGCAGACGCGCGCCGGGGCGCACCCGCGCTTGACAGCCCGCCGCCGATGGTGTATGATATGGTCGAATGGAGGTGAAGCGCAAGAGCCGAGCGATACAAAACCATTATTTTGTTGAGAGTGAGCACGCGCGCGATGGAGCGCCCCGGAGGGGCAGGACAGAGCGGGCAGCACAGGGGTTCATCTGGGGCACACAAAGCCCTATTTTATTTGCACCAGATGAACGCAACAAAATAAAGATTTTGTTGCGTTAGTCAGCAGAATATGCTATAATAAAACCATACATCAATCGCAGCGTACTTTGGCTGTGCTGGAGGATCACAAAATGCAAAAATACCAAGATTGCCCGCCTGTACTGCGGGATTTCCTATCTTATCACGAAACCATCAAAGCTCAGTCACCCAGAACGATTTCCGAATACTATTTGGATCTGCGTATGTTTCTGCGGTTCATTAAGCTGATGCGCAGCGGAATGAGTTTGACAACCGATTTCGACACCATCAGCATTATGGACATTGATTTGGACTTTATTGGAAAAATCACGACATCAGAAGTGTTTGAGTTCCTGTCCTATTTAGCCAATGATCGAAAAAGCATCCCGAATGCAACCTACTCTGATGCAGGCATCGATGCGGCCGCTCGTGCTCGAAAACTGTCGGCCATCAAATCATTCTTCAAGTATCTGACCGTTCGCACCAAACAGCTGCAAGCCAACCCGGTAGCAGATCTGGAATATCCTAAAATCCGAAAATCTCTGCCCCGTTATCTGTCTTTGGAGCAGTCCCAAAGGCTTCTATCCTGTGTTTCGGGACCGAATCAAAAGCGGGATTATGCCATTTTAATGATATTCCTGAACTGTGGCATCCGGCGCAGCGAATTAGTAGGATTGAACCTTACCGATGTATATGAGGATCGCCTGCGTGTTCTTGGAAAAGGAAACAAAGAGCGCTTCGTCTATTTTGGCGAATCCTGTCGCAAAGCCATCGACGACTATCTGCCCGAACGCAGCAAAAAGGTCTTGTCTGACAATCGTGCGCTGTTCGGCTCTCGGGACGGAAATCGGATCAGTGTTTCAGCCGTTCATCGACTGGTAAAAAAAGCTCTGCTGGAAGCAGGACTGGATGCAACCCAGTTCTCTGCCCATAAGCTGCGGCACACTGCGGCCACACTCATGCTATCCAGCGGTGTCGATGTCAAGACGGTGCAAGAAGTCCTCGGGCACGAGAACCTGAACACCACTCAGATCTATACGCACATTGAAAGTTCTGAGCTGAAAATTGCCGCAGAAGCCAATCCTATTTCCAGAATTCGGTTTGATGATCGCGACACAAGCGACGCAAAATAATGCGTTATAATACAAAATGCAACAAATAGTTGCTAATATTTATAGAGGAAAAGTTGAGTATGAGCATAGGCGAACGAATCCTGACCCTTAGAAAGACGAAGGCGATTTCTCAAGGAGATCTTGCGAAGCAGCTAGGGGTCAGCCGGCAGGCTGTCTCCAAATGGGAGAACGATCAATCCAGCCCTGATACTCTGAATTTAATCAAATTAGCAGATTTACTGGAAACAGAGGTCAGCTACCTTGCCACCGGACGGAGCGAGATCAAACCCCCTCCCCCTATTGTAATCAATCTCCTGAGTAAAGTGGAGCATGTGCCCCCTCCCCCTGTACGATCCTCCCCTGCTGTACGCCGTACACCGCCCCCTATTCGTTGGAATCCTAGGTTCTTGCTCCTCTTAGGCGGTGGGTGCTTTCTCGTAGGGGTACTCCTTGGGGCATTGTTATTCTAAAAAAGAGCAGGAGATCCTCGAAATCTCCTGCTCTTTTGACATTTAGAGTGCATATTCGATGGCTTCCCGGATGTTTCTGACCCGAATCACCTCCAGCGTAGATGGTGCTTCCGCCTGATCTGACCCGAATTTGGGAATGATGCATTGCCGGAATCCCAGTCGGGAGACCTCCTGCAGCCGTTGGGTCAGGTGGTTGACGCCCCGGATCTCCCCGGTAAGCCCCACCTCTCCGATGGCGGCAAGGGTGCCGGAAATGGGCGTATCCCGATAGACCGAAGCGATGGCCAATATCAAGGGAAGATCAGCGGCAGGATCATCCAAGCGAAGCCCTCCCACCACATTGATGTAGGCATCAAAGGTGCTAAGAGCAAGCCCACCGCGCTTCTCTGCCACCGCCATCATTAGAACAGCCCGGTTATAGTCGAATCCGTCTGCCGCCCGTCTCGGGACATTAAAGCTGGTCTTGGTCACCAGTGCTTGGATCTCCGCCAGCACAGGGCGTGTCCCCTCCATGACGCAGGCAACGCAGGAGCCGGGGGCACTTTCCGGCCGTCCTTGGAGCAGCATCTTCGACGGATTGGGAACTTGGATCAAGCCTGACTCCCCCATCTCAAACACGCCGATCTCGTTGGTGGAGCCAAACCGGTTTTTCACTGCCCGAAGCAATCGATAGGACGAATGGGGATCCCCCTCGAAGAGCAGAACACAGTCCACCATATGCTCCAACACCTTGGGGCCGGCAATGGCGCCATCCTTGTTGATGTGACCGACCACAAAGACGGTGATCCCCTCCTGCTTGCTGATCTGCATCAGGCTCATGGTGCAGTCCTTCACCTGAGACACAGACCCCGGCGAGGACTCGTTGTTTTCATTGTAAAGGGTTTGGATGGAGTCGGCGATGAGGACATCCGGTTTCACCGTTTCCACCGCTTCCATCAGCCCGGACATTCGGGTTTCCGATAAGATGAATAGATCCTCAGACCGAACTCCCAGCCGGTCTGCCCGCAGCTTTAACTGGCGCTCCGATTCCTCACCGGATACATACAGCACCCGGCGGTGGGCGCAGACCTCAGAGCAGATCTGAAGCAGAAGTGTAGACTTTCCGATACCGGGCGCACCGCCCACCAGCACCAGACTCCCCTGAACTGCACCGCCGCCCAGCACTCGATCCAGTTCACCCATGCCTGTATAGAACCGTGTCTCATCATTGATGTCCAGTTGATCCAATTTTTTAGGCGCACGACCTTCTCCCACAGCGGAAACGATGCGGGCTCTGCCGCCAGATATGGGCTTTTCGATGTGTTCTTGGAGGGTATTCCATTGCCCGCAGGAGGGGCAGCGCCCCTGCCATTTGGGCGTCTCATTTCCGCAGGAGGTGCAGTAAAACACCGTTTTCGCTTTTGCCATAGAAACGCTCCTTAATCTGATCTTTCCATGATTATACCAAGCTTTTTCTTGTCGGTCAAGCAGAGTCGTTGCGCCATACCGGGTTTCATGATATGATAGGGGCACAACGGATTGGAGGATGAACCTATGGAACAGGAAGTCATTCATCATATGTTAGAAAAGCAGAGGGAGTTTTTCCGCTCCGGGGTCACCTTACCCCCCATCTATCGCATCGAGCACCTGCGCCGCCTGCGGGAAACGATCTGCGCCAACGAAGGTAAAATCACCGAGGCGCTGAAATCGGATCTTGGAAAAAGCGGATTTGAAAGCTATATGTGCGAAGTCGGTCTGGTTCTGGAAGAGATCCGCTATATGCTGAAATATGCCTACGGTCTGTCCAAGCCCCGGAGTGTGTCCACCCCACTGCATCAGTTTGCTGCCAAAAGCTATATCCAGCCAGAGCCATACGGCAATGTGCTGATTATGAGTCCGTGGAATTATCCCTTCCTGCTGACCATGGGGCCGCTGGTCGACGCCCTCGCCGCAGGAAATACCGCGGTGATCAAACCAAGTGCATACTCCCCTGCGACCAGCCGTGTGATCCAAGAATTGGTCGAAGCATGTTTTGATCCCGCCTATGTGGCTGTAGTCACCGGAGGACGGGCTGAGAATCAGGCGCTTCTGGAAGAGAAATTCCAGTACATCTTCTTCACCGGCTCCCAATCCGTAGGCAAAGTAGTCATGGAGAAAGCGGCACAGCATCTGACCCCGGTCACACTGGAACTGGGAGGAAAAAGTCCCTGCATCGTGGATGAAACCGCTGACCTCAAACTGGCAGCCCGGCGGATCGTATTCGGCAAGTTCCTCAACTGTGGGCAGACCTGCGTGGCCCCTGACTATGTGTGGGTACATGAATCGGTGAAGGAACCGCTGATCCGGCTGATTTTCGAGCAGATCCGGGTGCAATACGGCGAGCATCCTCTGGAAAATCCGAACTATGGCAAGATCATCTCTGCCAGACATTTTGAACGACTGCTGTCGCTGATCGACCCAAAGAAGGTAGTCATGGGTGGCACATGGGATGCCCAACGCCAAAAGATCGCTCCCACGGTTCTGGACTCGGTCACATGGGAGGATGCAGTCATGGGACAAGAGATCTTCGGTCCTGTGCTGCCCATTATGACCTTTACCGGACTTGAGGATGTGATCTCCCTGCTTCAGGGAAAAGATACCCCGCTGGCGCTGTATTTCTTCAGCAGACACCGCCCCTCCATCGAATCCGTTACCCAGCGCATTCCCTACGGCGGCGGATGCATCAATGACACCATCATCCATCTTGCCACTACTGCTATGGGTTTCGGTGGTGTGGGAGAGAGCGGCATGGGATCATACCACGGCAAAACCGGATTCGATACCTTCAGTCACATGAAGTCCATAGTGGACAAGAAAACATGGATCGATCTGCCCATGCGATATCAGCCCTATAAAAAGACATATGAGAAACTGCTTCGGTGGTTCCTGCATTAAAAGACGGCGGTCACAGTACCGCCGTCTTTTCCATATACTCCGCCAGTGTTGCAGCAATCACCGCAGCCACCCGATTTTGATACACGGGATCCCGCAAAAGCTGTTCCTCCCGTGGATTGGACAGGAAACCGCACTCGATCAGGATCCCCGGCCGCCGGATGTGCTGCATGATATAGACCCCGTCGGCACGCTTACATTTTCGGTTTCCGGAGTCGGTCAAAACAAGGTTCAGATTCTCCTGCATCTGCTGCGCCAGCCCATGACTGGTTTCCCCCTCCCCATAGAACACCTGCGGGCCGGAATAATGGCTTTGAGGGTAGGAATTCTGGTGTATGCTAACATACAGACCATGCTCCGTCCCATTCACCAGCGCCACCCGATTGCGAAGATCCGAGCGTTTCTGCTCCCGAATGGTTTTGCCCTCGGTGGCAACGCTGGTATCCTCCGTTCGTACCATAACTGTTTCATATCCAAGGAGCGCCATGATGCGCTCTAATTTTTCTGCGATCTCCAGATTGATGCGGCTTTCTTTTACGCCCGTGCAGGAGACTGTCCCGCCGTCTATCCCCCCGTGACCGGCATCAATGATGACCATCGGGGACGAAGATATCGACTGTGTACTGTGCACGGCAACTGTGCTACCGCCCATAAGGTATCCCGCCAGCAAAAAGCCTCCAACCACATATAGATAAACATATGCATACTTTCTCAACAATTCCCTTGTGGTCATGGTCATCCCCTCCCCTTGATGCTATGCGGTCATCTGCCCATTAAGAACCGTACGGTTTCTGCGGGCATAGAATGAGCCGGAACGAAAGTTCCCATCAAATTTTGGAGGAATGAAGATTGAAGCAGAAAATGAAGCGCCCTACGGTCAAAGGGCGGCGAGAAGGATATAACGGTGTCCTTCCGTCGCTGGCACCGCTGGCGTACCCCTATGTTCCCTATCAGGAAAATGATCCGCCCCAGTATGATGCCAGAAAGGGTCTGATCCGGGGCACCATGTTCCCCGGACTGGATCTCCCTCTCATGGGGATGGTCAACCAGAAGGAAAAGCCGGACACCATCCTCACTCAGCTTCAGACGCTGGATTTCGCCGTAACGGAACTCGCCCTGTATCTGGATACCCATAGAGAGGATCGGGAAGCACTGGAACTGTACCGGGCTTATCAGCAAATGTACGAGAAGGTGCGTGCCCAGTATCAGCAGACCTGCGGTCCACTGAACCATATGCGCCCCGAAGACGGAGAATACCGCTGGCTGGACGATCCGTGGCCGTGGGAATACTGTGCCAATCAGGAGGGCTGAGCCATGTTCATGTATGAAAAGAAACTGCAATACCCGGTAAAGATCGACAAGCCTAATCCCCGGCTGGCTTCCATCATCATCAGCCAATACGGCGGACCGGACGGCGAATTGGGGGCATCTCTGCGGTATCTGTCCCAGAGGTTCAGTATGCCCTTTGACGAGCTGAAGGGACTGCTGACCGATATCGGTACAGAAGCATGGGAAACGGCCCATGTTAATTGCCGTCTTTCCGGTGGAAATGCCAGACCATGTCCCCACCTTTCATTCGGACATGGATGCTTCTGTCTGCGCCTACTTGGATCTCATCGGTCAATGCTGCGTAAAATGCTTCGTCCTTCTCCGCACCGCTCAGATACCGCCGGATCAAATGGGCGATGCGGTTGTCATCCGCTTCCGGACAGATTTTCATCATTTCGGCGGCTAACGCCTGCACATCGATCTGTCCGTTGTTTTGCATCCATTGGAGAATGTCTCGGATGCAGGCATTAACCGCTTCCTGCGGGATAGCGCGCCCCGGACAAGGCCTACAGGAACCTGCGGGAAGCTGCTGATGCCCCTGACAGCGCCATGAACGATACACGCTTCCGTCTTTTCTGGTTTGCTGCCGCAGTACATAGTGTCCACCGCATTGTGTACATCGGATTTTCCCGGAAAAGGGTGATTTGGCGCTGAATTTGGCGATTCCACGCTGGCTTTCCCGCCTCCGGTCGAGGATCTCATTTGCCCGACGGTAATCCTCACGAGATATGATGGGTGCATGGTGATCCCGCAGGATGACGAAATCCTCCTGCCCGTGGTTATACTTCTTTTCGTGGGACAGATAATCCGGGGTGAAGGTCTTTTTCTGCACCAAATCGCCGCAGTATTTCTCATTGCGCAGGATCCGCAGGATCACGGAACTATGCCACGCCTTTGCGCGCATGGGCTGGATCCCCTCTTTGGTCAGTTCTTTGGCTATGACACCAGTCCCTTTGCCCTCCTCCAAGAATTTCCGAAAAATACAGCGCACCACCTCTGCGCCTTTTTCGTTGACGATCATCTGCCCGTTCCGCACATCATAGCCCAGCATATCCCTGCCAAACACTACCCCCTGCTCCATCTGTCTGCGCTGTCCCCATTTAACTCGCTGAGAGGTTCTACGACTCTCCTCTTGGGCAATGGAAGACATGATGGCAAGACGAAGTTCCGAATCCCCGTCCATGGTATGGATCCCGTCGTTCAAGAAAATCACTCCCACCCCATACCGCTTCAATTCCCGGGTATAGTAGATGCTGTCCAAGGTGTTCCGGGCAAAACGGGAGATTTCCTTGGTAATGACCAACTGAAATGCGCCTTGTTTTGCCAAGCAGATCATGCGGTTAAAGGCATCACGCTTTTTCGTTGTTGTCCCGGACAGCCCCTCGTCTGCAAATACTTCATAAAGTGTCCAGTCGGGATGCCCCAGAATATACTGGGTGAAATATCGAGACTGACTGGCAAAGGAGTTTGCTTGATCCTGATGATCGGTGGACACACGGCAGTAGGCCGCCACCTTCAATTCGCGCTGGTCCAGCTTCCTGGCAAGGTTCATCTGCTCATATCGATCTACGCTCATGGTGCATCCTGCTCCGACTTCGTGCTTCTATCCCCCACCATGGCATGGATCAGCGCACTTAGGATCTGAGCATTCCATAGATCCATCTGAGATTTGCTCGGCTCGGATGAAATCGGCTCCATCTTCCATTGTATCTGTCTGCTCATGATACCACCTCCTGCTGTCAATGTATGAACACAAGGTGATATCAGAACAAAACCACGGCGCCGGAAACCGGAACCGTGGTTTTGAAGGTTTAAGAATCATTATCCTCAAGGACACAGTCAATGGCGAGAACAACCGCCAGCGCCAGCAGTTCATCCTTCGGATCAACGATATCCAATTCGTAAGCATCTCCCCAAGTCATCCATGCTTTCTGAATTGACACGATGGGATGTCCGCCGCAAAAGATCTGATACCGATGCTCCCACAGATCCCCGTTGATCTCCCAACCCAATCCGGCAATCTCATACTTGGGGCGAAGAAAGGTCCATTTCTTCACGATCTGAGCCACATCCGCATCCCCGACCCACACATGATAGCTGGGCATAAAAGTAAACAATTCCTGCTTGATGGATGCAATTTCTCTGCCGAGCATATCCAGAATATGCAGTTTCTTACCCAGTGAGAAAATCTCTCCTCTGATCAGATATCTGTCATTGCCCAATTCGTCCTTCACGGCAAACTGGTCTGACCATGAAAAAACCTTTTCTCTGATATAGCGCTTCATAAAACCAGCCTCCTGCGCCACTCAACTGCGCTGAAATTCCAGATACCGGGTTCCTTGAAATGTCAGCTTCCCGTGGTCGCCCTCGATCAGCATGCCGTATTCCTGTCCACTGACATTCATTTCCATCCGGTCCCCGCTTTCCACCTGAAAGGTCACATAGTAAGTGGTATGGTGCATGGTATTGTCCATGGCCCCCCGGCGGGAAACATGGGTGCGCTTCGCCACAATGCTGGCATCCACTGTCAGCTTAGGGGAATTGTTATTTTTGTTCCATTGCAGCAGGTTTCTTATCACAGTAATCAGAATCGTACCCAGCACCACAACAAACACGATGGTAAAAAGAGCTTTATAAACAGAAAACATTGGCATAGGGATCGCCTCTCTTTCTAATCATTCTATGGTAATATTATACAATCGAAATAATTTGAAGTCAAGAATCATTGTGTATTTTAAGAATCCTTTTAGAATTGAAAAGGGCAGCCCCTCCGACGGGACTGCCCTTAGGTGTATGACCGGCAGGAATGGCCGCATTGCCCGATCCTTGCCGGCGGTGCAGACCTCGGCGATCTGGCAGGCATCGCCGGAAAAGATCTGCACCCAAAGAGGTGAATTACAAGTAATTCAGAGAACAAAAAAGCTGTATCCTAGGATACAGCGAAAGACAGTGTAGCGAAGAATCTACACCTGCTGCACCCTCCCAAAGCACGAGGAGGCTTCTTTGTGCGTCACACACAGGCAGGTCTTCTGACTGAAGCGTCAAACGCGGTTTTAATCTTCTCAGGATCCGTCTCCCAATGATATGCAAAAACCACTCCGCTAACACAGCAACGGCATTGTGCGGGATTATCCCCCGACTTCCCTTTTCACCTGCCACACCCGGCAGACACCTGTGCGCCCTGATATCTACTTGTATGCATCTATTATCCCATAAGCTTATGCGAAAGTCAATCCTTATTGCGAAAAAACATCCCCCGATCCGTTGGATCGGGGGATGCGCTGTTGGTCATTACGCCAGATCTGCCCAGTTTGCCGGGTAGACGAAGTATGCATATCTGGTCTTGTTGGGGGTCTGGAAATGGATGTGACTGTTCTTCGGGATATAGATGATATCGCCGGGATTTCCGGTCACGACCCGTCCGTCGATCTCGATCTCCAGCGTGCCGTCGATGACGAAATCGTACTCATCGTAGGTCAGCGTCCACTCGAAGCTGGTATGATCCAACTCCATGACGCCGCAGCCCATCCGGGGTGCTTCCTCAAGGGTGACCACATCTTTCAGAGCGACGCCGTCCTGCTGGAACGGCTCACACTTAACGGTGGAGGTTTTGATCCCGATGATCCCGCTGGGATCGACGACCTTCTCAAATTCGGGCTTCTTCTCGCAGGAAGCAGCCTCGATGACCTTGGTCACGATCTGGCGGATCAGTTCTTCACTGACATTCATGCAGCGTTCATCCTTTCATTGTGTAGAGAATCGGCAAATTATGCCTTGCCTGCCTTCTTGCCGGCAGTGTCAATCTTAGCCAGCAGCTTGGGAGACAGGAAGTTGGCAACCAGCAGAGCGGTAATACCGGCAACCAGCTTACCAATGATAACGGGGGTGACCATGGTCTGATCCACACCGGCGGTGAAGCCCAGATGGTCACCGAACACGAAGGCAGCGGAAACTGCAAATGCAACGTTCAGCAGCTTGCCCTTCGGGTCCATCTGGTCTACGATGTTGAAGGTAGCAATGTTGTTGGCCAGGGTGGCAACCAGACCGGCGGATGCCTTGTCGTTCATACCCAGAGCGGCACCGACCTTGCTCAGAGCCTTGCCGAAGGTACGGGTGATCCACTCAACCATGGGGAATGCACCGATCAGAACGATACCGATCTGACCACAGGTCAGCAGACCGGAGTTCAGCGGAGTCAGCCCGGTTTCAGCATCGGGAGTAGCCATCACATCGAACAGGGGGAACATGATACCGGTGATCTGCTCAAAGACAGCAATGGCAGTCAGGGCAGTGATCACGATGGTAACACCGGAACCGAACACATTAAAGCCGGAGATCATCTTGGCAGGAGCAAACCACAGACCAATGACGATCAGAGCGGCGATGACGATAACGGGGATCAGGTTGATGACGATCTGCAGGAAGCTCATCTTGTAGTCGGTCATGAAGTTCATGGCCAGACCGCCGACGATACAGCCCAGAGGAATGGTGATCATACCGGCGAGGACACCGGCGCCCAGGTAAGGAGTATCCTTCTTGGACAGGATGCCCAGAGCAACGGGGATGGTGAAGACGATGGTGGGTCCCATCATGGTGCCGAGGATCAGACCGGCAAAGCTGCCGACGGACTGATTCTCAGCCAGCTCCATGGCCAGAGGGTAGCCGCCCATGTCACAGGCCAGCAGAGTAGTGGCAAACATGGAGGGGTCAGCGCCGACCAGGGTGTAAATGGGGGTGATGATGGGTCCGAGCAGCTTGGACAGCACAGGAGCTGCCGCCACGACACCGGCCATGGACAGAGCCAGAGGTCCGATGGCGTTGAAGCCTTCTTCAAACTTTTCGCCGTAACCATGCTTGTTGCCCCGGATCTTGTCAACTGCGCCCACCAGCATGAAGATCATCATGATCATCATAATGACGGAGTTAATGGAGATGCCGGAAACCCAAGCTTTTACGCTATCGATAAAAACATTCATATGAGTTCCTCCTTAATATGGTCTTTTCTTTTATTCATTGAGATCAAATTGCGAAGAATCATTAAATTAGGGAATCGAACAGTTTCTTTGCCGGTCTGGGGATCACGGTCGTACCCACCAGAAGCTCGGCATCCCGGGATGCTGCGGCAACCGCCTCACGGACTGCTCCCACATCACCGGTGAGGGTGACATAGCCCTTTCCGCCAATGGCATAGCCGATGCGAACCTCGATCAGGGTAACATTGGCAGCCTTGGCCGCCACATCAGCGGCGATGATAGCCGATGCCACAGAGTAGAACTCCAGAACGCCGATGGCGCCCTTCTCGGGGATCTGATTGGTCATGCTGATGGCGGGGATGAGCTGAGGATGTACATTGGGCAGCAGCAGGCTGTCCACCACACATTCACCGCCCCGTTTTCTTCCCTCAGCCATAGAGGCTTTCACATCCCCGGTCTCGCCGGAGATCAAAACCAGATATTTGCCCGGGCAGACAGTGGAGGAACGAAGGATATCCACCTGCGCCGCTTTCACCATATAGTCGCAGGTCTCAACGCCTCTGGCGATGCTGTTCAGCTCCACCATACCGATGGCAAGTCCCATACGCTCACTCCTTTCTGCGACGGATCATCATGCCCTTGGGCGTGATGTCTGTAACTGTGCCTGCTACACTGGCGTGGATGTTTACGCTCAGCCCCTCGTCTGCCTTGGCGATCAGCTCTCCCTTTTCCACGGTAGAACCGATGCCCTTGACAGCTACGGCGGGCTTACCGATGTGCTGCTGGAAGGGGATAAATACCTCATCCGGCAGCAACTCCACACAGCTTCGGGCATGCTTTCCGTAATACTGGCTCAAACCCAGCCGTGCCACCAGACGGTCTGTCGGCGTCTTGTGGGTATCGACTGTGGGCTTGACCTCAGGATCCGTATTCTTGGGTACTTGGATCCCGCGGTTCCTCAATTCTCCCTTCAGATACTCATTCACCTTACGGGGAGACAATCCCATAGGACAGGCGAACATTTCGCAAACGCCGCAGCTGCAGCAGTTCACTGCATCACCAAAGGTCTTGAGGTAGGTGTCATTATCCCGGATCTCTCCCTCCCGCCAGATGTTACGCATCATCAGGTGGGGACGAATCTGATGACCGATCAGAAATCTGGGGCACAGATCCGTACACATATGACACTGAATGCAGGCGCTCATGGCCTGATGGCGGATGGTAGATAGGGGCAGGGACGCTCTGCGGAACAAATAATGATCCTTAGGCAGGACGATGAGATTGCCTGTGGTCTTGGTGACCACAGCATCGTCAATTGCCTTTCCATCGGTCAAAGGCTTGCCCATCATGGGGCCGCCTACTACCAGAGCATAGTCCCCAATGGCGGGCTTTGCAGCCGATACACATTCACGCAGAGGGGTGCCGATAGGTACCCGGAGCATGATGGGCTGATCTACCTCGCCCACTACAGAGAGGAACTTGTCCGTAACTGGGATCCCCTCTACTGCGTCCAGCACATTCAGCACGGTACCCACATTATCCACTACACAGCCCACATTTGCAGGAAGTCCACGCTCCGGGATCACCCGTCCGGTGACCTGCTGAACCATGGTCTGCTCGTCGCCTGCCGGGTAGAAGGTCGCCATTTCAAACAATTCCACATCGGAGTTCTGATCTTTAATGGCACCCTTCAGTGCTTCGATCTCCGGATGGTACTTGCCTTTCAGTGCGATCACTGCCCGTTTGGCGCCCAAATGCTCCCGAATCAATTCCACGCCCTTGATGATACGGTCGGGAAAAGTACGGCACAGATACTTGTCCGTTTCGATCAACGGTTCACACTCTGCGGCGTTCACGATAAAGCACTCGACCTGCCCGGATAGCTTTACATGGGTTGGAAAACCGGCGCCGCCTGCTCCCACAACACCGGCAGCTTTTACCGCTTCGGTTAAATTCATGTTATCACCTTATTCCAGTACAGATTTGTCGATCTCCAAATCATCCACGATTCCGACTACCGAGGCATCCACGGGGACGCTCATGTCTCCGGCAGCGCTTCGTGCGGAGCTGCCACCGACGATCAGCACAGTCTCCCCTACTCCGGCGCCGATAATATCGGCAGCCACCATGGGCATCAGATCGTCCTGTTCATCCAGAATATTCAATGGCTTGACCAGAAGCAGCTTGATGCCAGACAAACGATCCTCTTTCCGTGTGGCCCAAATATTTCCGATGACTTTTGCTACCCTCATGTTGTATTCCTCCGATCGATCCGGATCACTTGGATTCCCGAATCAGACTGATATTGTGCCCGTGGGCATAGTCCCTTGCCAGGTCGGTGACGATGCACTTCGCGGGGATATAGACGACACCGGCGCGGGCGTTTCCTGCCTCGACCAGGTCACGCTCGGTGATGACCCGTTTGCTCAGTCGGAATTCTTTCTTGGATTCGGAATGCTGCTGGGCAGGTGCGGCCTGAACCTCACAGGGTGTATCCTCATCCAGAATGCACTTCTCCAGATCGTCCATCTTGGTGATCACAAGTCCCGACGCTGTCAACAGCGCCAGCTTCTCTTCCAGCATGGCGTAGTAAGGCTTGGGTGCAGTATCCGCGTACCGGAACAGCTCTACCTGCTCCACAGGAACATAAATCCGTTTTCCGGTAAGGATCGCCCGGGAAGCGATCCGTGTATACGGGGTATCACAGATCCCGGATGCCAGCTTGGCAAGGGATTCGTTATCCAAGCCAAACATGACCACCACCTGATACCGATCTAGATCCACATCATAGTCCTGCATCAGCGCACAATCCACTCGGTAGTGCGACGCAAGACAGGGGCTGTCATAGACCGTATGACACACATCGCCGTGGTCTCTGGTCAGGATCAGCAGTCCCGGACGATCGTCCGGCTGCGGAACGATGGGTTCCGGTGTTTTCTCCAAGGCTGCCATTTTTGCGGCAACTCTGGCAACGATCTCATTGATCAGGTCTTTTTGCTCCACTCACATTCCCTCCTTTCCTGTAAGATCATGCGGCTCAGCTTTGGCAGATGCAGTTCATTGCGATGCCAGTGGGGGTGACCAAGAAAGGATTGGCTGGCTTCACCGTCTTGATGCCGGTCACCTTCTCAAAGATTCCTTCGATTCCGGTGAGACAGCAGGTGCCGCCGCACAGGTAAATGGTGTCCACCTGATCCGGCTTCACATACCGGCTGACGATGGTCGCCATCTTCTCGATCACCGGCCGAACGATGGGCAGGATCTCCCGGTGCCGGGAGTAGTCCTGCTTCACCGCCTCGGCTTCCTCAAAGGAAATGTGGTAATTGCCGGAAAGCACCAGCGTCAGATGGGTACCGCCGGTAGGTTCATCCTCGATCTGGACCACCTTACCGTCCTTGAGCAAAGCCAATCCGGTAGTACCGCCGCCAATATCCACCACAACTCCATCGCAGATCTGATAGACTGCATTTGCGGCGCTGGGCTCATCCAGAATGTTGGTCACCTGAAATCCAGCGCCCTCAGCCACATATTGATGCGTCTTTACGCTGGATTCTGTCCCCGCGGGCATGGCAATGGCACAATCCAGCAGCTCTGTTCCGATTCGTGCTTCCAGCTTCTCCTTGAGCTGGCGCACGATTCGAAGCGCTCCGGTGTAGTCAACGACCACGCCGTCACGAAGAACGCTGGCTGCCTGCTTTTCACAGGCCACCGGGTTGTTATCTTCATCCAGCACGACCATGACCACATATGCCGTTCCAAGATCGACGCCCACCTTCAGCTTTTTGCCGGTCGGAAGAAAAGTTTCTGTTTCAGAGGCTTCTACTTTTGCCAAAAAGCTTCCGATGCGTTCCAGATCCAACATAGTATTGACGCTCCTTTAATTGATTTTGGGTTATCGGATGATCTGTCCCAAGGTGAAGCCGCTGACCATAGCGGCATTGGCCTCATCAAAATCGATGTGCATCTTGCACCGGAACTGATCGCTGACCCGAACGATGACATCCTTGAATACCACCGGACGCTCGCTGAGCACTTCCACCGATACCCGCTGCTTATCTTTCAGTCCGAACTTCCGAGAATCAGCCGTTGACACATGGATGTGATTGTGTGCAATAATCACACCCTCTTGGATCTCCAGCGTCCCGCAGGGACCGACAATGGTGATGGAACCGGAGCCCTTTACATCTCCGGATTCCCGAACCGGCGCCTTGACCCCAAGCTCTACACAGTCACTCTTGGAAAGCTCTACCTGCGTGGCTTTTCTCACGGGACCGAGAACGGCAGTCCGTTCTTTTTTGCCCTTCGGCCCGACCAGCGTAACACGCTGCTCGGAAAGGTACTGACCAGGCTGGGAAAGAGGACGGGCAGGGATCAACTCTGCTCCCGGTCCAAACAGAACCTCAACATGCTCTTGCGTCAGATGCACATGCCGGGCAGAGACTTCGATCTCCACCATGCCGGCATTATGAATGGCATTCATGACCGCAGATACGATTTGATCCATTTGATCTCCCCCTTACTGGTACATTCCAGCCAGATACATACACATCATGATGTGGACGGCGCTGGACAGTCGATTCAGTGCCTCGATAATGTCACCACGGGTATAGTGGCTTCCGCTGCGGAACGCTTCCGCTGCGGCGACCTCAGTCTCCCGGATGGCGGTACGAAGCTGGTTCAGCAAAGCGTAATTCTTGCCCATCGTGCGGTCGGGAAGCACCATCTGCTTGATGTGGAAGAATTTCATCGGATCGTGGGAGCGCTCACGCAGTTCTGCGTGGCTCAGCCCGATCACCGATTCATTGACCAATTCCTCATCTAGCACATCACAGCGCATGATCTCCCGCAGGATGCCCAGAATATCGTCCAGATCCGCTACCAGCTTCTCGTTGCCATGCTCATCGATCAGGACTTGATCCAGAACCACAAGCGCCTGTAAACTGTCCAGCTTTCCGCGGAACAGAATACGGGGATGGTTCTTGGGAACCAACTGATTCCCGACCAGATGGGTCATGTGCTCCGGCTTGGTCATGTAGAAGGCTCCGGTCTCATAGTCCACAAACTTGGGCTTCGGAGCAGTCTGCTCCACCACCACTTGCGGCATGGGCGGCACCTCGGTCGCAACGATCCGGGGCGCCTCTGCCGCCGGGGCTTCTCCTTCTTTGGCGAATTTGATCTTTCGCTGCTGAAGATATTCCCGGGCGGCAGGGGTCAGCACACATCCTTGCGGAACATAGTACACATCAGGCTGGCTGTTTCTCAATTCAAGCCGGAGGGCGCTTTCTGTAATTGCTTTCATACAGTTCATCCCCCTCAAATTGGAATCATCTTAGGCCGATACAGCCTGTGACCTTACTTGCCCAGAGAAGGCAGGATGAATTCCACTTCGTTGTGAGGACGGGGGATCACATGGACGGAAACCAGTTCGCCCACACGCTCAGCAGCAGCAGCGCCGGCATCGGTGGCTGCCTTAACAGCACCCACATCACCGCGAACCATCACAGTGACCAGACCGCCGCCCACATGCTCCTTGCCGATCAGGGTGACATTTGCAGCCTTGACCATGGCATCGGCAGCTTCAATAGAACCCACGAGACCCTTAGTCTCGATCATACCCAGTGCCTGCATATTGTTAGCCATAATAA
>CALADI010000001.1 GCA_937890525.1 uncultured Clostridia bacterium | reverse complement strand
TTTACGCCATCTGGCAAGAGCTTCGTCTACGGTGTAGTCCGCCATCGCATTGTGCAGATGGTGCATCACCTCAGCGATATGCTCCCGGTCATATCCAAGGGTATCCATGACCATGAGCACATAGCCGTAGCAAGCGCCCTTGTCCCAGATGTGAGTGGTGTCCAGCACCATGTCATATAACGCCGGGGGGAGAGACTTGTTTTCTTCGATGTACTTCTTAACAGTCATTTCGGTCATTCCTTTCTTTTGATTTTTGATATAACAAAAGCCAACCTTTTCAGCGTGAAAAGGCTGGCTCGTTGTTGTTGGAAAATGTTGGAAATTCCGGATATTGATTTGACAAATTACCAGATTTTGACTAAGCTAAGTTATGTCATCTTTGACATAACACGATAGGATGGAGAGATACAGAAAATGAAATACCCAAAAGCGAAGAAGCTGCCATCTGGGAAGTGGCATTGCCGTGTCCGGGTGCAGGGGAGAGATGTGTCTATCACCCGCCAGACAAAAGATGAAGCCGTTGCCGAGGCTATGGCAGTCAAGGCTGGCATTCGGCAGGGCGTCATGAATGAGCCTGCCCGGAGGCGAAGTCTCACGGTCTATCAGGCGATGGACGAGTATATCGACGCCCGACAGAATGTGCTTTCGCCGTCTACGATCCGGGGATATCGGATCATCCAGAAGCACCGCTTCCAGAAATATCGGAACTATCGGATCGGGGATATCTCGGTTGCAAAATGGCAAAAAATTGTCAACGAAGAAGCGAGGCTATGTTCTGCCAAAACGCTGAAAAACGCTTGGGGTTTCATGGCGTCTGTGATCTACGATACAGTTGAACAGAAGGTAACTGTACGACTGCCACAGATTGCGGTGAAAGAAAAACCATTCTTAACCGCTGAACAGATTCCAGTTTTTGTGGAGGCTCTGAAGGGAAAGCCATTTGAAATTCCTGCGTTGCTGGCGCTATCCAGTCTGCGCAGATCGGAGATTTGGGCGTTGGACTGGGAGGATTTCAATTTGCAAAATGGGACGATTCGTATAGCCGGAGCGGTTGTCCTCGATGAAGAAAACGCTCTCAAGCGGAAGGAGACAAATAAAAACCAGTCTTCTGCGAGAGTTGTGCCAATCATTCCGCCGCTTTTTGCGGCGCTTGATCGAGTTGATAAAACCTTGAGACATGGAAGCATCACTCAGCAAGCACCCGACACGGTTTTCCGGGGGATCAATCATATGTGTGCTACCATTGGGGTACCAGAGGTGGGGTTCCATGGCTTGCGCCGATCGTTTGCAAGTCTTGCCTATCATTTAGGGCTTTCAGAGGAGGTGACGATGCGGATCGGCGGCTGGTCAAATATCTATACCATGCGGAAGATCTACACGAAGATTTCCGATAGGGACATCAACGATCAGGTAGTCCGTTTGCAAGCCTTTTTTTCTGACGAAAACGCTCGGAGTGACAATGAAAATGACAACAAAAAAGCATAGATTGTTGTGCCACAACGGTTTTGGGTAGATTTACTGGGGGTTCGAATCCCTCATCCTCTGCCAAAAAAGCACCAACCACATTCGTGGTTGGTGCTTTTTTATTACATGGATCGGAGTTCGAACCAATCTAAAATGCGGCGTGGGTGAACACCGCCGGCGACGGCTCGACGGCGCAGATCCTTGATTTCAGCGAATATCTCATCCTCTGCCAAAACAAATACGATCATGCATGGAGCAAATGCGATGCACATCCGTCCCCTTACCCCAGAACAGGAAGAAATGATCCGTCAGGTGGAAGCTGCCATGGCTGTAGAGGATCTGCCGCTGACGGAGGAAGCACGGGAAAATCTATATGCCATAGCATCCGGCGATCAGACCGCCCAGCAGGTCATCGAGCATATCAAAGCGAAATACCGGCAGCCATAACCCCAAAAGCGAAAAAACAGGAGAACCCAACGGTTCTCCTGTTTTTGATATATCTCCCTTTCGGCGGGTGGGATCCTCTGCGCCGCCGGGCAGGGGTTTTAGTTATCCCCTCTGTGGTAGCGGATCTTCATATGCTCCGATGCGTTGCGCAGGATCTGGCCAAGGGCCTTGTCCGACTCCTCCTGCACCATGGCAAGGATCTTCCGGTTGGCTTCCTCCAAGATCTCCGGGGACTCCCCATCGCAGATGCGGCGGTCGTATTCGCACAGGAATTGCTGCCCCCGGTTCATCACGGCGTTATAATACCGCTCGTCAAACAGCAGGGCGTTGCCCATATGGGCATCCGTCAGCGCCGCAATGAGACGGCTGTGCCAATACATATTGTCGGTGGAGACTGTATCCGTGGTGCCGCTGATGTACTTGGGGAACTGGGTGACATTGGCATACACCGGGAAGCACGCGGTAAAGCCGCTGCCGCCCATGGACAGCCACTCTACGCCCCGGATGGCTTCGGGCAGATCCCCACGGATCTGCATGATGCCGCACACATCGCTGTTGGGTACGCCGATGGTGCGGTACTTGCCCTTGAGGGAGGAATTCTTGTCATAGGGATCGTAGGGTGTGCCCTGATAGTAAGAGCCCAGCAGATACCGCACATCCTCCACCGTCACCTTCCGCTCCGGCACGAAAGACCAAGGAATGTCATTGCTCTGGGGGGTGAAGTCTGCGTTGTCCCCGTCCCACTGGAAGCTGCGGGGCAGGAAATACCGTGCCATGTACCATGCACGGGGGGTGTTGTAGATATGGTCGGAATCAGAGTGAGAGCCGAAGGCCAGTCTCGGGTTGAAGCCCTCCTCCATGTCCAGCGCCAGATGGTTCGCCTGCACAAATTCCTTCAGATCCCCGGAGCACAGGTTCTCCTTCTTTGCGCCGTAGGCATCGTCAAAGTCAAACTGGTCCAGCCCAAACTGGTTGGGCATGATGACCACCCGGTCATCGGGCACCCGCTTGGCGATCCAATGGTGCCCACCGATGGTCTCCAGCCACCAGATCTCCTCTGCGTCGGCAAATGCCATGCCGTTGGGCTCGTAGGTGCCGTACTGCTCCAGCAGGGCGCCGGTACGCAGGACGCCCTCCCGGGCAGACCGGATGTAGGGCAGCACCAGCGTCACCAGATCCTCCTCGCCGATGCCGCCGGGCACCTCCTTGGAGTTGCGCCCCTTCTTGGGCTGATAGCGCACATAGGGATCCGCCCCCACCACTCTGGGGTTGCTGGTGATCGTCTCGGTGGCGGTCATAGCCACATTGGCTTCGTTGATGCCGCAGGCCGGCCACACCCCGTTGGTCTTGGTCACATTGGGGCAGTCGGTATAGCGCAGGGCATTCCCCGGAAGCTCCACCGACAGGTGGGAGATGACGGTCTTATAGGTATAAGGCTCCGGCTTTGCCGGATGGACCATGATCCGCTTGGCTTCAAATCCGCCGTCGTCATTTCTTGCGATCAGGGTCGAGCCGTCATGGCTGGCCTTCTTTCCTACCAAAATGGTTGTACAGGGCATAGTATCCTCTCCTTTTGGGTGATATGGGCTTGCCCAATGGTTTGGGCAATATTCCTTATTATAGCCCCTAAATATGTATAAATCAACCAATTCCCGCAGGGAGTGTACAGGACTCCACCCAAAACAAAATATCGCCGCCTTGGGCACAGACCCAAGGCGGCTTTTTGCGCATAATTTACTTTTATGCCCGCTTCAGCGCCTTGATGATGGCGCTCAGCTTAGGCGGCGTGCCGTACATCAGCACCCCCACCCGGTAGATCTTGGCAGCCAGCACCCCCACGGCGCAGACCGAAACCACCAAAATAGAGATGGATACCGCTACCTCGTACCACGGCACGGTGCTCATGGCCAGACGGGTGAACATGGCCATGGGGGATGTGAAGGGGATGAAGGAGCAGACCTTCATCAGCATACTGTCCACATTCCCCGAGCTCATGGAGAACATCACCACAAGGAAGGCAAAGACGAACACCAGCGTCACCGGCATAGAGGAGGTGTTGATGTCCTCCAGCTTGGATGCAGTGGAGCCGATGGCGCCGAACAGGAATGCATAGATCAAGAAACCCAGCACAAAGAACACCAGCATATACACCAGCAGATCCCCGGGCATCCCGAAGATGGATGCGATCACCGGGTTATCTCCCCATTGCCCACGGCTGAGGGAATAGAACAGCAGCGCCGAGCCAAACACCGCCAAAATCTGGCTGGCTCCGGCGATGCAGGACGCCATCACCTTGCCGAACATCATGCTCACCGGGTTGGCGCTGGTGATGAGCAGCTCCATAGCACGGGAGCTTTTCTCCGTTGCCACATTGGTGGCGATCATCTGCCCGTAGAGCAGGATCACCATGTACAGGGCGAAGATCATGATGTAGGTGTACCAGAAATTCTGCCCCTGATCCTTGCCAAGGCTCTCCTGGGTGTGGGTGATCTCCATGGCAAGCACCTGCTGGGCCTGCTCCTGAGTCATGCCCCCGGTCACCATGGCTGTCATCTGGTTATAGCTTTGCAGGATCGAGTCCGCCACGGCGGTGTTGCTGTCGATCATGGAAAGGTTTTCCACAAGATAGGTGTAAGATGTGGAAGAATCCAGCGCAAAGGCACACTCGGCTTCCCCGGCAAGGATCCGGCGGCGGAGTTCGTCCATATCCCCGTGGACTGCCTCCACCCGGTATTCCGGGAACCCGGCGGCGAACACCTGCTCCAATTCCGGCTCATCCTCCGGCAGCAGCACCAGCATCACCGCCCGGCCGTCATCTTCTGCCGTTTCGATCTCTGCGCCGCTTGGGATCCCGGCGCTCTCCGGAGTTTCATCCCCCCGCACCAGATCCATGATCCCGGGCAGGAACATCACCACGGCAATGGCTGCCACCAGAAACAGCGTGATGCCCACGAAAATCTTGTTGGTAAAATAATTCTTCAGCTCAAAGCTGAGGATCTTTCGGAACTGATTCATCCTGCTCCCTCCTTATACCTGTGCCCCAGCGTACTCCACGAAAATGTCATTGAGGGACGGCTCAAACACCCGGATCTCGTCCAGATCAAAGTCCTCCGCCAATGTCTGCATCATGGACTGCTTCTGATCCGGATCGTCCAGGGTGATCACCAGCGATCCGTTTTCCCCATCGGCGCACCGGGCGCCCAGCGCCCTGCGGATCTGCTCCCGGTGGGCAGAGCGCACCACCAGCCGGTTCCGGGGATAGTTCCGCTTGATCTCGTTCAGATCCCCCGCCAGCACGATCCGCCCGTCGTTCAATATGGCGATGCTGTCGCAGAACTCCTCGATATAGTTCATCTGGTGGCTGGAAAACAGCACGATCTTGCCCCGGGCGATCTCCTCCTTCACCACATCCTTCAGCAGCATGGCATTCACCGGGTCAAGCCCGGAGAAGGGCTCGTCCAAGATCACGATCTGGGGATCGTGTGCCAGTGCCGTGATAAGCTGGATCTTCTGCTGGTTGCCCTTGGACAGGGTATCCAGCCGCTTGTTCCGATACTGGGTCATACCCAGCCGCTCCAGCCAGCGATCCACCGACTCCACCGCTGCCCGGCGGCTCATCCCCTTCAATTCCGCCAGATAGACAAGCTGATCGATGATTTTCTTTTTGGGGTACAGTCCCCGCTCCTCCGGCAGATAGCCGAACCGGACGCGGCGGTAGTCCAAGGGCACGCCGTCCAGCAGCACCCTGCCCTCGTCTGCGGCAAACACATTCATGAGGATGCGGATGGTGGTGGTCTTGCCTGCACCGTTTCTGCCCAAGATCCCCAGCGCTTTGCCGCTGTGGGCGGTGAGATCCACCGCCTTGAGCACCTGCTTTTCGCCGAAAGATTTGCTGATCTGCTTCATTTCCAGTTTCATGGGACACCTCCTGTTTCTACCAAATGCGGCATAGCCGCAATTTTCTATATTATGCCATACCCCATCCCGGATGGAAAGGGGGGATTTCTTAGTTATTTCTTAAAAACGCAAAAATCACGGCATCCCGCTAAGGACGCCGTGATTTTGTTGCAGAAAACCAATCAGGATCTCTTGGAGATCTTTCTCTGCACCAGCTTGATGATCTCCACGATGGGGATGACCATCACAGCCAGAGCCATGGCAATGCCGTACTCTGCCCAGCTGATGGGGGTGAAGCCGAAGGCGTTGGCAAGGAAGGGAACTTCCAGCACAGCGGTGGTCAGCAGCAGAGAGCCGATCATGGCAGCCCACAGCACCTTGTTATGGGTGGTCAGGCTGAAGATGGACTTGCGCTGAGAACGCATATTGAAAGCGTGGAAGATCTCACACATGGACATGGTCAAAAATGCCATGGTCATGCCGTCGTTGCTGATACCTCTGGGGATCTCGAAGTAGCCCACCTCGAAGCAATGGCCGATGATGTAGGATGCAATAGTGATGACGGTGACCAGAATGCCCTGATAGGCGATGTCGAAGCCCAGACCGCCGGCGAAGATGCCCTCCTTGGAGTTACGGGGCGGGCGGTTCATGGTGTCGGGCTCGGCCTCCTCCAGACCCAGCGCCAGCGCCGGGAAGCAGTCGGTGACCAGATTGATGAACAGCAGATGCACGGGGTTGAGCAGGGTGAAGCCCATCAGCGTGGAGCAGAACACACCCAGCACCTCGCTCATGTTGGATGCCAGCAGGAACTGGATCGCCTTACGGATGTTGTCATAGATCCGGCGGCCCTCACCCACGGCAGTGACGATGGTGGCAAAGTTGTCGTCTGCCAGCACCATGTCTGCCACATTCTTGGTGACATCGGTGCCGGTGATGCCCATGCCCACACCGATATCGGCGGACTTGATGGAGGGGGCATCGTTGACGCCGTCACCGGTCATAGCCGTGATGGCGCCGTTGGCTCTCCATGCGTTGACGATACGCACCTTGTGCTCGGGCTGAACACGGGCGTACACGCTGTAGCGCTTCACCGCCTCGTTGATCTCACTGTCGGGAATCTTGTCCAGTTCCGCGCCGGTGATGGCCTGAGAAGCATCGGTGATGATACCCAGCTCCTTGGCGATGGCCACAGCGGTATCCTTGTGGTCGCCGGTGATCATCACAGGACGGATGCCGGCAGAGCAGCACTCCTCAATGGCGGCCTTGACCTCAGGACGAACCGGGTCGATCATGCCGGTCAGACCGATGAAGGTCAGATCCTGCTCCAGATTCTCGGGGGTGTTGTCGGCGGGTCTTGCGCTCCAATCCCGCTTGGCGGCAGCCAGCACACGCAGGGCACGGTCAGCCATCTGCTTGTTGGCGGTGAGGATCTGCTCCATCTTCTCGGAGGTCATGGGCTTGACCTCGCCGTTTTCCACATAGCTGGTGCAGCGCTTGAGCACTTCGTCGGGAGCGCCCTTGGTGTACTGGACGAAGGAACCGCCCAGATCGTGGATGGTGGACATCATCTTACGGGAAGAGTCGAAGGGAGCCTCGTCCACACGGGGCTGCTTGCCCTCCAGATCCTGCTTGGGCAGACCTTCCTTGTTGGCGAAGTTGACCAGAGCCGCCTCGGTAGGCTCGCCCTCAGCCTGTCCTTCGTTGTTCAGGTGTGCGTCGGAGCACAGCGCCATAGCGGTGGCCAGCAGCTGGGTATCGCCCACATGCTCCACCACGGTCATCTTGTTCTGGGTCAGGGTGCCGGTCTTGTCGGAGCAGATCACCTGGGTGCAGCCCAGAGTCTCCACGGCGGTCAGACGGCGGATCACAGCGTTGCGCTTGCTCATGTTGGTGACACCGATGGAAAGCACCACGGTGACAACGGTAGCCAGACCCTCAGGAATGGCAGCGACCGCCAGAGAAACGGCAACCATGAAAGTTTCCAGAATCACATTCAGCTCAAAGGAGCCGGCCATAAACAGATTGAATGCAAAGATGAAGATACAGATGCCCAGCACCAGCTTGGACAGGGTCTTGCCCAGCTCGTCCAGCTTGCGCTGCAGGGGAGTCTGCTCGTCGGCAGTTGCTGCCAGAGCGCCGGCGATCTTGCCCATCTCGGTATCCATACCGGTGCGGGTGATCAGCGCCTTGCCGCGGCCGTAGACGATGGTGGAACCCATGTAGCACATGTTCTTGCGGTCGCCCAGAGGAACATCTTCCTGCCCCTGAGCCAGACCCAGCGCCTCCACCACCTTGTTCACAGGGACGGATTCGCCGGTCAGAGCGGCTTCTTCGATCTTCAGGCTGGCAGATTCCAGCAGACGGCCGTCAGCGGGAACAGCGTCACCGGCTTCCAGGATCACCACATCGCCGGGGACCAGTTCCTCGGACAGAACGCTTACCTGCTTGCCGTCACGCAGCACCTTACAGGTGGCGGCTGTCATGGTTTGCAGCGCTTCGATGGCTGCTTCTGCCTTGGACTCCTGCAGCACACCCAGCACGGCGTTCAGCAGAACCACGATGAGGATGATGAACACCTCAGCCAGTCCCTCGGGGCTCTCCGGATTCTGCACATTGTGCAGGATGGTGGTGCCGGCAGAGACCGCCGCAGCGATCATCAGGATGATGAGCATGGGATCCTTCAGCTGATCCATAAAACGCTGGAACAGGGATTTCTTTTCCGCGTCTTTCAGCTTGTTGGGGCCATACTGCTCCTGCCGTTTCTTGGCTTCCGCAGTGGAAAGTCCCTGAGCCGAAGTATTCAGCTCTTTCAGGACTTCCTCAGAAGTCTTTGCGTACTCTTGCTTCATTTTTGATACTCCTTTTCAGCAACATAACAACAAAAAAGACCCATGCGCGCAAAGCGGCGGATCGCCGGTCCACCTTGCGGGCATGAGTCTCATTCATTCAGCTTCCCGGGTCTGATTCGACCGATATGACGGTTGGCTTCGTGCGGATCGCTCCACACGGAATTACTCCCTCAATTCACCTCATAATATATCGCGATTTGTAGGGGTTGTCAAGAATGAAAAAGAAATTTTAGTGATTCTTCACAGAAATTTTTCATTTTACCACGAAATCAGGGCTGCCACGGCTGACGCTCCATCCACATGCCGTTGGTGAAATCCGGGATCGCCACCGGGGCGCCGCCCATGGCGATGCTCTGCTCGCTGAGGCTGGAGATGCACATCCAAGATGCCATATCGTACACATCGATGGGAGCCGGGGCGCCTGCCTTGGCTGCCCGGAAGAACGAAGAGAACACCAGCCAGTCCATGCCGTCATGACCGCCGCGGACGCCCTGCTCCAGATACTCCTTCCACACGGGATGATCGTACTCCTGCCGGTACTGCTCTACATTGTTCCACTTCTCGTGCCACTTGAAGTCGTACTCGTTGTCCTTCTGATCCAAGAAGATGCTCTTGTTGTCTTCCATGTACATACCCTTGGTGCCCTGAACATGGAATCCCCGGGAATAGGCACGGGGCAGAGTGGTATCCAGCGTCAGGCAGATGGTCTGGCCGTGGGCGCACTTGATGATGGTGGTGACCACATCCCCTTGGGCAAACTGCATATTGGTGGCATCGTAATCCGGTCCCTTCTCCCGCAGCAGGTACTCATGGAGTCCCGCCGCCTTGGAGGACACCGACACCAGCGACAGCATCCGGTTGCCCCGGTTCAGATCCAGCACATTGGCGATGGGGCCAAGTTCATGGGTGGGATAGTTCTCGCAGTTGCGGTTGAGATAGTTGCGGAAGCGGTAATGGCGCTTCTCCCGACCGGTGGAGATCTCCTCCCGCAGGTCGTGGCGGTAGCCGCCCTGACAATGGACGATCTGACCGAATGCCCCTTGGCGCACCATGTTCAGCACCAGCAGTTCATCTCTGCCGAAGCAGCAATTTTCCAGCATCATGCACTCCACGCCGGTCTCCTCGTGGGTATGCACCAGCTTCCAGCAGTCCTCCACCGAGTAGGCGCCGCCCACTTCCACAGCGGTGTATTTCCCCGCCCGCATGGCATCGCAGGCCAGATTCAGATGGGATTCCCAAGAGGCCATGATGACCACCGCTTCGATTTCCGGCATTTGCAGGATCTGGTGGTAATCATCCACCGCCACAGGCTCCGGCTGCCCCGCAGCCTTGACCATCTCCACCGCCTTTTCCCGGCGGTCGGCATACTTGTCGCACACCGCCAGCACCCGCACCCCGGTCTGGGGCAGGATGCAGTTCTCCAGCAGACCGGAGCCCCGGTTGCCCAGTCCGATCACGCCTACATTCAATACTTCTTTCATATAGATCCTTTCCTTCCTGACCCGGCGCCCTGCGTCATAGGTCACTTTTTATTTTTCCTCAGATACTCCGATACGGACATCCCGTAGAACCGGGAAAACGCCCGCTTGAAGGAATACTCATTTTCATAACCCACCGCCCGTGCCACCGCACCCAGCGACAGCTTGTTGTTCTTCAGCATCTCACAGGCCAGTTCCATTCGACCGCTGAGGAGAAAATCATAGAAATTGATGCCGCAAACCCGCTTGAACAGTTTGGACACCGCCGAAACCGACAGGCTGAACCGCTCCCCCAGAACCTTCAGCGAAAGATTCGGGTCGGTGAGATGCTCCTTGACATAGTCCACGATCAGCCGCTCGGTATCCTCACCCTTCTCCTGATCCGACCGTCCCCGGCAGAATGCTTCGTTGATCCGATACAGGGCATCCCACATGGTCTCCGGAGTCTGGCCCGCATCCAGCGCCCCAAACAGCGGCTCATACCGCTCCGGCTGGGGATCCAGCTCTTGGATCATCCGCTCGTAGGTCTGCGCCAGCATTCGGATCAGCTGGTGCAGGTGGATCCGGGATACTCCCCGGCGCTCATTTTCGCTGCGGATCTCCCCCAGTATGGTCTGCGCCATGGTCTGCTGCCCCGCCCGGATCCGGTTGAGAAGCTGCAATTCCCACTCGGTGGGATAGTAGAAGCTCTTGTCCGGCTGGGCAAAGCGGGTGTTGTTGGACAGCCGTGCCGACAGGTACTCGCTGGCCACATAATAGGATTTGCTGATGCCCAAGATCCCCTGCTCCACCGCTCCGTAGGTCAGCAGCGGGCTGGTCTCATACCGGGCATCGTAAGATCCGGCGATCTGCCGGGCGATCTCCTGAGGGGTCGGCAGGGGCTGCTCCCCGGGGACTGCGCCGATGATCGCCGCAAAACGGGTCTTGGACAGCTCTGCGATCTCGTACAGCGCATCCAGCCCGGACAGAGGTTCTTCCAGCGCCACGGAGCCGTGACCGGCTCCCCGCTCTTCCACCAGAATCACCAGATACGCCATCTGGTTGGTGAAGGCGATGCCGAATTCCCGCATCTTTTCCAAGGCTTCTTCCCCATCGAAATATCCTTGAAGCAGCTGACGCAGCAGATTGCCCCGTGCCGTGGCCCGGTAGCGCTCCACCACCTGAAGCACATTCTCCCGCTCGGTGTACAGACGGCTGATGGACTCCTCGATCAGCGCATACTCATTTCCCCCGCAGGGGGTCTGGCTATCACCGGAGACCCGCTCCACCAGATCCTTCAGCGGGCGATAGGTGCGCTTGGTGAGATATCCTGCGATCCGAGCCGCCAGCGCCACCACCAGCAGCACCAGCGCTGCGATCAGTCCCATGCCCCGGGGGTCGATGAGCCGGATCCGCGGGAATGTGGCCACCAGATCCACCGGAAAACATACCGAGCGGCATTGATAGACTTCCTCCCGCTCTTCTGCGCCGAACCGTACCGACAGCAGCGGTCCGTCCACATCCACGATGGATGCCGAGCGCATCTGGTCAGAAGTGAGAAACTCGATTTGATTACGGATGGCGGAGCAATCCAGCTCTACCATTAAAAAGCAGCGCATGGGGTCGTTGTATTCCAGTTCCTCCACGAAAAACAGCTTGTGCGCTGACATTCCGGTCATCCCCAGATCCGATCCGTTCACCAGAGCGCCCTGATCCGGCAGAAGGTCATAGACCTGCTGCGGCTCCAGCATCTGCTGACCCTTCCCCAGGGAGAAGGTATGGAAGTAATCCTCGGTCTGGTAGAACCCGGAGGTAGAGAAGACCTCCCCTTTCCGTGGGAACACCACAGCGATCTGGCTGATGGCGCCGCTGCCCCGGTAGCCCCGCAGATCCTCGCACAGATCCAGCTTGGTGCGCAGGTCGAACTGATCGTCATACAGCCCGGGGGCTGCGCCCCGGCGCTTGACCCAGCGGGCATCCGACAGCATTTGTCCCAGACTTCTGGCACGATGGAATTCCGCATCCATCGCCTGGGAGACAGTCTGGGCCAGACGCCGCTGCTCCGACGCTGTCTCCCGCCGGTAAGACCGGCACATGAACAGGCTCAGCGCCCCGGTGAGCACCACCATGGGGATCAGGCAGATCGCCACATAGGACAGGTACATCCGCTGCACCGTGGTCAGTCCTCTGCTTCGTTTCTTCCCTTTTTCCATCGGTGTGCCCCCTCTCCCCGTTTCTCCCGGCGCAGCCGTTCTGCCAGGAATGCTCAGGGGTAAGTGTAGCACACTCCCCTCGGTTTGTAAAGCGCCCCGATTTGTGTGAAATGTCAAAAAGTCTGCGCCTGTGGCTCACTTTTTCGGTAAAACAATCTTTTTTTGAAGATGACACAAATTTGGAATCCACCCCTTTCTCCTGACAAAAATCGTCTATTTTGACCGTTTTATCCAAAATCGTCTTATCTGACAAATATGGTTTCTTGCATTTTCACCAATCTGCGGGTATGCTGGTACCAAACACAGGCCCCAAGCCTGATGCGCCCCTTCTTCCCCATGCATGATCTGGGAAGCAGGGCGGCAAACCGAAACTGTTGAGAGGGTGTGACACATTGCAAATCAAATGTAAAACCCGGCGTCCTCCCGGCCGCCCCCGGCATCCCGCCGGACGCAGGCTGCAGGAAAACCGGGAGCTGTATCTGATCATGCTTCCGGTGCTGGTCATGATCTTTATTTTCTTCTACCTGCCCATGTTCGGGCTGGTAATCGCCTTTCAGGACTATGTCCCCGGCGATCCGTTCTTCTCCTTTGACGGGTCGACCAAATGGGTGGGATTGCAGCATTTCAAGACGCTCTTCTCCTCCCTGTATTTCCCCCGGCTGCTGAAGAACACCCTGACCCTGAGTCTGATGAACATTCTGTGCGGCTTCTGGGTGCCCATCGTATTTGCCCTGCTGCTCAATGAGATCCGCCGGATGCGGTACAAGAAGTTCGTCCAGACCGCCAGCTATATGCCCTACTTCATCTCCATGGTGGTGGCCGCCGGCATGGTGGTCTCCTTCATCGAAAAGGACGGACTGGTGAACAAGATCATCACCCTCTTCGGCGGCGATCCCATCGCCTTCCGCACCGATCCGGACTGGTTCCCGGTGATCTACACCCTGACCAACATCTGGAAAACCTTCGGCTGGAACAGCATCCTGTACCTGTCCAGTATGGCAGCCATCGACCCGGCGCTGTATGAATCCGCCCGGCTGGACGGCGCAAATCGGCTCCAGCAGGCGTTTCGCATCACCCTGCCCATGATCGCCCCCACCATTGCCATCATGCTGATCTTCGCCGTGGGCGACATCATGACCTCCAACACGGATCTGATCCTGCTGCTGTACAACAACGCCACCATGCGCTCTGCCGATGTGTTCGGCACCTATGTCTATCGGGAGGGTCTGCTCACAGGAAAGGTCAGTCTGGGCACAGCCATCGGACTGTTCTCCTCCACGGTGAATCTGATCCTAGTGTTCATCGCCAACAAGTGCAGCAACAAGATCTCCGGCGATGGGCTGTTCTGATGTTGAAAGGAGGATTCATGACTATGCGTCGGCAAAAGCACGGCATCCGCGACGGTTCGCCCATCGCCACTGCCCTGATCTACCTCGTCACCGCCATTTGTTGTCTGGTGACGGTCTACCCCATGTATTATGTACTCATCCGCTCTGTCAGCTCCCCGGAGCACGCCCTGCTGGGGGATATGTTCCTGCTGCCCAAGGGGTTTGACCTGACCTCGTACAAAATCATCTTCGGAGACGCCACCATGTGGCAGGCCTACGGCAACACCATCTTGTATGTGGTTCTCACCACACTGCTGATGCTGCTGTTCTGCACCCTGTGCGCCTATCCCCTGTGTATGCCCAATCTGGCGGGGAAGAAATATGTGGTCACCTATCTGCTGATCCCCATGTACTTCTCCGGCGGGCTGATCCCCACCTTTCTGGTGATGAACCGGCTGGGGCTGTACAACAACATCTGGGCCATCATCCTGCCCGGCTCCATCAGCATATGGAACATCATTCTCGCCCGCACCTACTTCGCATCCATCCCGGACACCATTCGGGAGTCGGCAGCCATCGACGGAGCAAACCACTTCACCATCCTGTGGCGGATCTACGCCCCTCTGGCAAAGCCCATTCTGGCGGTCATCGCCATCTACACCATCGTCATCACATGGAACAGCTGGTTCAACGCCATGGTGTATCTGCCCAATACGGATCTACAGCCCTTGCAGCTCTATCTGCGCCGGGTGCTCATCGACAACACCGTGGATCTGTCCAAGCTACCCATGAACGAAGTGGCAGAGGCGGTGCGCCGGTCCCTGTCCACCGTGCAGCTCAAGTACGCCATGATCATCTTCACCACGGCGCCGGTGCTGTTTGCCTACCCCTTCTTCCAGAAGCACTTTGTCAAGGGCATCATGGTAGGCTCGCTGAAGGGCTGACCCTTTTCTTTGGGATATTTCGTCCCCCGGTTCGGAGACGAGGTAACATTTTTACATCAAAACAGGAGGAAAGAACATGAAACATCTGAAAAAGCTCGTTGCGCTGCTGCTGGCAGCCGTGCTGTGTCTGTCCTGCGCCGCCTGCGGCGGCGGTGGCGATACCGGCACCACCCCCCCTTCTGACGAAGCCGCATCCGGCTCCGCTCAGGAATCCATGCACCTGACCATGCTGGTGCCCAACAACGCGAACCAGTTCATCAAGTTCGACGAGCGGGAGGAATACCCCATCTGGCAGGCCCTCAAGGACGAATGCGCCAAGAAGGGGCTGGAACTGGAATTTGAGGTCATCCCTCCCGACCAGTACCCCACCACCCTGCAGACCCGCATTGCCTCCGGCAACGACCTGCCCGACATCATCTGCCTGACCCCCTTTGACGATGCCACCGCCATGGATCTTGCCAACAAGGGCACCATCCAGCCCATCAACACCATCATGGACCAGTACGGCGACGGCACCTTCAACACCTTCATCCGGGAAAAGTACCCCTTCGTCTCCCAGCTCACCACCGCCCCCGACGGCAACATCTACTGGTACACCAGTGTTCAGGCTCAGACCTATCAGGGCAAGCCCGCCACCACCTGCCGGGTCATCAATGTCCGCAAGGACTGGCTGGAAAAACTGGGCATGGAAGCCCCCAAGACCGCCGAGGAATTCTACCAGATGATGAAGGCATTCCAAGACAACGACATGAACGGCAACGGTGTCAAAGATGAGATCGTTACCGTGGATACCTCCGGCGATTTCTTCATGACCGGCATTGCACAGTGGTTCGGCGTGGGTAACTACCTCACCGCCGTGGACACCAAGAACCAGAATATCGTATCCCCCTGGTACCAGGACGGCATCAAGGACTACCTCAAGTACATGAACCGTCTGGTGGAGGATGGGCTGCTGGATCCCGACCTGATCGGCGCCACCTACGAGCAGACCAACCAGCGTATGGTGGAAAACAAGGTGGGCGCCACCTTTGACTACTGCATGCAGATGTGGCTGGAGCCCTCGGTCAACGCCGAGGGGGCTGAGTTCCTGCCCATCGCCAATCTGGAAACCGGCTATGAGCCTTACATCATCACCGAGCCTTCCTTCTTCTCTTGGCAGAAGTGGGGCGTCACCAAGGACTGCGACAATCCCAAAGCGGTAGCCGCCCTGCTGGATATCCTGTACTCCGACCGCTATGAGGAGCTGACCGCATGGGGCATCGAGGGCGAGACTTATCAGGTCGTCGACGGTCAGCGCCAGCTGATGGATGGCATCGGCGGCGCCTACTGGGAGCAGAACGCCAAGGACCGCAAGACCCCCGGCGGCAGCCTGTGGGGCGGATGCGTGTTCCCCACCATCTCCCTGTACACCATGGAATCCCAGTTTGCCTCCCGCCCCGAGCATAAGAACGAATTCCAGAAGGAGGTCGCCTTCCAGCAGACCGCCTACCCCGACGCCAAGTACTGCTATATGGCCATCGCCACCGACGAGCAGAACCAGCGCAAGACCGCTCTGACCACCGACCTGACCACCTATTCCAGCGAACTGGTCACCGACTTTATTCTGGGCAGAGCCAGCTTCGACGATTGGGATCAGTACATCCAGCAGCTCAAGGATCTGGGTCTGGACGAGCTGATCGAGATCGAGCAGAGCCAGTACGATGCCTTCCTTCAGCTGAACAAATAACCCTCTTCGCACGCTGATGCGGCACATTGCGGAGGCCGATCATCCATCGGTCTCCGCATTTTCACTCAGAAAGGAGTCCCCAAACCATGAACTACATTCTGCGTGTCGTGATCCATGAGGACGCATGGCAGCGCCAAACCGATCAGATTTTGGAGCTGTGCGCCCGCACCCCCATCCGGGAGGTGATGCTGATGGAGCAGTCCCACCAGATCCTCACCTGCCCCTTCCCGCTGGAAAAGCACCGGCGCATGGCGCAGATCTACCGGCAGATGGCCGATGCCTTTTCCCGTGCAGGGATCACCTTCAGCATCAACCTCGCCACCTTGGTAGGGCACAACGATGTCCCCGCCCCTCAGCGGCTGCGTCTGCCTTTCACCCGGTTCGTGGGCAGCAGTCTGACCGAAGCAGAAAGCGTCTATTGCATCAGCGACCCGGAGTGGGCGGACTATGCCGCCCAAGTCTGCGGGATCTATGCCCAGACCCACCCTGTGCGGATGATGATCGACGACGATTTCCGCTCTCTGAACCACTCCGATCCCGTGGGCTGCTTCTGCGAAAACCATGTGCGCCTGACCGGGGAGGAACTGGGCTTCCCCGTCACCGCCGGGCAGATCCGGGACGCCTGCCTTGGACAGGGAGATCCCCGAATCAAACAGGCATGGATGCAGGTGAATTTCCGTGCCCAGCTCCGTGCCGCCCACGCCATGGAGCAAGCCATCCACGCCGTGTCCCCCAAGACGCAGGTGGGGCTGATGAACTCCGGGGAGAGCGCCCACTCCCTTCAGGGCAGAGATATGCCCCTTCTGCTCCGGACCTTCGCCGACAGGGGCAGACAGAGCCTATCCCGCCCCTTGGGCGGGGCTTACCGGGACGAACTGCATCAGAATATCGTGCAGATGGTCACAGGGATGTCCCTGAGCATGGCGGCCGTCGGGCAGGATACCTATTGGGTCAGCGAGGTGGAGAACTACCCCCACTCCCTCTACACCAAGAGCGCCGCCATGACCGAATTGCAGATGTGCCTGCACGCTTTGGCGGGAGCCGATGCCCTTTCTCTGAACCTTTACGACTATCTCGCCACCCCCATGCCCCTGCAGCCGGAGTACGCCCAGTTGGTCAACCATGTCCACCCCCTCACGCAGGCCATCGCTGAAGTGCGCCGGGGCACGGTGATGACCGGGGTGGGACTGCCCTGGTTTGCAGATTCCGCCGCCCACACGGTGAACCGCAGCCACACCGTGGGCGGGATGTTCCCCGATCGATCCATAGACAGCATACTGCCCCTGCTGGGCATCCCCGTCCAGTTCCGCAAGGCGAAAACCAATTTCCTGCTGGCAGATCAAGTGCTCTCCTGCTCCCGGCAGGAGATCGAGGAATTCCTGCGGGGCGGTCTGGTGGTGGACAACATTGCCGCCGGGCACCTGTACCGCATGGGCTACGGGGATCTGCTGGGATGCACCCCCGACGGCAACATCGAAGATCCCTGCACCGAGCAGCTTTCCAAACCCCGCTATGCCGGGCAATGGCTGAACACATTGATGTGCGTGGATTGGGCGCTGACCCGCCGGCAGGGATCGTGGATCTCCCATCTCACCGCCGATCCCGCCGCCGAGGAGATCACCCGGCTGCTGGATGAAGAAAAGCGGTATCTGGGCGCCGGAATGCTCCGGTTCCGCAATCGACTGGGGGGCGATATCTGCGTGATGGCGTACCCCGTCACCGAACTGGGCTGGCTCAGCCGGGGCAGAGGGGAACTGATGCGCCGGCTCCTATCGGATCTGCCCGGCGGCAGCGGCCTGCCCTTCGTGGGCGGGGACATGAACCTTGCCCCCTTCTACTACCGCTCGGAGCAGGGCTGGGGACTGCTGGGCATCGTCAACTGCGGTCTGGATCCGGCCCGCGCTCAGCTGCCAGAGGGGATCGGCTGTGAATGCCTTTCCCACCCCGGCGACCCGGAACCTTTGACCATCCCCCCGGTATCCTTGAAGCTGTACCGCATCACAAAGGAGGAATCCTGATATGAAACTGACCTATTTGGGCACCGCAGCCGCTGAGGGCTGGCCCGCCGTGTTCTGCAACTGTCCTTGCTGCCGCCAAGCCCGGGCGCTGGGGGGTAAGAACATCCGCACCCGCTCGCAGGCATTGGTCAACGAAGATCTTCTGCTGGATCTGCCCTGCGACACCTATCTGCACAGCTTGCGCCACGGTGTTGACCTGTCCGCCGTGCGGTGGCTGCTGGTGACCCATTCCCACACCGACCACTTCTATCCCGCCGAGTTGGTGCTGCGGGGGAGCTGCTACGCCCACCATATGACCGCCCCGGAACTTGATATCTACTGCAACGAAGCCGTGCGGGACTATTTTTACACCGCTGCCAAGCATGAATTGGACGAAAATGTTGCAAAAAAGCTGCATTTTCACATCATACGACCCTTTGTCCCCTTTTGTGCCGGGGGCTATCGCATCACCCCGCTGCCCGCCCGGCATATGACCACAGAACAGGCGCTGATCTACCTCATCGAACAAGGCGGCGCTTCGCTGCTGTACGCCCATGACACCGGGCGGTTCCTGCCGGAGGTGTATGACTTTCTGGCAAGCCGGGGCAAGCCCCTCACCGCCGCCAGCTTGGACTGCACCAGCGGTCAGCTGGAAAACGGCGAGCAGGACGGTCACATGGGTCTGCCCGATGCCGCCGCCGTAAAGCAGCGGCTCTTAGAACTGGGCATCGCAGACGGGCAGACCATGTTTTTCGTCAATCACTTCTCCCACAACGGCGGTCTGCTCCACGACGAGTTGTGCCGCCGGGCAGGGGGCTTTGGAATGCGCCCCTCCTTCGACGGTATGCAGGTGCACATTTCATCCGACACGGAGCGTTCCCTATGACCCATGAGATGCTGCAAAGCAGCCATTGGCAAATCGATCACCGGGGCGGCAAGATCCGTTCCCTATCCGTAACGATCGATGGTGTCGTGCGCCATGTCCCCATGCGTCAGGATCAGTACGGCGGGGTGTGTTGGATCATCGGCGATCGTCCCGTCCCCCTGCAGCCGGCTCAATTGGAGCCTGCCTCCGCCTACACCGGCAATGCACAGGTGGCAGATGTGACGGTTCATGTATCGCTATCCTACCGCATCCACCCCCAAGGGGCATTGGAGATCACCGCCGCCATTTCCAATCCGTCAGCAACCGCCACCATCCCCTTCCGAGCCGGTCTGCGTTTGGGGTTCGACAGTTTTCTGGTTCAATACCCGGATTACCTGCATCAGTTCTTTCCCACCCTGATCCGATGTGAAAAGACCCACCTGTGGGGCTATTTTTCCGCACCGGACGGCGGCATTATGACCATTTTCACCGACGCACCCGTGGCATCCTATACGCTGGAATATGAGAAGGACGCCCAAGGTATTTTTACCGCTTCCATTGATCTCCTCCACCCCGGTCCTCTGCCCCCTCGGCACCCTGCAGGATTAGATCATCTTGCCTCCGGAGAAGAAAAAATCTGGCACATTTTCCTTTTCCCCGTTGCCCGCAGCTATGATCTAGAGGGAGTTAAGCCTGCCATCTCCGCACATTCCCTACTGCCTATGCTTCACGCCGACCTGTACACCGTTGCACCGGGGGAATGCAGCTGTATCCGTATTTTTTCCAACAGCCCCATCCGGTCTGCCCGGCTCATCACCCCCGATGGATCAAGCAGGAGATTTCCTCTGACCCAGAATCATGACGGAGTCTATCTTGGGCGTTTTCAAGGATGGGATGCCCCCGGTGTCTATACGCTGGATGTGGAAAATGCCGCTGGTTTTCGGAGCCAGATGTGCCTTAGCGTTCGCAATCGCTGGTCGTGGTACATTTGCCACGCCCGAACTGCCGCTATCAACGCCCCACAGAAGGCTTCCACCCATGCAGAAAGCTGGTACGGACTGTATTCGGCATTTCTCGCCCGACGCCATTTCCCTGACCCCGCCGCCGACCATGCCATGGAGGATAAGTTTCACGAATTGCTCCCCCTGCTGTACTGCACAGATACCATGCGCCCCCTGATCCAGTCGGATCGGATCCAGAATCACTCGTCCATGGTGGGGGTGCTGGTCATGCGTTACGCCTGCACCAAATGCGACGAGGATCTCCACAGGGCATGGCTTCTGGCGCAGGTGGTGCTCTCCTTCCAAAGAGCCGATGGCGGTTTCTACAAAGGCAGAACAGATTATACCTCGGTGATCTACCCCGCCAAATCTCTTACCGAATTGCTTCAGACTCTGCTCGGGCTCCTTTCCAGCCCCGACTGTTCTCCTGAGCAGCATGTGCTTTGGCATCCACGGGCTCACCGACTCTCTCTGTCGCTGATAAGTGCCATGGACCATCTGGCATCCCTGGGGGGCAATTTCCAGACCGAGGGTGCCACCTCCTCCTGTTATGAAGACGGGGCAAACTCCTGCTCTGCCGCTCAGCTTGGAGCGTTTGCTCTGATGTTACCCCCAGACAGCCCACGCAGGAATCGCTACATCTGCGCCGCCCGGCAAATCGTGGATGCTCATGCATCCCACGAGCAAGCGCTGATCCCGGATTCCCGGATGGCAGGTGGGACTCTACGCTATTGGGAAGCCCAGTACGATGTGGAGATGGGAAAGACCCCCATGTGCCCCCGGGCACAGATGATGGATTCTCCCCATGGGTGGTCGGCATGGAATGCCTATGCACTGATCTATCTGTACCAGTTGACTGGAGACGGTACCTATCTGATCCGAGGCATGAACACTTTGGGCGCCTGTGCCCAGCTGATGGGCTGGGATGGGATACTGCGCTGGGCATTCGTCCCAGACCCCTATCGACAGACCCAGCTATTCGTCCCAGAAAACGGCGGCACCCACATTCCCGCCGTGTTGGGTGAAACCTATATTCCTATGATCAGCTCATGGTGGCGCGCTCCCCGACATCAAGCTGTATCCGGCTACACCGCCATGGGCGGAGCAGTGACTCAAGGTGCTTGCTGTGACAACGATGTCCACGAGGTATTCAAAGCCATTGGAGAACTGGCGCTAACCCGATGCTACCTGCATCAGCAGCCCGATGGAACCTTCTTGTGTTGCAATGCACATGTGACCCGATCCGCAGATACTCTGATCCTAACCCCTCTGGAATCGGTGGTGACTCAGGCTATTGTCTGCGTAGCACAGGAATACAGGGTACGGGTCGTTTTTTCAGATGGCGAAGTTTGTGCCAAAATCCATCAAGGCCTTCCCTATCTGCTCCGCTCTCCATTCCTGCTCCCCCAACAAATCCTGACCCAGATCGGAGAACACCACTTTGCCTACATCAATATCTGACACCAAGCTGACCCAGCGGCGGCAGCAGTCCCAATTTTTCACCCTGTGCTGGACGGCCTATTTCAGCACCTACATCGGCAGGCTGAACTTCACCGCAAGCCTTGCCCAGATCGCCCGCTCCACGGGCTTTTCCCAGACGGAGTTGGGCATGGTCAGCAGCGCTTTCTTTCTGAGTTACGGCATCTTTCAACTGGTCTGGGGGATCTTGGGGGATCGGCTGAACCCGGTGCGGATCGTCTTTTTCGGCGTATTCGGCTCCGGGGTATGCAATGTGGCCATGTCCATGGCAGCTTCTCCCGGGTGGATGATCCTGTTTTGGGCGGTCAACGGGGTGGTGCAGTCCGCCGTATGGTCCCCCTTGCTGGCGCTGACGGTGGCACGGCTGCCCAGTCATCAGGCCATGACCTTCAGCGTCCGCTATTCCACCACCGTCCCGGCGGGCACCTTCGCCGCCTACGCTCTGTCCGCCCTGTGCGCCGCCGCAGGCCGTTGGCGCATGGCGTTCTTCCTTGCAGGTCTGATCCTGACGGTCATCGGGCTTGCGTGGCTGCGGGGGATGAAATCCCTTGCCCCCGCCCTGTCCCAAACCTCCGGAAAGTCCGCCCCCACCCGTCGCCGCCGATGCCCGCCGGGGGTGGCGCTGCTGCTGATCCCCATCGTCCTGTCTGCCGCCGCCAACGGACTGATCCGGGATGGTCTGCAAACATGGACGCCCAGCTATCTGCTGCAAAACCACCATGTGGATGAGGTCAGTTCCATCGTGATGACCCTTGTCCTTCCTCTGGTCAATCTGAGTGGCGTGTATCTGGGCAAACGGCTCAACGACCGGGTATTCCACAGCGAACCCCGCACCGCCTGCATCTGCCTTGCCTGCGCCGGGGCTGCGCTGATCCTGCCTGCCATGGGGCTGGGGCTGCCTGTATGGGGCGATCTGGGGATCTTCGCCGCCTGCGCCGCCCTGATGCTGGCGGTGAACACCATGCTGGTGACCCTGATCCCCATGGGGCTGGAATACACCGGGCTGGTCAGCGCCCTGAGCGGTCTGCTCAATTCCGCCACCTATGTGGGCAGCACCCTCTCCGGCTGGGGGGTCGGCAGTCTGCTGGAACGATCCGGCTGGAGGGGTGTCATCGGCGGCGGCTGCGCCGTAGCCCTGTGCGCCGCCGGGATCTGCGCCTGCGCCATCCCCATGTGGCGCAGGCTGAAAAATCAAACCAAGTAAATGCGAAAGGAGTCTGTCATGAACCGAACCATAAAGTTGTGTTCGATTTCAACATTCTATCCCTTGACTGCTGGTACTGCGCTGAGGGTGATACATATGTAACAAAATATCCCTCCAAGTAAATCACATCCAAAACCGTCTGCCAATGGAGGCGGTGCCGAACACACAAAAAACGCAGGAGCGCACCTTTTGGTACGCTCCTGCGTTTGCTTCACACGGGGTCATTCGATTTCCAGCCGTCTTGCCTCCGGGATCTGGGTCTCCCGCTTGGGCAGTTCCAGCTTCAGCACGCCATTTTCGTATTTGGCGCGAATGTGGTCGGTATCCACGCCGGACACATCGAACTGCCGGGCATATGCGCCGTAAGAACGCTCCACCCGAACGATCCGGTCTTTCTGGTCCTTGTCCTCTGCCTTGGAGTGGCGCTCGGCACGGATGGTCAGGGTATCGCCGTTGACATCCAGCGCAATGTCCTTCTTCTCAAATCCCGGCAGATCAGCTTCCAGCAGATAGTGGTCACCCTCGTCGGTGACATCGGTCTTGAATTCCGCCAGATCGGTACTGCCAAAGAATCCGGCAAAGGGATCGGCAAAGAAGCTGCGCTCCAGCTCCTCCATCTCACGGAAGGGATTATAGGTATTCACATGGTGATTATTTCTGCGAGCAAGTTCAAACATAACAATGCCTCCATATCCAGGTATTCCAATTTATGTCGGCCGTGATGTTTTTGTCCGGCGGGGTCGGCATTCGCCGGGATCGGTCAGCCCATGGGGCTCATCTCTTTTCTTTGGGATCTTGTCTTTCCTTTTGACAACTAGATCATACCCCCCAGAGATGAACAGTTCTGCCATTTTCTGTGAACCCATTGTGAATTTTTAGCACTCTTCAGATTCGAGTGCTAAAGCACTGTGCCGCCGGGGTGTAATTCCCTCTGTTCCTTTGGAAAAATCTGTGGTATGATAAAGAAAAACACCCCAAGGAGGAACTGCCATGGAACACCATTTGCAAACCCCTGTTATTTTGATCTACGGGCTCAGCGGGATGCAGCTTCTGAGTCTGACGGCGCTGGCCAAGAAGGCAGGCGTCACCTGCCGGGGCATCGACGACGGTCACACATCCTACACCATCGCCCGGCTGCTGGCTGACCAAGATTTGACCCCTGCCCCCTCTGCGCCCTTGGGCGGGAAATTCGCGCTGCTCCACGGCTTTGACGGGCGGGAACAGCTTGCCGCCGCACTCATCAATCAGGTGTCCGGCGGCGTCATCAAGGCCATCCACACCCCCCACAACGACGGCTGGAGCTTCGCTTCCCTGTGCGCCGAGCTGCGGCGGGAGCATCAGACCATGACCGGAAAACGCAACACCTAAACACACGAAAACCGCTCCATCCGTTGCCGGGTGGAGCGGTTTGTTGCTTATGTGCGATGCAAGACTTCCACGACCTGCTCATAGCTGGGCACGCTGGAAATGCCGCCGTATCTGGTGGTGGAAAGCCCGGCGCTGGCGCAGGCAAATTCCGTCACCCTGCGAAGCTGGGCTTCTGTCAACTCTGCCGGATCTTCGCCGGTTTGCAGCAGCATCCACAGGGCGCTGCCGCCGAAGATGTCCCCGGCGCCGGTGGTATCCACCACCGAAAGCCCCGTCAGCCCCGGCACCATGCCCGATGTCCGCCGGTTTTGGAAGAAGCATCCCCGGGCGCCGCAGGTGACGAACACCAGCTTCCCGCCGAATTCCCGCAAAATATGGGCAGCCCCCTCCTCCGGGGTCATGCCGAAGAGGAACTCCACCTCCTCGTCGCTGATCTTCACCACATCCGCTTGGGATAGTCCCCAGCGCATCTGCTCCTTCGCTGTATCCAAATCTTTCCACAGGGGCTTGCGAAGATTGGGGTCAAAGGTGATCCACTTGCCCTGCCGCCGGGCGTATTCCACCGCCCGATAGGTGGCAGACCGGGCAGGCTCATGGGTCAGGGATAAGGTGCCGAAGTGGAACACCTTGGTCTCGTCGATGAGCCTAAGATCCAACTCCTGCTCCGTCAGGCAGGTATCCGCCCCCGGCTTCCGGGAAAAGGAAAATTCCCGGTTTCCCGTTTCATCCAGCGTCACGAAGGCAAGGGTGGTGAACACCTCCTCCGTTGTCACCATGCCCCGGGTGTCGATCCCCGCCTTTTGCAAGGTACCCAGCAGCATCTTCCCGAAGGCATCGTCACCCACCTTGCCCATCAGGGCCGTCTCCGCGCCGAATCTGCTCAGCGCCGCCAAGAAATTCGCCGGGGCGCCCCCGGGGTGCGCCGCCATGGTGGGGTAGCCGCCGGCGTCCACGGCTTCGCAGGTAAAATCAATGAGCAATTCGCCCAGCGCAACTACATCCATACCGCTCTAGCCTCACTTTGCCGCCGGGTACTCGTTGCACAGCAGGCGGTAAGGGGGTTCATCCTCCTCAATGGCGGGGAAGCGACCCATGGGAGGATTGAAGCGGTTGTCCGTATTGTCATCGTTGCACTGGCTCACCTCAGCCAGAAGCACCGCCCCCGTCCCCGGCTCCACGCTGAAATCGTGGTACAGGTATTGCTGGACATGGATGCTCTCGCCGGGGGTCAAGCGGATGGAGGTGCCCGCCGGGACGGTATAAGTCCTGCCGTCGGTATGCACCGTCACATCAGATGCGTAGTCGATCTCCTCATCGGGCAGGCTGTTGTACACCTTGATGAGCACATTGCCCCCGCCGCAGTTGATGATATCCTCGGTCTTAAACCAATGGAAGTGGTTGGGGGCATACTGCCCCTCCTTCAGATACAGCAGCTTCTCGGCGTAGACCTTGGGGTACTTGTCCGGCATGGCACGGCTGCCGTTGCGCAGGGTGATGAGAGAGAATCCCATCTTGTCGAAATCCCCCATGCCGTAGTCGGTGATGTCCCAGCCCAGCATACAGTCCCGGACTTCGTCATACTCGTGACCCATCTGCTGCCATTGCTCCGGGGTGAAATGGCAGAACGGGGGCAGCGCCCGGCTGTATTTGCTGCACATGGCTTCCAGTTCCTTCAGCGCCGCATTGATCTGGCTTCTTTTCATGATCAGATCCTCCTGACAAGATTTTATGATGGTTTTTCAAAATCAGCATTGCTTCTTCGTGGGGCAGCTGTTATATTGAAACTATATCATCTTTTGTTCTGTATTGCTTGCAAGAACGAATGTCGTACGAAATCTAAGACAGCAAGGAGGTCATCCCCATGACACAGCAGCCTATCCCATGGTTCGATCAAGCCCTCGACACCCGGGAGCGGAAGATCCTCACCTATGACCGCCACGGCATCCCCGGACTGCGGATGATCGGCTGTCACAACACCTCCCATGCCACCGCACCCCTGCCCCCTCACTACCATCGGGACTGCTTTGAGTTCACCTATGTGGTGCAGGGGAATCTCACCTTCCATGTGGATCACCGGCGCTACGATCTGTCCGGCGGGGATCTGTTCCTCACCTTCCCCGATGAGATCCACGACACGGGCAATGCCCCCATGTCTCTGCACCGGATGTACTGGTTTCAGTTGGATGTCCGATGCCCGGAGGGGATGCTGGGGTTGGAGGGAGCGTTTGCCCGGAAGCTGATCGCCGCTCTGTCGGGATTGGACTGCCGGGTGGTGCGGATGGATCCGGCGGCGGAGGGGCTGTTCAAGGCGGCCTTTGCCGATCTGTACGGGGGCGATCCCCTTGGGCGTCTCCGGGGCAGTGCCCTGCTCACCGCCATTTTGTGCCAGATCCTCCATGACGCCGCCCTCCCCGGCTCCCGGGTCAGCCCGGATATCGCCCGTGCCGCCGCCTATGTCCGCAGCCATATCCACGAGCGGATCACCATCGAGGAGCTGGCGTCGGAAGCATCCCTGTCCGCCTCCCGGTTCAAGGAGAAATTCAAAGCCCAGATGGGCACAGGGCCCAGAAATTACATCAATTACCACAAGATCCAGCAGGCAAAGGCTCTGCTGGATCAAGGATGGAATGTGACGGATACCGCCATGGCGCTGGGGTTTTCCGGCAGCGACTATTTCAGCGTGGTGTTCCGGCGATACACTCTGCTGTCCCCCACCGAATATCAGCGGCGCAGCCGCTGCGCCGGGGAGGATGCCCCCCGTTGACGGCTATGGTTGCTGTGCCGGGCTGCCCCGGAGGATGGGGATGGATCTGCGCCGGGCCAGTTCCAGCAGCGCCCCATTGAACCGGTTCAGCGTCCCCACGGGAGCGCCTGCGTCGATCACCTGACGGCAGCCCTCCAGCAGCTTCGCCGCCGCCTGATAGTGCTCTTGGGTCATGGGCTCAAAGGCAGGGGCTGTGACCACATGGTCGCTGAGCTCCCGTGCCACCTGATGCTCCACATCGTTTTCAAACAGGATCCCGGCGGCGAAGGGGATCTGCCGCTTTTGCAGCTGGCGGTACCAGCCGATCCCCTGTCCACCGCCGCCCACCACGAACACCTCCGGGCGTCCTTGGGGCTTGGGCAGCTCCACGCTGCCGAAGAGCAGGTTATACGATCCGTTTTGGATGCCGTAGAGCCGCTCGATGGTGTGATCCTTCAGGATCTCCTCCGGGGCACCGGATGCCTCGATGGTATCCCCCTTGACGCACAGCAGGGTGTCCGACACCTTCATGGCAAGGTCGATCTCATGGAGGGACATGAGGATGGTCACCCCTTTTTTTCGTGCCATTTCCCGCAGGATATCCAGCAGCTCGATCTTGTAGCGGATGTCCAGATAGGCGGTAGGTTCGTCCAGAACGATGATCTCCGGCTCTTGGCAGATGGCGCGGGCCAGCAGGATCCGCTGGCGCTGACCGTCGGACAAGGTCATAAAATCCCGCTGGGCAAGTTCCAATGCGTGCACCTGCTCCAGCGCCTGCTCCACCGCTGTGGTGTCCTCCGGTGTCAGCTTACCGAACATGTTGGTGTAAGGGTAGCGCCCCATGGCCACCACTTGGGCGCAGGTCATCAACTCCGGGCTGATCCGCTGGGTGAGCACCACTGCCATCCGCTGGGCAAGGGTCTTGGGGCTCCACCGGGCGATGGCGCTGCCCTCCACCTCCACCGTTCCTGCGATGGTCTGCAACTGGCGGGTAATAGACTTGAGGATGGTGGACTTTCCTGCGCCGTTGGGGCCGATGAGGGTCAGGATCTTCCCCCGCTCTAGACGGATGTTGATGTCGCGGATCAGGATGTTCCCGTCATAGCCCACCGCCAGATCCCTGGTCATAAAATAGTGTTCCATGTCACTCCTCCTGCGCCCGGCGGCGCTTGACCATCATGTAGATCACCACCGGCGCACCGAACACCGATGTCACCGTGCCGATGGACAGTTCCGTGGGCGCCAGTATGGTTCGGGCGATGAGGTCGCAGAATACGCAGAATACCGCCCCGCACAGGAATACCGCCGGGATCACATAGGCAGGTTTGGACGATTTGAGCATCGTCTTGGTGATGTGGGGCACGGCGATGCCCACAAAGGAGATGGGGCCTGCCAGCGCCGTGACACACGCCGACAGCAGGCTGGACAGCAGGATCAGGATCACCCGGAAGGGCTTCACCCGAACCCCCATGCTCTGGGCATACCCTTCGCCAAGGGCATAGGCATAGATGGGCTTGGACAGCAGCAGCGCCCCAAGGCTTCCGGGGATGCACAGCAGGGCTGCGGTCTTTACATTGTCCCACCCTGCGCCGGAGAAGGTGCCCATAGACCAGTTGGTGAGGTTCACCACATCGTGGTCATCGGCAAAGGTGATGCACAGATCCGTCACCGCACCGCAGATATAGCCCACCATGATGCCGATGACCAGCAGCATGGACATACTGTGCACCTTCTGGGCAAATACCAGCACCAGCGAGGTGATCAGCAGCGATCCGATAAAAGCCGCCAGCACCAGCGTCACCGAGCTGACGCTGCCCAGATAGGGGGCAAGGAAGATCAAGGTGATGCCCACCACCATTTTTGCGCCGGAGGAGATCCCCAGCACAAAGGGGCCTGCAATGGGGTTGCGGAAAAACACCTGAAGCAGATAGCCGGATACCGACAGCGCTCCGCCCAGCACCGCCGCCAGCAGCATCCGGGGGATGCGGATGGAAAAGAGGATCTGGCTCTGGGTGGTGCCCTTCATCACCTCTTGCAGCTGCTGAGAAAAGCCGCCGCCTGTAAAAAGATTCCCTATGCCGTACCCGACCGCGGCGCCCACCTTCTTTAGGATCTCCCCGGTGGGGATGGACACCGAGCCGATGTTCACATTCAGGATCAGCGCCACCAGCAGCAGGACGGACAGCAGGATCATCACCGCCGCAAACCGCCCGGAATTGCCCAGCGCCGCCCCGGCAAGTCCGGGGCGCTGCTTTTCATCTAATTTCATATTCCCCGCCTTTCCTGCCCCATGATGCAGGGCAAAACTGCCGCTCCTTTTCCCGGGAGCGGCAGTCGTTCATTTCAGCCGGTACAGATAGGGCAGCGAATCCACCCCTTGGGTCTGTCCCGAAAAGATCTTCTGGAAACTCTGGATCATCTGTCCCAAGGCAGTGGTCTGCTGGTACATATTCTGCTCCGTACACCAGACATTGCCGTTTTTCACCGCTTTGAACTCCGCCAGAAGGCTGCTCTTTTCCAAAAGCTGCTCCATGGTTTGGATCTCACCGCCGATGGTGCTGTTGTAGATGATGTAGTCGGCATCCTTGGCAGCATTCACGAAAGTCTCCATCTCCAGCGTCACCGTGGAGGTTCTGGTCTGGGGATCGCCCAGATCCCGGAACACATAGTCTCCGCCGGCCAGTTCCAGCATTTTGGTCACATAGTCGCCGCTCTTTCTGGCAACCACCTGCCCGGAGGAACTGATGTAGAAGAATGCCACGGTTTTCCCGGAGGGTTGGGTCTGCACCGCTTCTTCCAGATACGCCACCTGCTCATCGAACAGCGCCTGCGCCTTCTCCTCCTCGTTCAGCATGGCGGCGTAGACCTTCATCCACTCCGTCCTGCCCAGGGGATGGGGCTCCATGCTGGCCTGATCCATGAACACCGGGATGCCCAGTTCCTCCAGCTTGTCCTTCACATCCGACGCATGACCGATCATCATGGACTCGATGGCCAGCGGGCAATGCTGCTGCACCATCATCTCATAGTCCGGCTCGCTGTATTTGCCTGCGTAGAGGATGCGCCCATCCTCCATGGCCTTGCGGGCGTTTTCGATATACCAGCTTTCCGCTCGAGTGCCGGAGAGCCGGATTGCGTCCAGCCGATCCAGCGCATCGAACAGGCACATGGATGCCGTAGCGGCAAGATACAGATTCTCAAGGGGCTGGCGCAGCACCACGATGTCGGGATGGATGCCCGAGGGCGGTTCTTTCCCCTCGGGGACCACCAGGAACCGGCTGCCGTCCGCCAAGGAGATCAGTTTGAACCCATCCCGGTAATAATCCACGGCAAACTGGGTGGCAAATTCCAGTTCCATACTCCGTTCCGGCTCCCATCCGTTTCCAAGCCCCGTCTGCTGCCGGTCGCCGGAGCAGCCCCACAGCGGCAGCGCCAGCACCAGCGCAAGGCACAGGGCGATGACCCGCTTCATTCGTTGACGCTCCGCAGATCGCTGAAGTGCAGCACATAGTCCACCAGATGGGGCTGGCTCATGGCCACGGTGGATGCGCTCACCGCCATATCCTCATCCAGCCGGATGGGGATGCAGAAGGTGGAATTGCCCTCGGTCTGGATGGGCTCATAGCGCACATCGTCCACCAGCATATACTCGTAATTGGGACTGCTCCACACGATGGTGGCAGTCATCTTGCCGCCCTCCACCGTCACCGCCGCAGGGCTTTCCACCGTCGCACGGCCGCTTCCGCCGGACAGCGTCACTTGGCAGATATACGCACCATCCGTCACGGTCTGCTCTTGAGATTCCACGGGGATCGGGTCGCTGACGCTGACCTTATGGTCATACCATACGCCCTTCTTGCCGATCAGCGCCAAGTCAAATTCCGTATCCAGCGCATCCACCGCCACATCAAAGCCGTTGACCTCCTCGGTCAGACCGTCGCTGTAGGTCACGGTGTCCACGGTGGGGTGGAGCCAATGGGCTTCGTCCCCGGGGGCATCCGCCGCCAGCCCCTTATAGAGGTTGACGATATTCTTGGAACCAAGGCTGATATGCAGGGTGCCGGTTCCATCCTTCACCGTGAGCACACCTCTGCGGTCGTGGGCTTCGTTGGCTCTGAACATGCTGCTGTCTGTATGGAAGGCAACGCTGTACACGCCGTCCGCCAGATCCAGCTTCGCCGCTTCCGGCGCGCCGGTGGTCTGCACCGGCTCTGTCTGCACCTGTTCGGTGGACGGTACCGTCTGGGTTTCCGGGGCATCCGTCCCGGCGCAGCCGCTGAGCAGCGCCGCCGTTGTCAGTGCCAATGCGATCAGATTCTTCACTTTCATACGGGTTTCTCCTCTCTGTCTCCGGCTTTTACACTGGGATCAGCCCGCCAGCGTTTCCATGGCGGTCTGAGTATGGGCGATATACAGGTCGCAGATCTGACCGATCCGTCCCAAGCCGGCGATCTGAGCATCCACGCCCTCGAAGCAGCCGGCATCGGTGAGCATGCTCTTCCAAGAATCGGCGTCGTCACCTGCCATATCGTTGTTGGCGTGGTCGCCTGCCACCACCATCAGAGGGCGCAGCACCACACGCTTGTAGCCGGCAGCTTTAACGGCTTCCAGCACCGCCTCGCAGGAGGTGCTTTCCGGCTCGCCTTCTACCGTACCGATGAATACATTGTCATAGCCCAGCTCGGTCATCTGGGTCTGCATCTGGCTGTAGCTGACCTTTGCCACATGGGCGGTACCATGACCCAGCAGCACGAAGGCCGTGCCCTTCTGGGCGGCGTCCGCCGCATCGGCAAAGCCTGCATCCTTGACCGCGGCATCCACCACAGCCTTGGCAACGGCTTCCTTATCCGCATTGATGACGGTGGCATCGCTGCCCACCTCGCCCAACAGCGGTTCTGCCACGGCGATGTGCTCGATGCGATCGCGGTAGGTATCCAGCACCGCCATCATCTCGTCATACTCTGCGCCGTGCATCAGATGGGTGGGCTGTACCACCAGCTCCTTGACCCCATTGGCCACGGCACGCTCCAGCGCCTGCTCCATGTTGTCGATCTTCTCGCCGTCACGGGACTGGACATGGTTGATGATGATCTGAGCGGTGAACGCCCGGCGGACAGACCACTCCGGGAACGCCTGCTGCAGCGCATCCTCGATGGACTTGATGTCCTGCACCCGGCTGTCATTGAAGGAGGTGCCGAAGCTGACTACCAGGATCTCCTTCTCCCCGATCTCATCGCCGTTGCGGGGGTCATCCTTAGATGCATCGCCGGTGTCTCTGCCGAAGTAATCGGGGTCTGCATTCTCGCCTTCCACCAGTTCCTTCTGGGCATCGGTAAGGGCATCCCAGCTCTGCTTTGCATCCAGGCACTGCTGATCGGTATTTTCATTGCGCTGCTGCACATAGATGGCGTCGATCATCTGCGCCACCCGGTCGGCGGCTGCCTGATCGGCATTTTCCGTGGTTTCGGGGGTGGTGGGCTGAGTGCTCACCGTCTCGGTGGGCTGGGTAACCTCGGTGGTGGGGGTCTCGCCGGACGCGCCGCAGCCCGCCAGCATGGCCATGGTCAGTACGGCTGCAACCGCCGCAGACATTCTCTTGAACTTCATGTGTGATTCCTCCAAATCATCAGCAAAATATATTTTCCGGGCATTGCCCTGAAAATCCAACTATTCGGGAGGAACCGCCCAAAAAGCGGCAGGAATCGAAAAAGCCGCGGCAGCCCCAATGGACTGCCGCGGCCGAATTCCCGCAAAACACACAAAGATGCCTACTCCTCCTGACTCGAGAGTGCATAGACGAAAACATTCAAGCAGGTCTCCTGACTCGCGCCTCCTCAGCCGCTGCACCGCCTTCTCAGGAATCGCTCCCAATGGCTGGCTTTCGCCTTGTGCAGGACCTCCGCGCATACAGTGGCGGTACCGTTCCGGGTTCTGACCGGATTCACTATTCTCCACCGATCCCCAACAGGACCGGCAGCACTCGAATGCCGTATTCACTTCTTGTATAGTATAATCCTCGGATGGGATTTTGTCAATCACCGGGCTATGGGTTCCCCGCAGGGCTTTGCATCCCGGTGGATCTATGATACAATGGCACAAAGACTGGGGGCTGCCCCGGCGTGAAAGGAGCGATCCGGAATGCAACACAACGACCTGCCCACCTCCCTGCGGGAGACCATATTGCAGTTTTCCCCCGGAATGGTGGACGATCTGATGACCCGGCGGATCAGTACCGGGTTTTCGGGGCTGGATCAGGCATTGGGGGGCGGACTCAGCCCCGGGCTGTATGTGCTGGGTGCCATCCCCAATCTGGGAAAATCCACCTTTGCCCTTCAGATCGCCCAGAGCATTTCCGCCCAGGGGACGCCGGTGCTGTTTTTCTCCATGGAGATGCCCGCAAGCCGCATTGCTTCCAAACTGCTGTGCCGCAGGCTCTACCTCAACACCGGCGATCCCCGGTACACCGCCGATGCGCTGCTGGATCCGGAGTCTCTGAAAGACACGGCGCTGTGGGCGAAGATCACCGCCGCCCGGGAGCAGGTGGCAAAGGAATGCGAAGACCTGTACGTGATCCAGCGGGGCAGACGGGTGTACTCCGCTTCCGATGTGGCAGCGGCGGTGGAGCGGTTCATGGATCAGAAGATCCCCCGCCCCAAGCCCGTGGTGATGGTGGACTATTTGCAGATCCTGTCGGCAGACCGTGCCCTCGGCCCCCTCACCAGCGACCGTGCCGTGGTGGACTCCAACATCCAGACCCTGACGGATCTTGCCGCCCGGCGGCAGATCCCCGTATTCGTCATCAGCGCCTTCAACCGCACCAACTACCAAGCCCCGGTGTCCATGGAAGCCTTCAAGGAGTCCGGCGCCATCGAATATGCGGCGGATGTGATCCTCGGGATGCAGCTTCGTGCCGTGGGCAGCCGAACCTTCGATCTGAATGCAGAGAAGGCAAAAAATCCCCGGGAATTGGAGATCATGATCCTAAAACAGCGCTACGGCGTCAGCGGCGAAGCCCTGCACTACCGCTACTACGCAGCCAACGACCATTTTGAGGAGGACTCCGAAAGCGGCCGCTCCGGCGGCTTTTTCCCGGAGCTTCCGGAAAGAAGTCTGGATACCCTATGAAATGCTTTCGATTCAACAATACCAAGATCGCCAATTCCATCCGCAGGAATCGGGATCTGCCGGGCTACCGGCTGTCCGTCACCGTCAGCCGCCGGGGCGCACCCAAGCCCATCCATGCCTATTTCGTCCTGACCCAAGATCTGGGGTACTGGGATATGGCGGTGGCAGATGCCATCTACTCCCTGCTTCAGGAGGGGAAGCGCCACTTCACCCCCAGAGCGGTTCTGGCTGCCGCAGCCGCCGACCCCGGCATTACCGTCCCCGCCGGGCGCAGGCAGCAGATCAGCAGCAGCATTGACCGTCTGATCCACACGGAGATCTTCATCTCCTGCCATGAGGAGCGGGAAACTACCCCCGAACTGCAGCCCCGGTATGGGGGCGCTTTCCTCCGTGCCGCAGCCGATGGCAAGGGCTACCGCTTTCTGGATGATGCCCCCATGCCCCTGTACGCCTACGCCGAAGCCAAGCGCCAGCTTATTACCATCCCCGCCGCCGTGATGGGCTGCACAAAACAGCAGCCGGACTGCCGTCTGGTGAACAACAACGCCACCATCCTGCTGCGCCACTTCCTGCTTCACGAATTGGAATTGGTTCGCAATCCCAACAACCGTCTGGCGGAGCGGGTATTTTACTTCCGCGGCAAGCAGAGCGAATCCCTGTGGGCGGCGCTGGAGGTGGACATAGCGTCCATGTCCGCCGAGTCCCGAAGCAACCTGTCCCGGGAGATGTTCCGCAAGTCCATCACCTTAATGGAAGGATGGACGGAGGCTGGCTACCTGCTCAGCTTCACCCCCGACCCCAAGGAATGCACCATCCGGGTCGGGCAGGGCATGATCTGCGCCGATCCATTTTCGCTCCCTTTGAATTCATGATTTCTTCTTATATTTCGATTATTCATGAATTATCGTTTGTATTATATGAAAATCCGTTTGCTAGATATGTTTTTATTTTTATTCTCTATTGCAAACACACGCTTTTCCCAGAATCATACCCCCTATGCTTTATAGGCAGTAGGTTTGAAATTTCGCTTCGCAACCAGTATTTACTTAGCGCAGCCCACGGCTGATCCCTCTATCCCGACCGGAAGGTTCTGGATAGAGGGATTTTTTCTACCAAAAACCTACAAAAAATAATAATGCGCCTTGCGGCGCCGGGTGATGATTTGACAAGTAAGGGATCTGTCCTGAACACGATCCTGCTTGAATTCTGCGTGTTCCTCTCCTTTCTATACGGTTTGCCTTGACGCCCTTCGGTCTGCATGTCGGAGGGCGTCCTTGGCATTCCCTACAACAAAAAACACACTACAAAAACGAAAGGACTTCTTTTTATGGAAAAAAGTTACTTTTTGAATAACCTCGCCCGGGATCTTGTCTGGCATCTCGGCCACCGAATCGCCGAGTCCTCCTTTGACTTGGAGGATTACAGCGTCTATACCCAAGTTCCCATGCACGCCCTGTGTCTGGACGGTGCGCCCATGACTTCCTACGAAAATATCACCATGGATCTGCTGATCTGCATCGAATCCAAAGTGATCCTCGCCGTTCTCCTTGACAAGGGGAATGACACGGAAGCCCTTGCCGACGGCCCGCTGAGGGACATCCAGTTCCTCAGTCTATCCATGGATGAGGGACTGCGGGATGTGAGCCGCCACATTCAGCAGGGGCTGCCCACCGCCGAACAGCTCTTCACCTACGAAGGATCTCCCCTGTCGCTGGAATTGAGCACCGCCGAGTATGTCCTGCGTTTCCTGCCCGGCTGCCGTATGTCCGTCAGAGATCTGATGGTGAGCAGCTGCCAGCTGACCCCGGAAGCCGCTGCCGCAGGACTTTTCCTCATGTACACCTGCGCCGACGGTGAGCAGCGCCCCGTTGTCCGGCTGTCCCTCTACGGCGTCCGCCGGATGGTGGAGCGGCTGTTCCCCTATCCCAAGTGGGACGGCAGGGATGCCGCCGTCCCTCTGGATGTCCGGCTCCGCCGTCTGGACATGGGACTGCCCAGCAGCGATGCCGCAGCCCGGCGTTCCGCCGCAGGCATCCGGGAGATGCTGGATATCCCGCTGAGCAGCTTCTCCCATGTGCCCCCCTCCAGGTGGGTGCCCGCCCCTGAGCGGCAGTACCGCACCCTCTGCGACAAGCTGAGGGAAGGAACCAAGGCCCTGTGCCAGCGCCGGCCCCGCTCCGAGAAACTGCCCATTCCCCAGACCCTGGGGCAGGCTTTGGAGATGGTGTGCAGGCTCCGCCGGATCTCCGCCGTTGACGATAGCAGCCACCTCCGCCAGACCTACGTGGACATTCTGAATACCCTGGGCGCATTCTGCATCTGCCCGGCAAATACCGGCAAAGCCGCAGATCCCCGCTCGCTGCAGCATCGGCTGGGGAAACACGCAGGGCAGTCCCTCCTGTGTCCGGCGATGGAACTGACGCCCCTGCAGTATTTTCAGGGCATCGCCGCCCTCACCGGCAGCATGTTCCCCCTTGTGATCTACCGGGATCTTTCCGGCAGTTGGAACAACTTCATGGGGCAAACCGGGCAAAACCCGGCTTTGGGCGCTGCCGCTGACATCATCCGCTATGTGATGCGCTCCCACGAGCCCCATCCGGATGTTCCGCTTCTGGACTTCACCGATCCGCTGTACGACCTGATGGTCGCACCTCTGTTTGAATCCTAAACCAACCTCAGAAAGGAGTATTTCCATGACTAATGACCTCATCGCCCCTCAGATCCTGAAGGAAACCACCGCCGGAATGCAACGCTATTCCATCCTCGACCAGATGCTTGCAAACCGACAGATCGAATGTACCGGCGAAATCACCGCCGCTTCCGTCAACGCCCTGATTCGCCAGATCCGCTATCTGGCTCAGGAAGATCCCAGCGCTCCCATTACCCTCTACATCAATTCCCCCGGCGGGGAAGTGACCAGCGGGCTTGCCCTGTACGATGTGATGCAGGCGGTGCCCTGCCCCATCCGCACCGTGTGTACCGGCACCGCCGCAAGCATGGCGGCCGTACTCTTCGCCGCCGGCAGCCAGCGGGATATGCTGCCCCACGCCGAGGTGATGATCCACGATCCGCTGATGCAGAGCTGCCCCGGCGGCAGCGCCCTGCAAATGAAGTCGCTGGGGGACCGGCTGATGCGTACCCGCCGGATCATCGGCCAGGTGCTGGCTGAGCACACCCACCACCCGCTGGAAGAGATCTACGAAAAAACCTGCCAAGACAGCTTCTTCGGCGCAGAGGAAGCCGTAGCCTTCGGTCTTGCCGACCGTATCATCACCCAACTGTAAAGGAGGATCACACCATGAACTGCAAGAATACCTACCGGATCTTGGGCAGAGATGCCATGATCTGCAACGATACTTACCGCACCGGGCTGAACAACAACGATCTGATCATCGGTCCCTCCGGTGCGGGCAAGACCCGGGGCTATGTGAAACCCAATATCCTGCAATGCAGCGAATCGCTGATCGTCGCCGACACCAAGGGCAGCCTGCTCAGCGAGGTAGGCCCGGCGCTGGAGCGCAGCGGCTACCGGATCCTTTCGCTGGATTTCAAGGATCTGGATCACGCCTGCGGCTACAATCCCTTGGATTTCATCCGCTACGACCGGAAAAACCGCCAGTATGCCCCCCAGGATATCTTGACCATCGCCAACACCCTGGTGCCCTCCACCAGCCAGAAGGATCCCTTCTGGGAGAATGCCGCCAGAATGTATCTCGGCGCCATGATCGGCTATGTCATGGAGTGCCTGCCCAAGCGGGAGCACACCCTCAAGTATGTGGTCGATCTGTACGCTTCCATCCAGTCCGGCGATTTCCGCAAGCTGATGAACGAGCTGATGCAGGAAAAGCCCGACTGCTTCGCCGTCAACGCCTACCGGCTGTTCTTGGGCTCCAACCGTTCCCCCACCACCGAGGCCAGCATCCTCTCCGTGCTGGGTGAGAAGCTGAACGGGCTGAACTTCAAGTCCGCCCTGAAGATGTACAGCCGCCGCAGCCGCATCGACCTGAGCAAGCTGGGACAAGAAAAGACGGCGGTATTTCTGACCATCAGCGACACCGACCGATCCATGGATCGTCTGGTGAGCCTGTTCTACACCCAAGCCCTGCAAGTGCTGTGCCACAGCGCCGACACCCGGTATCCCGACCATCGGCTCCCCGTCCCGGTGCGGTTCATTCTGGATGACTTCGCCACCAACGCCGTTATCCCGGATTTCGACAACATCACCTCGGTGATCCGTTCCCGGAACATCAGCGTCAGCATCATCCTGCAAAGCATCACCCAGCTCAACGCCATCTACGGCGCCCAGCGTGCTGCCACCATCACCAACAACTGCGACAACTGCCTGTATCTGGGCGGGCAGGATCCCGAGACCGCCCGGTTCATCAGCGTCAAGGCCAACAAGCCCGTCAGCACCATTCTTGGCATGGGATTGGATGAGACCTACCTGTTCACCCGTGGGCAGCAGCCCCGGAAGGTGGGCAAATTCGACCTGCGCCAGCACCCCCGGTACAGCCAGCTCCCGGAGTCCTGCCAGTTCCGGCAGGCTGCGGACGCCGCCCCGGAGCATGCTCAGGAAGCAAAAGAGGACTGCACCCCTTGATTGGGGCGCAGTCCTCTTTTTTCGTATAGGATTGACAAAGACCACCATGGATGCTACAATAAAATTACAACAAGATAAACAACGCCATACAGAACACTAGGATTCAAAAAGGATGGTGATCCCATGAAACTGACCCCTGCACGCCTGCTGGCGGTAAAGAACACCATATTCAGTCTGTTTGGGCTGTCCACCATGCGCTTCTGGGCGGTGGTGGTGATGGCTCTGGACCGTGCCACGGGATTTAGTCCGGGACAGGGCTTTCCCGCTGAGTACACCTACTATCTCCATACCTATCCCCTGAAGTCCGTCCAGATCTTCCTGTACCTGAACATCGCCGTCAGCCTGCTCTACCTCGCTTGGTCGATCTACAAGGAGAAGAAGTCCGCCAAATCATAATTCGTTCCACAAAGCCATGACCCCGGAGATCCTATGGATCTCCGGGGCATTTTTATTTTATTGCACCACGATCTGACCGTTTTGGGCATCCACGGTCAATTCCTGCCCGGTGGTGACGGATCCTGCAAGGATCAGCTTGCTCAGCCGGGTCTCTACCGTGTGCTGGATGAACCGGCGCAGGGGTCTTGCGCCGTAGTTGGGATCATACGCCTGCTCCACGATCAGTTCCTTGGCCTGCTGGGTCAGATGGCAATGGAGCTGCTGGTCGGCAAGGCGGCGGTTCAGATGGTCGATCTGCAGATCGATGATGTGGTAGATATTCTCCTTGGTCAGGGGCTTGTAAAACACGATCTCGTCCAGCCGGTTCAAAAACTCCGGACGGAAGGAGCGGCGCAGAAGCTGCTGCACCTGCTGCTTGACCTCGGAGCGGATGCTGCCGTCGGCGTTGACCCCGTCCAGCAGATACTCGCTGCCCAAATTGGAGGTGAGGATGATGATGGTGTTCTTAAAGTCCACCGTTCTGCCCTGAGAATCGGTGATCCTGCCGTCATCCAACACCTGAAGCAGGATGTTGAACACATCCGGGTGGGCTTTCTCCACCTCGTCAAACAGCACCACGCTGTAGGGCTTGCGGCGCACCGCTTCGGTGAGCTGACCGCCCTCCTCATAGCCCACATAGCCGGGAGGCGCTCCGATCAGCCGGGAAACGGCATATTTCTCCATGTATTCGGACATATCGATACGCACCATGTTCTGCTCATCGTCGAACAGAGCTTGTGCCAATGCCTTAGCCAGTTCCGTCTTGCCCACACCAGTGGGGCCGAGGAACAGGAAGGAGCCGATGGGGCGGTTGGGGTCTGCGATACCGGCACGGCTGCGCTGGATGGCTTCGGTGACGGCGGTGACCGCCTCATCCTGACCCACCACCCGCTGATGGAGGGTATCCCCAAGGGTCAGCAGCTTCTCCCGCTCGCCCTGCACCAGCCGGGACACCGGGATCCCCGTCCACCGCTCCACGATCCGGGCGATCTCCTCGTCCGTCACCCGGTCACGGAGGATGTTGGACTCCTTGACAGCCGCCGCCTTCTGCTCCTCCTGCTGAAGCTGGCGCTGGAGCTGGGGCAGGCGTCCGTATTTCAGCTCAGCAGCCTTTTCCAGATCGTATTGATCCTCGGCAGACTCGATCTGGCGGTTCAGATCCTCCATCTGCTCTCTAAGTTGCTGCACCCGCCCGATGGCGCTCTTCTCATTCTCCCATTGGGCCTTCATGGCGTTGAACTTGTCCCGGGTTTCCGCCAGTTCCTTCTGAAGCTGGGCAAGGCGGGAGTGGCTCAGTTCGTCCTCTTCCTTCTTCAGCGCCGCTTCCTCGATCTCCATCTGGATGATGTGCCGGGATACCTGATCCAATTCCGCAGGCATGGAGTCCATCTCCGTGCGGATCTGGGCGCAGGCCTCGTCCACCAGATCGATGGCCTTATCCGGCAGGAACCGGTCGGTGATATAGCGGTCGGACAGGGTCGCCGCTGCAATAATGGCGGAATCCGCGATCTTCACCCCGTGGAACACCTCGTAGCGCTCCTTCAGTCCACGCAGGATGGAGATGGTATCCTCCACCGTGGGCTCGTCCACCTGCACGCTCTGGAACCGGCGCTCCAAGGCGGCATCCTTTTCGATATACTCCCGGTACTCGTCCAGCGTAGTTGCACCGATGCAGTGCAATTCTCCTCGTGCCAGCATGGGCTTGAGCAGGTTGCCTGCATCCATGGCGCCGTCGGTCTTGCCTGCGCCCACGATGGTGTGCAGTTCATCGATGAACAGGATGATCTGCCCGTTGGACTCCTTCACCTCATTCAGAACGGCTTTCAGCCGCTCTTCAAATTCGCCCCGGTACTTGGCACCGGCGATGAGGGCGCCCATATCCAGCGAGAAGATGGTCTTGTCCTGCAAGGACTTGGGCACATCCTTCTTCACGATCCGCTGGGCAAGCCCTTCGGCAATGGCGGTCTTGCCCACGCCGGGCTCACCGATGAGCACCGGGTTATTCTTGGTCTTTCGGGACAGGATGCGGATCACATTGCGGATCTCCTCATCTCTGCCGATGACGGGATCCATCTTCTGCTCCCGTGCCCGCTTCACCAGATCCGTGCCGTATTTTTCCAGCGCTTCATAGGTGCCCTCCGGGTTGTCCGTGGTGACCCGCTGGCTGCCCCGGACGCTTTGCAACGCCGTCAGCGCCCCCTCCTTGGTGATGCGGTACTGGTCGAACAGGGTCTTGACGCCCCCTGCCGCCGTCTCCAGCAGCGCAAGGAACAGGTGCTCTACAGATACATAGTCATCCCGCATGGACTTGGCTTGATTCTCGGCGGCGGTGAAGCAGCGGTCCATGTCGGCGCTGATATAGAAGCGGTCGGCTTCCACCGATCCGGTAACGGACGGGAGTTTACCCAGCTCGGCATTGGCTGCGGCGTCCAGGCTCTCCACGGTCACATCCATTTTCCGCAGAAGCTGAGGGGTCAGTCCCCCGTCTTGCTCCAACAGGGCGCACAGCAGGTGGATCTGCTCCATCTGCTGATGGTGATGCTCTCTGGCAATGGTCTGGGCAAGCTGCACCGCTTCCAGAGATTTCTGGGTATAGGTATTGAAATTCATAAACAGTCTCCTTTCGAAGGGATGGTTTTAGCACTCTCGCTATTAGAGTGCTAATTCTCTTTGTCTTGACTATACCCCATTTTTCTCAAATGTCAAGGGGCTTACTCCCGAACCGGCAAAATTAACATTTCTGCCATATTTTCTCCATTCCTCAGCTTCAAACAATTTTAATATCTTTTCACTTTCTTTGTTAATAACATTTGGGTAAGATATAGCCATAGCAATTAGCTTTTTCATTTTCCTACCTCTTTTCTTAAAAAAAGATCCGGAACCGACTGGTCATCGGCTCCGGATTCTTTTTATTTGCACATATGCACATTCACATGGGGATAAGTAAACTCGATGTGGTCGGTTTCAAATTCCCGGCTGATGTTCTCGTTGATGGTATAGAAGGCTGTCCAGTAGTCCTCCGACGCCGTCCAGACCTGCAAGACATAGTCGATGGCGTTGTCCCCGTAGTTTTTGACCCCGACGAAGGGGGCAGGGGTAAACAAGGTGGCGGGGATATTCGCCGCCCGCAGCAGCGCATCCTTCACCACAGGGATGGGGGCATCGTAGCTGGCGCCCACGGTGATGTCGATCCGCCGGGTGCCGGAGCTGGAATAGTTCACGATCTGGGAGGAGACCACCGCCGAATTGGGGATGGAGATGATCTTGTTATCCGCCGTGGACAGCCGGGTGTAGGTGATGTCGATGGACTGCACCGTGCCCCCCTGCCCGGCGATCTCCACATAGTCCCCGGATTTGAAGGGATGGGTGGACAGCAGGGTGACCCCGCCGATCACATTGGTCAGGGCGTTCTGGAAGGACAGGGAAATAGCAAGGGAGGCCACGCTGGCAAGAGCCACCACGCTGGTGATCTCGATCCCCGCCTGCCCTGCCACCACCATGGCAAGCACGGCGTACATGACCACCCGCAGCAGGGATCTGACCAAGCTGATGGCGGCACGCTCCATGTGGGATTTTTCCAGCGAGCGATCCACCAGCCGCAGCGCCACACGAACCACCACAAGCCCCACCACCAGCACGATGGCGGCAGGCATCAGTCCCTTGGCAAAGCTGATGACTTTTTCAAGAAATGCGGATTCCGGCATAATACCACTCCTTTTTATGATTCTTCTTTTGTATTCGTTTTCGAACAAAACCTCCATCTCAGCACAGGAATTGTTCTGTGTTTTCTGTAATGATCTGCCTGCATCACTATATTTCTATTGTAGCAAAGGCGGTCTTGGGTTGTCAACCGAAAATCCCCCGCCTCTTCATTCACAAATTATCCAAGGTTTATTTTCAAACAGGTTACGCCCCGTTCAAATCCGGCAGATAAGATAACAGCATCCAAATCGGGACGGCACCCCTGAACCGTTTCGGTTGGGACTCTCTTTTCTACCTCTCTCTTTTTCGAAGCCGAAAAGCGCCCGCCTGTGCGGGCGTTTTTCATGTGCAAAAAATTTTTGAAAAATATTGCAAAAAACAGTTGACAAATTTTTTATGCGTGTTATAATATAGAAGCTGTCAAGGACAGCCACTCAATACGGGGGTATAGCTCAGCTGGGAGAGCGCTTGAATGGCATTCAAGAGGTCAGC